>DAVH01000014.1 GCA_002508545.1 Methanomassiliicoccus sp. UBA6
CGTAGCCCACCGAGGTGGGCACCCCGATCACCGGGACGTCCGCGAGCGAGGCGACCAACGAGGCCAGCGCCCCCTCCATCCCGGCGACCACGATCAGCGCGTCGACCCCCTGGGCGAGCATCTTCTCCAGGGGATCGAGGAAGCGGTGCAGCCCGGCGATCCCGACGTCGTAGGCCACCACTACTTCCACCCCCATGGCCTCGGCCACGACCCTGGCCTCCTCGGCCACCCGGACGTCCGAGGTGCCCGCGGCCAGTATGCCTATGAGGCCTCTCGGCGCCGGCCGGGGGCGGCGGTCGACGATGATCATCGACGCCGCCTTCTCGTAACGCACGATGTCGTCCCCAAGGGCCGAGCGCACCGCCTCCAGGTGCCCCACGCCCGCCCGGGAGACGATCAGGTGGTCCTTGTCCTGGATGGCCTGGGACACTATTTCCGCGAGGACCGCAGGGGTCTTGCTCTCCCCGTAGATGACCTCGGGGACGTCCTTGCGCTCGCACCGGCGGGGATCGAACAGCGTGTGCTCCCCTATCTTCCGGATATAATCCAGACGCAGCTGCCGCTCCGCCTCGTCCGCGTCCAGCTCCCCCTTCCTGTAGCGTTCCAGCACGTCCCTGATGGTCATTGCCATCCCGCATTGGCTGTTCCGCTTATATGTTCTGCCTCCCCGGGGACGATGGGAGTTCACCTTCTCCCGGTCACGCCTGCCCGGCCGCGCGTCCGAATCCCCGACCGCGCCGACCGCCATGACGGAGTGGCCAGGCATCATGAGAAATAGTGGTCGCTCTGAAAAGGCCGATATAATGACCAAGGTAACGGCATGCCTGGAGAAGGACCTCCCGCCGGGCACCATGATCAATATCGGCCTCATGGGGCGCACGGTCCTCCTGACCAACGCCGGCGGCCGGTTCTATGCCGTGGACGGGCTGTGCCCGGACGAGGGCGCCAACCTCGCCGACGGCGTCCTCACGGGCCACGTTCTGAGATGTCCCTTGCACGGCTCGGAATTTGACATCAGGACCGGGAAGCTGATAAAGGAGCCATGGAAAGGAGCGCACAAGCCTCTCGCGCTCCGCTCGTACCCGGTGAGCGTGGAGGCCGGGTGCGTGAATGTCGATGTTCTGTGATCGAGGGGGCTCGCCCCCTAGCCCTTCAAGATGGGCTCGATGCGCGAGGACCTGAACAGCTCCTCCTCGGTCCTCTCGAACTCCGAGGTGATCCTCCTTATCTCCTCGTCGGTAAAGTAGTCCTTGGCGGTATCGAACAGCGTGCTCTCCTCTGAATCGACGTGGTGCTGTACCAGGAAGCGGAACACCTGCAGCTTGGCCTGCCACACCTCATCGTCAACGACCCTCTCCTGCAGCTCGTTCATCAGCATCTTGGCCACATGATGCTCCTGCTCATGCCGCAGGGCCATGGACCTCGGTATGGCGTCCAGCTCCTCGAAGGCCCGATAGATGGACTGCTCTTCCGCGTTCATGTGGGCGAGGATGCGGAGGGTCAGGTCATCCATGCTGCGCCTGTGGAGAGCTGAGTCCGCTCCGACCAGATCGTCCACCAGGCCAAGCAGGACCTTGTGCTCTTCCCTTATCTTGCCGAACAGGTCCATGGCGTCCCTCAGAGGGGGACGTCGCATCCGGCCGTATTTATTCATTGGCCCCTGCCCGCCCAACTAATGGTCTGGCGGACCGGGCATAGGCCCGCTGCTTGGACCCAAGCGGCCTGACCGCCCTCCCACGGTCCAGGGCTCGGAGTGAACGATTATTAAGGGGCGGGGACCATGACCGCGCATGAACGGTCCGGACCGTCTCAGGAGGCTTCGCCAGGTCATCGGCCGCATGGACAGGGTGGCGGTGGCCTACTCCGGGGGAGTGGACAGCACCCTCCTGCTCAGGGTCGCCCGGGATGAGCTGGGAGCAGGGGTCTCGGCCATAATCTGCGATGCTGGCCTGATGCCCTCCGGCGAGGTCGAGGACGCCGTGCGCGCCGCCCGCGACCTGGGGGTGGAGCCTATGATCGTGAAGGTCGATCCGTTCGCTCACCCGCGCATAGTCAGCAATCCTCCGGACCGGTGCTACCACTGCAAGAGGATCATCTTCGAGGAAATAGGAAAGGCCGCGGCGTCGGTGGGCGTCGAGATCGTCGCCGACGGCACCCACGCTGGCGACCGCAGCGGCGACCGCCCGGGCATCAGGGCGCTGCGGGAGCTGGGGGTGCGGTCACCCCTGGCCGAGGCGGGGATGGACAAGGAGGACATCAGGGAGGCCTCCCGGGAGCTGGGCCTGCCAACGGCGCTGAAGCCCTCCTCGCCCTGCCTGGCGACCAGGATACCGTTCAACGAGGCCATCACTCCGGAAAAGCTCCGGCAGGTTGACGAGGCGGAGCGCCTGCTCCGGGACCTCGGCTACCGGCAGGCGCGGGTGCGGCACCATGGCCTGATCGCCCGGGTCGAGGTGGAGCCGAGGCTGCTGGCGAGGGCGGTGGAGGACCGAGAGGTCATCCTCTCCGGGCTCAACGCGCTCGGCTTCGTGTATGTCGCTTTGGACCTCGTAGGGTTCAGGTCGGGGAGCATGTCCGAGGCCCTGGACCGTCAGGCATGATGTCGCTCCGCCCCAGGCGGCGCCGGCGGCCCGAGCGGCCTGCTGGCGAGGAATAAACATAAGTCCCTCGCACACCAATCATCAACCATGCGCATCATGATCACCCTCCTGTCCTATGATCATGGCATCCTCCGACAGGTACTGGATGTCGTTTCCGACATGGCCGCGGAGGGCACGCTCGATCAGCATCGCGATATCATGCCCGAGGTCTCGCGGTTCTTCTTGGACTTCATGGACAGGTACCATCACGGAAGGGAGGAGAAGTTCGTGTTCCCTGCCGCCACCGACTCCCCCGAGCGCATCAGGGCGATGATCCCCGAGCTGATCGATGAGCACCGGACCGCCCGGTCCTTCGCCCTGGCCATCGCCGACAACGTGGCCGACTGGGACACCGGACCGTTGGCCGAGAACATCAGGGACCTGGCGGCGCACATGATGCACCATATCAAGGAAGAGGAGGACTTCGTGTTCCCGGGGATGGAAGGGGCCTTGGAGGGGGACCGGGACCTGGACATATTCGAGCAGTCCCAGGCGTTCATAAGGGAGGAGTTCGGGGAGGACTTTCCCAAGAGGGCGGAGGACTTCGCCAACCGGCTACAGGACAAGGTGTGGGGCGAGGGGGTCATCAAGTATCCCTCGACCAGAGGCTGATCCGGCAGCTGGCCCTGACGCGAACGGCATCGCCATGCCGATGATTTAGTGAAAAGGATGGCGCCGAGGGAGAGATTTGAACTCCCGTGGCGGAGACCGCCAGTGGTTCGCTCGGAGATCTCGTTCTTTCGAGACCACCGCCTTACCGGGCTAGACTACCTCGGCCTTGGGTATGGCAGAATCGTAACCACATATAAGTCATTTCCTAAGCTAAAAGGCACTATCGGGCGGAGGAGGCTCACCGATGCGCGTTCGAACGGGGTTGGGCGGGAGACGAGGGCAAACGATGAAATCCCCGTTCTCCATCCAAGAGGCGATGAGGATCAAGGTCGAGGCGGGAGGCAGCAGGGAAGAGCTCGAGATGCCGGAGAACGCGTCCTCCATGGACCTCCTCGCCCGGCTCGGCCTCCTGCCGGACGCGCACCTCGTTCTCAGGGATGGAACGCCCATCCCCATCGACGAGAGGCTGAACGACGAGGATCGCCTGAAGGTGATCAAGGTAGCCTCGGGAGGATGACACCTTCCAGTCGTCGCATTATCGGCAGGCCACATCCTCTCTGAACGTATGTATCGGACCAGAAAGGTTTATAAGCATCATTAGCCACTATCGGGGACGAAACGACTTCCTCACAAGACTGATTTCATGCTCACTATCATCATCACAGCTCGCCGTGAAGCGAGCAGCATAGTAGAAACCCCAGCCTCGCCCAGGATTGAAACGGGCACCCGGCCGGGTAAACGTAGTGGATAGAACAGCGTGCGCTCTAGTCGGCAGGACAGTCGTTTTCGAGACATATGAGGTGTAACCATAATGAACATCGATCCTAGCACTACCAAGTACATGATCAAGGCCCGACTCCAGGCCGACGGAATCGTGGAGAAGCCAGATGTGGTAGGTGCGATCTTCGGCCAGACCGAGGGGCTGCTGGGCGACGAGCTTGATCTCAGGGACCTGCAGAAGAGCGGCCGTATAGGCCGCATCGAGGTCGAGGTCAGCTCGAAGCAGGGCAAGTCCGACGGCGAGGTGCTCATCCCATCAAGCCTGGACCAGGTCGAGACGGTCATTCTGGCCTCCGCCCTGGAGACCATCGACCGGGTGGGGCCGTGCAAGGCCAAGATCTCCGTGCTCAGCATTGAGGACGTCCGCATCACCAAGAGGTCCAAGATCATCGAGAGGGCCAGGGAGCTGCTCACTGACCTGATAAAGCAGTCCAAGACCTCCGGCATCGACCTCACCGAGAGCGTCCGGCAGAGCGTGCAGACCGAGGAGATCATCACCTACGGCAAGGACCACCTTCCCGCCGGGCCGAACGTCCAGGACAGCGACGCCATCATCGTGGTGGAGGGCCGCTCCGATGTGCTCAACCTTCTCAAGTCGGGCATCAAGAACGCCATCGCCGTGGAGGGCACCAACGTCCCGAAGACGGTCATGGACCTCAGCAAGGAGAGGGTCATCACCGCGTTCGTGGACGGCGACCGTGGCGGCGAGCTGATCCTCCGTGAGCTGTTCCAGGTGGCCGAGGTCGACTTCGTGGCCCGCGCCCCGCGGGGCATGGAGGTCGAGGAGCTCACCCAGAAGCAGATCATGAAGTGCCTCCGGAACAAGATCCCCGGCGAGCAGTTCATGGAGATGTACGGGATGACCTCCGAGAACGGCAAGGCCGCCGAGGCCCGCGAGGAGCGTGCTCCCAAGGAGCCACAGAAGGAGAGGGAGTACCGCGAGCCCAAGGAGCAGCGGGAGGAGGCCCAGGAGGCCAAGCCCCAGGAGCGCCCGCAGGAGAGGGCTGAGCGCCCCCACCGGGAGCCCCGCGAGCGCCGCCCCAGGGAGCAGCGCGAGGCCCGGGAGCCCCGCGAGCCGGCCAAGGAGCTGCCGGCGGTGGAGCCGATGGCCGAGCTGCCGGAACGGGCCGTGGCGGAGGAGCCGCAGGCGGAGGCCGAGCCGACCAAGAAGCTGTCGGAGGCCCAGACGCAGTACAAGACGATCATCAACGAGCTGGCCACCACCTCCAAGGCCAAGATCCTCGACGTCTCCGGTGCTGTCATCAAGGAGGTCCCGGTCAGGGACCTGGTGAACACCCTGAAGAGCAACGCCAAGGGAGTGAACGCAGTAGTGTTCGACGGCATCGTGACCCAGAGGATCCTGGACATCGCCGCCGACAACAAGATCGCCACCATCGTGGGCACCAAGATGGGCAACATCACCAAGCAGCCCGCCTCGGTGGAGGTCTGGACCAGGGAAGACCTGAACGAATGAGCGAGAAAGTGGACATCCGGAAGGAGGTGGACCTGGGGTCCATCTCCACAACCGCCGACATCCTGATACCGAAGGACCCTCTGGCCAGGGTCATCGGGCAGGATGAGGCGGTAGAGCTGGCGCGGATCGCCGCCAGGCAGAAGAGGAATCTCTTGCTGGTCGGCCCGCCCGGCACCGGAAAGTCGATGATCGCGCAGGCCCTCGCCCTCCACCTCCCGAAACCGCGCGAGGAGGTCCGCATCGTCCACAATCCCGAGAACCCCGAGAGGCCGCTGGTCGAGGTCAAGAGGGAGGACGAGGTCCTCAGGGAGCGCGAGACCAGGGGCTCAGCGGTGGGAGAGCTCATCGACCCCGAGATCGCGCCGACCAGCGTGGCCGAGCGCCTCGGCTACCGCTGCCGGTCCTGCGGGGCGTATTCCAACGCCACGGAGCGCACCTGCCCCCGCTGCGAGAAGCCCAAGCTCGACACCGGGATGCAGGCAAACAATCCCTTCGGGGACCTTCTGGGCAACCTCATGGAATCGATGGCCACCGCCGCGCCCGGCCTGGCCGCCACCGGCAAGGAGAAGGTCACCACCACCCGGCGCCGGGGCGACAAGGAAGAGGTCGTCGTCTTCGAGCGGGCGGGAGAGAAGATCAGGGTCCTGGACCAGGACGCGCTGGAGAAGCGCCGCGCCCTGGAGCGGCTCAGGCCCCACAAGGTTCTTGTTCCCCTGGAGCGGAACCCCTTCGTCCTGGCGACCGGGGCGTCGGAGACCGAGCTCCTGGGGGACGTCCGGCACGACCCCTTCGGCGGACATACCCAGCTGGGAACCCAGCCGTACGAGCGGGTCATCCCCGGCTCCATCCACGAGGCCCACGAGGGAGTGCTGTTCCTGGACGAGATATCCCATCTAGGGCAGCTGCAGAGGTTCATCCTCACCGCCTTGCAGGAAAAGCGCGCCCCCATCTCCGGCCGCAATCCCCAATCCTCGGGAGCATCGGTGCGGGTGGATTCGGTCCCGGCGGACTTCATTCTCGTCGCCGCCTGCAACATCCAGGACCTGGAGCAGGTCCTCTCCCCGCTGCGCTCGAGGATCAACGGGGACGGTTACGAGGTGCTCGTGGAGACGTTCATGCCCGACACCGAGGCGAACCGCGCCAGTCTCGCGCAGTTCGTCGCCCAGGAGATCGCGGCGGACGCACGCATACCGCCCGCTTCGCGATCGGCGATCGAGGCCATCATCCGCGAGGCCAAGGCCCGGGCGAAGGTTATGGACGGGAAGGATAACTCCCTCACCCTCCGGCTCAGGGAGCTGGGCGGCCTGATCAGGTCGTCCGGGGACCTGGCGGTAGCGAGCGGCGACCCGCTGATCGAGGCCTGCCACGTGGCCGCGGCGCTGAAGAGGAGCCGGACCGCCGAGGAGCAGATCAAGGAGCGCTACGGGACCTACATGAAGGGTCTGGGCACGGACATCTCCTCGGCCCAGAAGGAGAAGTCGCCGTACTACTTCTGGAACGAGCACATGCGCGACGACAAGGCCTACCAGTGATCACAGGAACACTTGCATCTGGTAGGCGTCCTCGCCGTCGTTGTAGTAGCCCTCGATGACGTCCACCGGCTCGAGGTTGAACCTCCTGTAGAACTCCATGGCCGCGTGGTTGCCCTTCCTCACCTCCAGGGTGAGGACCCTGGCGCCCTTCTTCCGGCTCTCCTCCAGGTACCTCTCCATGAGCATGGTGCCGATGCCCCTGCGCCGCATGTCGGGGGCCACCGCCAGCATCAGCACCCGCGAGTGTATCGGCGAGGTCATGACCCCCAGGAGGAAGGCCTTGATCCCCCAGGGGCTCTCTACCACGATGAACCCCTCCGGCCAGGAGCTGGATATGGTGGCGAAGAGATTGGGATCGTAACGCTCGCTGAGCGTGGAGCAGGCTAGATTGTAGACTGCTGGAAGATCGCCGACCGAAAATCCCCTTAGGTGCAACACTTCATCAATGATTCTTCCGAAGATTAATCCTTTTCCGCTCCAGAACTTACTGGTGAGAACGTCAGGGACCGTTTTTTCACTATTAAACTAGGCTGACAGGGTCCAAGAGTGCGAATTATGCGGAACCCTTACTTGGGTCTTCAATCCGCAGAACGTCCTTAATGGCCACCGAGGGTGTAACTCCGAACGAGGAGAAAATTGCTGACTGTGCGATCCCAACGATTTCTTTGACGACTATGGGTAGGATATTGAGATATGCGTCAAAATGACACAACAGTGTAAGGGGGCGACACTTGTTTGAGCTGCCCGTCCTGCAAGCATTTCCCTCAACCCGTGACCTCCATATTCTGACCACAAATCCAAGGCCGGGCATGTTAGGGCCATTTGCTGCGAGGCGTCCAATCCAATCTGTCCGGATAGACCTCATATCGATGAGGCCTGCTAGGGCTTGAGGGGCCAAAACGCGCCATTCTACTGCAACTTCCCCCATTCACGAATTCCTATTGTGCACAATTCTGAACACTGAGTTGATGTCTTTGTGACATTGAGGAAGCGATTCTAGGAGAGGGAGGAAATATCGACAAAATTAGTATCGCACACAATTACCGTATCAGCTTTGAAGTGACAGACCCGATCTGTCCATCATAATCTTGAATTATAGGACCCATTACCTTGCCAAACTCTTCGTCAAGTGTTCTATCCACGGTCAAAAAGATAAGATCTGGGTTGCCTCTTCTTCCTGATATGGCCAACATCTGTGAGACTATCTTGAGGTCCCCTTCGCTTTTCTTATTGTTAAAGAACTTCGACTTTGCTGTCAAAAATGTAATAAGCTCATTTCTTAAGTTCGACTCTTCAGGGTCTTGGCACGAGAGGCAGTCTTTTCCCACATTACGAATGCTGAAGACCTTCCTCATGGTATATATCTCCCAAACGGTCGTTTCATCATAGCTTTCAGAAAAGACAGTTAAGAATGGATTTTTAACATCATCGAACTGCCGCATCTCATTTAATTGCCAACGGACCTTTTCATAGAATCCTTCACTTTTTCCTGTGTTAGCAATGACGGCAGATATTACCTCATCAATATGTTGGAAGGTGAGATCTTCGACGCCTATTCCATTTTTTGTAGCCACCTGGACCGCTGCATCTCTCAAGGGCATCAACGCCAGGCGGATATTCTTTTGGAATTTTCTGCTGGCCTCTTTGTAAACCTCTTCCAATATTTTTTGATTTTTCACTGGCACATTGTCTAGGTAGTCTGATACAGCAATTGAAAAACGGTCATTCTCCCATACCTTGGCGATAACTACGCCTGTATCAGGTAAATGCCAGGTCATAGTATCCCAAGTATCAATTATCAACTAGCCAGTCTGGCCTTACTGGTTGAATCTGATATTTCTGCATTCCTAGGGCGGTAGTTAAAAATGTATATGTGTTCTCAAGATCGACTAATGAAATCTTACCTCTTCTGAACGATTCAACCCTTAAGACCCCATAAAGACCCTCTGAAATCAAGTTGGCCTCTTCACTGCCTATGGTGTCGTCGCATTCTATTGTGAAGAGTGCTGCTTCAAGCATTTTCTTAGACTTCAATAAAATCGATTGGCTCACCAAGAGATAATCGAAAGTCTCTTCGGATTCGGCCTTAAGGACTTCAATACCAATTTTCCGGTACATCTTGTCCAGCATATCGATATTGAATCTGATGGATTCGATGAAAAATTTGATTTTTTCAGCATCGCTCATTCGTTCCATGTTGGTCTCTATCGACTTTAACATATGCCCGATCTGTCCAATTTCATCGATTTGTTTTATACTGTCTTCTAGGTCTTCTGGGTTTAGATCATAAGATACCAGATCGGTCAAATGATCTATGAACTTCTCGATATCAGACATTGGCATACCATTCAAGCGTTTGACCAAAAATTGGATTTTGCCTCTGTGTTTTTTAGCGGTATCTGTTGCCACCGAGGCTGGTGCCCTGAATGAAGTCGATATTTTGTATAAGCCTATGCCCATATCATTCATCGCATTGATGGGGTTGGTAATATGGACAGTGCTCTCCATCTCTCTTCCGGACCTCCATTGAATAAGTGCTATACTCAGAGCGGATTACATCTAATGTTCTGAGCGCGAATCGCATATAGTTTTTTTGAATAGTTAAATCTTATTTGCTAATACAAAAGGTTGATTCGTTCAATAAAGCAATATATGCAATAAGTGGACGCACGGGGGCTGCACATCATTGCGTTCTTATTCTCTCATGATGTTTTATCCTATATGGGGCGGTTTCAATAAGGGCGAAGTAAATTTCAATGTACTCGCATAATTTGTTATCGCCATTGCTCATATTGAAGATGATATTTAAACTAGTGAATGCTTATTATCTTACTCGGAGATAAATAGATGGGCTATAAGCCCCCAAGACCAGATCCCCGGATAAGAGACGACGATTCGCTTGGTAAGGAGAGAAAACAAGCAATAGAGGAATCTCCTCACTACAATGGGTTGATCGCGCCATCTGGTTATCAGCTCACCTATGGGGAGAGAAGAAAAAGGAAGCCGATATTCATATGGACAATTGTTTGTGTTTTGGTTGGAGCGATCATCTTAGCTATCGCTTTGGCTCCCAACCTAGGATTGTCCAATGGACTAATTAATTCCTGGTTTGATCATGATGATAGATTCGTGCAGGTAGGCGAGGTCAATCTAATCTCACCGCTCAATGATGCCAATCTTGTAAGTGATTCTGTGTTGCTCTCTTGGTCATCAGTCGAAGGAGCGGACAGCTACGTTCTATCGATTGTAGGATCAGAACTTGGACTGATGAACGTTACCGTCCAGAGCAACCAATACCTCTTGAAAAAAACAGGCACATTCTCCTGGTCTGTTTGTGCCATTAAAGATGGAAAAATCGGCCCTTCCAGTCAAATCTGGTCGTTTTCGATTAAGGCCACAATTGATACACCCACGCCCATCAGTCCAGAGAATGGATATATCTGCCTTGACAAGGATGTGAGCCTTCGGTGGACATCTGTACCTGAAGCTGATAATTATCGTGTTCAGATAGCTGAGGATGCGAATTATTCACAACTCGTTTTAGACTTGATAGTTGACAAGACACAATTCGGGCCCACGATATCATTCATTGATGGTCAGTACTACCACTGGCGGGTAGCGGCGATTCATGATTCGCGTGCCAGTGAATGGAGTGAATCTCAAACGTTCTTCTTTCCTCCCCAGATGTTCGTTTTTTCCCATAGTTGGATCTTTGATATTGATGACAGTCAATGGACATTAGAGGTTGAGATTCCATCATCTGCATACTATGAGGCCAAGAACACTTATCGGTTGCCACGAACCTACGTCCAGGGGTATGCCTTATATGTTCAGCCCTACGATCCTGTTGTAAAAGATATCGCAGCTAAGTTAAAGACCATGGCAGCATCCAAAGGTTACGATTCGTACCTTACAGCAAACTTCGTTCTGTCGTTCCTCCAAACCATCCCACATGCTTTGGATAATGAATCGGTAGGGATACAGGACTATCCTAGATATCCAGTTGAAACACTTGTTGACTATACCGGCGATTGTGAGGATTTTAACGCATTATACGCTTCAATAATCCAATCGTCTCCATTCAATTATGACAGCATTTTAGTGTACCTTAGTAACGGAGTTAGCGCCCATATTGCGGTTGGATTGAATGTTAATCCACCTTCGATCGGTGGACTTGCATATTGGACATATATGGGAACAAAATACTATTACGCTGACGCAATGGCTCCCCTCCCGATGGTGGGACTGCCCTGGGACCCCTTCACCTGGGAGGCGATTCTCATTCCATCCTGATTCACTTTTTACCCCTATCACTACTATCACTAAGCGATGAGCAATCTACTGGCTGACACTCAATCTGAGATTTTCATCGAGGCGCCGAACTGCACATGGTTAACAAAGCGCCGACCGGATTTCGAGCGCATGCCAGCCATAATATTGCCTAGCGGAATTTGACAAAATGGGCCAATGGCCTTTTTTCATAATCTGTCTTTCTCAAGGGCCGCGCCACTTCCGTATCGATTGGGCTTGCCATGGGCTACCGTCGACGAAGCTTTTTCCGAACCATTACCAACAAAACGACTATCAGCGGCAATGCCAGCAGGATAGCCGTGGTCGTGTCTAACGCTGGTCCTCCGGCCGGCAGGACCTCGACCCAGCAGAATGCGGTGGCTGTGTTGTTCCCCCGGTCGCGGACCGTCAGCACGATGGTATGGTTCCCCGGTGGAAGCTTGACCGCCCAGGAGACTTCGGTGCTGTCGACCGTCCCATCCCCGTCCACGTCCCACTCGAACTCGGGCGAGGGGGCGTTATCCGACGAGTTCCCGGCATCGAGCAGGACCGGCTGGCCCTCGTGGACCTGGATGCTCGTCCATGGGAGATGGGCGACCGGCGGTATGGGGTCGTCGGACCAGTCCTTCCAGAAAAGGTCGGAGAAGTACGCGGCGATCTGCTCGGAGCGCACCGCCACCCCTACCTCCCGGTTCTCGAAGAGGGCGCTGTCGCCCCAGTTCATCGAGGATATCACCGCCGTGTCGTCCACCACGATGCCTTTGTTGTGCATCACCGACAGGCCGTGGTAGGGCGAGATGACCTTCGCCTCAAGGTCGTACCCCTCGCTCGCGGCAAGGGCGTTGAGCTCGTCGGCCACGGCCTGGTTCTCGTCCCTGTCCCAGGACGAGTCGAGAAGAAGGCGCACCTTCACGCCCCTCTCCGCCGCCTCGATCAGCGAGGTCAGCAGGCTCGGCATCTCCAGCCAATCCGGTTCCACCGACAGCTGCTCCACCAGCACCTTCTCTGTGGACGAGGCGATGAGGTCGCGCAGCGCGCCCAAGGAATGGTCCGGGGAGAGCACGGGTGATACCTCGCAGCGGTATCTAAGAAGCTCATCAGGAAGGCCGATCTCCGGGACCGGGCCGATGATGCTGCCCTTCTTCCTGGGTGATCCGGCGTCCAGGGGGCCGTTGAAGTCGCCGCTGAAGACCCGGTCGAAGTACGCCCCCACCTCCGCGCCGTCCATTGTTACGCCCCACCCCCGGTTGGCATAGAGGCCGCCGCCCCAGTTCTCCGACATCACCGTCACCCGGCGGCCGTCGACCACCATGTACTTCGCGTGCATGTAGTCGTACCGCTTGTACGAATCGACGGAGCGCAGCTCACGGACCTCCACGCCCGCCGCGGCGAGGGTGGCCACGGCATCCAGGGAGCGCTCGGAGAGGCCGCCGACGGGCTGGCCCTCGATCAGGAGGTTTACCTCGACGCCCCGGTAGGCGCACCGGGCGAGCTGATCGACGATGAACGGGTCGTATACCTCGTACACCGAGCAGTTCACCGTGCGGGAGGCCATGGAGACCTCCCGGGCTATGCGGCCGGCGGCGGTCTCCGGGGCCGAGAACGGCTCCACCACCGCCTCGAACGCCTGCCGCGGGTGATCGGAGCGTCCGGGCGGCTCCACGACCCAGTCGGCGGAGGTGTTCGTGTCCCCGCCGCACCTCAGGAGGGCATGGGCCTTAGGGACGGTCCCCACTGCCGCCCCTTTCCACCCCTCGCCATCGTACAGCGAGGTGCCGTAGGCGACGGCATCGTGGACCGCGCTATCGGGCGAGCTGAGGATGACCTCGTCACCGCCGTCGGCCAGGGTGAACCGGGAGTTCCACTTCAGGGACGGGTCGCCCTTCTCCAGGTACGGCACTCCGGGCCTTAGGCTTGAGAACGTATCGCCGTCGGCCGTCAATGCCAGGGACCTGCCCTTCCTCAAGGTCATGTTCGCGAGGATGACGATGCTGCCTTCCCCGTCGTCGACGGTCACGGCCTCCAAGGACCGCTCCTCCCCGAAGTTGGTCATGATGATGTACTCGACCGGCCGCCCCGGGCAGACCTCGGTTATGAGAAGCTCGTCAGGTCCGGAAAGCTCCAGCATCATCTCCGAGCCCAGGACTGAAGATGAGGGGCCTGGCTGGGCGGTGGGGAGAACTAGCACCAGCAGGACCAAGAGGTTCAGGCCCCTCATCGAGCCTGAGAGCCTCGGCCGGCAGGATATTACTGACCGCTACAATTAGGCCGAGCGATCAGAGGAACTGGACCAGGTCGGCCAGGACCTTGCGGGGCTCCTTGGCCTTGACCACGCCCGAGGCCAGCAGAACGCCGGACGCTCCGAGCTCGATCGCCTTCTTCACGTCCCTTCCGTTCTTGACCCCTGCTCCGCAGAGGACCTGGATCCCGTCGTCGATCCGGCGGACGGCATTGACCGCGCCGCTCACGATGTCGGGGTTGGCGTCGGTGACCGATATGTCCCCGCCGATGAGCTCGGGCGGCTCGACGGCGATGAACTCGGGGTCGAGGGACGCCGCGGCCGCGGAGGTCGAGGTGGTGTCGGTGCACACGCAGGTGGTCAGGCCGGCGCCCTTGCACAGCTGGACCGCCAGAGCGAGATCGGCCAGGACCATGCGCCTCTCCGAGTGGTTGAGCAGGGTGCCCGACGCCCCGGCGGCCTTGGCCAGCTCAGGGGTGGTGTACCCGGTGGCGGCGCCCGGGCGCTTGGCGTCGACGTGCTGCGCGAACACCGGCACGGTGACCGCCCTCGCCACCGAGGACAGCTCGGTGACCGGGGGGCACACCGCGATGGTCACGCCCGTATCATCGTACACCTCCTGGCACGCTTCGGCCAGGGCGACCGCTCGATCGCCTTGGACCTCGGCATAGGCCTTGAAGTTGATGATGATGACCGGCGCTCTCATCTCAATCCATCTTTTCCATGCGTTCCTTCAGCTTGCTGAGGACCGCCGGGCGGGTGGTGTACTCCATCTCCTCCGGCCCGAGGACCGCGGGCATGAACGGCCCGTGGCGGCGCATGTAGATGGATGCCTTGACCGCTCCCTTCCTGGCCTCGTCCCAGCAGCTTCCGGAGAAGTAGTCGATGGGCTCGTGGTGGCCGGGCGCGGAGCCGGGGTCCTCGAGACCCTGGAACTTGCCGTTGCTGACATGCAGGCCGATCGCGCAGATGCGTGGCGGGCCGTCGAAGAACACGGGATCGGAATCGGCGACCGAGCAGGGATACCATCCGCCGTAGTGAGAGCCCCTCATCCAGCCGGAGACCAGGGCCGGGAACATGTACGGCTGGAGGATCTCCCCCACCGCTGGAAGGCCGCTCTGGGATCTGCAGATGCATACCGGGTCGTCCTTGCCCACGTACTTGCCGGCGGAGATGTTCAGCTTCTCGGTGGAGACCACGGCCCCGATGCCGATGTCGTCGATCTTGGACCAGATCCTCTTGATCGCGTACCTGGTCGTGTCGCCCAGCAGGGTCAGGATGTCATAGGTCTCCTCGGGGGTCGACATGATGACCTTCTTGGAGTCGCAGACGTCCACGATCTCGAACTTGAAGCCCTCGTGAGCCCTGGGGTCGATGACCAGGCCAGTGGTTGTGAACGGATCCATGAAGGTCTTGCACAAGGGCAAGGAGTAGGATGACGGCTCGGTCTTGTCGGCCATGAAGAAGACGATGGGCTCGGCGCCCCTCTCCTTGAACTCCATCTCCGCCGCTCCCGGGCCGGCGCCCCTGACGTTGCCGGAGAAGGCATCGGTCAGCAGGTCCTGCCCTGCGGCGTAGAGCTTCATCCTCTTGGCCTCCTTGGTGGCGTCCATGAACGCCTCCCAGCACAGGCCGTGGACGTCCCTGTTGTTCTCGCCGCGGGTGTGGGTGAGGAACAGGTTGATGTCGTCGCCCACCCTGGTAACGTAGAAATCGTCGATCGTTCCGGCCCTGAGGCCGTCGGCCAGGCGCTCGCTGGCCTTCTTCATCATCAACGGATGTGGTCTTGCATGCCCGCCGACGGATCCTACATCGGCTTTTATGACTGAAACGGTAACCCTATCTGACATTTACTTTCCCCTTAATGATGCTGGAAATAATGCTCTCCGTATAAATAGTTAGTAGGGCTGCTCGACCGTCCGAGCATTGAATGGCTCACTCGATCGGCGCCCATTACGATTATGATTGGTTCACAGTGATGACGGTCACCGGGCAGGCGTCCGCGCCCTTGGTCGCGCACTCGAGCAGCTCATCGGGCACCTTGCCCTTGGCCGAGCTCCCGTCGCGGTACTGCTCGACGATCTCGGAGGTCCCGTCCTCGCCCTCCTTGAATACCTCGGGACACTCGTCATTGTAACAGCGGCCGCACTGTATGCAGCCCTCCTGATCTATCTCGACATTGACGGTCATGGTTTCACCTATTTCCACCATTCTACATATTAATCTTTGGTACGGGCCGCTACATTGGGCGACCTGGCTGGGCACACTTTTATACTGCGGCGGAATATCCACGCCCCGGTAATCTCATGAGCGAGGCGTCGCTGCGCAATTCCAAGACCCTCTCCCCTGCCGATTCGGGAAAGGAGGTCGTGATAAAGGGCTGGGCCCAGGAGATCAGGAACCTGGGCGGCATATCATTCTTGATCATCAGGGACCGGCACGGGGTCGTCCAGATCACCGCCCCCAAGAAGAAGATCGCCCCCGAGGTCATGTCCGTGCTCACTTCCATGGCCAGGGAGTCGGTGGTCAAGGTCACCGGAACGGCCAAGGCGGCCGAGCAGGCCAAGGGCGGGGTTGAAGTGATCCCTTCCATGATCGAGGTCCTCAGCCCGGCGGCGTCCCCCCTGCCCATGGGCGTCATCGACAAGGTGAACGTCGAGGCGGACACCCGGTTCGACCACCGGTTCATGGACCTGCGCAAGCCGGAGACCCGGGCGGTCTTCGAGATCAAGTCGATGGCCCTCAGCCTCATCGACCAGTTCCTGGTCGGGGAAGGCTTCGTGGAGGTGTTCACCCCCAAGATCGTGGCCTCCGGCGCGGAGGGAGGAGCGACTCTGTTCCGGCTCAATTACTTCGAGCAGATGGCCTACCTCGCGCAGTCCCCGCAGCTTTACAAGCAGATGCTGATGTCCACCGGCCTGGACCGGGTGTTCGAGATCGGGCCGGCGTTCCGGGCGGAGCCGTCGGACACCGTGAGGCACGTCTCGGAGTTCGTGTCCTTCGACGGCGAGATGGCGTACATCGACTCCATGGCCGATGTGCTGGACGTGGTCGAGAGGTGCACCCAGTCGGTGATCGAGGGCATCGTCTCCAAGGCCGCCCCCCAGCTCGAGGTCCTCAACGCCAAGGTGACCGTTCCCAAGGCCCCGTACCCCGTCATCGAGTACAAGGACGCGGTGGAGATGGTCCAGTCCGCCGACATGCAGATCAAGCTAGGCGACGACCTGGGGACCGAGGGAGAGAAGGCCCTCGGCGAGCTGATGAAGGAGAGGGGCTACGACATGTACTGGATCGTGGAGTACCCGGAGGAGGCGAAGCCGTTCTACATCATGGAGAAGGACGGCACGCCTTACTCCTACTCCTTCGACCTCGACTACAAGGGGCAGGAGATCTCCTCCGGAGGCCAGAGGGAGCACCGCTACGACCGCCTGGTGGCGAGGATGCAGAAGAAGGGTCTCGACCCGGAGGCGTTCGGCTTCTACCTCGATGCCTTCAAGTTCGGCATGCCCCCGCACGGGGGCTGGGGACTGGGAGTGGAGAGGCTGGTCCAGAAGATGCTGGACCTGCCCAACATCAGGGAGACCATCCTGTTCCCGAGGGACCGCGTCCGCCTGGTCCCCTGAGGGGCCCGGAAAACACCTTCCCTTCTTTTCTCCCGACGTGCGATGGCGGCCCTCGCTCCCGGTTCCGGGCGAGCATCTTGACCGGGAACAAGGTCTTAACCATCGGGGTGCTCTAACATCAATCGATATGGCAATCCCTGAATCGCTGAACGAGGAGCACGCTCACCTGATGGAGGTGATGGAGCGAGCGGTGCGGGAGGAGGGAGCCCTGGGGGAGGCGGCCCGGGCGGTGGAGGAGGTGCTGCACCCCCACTTCCTCAAGGAGGAGGAGCTCGCACTGCCGCCGCTGGGAATGCTCACCGTGACCGGTGAGGAGCCGATGGGGGACGTTGACGAGATCATCGCCCTTACCGACCGCTTCGCCAAGGAGCTGCCCCGCATGCTCGAGGAGCACGTGATGATCGCCGAGAGATCGGAGGTCCTCTCGCTGGAGGCGCAGAAGGCCGGGAAGGACGAGTACGCCGTCTTCGCGCGGGAGCTCTCCCATCATGCCCGGGTCGAGGAGGAGATAATGTATCCCGCCTCGCTCCTGGTCGGCTCATACCTGCGGCTGTGGAAAGCTAGGAAAAAGGACTAATCCCGGGGGTCGTCGCAGGGCTCTTCCTCGATCGCATCGGCCTTCTTCCGACCCCTTTTCGGCCGCTCGCACTGGTTCGGGTACCTGTACACCGTTATGTACGCTCCCGCCCTGCGCTCATCGCTGTAGTCCTTGGTCATGGTCATCGAGACGACCTGGCAGTCGTCGACGAACAGGATGCTGGTCAGCGCATCATTGATCGCCCGGACGAGCTTATCGATATCCGGCTTGACGGTAGGGTGTATCCTGCGGTGCTCGGGCACAGAGGCGGGGCGCGAGAGCACGAAGTCCACGCTCACCGAGTAGGCCGAGGCGCTGTCGCACTTCCATTCCCGGCCTTCGAGAGCCCTCTGGGCCTCGGTCGCGACCCGGTTCCGCCAGGCCTCCAGGCTCTTCTTGTTCTGGTGCGTGGTGACCGTCCGGTCCAGCGCCTTGATGTAGTATGCCCTGGTGCTTCCCTCCGGGGTCGGCTCCCCCAGGACCACGAACGATAGCTCCTCCACCGGGTTCTCGAACATCCTCACCGGATCAGCTTCCTTAGACTGGACAATTGTCCTCCGATGTTGGCGAATCAGAGGTACTATTTAGGCTGATTCCCCACTGGACCGAAAGTGCACTGCCCATCCTAGCCCGAAGATGGACGTCCTGGGCATAATAGTTTTGATTCTTGTTCGCAAGTGCCGAACCAGTGTACCACGCGGCGCATCGAGGCGCGCCGCGGTGCGGACCTTGTGCCCATCAGGGTAGGATGTGAAAGGGATAGGTCCGTCCACATGCCCGGCGCGGGTTCGATTGGCCATCGACATTCGACCGATGCAAGCTATGAACCTCCAATGCAGTACGGTCATGGAGCACCGGGGCATGAGTAAAAAATTCGAGTTCGAAGCGGTGATCAAGAAGGTTCCCGATATCGACGGCGCGTATGTCGAGATCCCCTTTGATGTCAAGACCGAGTTCGGCCGAGGGCGGGTGCTTGTTACGGCCACGTTTGACGGCGTACCCTACGATGGCTGTCTGGTAAAGATGGGGACACCATGCCACATAATCGGGATAAGAAAGGATATTCGTGCCAGGATAGGCAAGCAGGCCGGGGACAAGATTGCCGTCACGATCACCGAGCGGGAGCGCAGGGACGTCGGCTGACAGCGGTCGCCGGATGCTCGTCGAGTTGCTTCTTGCCATCATGCTTCAGGGGTTGCAACCGGCTGGGGCGCAGGATCTCGAGACGGTCACTGGTCGAAAAAGGTGAAATATCGATGCAGAACTATGGGCTGCTGATCAGGGCAGGCAAGGGAGGGTAGAATGGACGACACTAAAGCTCGAAGCGATGACCGTCCCTCCCTCCGGAACCTGAACCACCGCCAGAGGATCGCCGTCATCGTCATGGTGGGGGTGCTGTGCTACGGCAGCATGATCCTCGCCGACGGCCTCTTCGTCCGCCAATGGCTGGACGCGTCCTTCGGCCCCACCCCTGACCTTCCCATCTATCAGGAGAGGACGAGCCTGATCCTCAACGGGGGGATAATCTACCGGGACCTGGACATCGAGTCCCCGCCCCTGATCAACTACGTGCTCCTGCCTCCCCAGATGATCGGCGGGGAGTGGTGGGCCTACGAGATCTACTTCTCGTTCTTCATCATCCTGACCGCCCTGTCGATGTACCTGGTGCTGCACCGATGGAACGGGTACCGGGCGATGCTCGTATCGCTCCTCCTGCTCCTCTGCCCGTTCGCCCTGCAGGACGCCACCTGGGGCATCCAGGACGAGCCGGTGGTCGCGTTCTTCTACCTCCTTCCGGTGCTGCTGATGCTCAGCGGGCGGAAGGGCCTGGCCTCGGTCGCCGCGGCCTTCGGGTTCTGGACCAAGTTCCTTCCCATCATCATCTACCCGGACATCCTGGTCCTTCTAAGGGACCGCCGGGAGGTGCTTAAGAACATCGCCATCGCCGTGATCACCTCGATATTCATCGCGCTTCCGTTCCTCCTGCTCTGCCCCATCGAGTTCCTCAACTTCCCGTCCTACTATCTTCTGGGACGCAGCGGGGAGGGCAGCGCGGGGATGTCGCTCATAAACCTGATCGGCCAGGGAGGGCTCGTGATCCCCGGATCGGTCGGCGCCGCCCTTACCGTGGGGACGCTCGCGCTGACCTACTACCTGGTCCATCGCTGGAAGCTGGACATATGGAGGGGGGCCATGCTCACCACCGTGGTGTTCCTCTCCGTCTACCCGATGATCCGCCTCAGCTACTACATCTTTCCGTTCGCGTTCTTCGCGGTTTGGGCGGTCAACGATCGCGGCATCCTGCTCCGCCTCGTTCCCATGTACCTCGCCCTGCTGTTCAGCCAGGGCATCGCCGTCAACGGCCTGGGGATCGATCCCGGCTACTCGTGGCTGGTCGCGGCGCTCCTGGTGGTCGCCGGCACCCTCGTAATGCTAGACATCGCCCGCTTGTGCCTGAGGACCAAGTGCTTCCTGGACACGCGAGAGGGGCCCACATCTGCCTAGAAGGTCTCATCATCTCCGGGCGGATCTGCTGACCCTCTTATCTTCACCGGGCCCCTCCCACGGTCGGTTACGTCGTGGCCCTATATCTCGCTAACGGGAAGTTTGAACTACCGGCGGAACCAAGAGGGGTTCGATGCCAAGCGCGGTCGTTCTGATCAACTGTGAGGTCGGCAAGGAGGCTTCGGTCGCGGACAGCATATGCAAGATCGAAGGAGCGGAGAAGGCGTACATCGTGTACGGGGTCTACGACGTCGTAGCGATTATCGACGCGGCCACCATGGAGGGACTGGAGGCGGCGCTGATGACCAAGGTCAGGGGCCTCCCGGGTGTCAAGAGCACCATGACCCTGATGATCAGTCGGGACTGCACCAGGAGCTGAAGAGAATTTTTATCGTCGCAACAGCATCCCCTGAGTATGAACGGCCGCACAGCAGGAGGGCGTGGGGAGAGGCTTGCTCGTAGCATTCTCGAGCCCGTTCGATCCTCCCGTAACGTCCAGTTCAGGATTGTTGGGACGCTGATCGGTCTCCTATCCATTATCTTGCCATGGGGAAGTATTATTGTCAGGGATTCTACAACCCACGCTACCATTTCGATCACCACGTTATGGTTCGCTGATATGATCACATCGCCCACTATCCAGGTCAGCATCGCCTCCTTAATTTTCCTCGTGGCGACGATCGCTGCGCTCCTCGACGCTAGGGCGGTGATCGCCCAGATCCCCTCTCTAGCGATCCTGTTCGTCACCATCCCTGGTCTACTCGAGGATACAGCCACCGCATTGAAACCCATGCTGCCCGAAGGGATGGTTTCGACGACCATAGCTATGGGGTTCTACCTAGGCCTATTCTCTGCCATCGTCCTGCTGGTCTCCTTCATCCCGTTCAAGGAGGTCGATCACAAGGTCGAAAAAGGCCTGATCGGGTCAGAACGGCTCAGACCCGAGGAGAACTCATTCCATTATTGGAAGCATAGGCCTGGCCCATAGGAATGGCCCTCCGTGACCAATTCCCATAAATAGCTCTCTACCTTTCGACAGACCATGGACGGCCTGAGCGAACCTTTGCTCTTTCTCGGCCTGGTGGCCTTCATCTCCCTCTCCGGCGCGCTCATGCCCGGGCCGGTGTTCGCCACCGCGGTGGCGAAGGGGTATCAGGACAAGCACGCCGGGGCGAAGATAACCGCCGGACATGCGGTCATCGAGATCCCCCTGGTCGCGGCCATCTTCCTGGGGTTCGAGACCGTCCTGAGGGACGATGCCGTCTTCGCCGCCATCGGGCTGGTGGGAGGGGCGTTCCTCCTGTACATGGGGACCTCCATGGTGAGGACCAGGATCGAGGACGGCCAGGTACAGGGCTCCAAGATGAGGCCGTTCACTGCGGGAGTCGCGCTGACCGCTGCCAATCCTTACTTTCTCCTGTGGTGGGCCACCGTGGGCGCGTCCCTCATCGGTACGGCGATCGGCTACGGGCTGATCATCCTGCCCCTGTTCGTGATGGTCCACCTCGCCTGCGACCTCGGATGGCTGGAGTTCGTCTCCTTCTCGGTGAACCGCTCCCGGAGGTTCCTGACCGGACGGCGATACCGCATGCTGTTCATCGCCTGCGGGCTCCTCCTCATCGTCTTCGCCGCCTACTTCATGGTCAGCTCTGTCCAGACGCTGCTGTAAGCGGGATCGCCGCGCTGATCCGCTCCTCGACGCTCCTCTTGAACGCCTCGGGGTCCCCGTCGGGGACCAGGCCGATGTTGGCTTGGAGCGTCAGCCTCCCCCGGCACGTGTCCACGCGGACGTCGTCCAGCTTCAGCCTGAAGGGCAGCTCGGGGGACAGGGGAAGCTCGGTGAACTTGACCTCGGGGAGGCGGTCGGAGATCATCCCCCTCCCTATACCCTCGGCGATCTTCTCCATCATCTCGTCCGGCAGGGGCAGCGGGAGGTTCATCTCTTCCAGGTCCAGCATGACGAGCTCGAACCTCGGCGGGGCGCCGTCGCCCTGCACCACCTTCACCTCGGCCCGCTCGAGGATGAAGTCCCCGTCGATGTCCCAGGAGTTGATCGTCCTCCTCTCGACCTGCGCTTTCTTGCTCGGAACGGGGCGGAAGAACGCCCTCAGCCGCTCCCACAGGCTGCCCTTGAAGTTCTCCACCACGAGGTCGGCCCTGGCGCGGATATGGGCGGGGATCTTGCAGAGGATGATCCTCTCCCCGTCCCCGAACGACAGGTTGGGCCTCCCGACGCAGGCCACGTAGTCCATCTCGATCGTCGACGCGCTCCGGAGGGCCCGCCTGCCCAGACCCCGGCGTCCCAGGGTGGTCAGGGTCTCCGCGGAGGCCAGGAAGAGGTCGGCGATCTGCCTGCTGTCCGGGACGGAGAACGACACCTTGCCCTCCAGCTCCCCGATGGCCTCCATCGCCCGGGTGACCATGTCCTCGGCGGTGCCCTCGCACACCGCCACCGTCAGGTCCCAGCCCTCCGTGGGCGGCATCGGCGCCGGGGGGCTGGAGTCGTCCGCCATCCCGAGGTACGCGAGGATGCCGGTGGGCGCGACCTCGATGTCCTTGATCCTCATCTCCATGGGCGGGGCGCCGGGCCTCGCCATGGAGAGCGGTATCTTCAGCGAGGGAATGTCCATGAGCTGCCGCTCGTCCAGGCCGAACCCGCGGAACAGCATGCTGTGGATGAAGGGGCCGATGAAGTCGAGGACCCTCTTGGGGAGGGAACACCCCCTACCCAGCCGGAGGTCCTCGAAGATCAGGTCGCTGACGTCGAGCCTGAGCTTGTCCCCGATGACCTCCAGGCCGACATCGGTCATCGCCCTCATGCTGAACCTCGTACCCATCCCCCAAGGGATGGAGACAGAGCCGTCGACGGGGGCATGGATGGTGAGGGCGCCATCGCGGACCGTCTCCATTCTCGGCAGGGAGGGCATGGATAGCGAGAAGCAGGCGTGCAGGAGGTCTGAGCGGCCCACCCGGCCCTTGATCTCGGGCTTGATGCCGGCCTCCTCGACCTGATGGATCAGGCGGTTCACAGCATCGGTCGAGACGAAAATGGCGATGGACATGTGCGGTACAGAGTTCCACTACGCCGTTATTATAATGCACGCCGGGGTGGGGTCATACGCTGAGGACCGGGGACCGGCCGATGCCAATCCCGCATCTGGGGGCGGAGGTGATCGGAGCGAAATACGCTAATGCTCGATGGTACGGCACCCGGCAGCCGCCGCGGGCCGACGGCCGGACCACACCTGGGAATGGAGTGCCGGAGCGACGGGGGACCTTGTCCCTTCAGTCCCCTCGGCCGATGTCCATCATGCGCTGCAGCGGCTTCCTGGCCCTCTCCATCAGCTCCGGCTTCAGGGTGACCTCGGGGCTCATCGACTCGAGCGCCGCCAGGACGTTCTCGAGAGTGATGAGCTTCATGGTCGGGCACACCGCGCCGGGCACTGTGTAGAACTTCTTCCCCGGGTTCTCCTTGCTGAGCCTGTAGGTCATGTCCTGCTCCGTTCCGATTATGAACTCGGAGCTCGGGGACTCCCGGACGAATGTCAGGATGCCCTCGGTGGAGCGGACCGCGTCGGCCATGTCTATGACGTCGGGGCGGCACTCGGGGTGGACGATGATGGCCGCCCCGGGATGCTCCTCCTTCAGTTTCTTGAGCTTCTCGACGGTGATCGACTCGTGGGTCGGGCAGTACCCCGGCCAGGGGATGATGTCCTTCTCCGTCGAGCGCTGAACGAACGACGCCAGGTTCTCGTCGGGGATGAATATGATGAGGTCTGAATCGAGACTGTTGACCACCTTCACCGCGTTCGAGGAGGTGCAGCACACGTCGGCCTCGGCCTTGCACTCCGCCGAGGTGTTGACGTAGGCGACCACCTCGGCCCGGGGGAAGTCCCTCTTCAGCATCTTCACGCCGTTGGGGTCGCACATGGCGGCCATGGGGCAACGCGCCTTCGGCTCGGGATGCAGGACGATCTTGGAGGGATTGAGGATCTTGGCGCTCTCGGCCATGAAATCGACGCCGCAGAAAACGATGACGTCCGCGGTGGTCTTGGCCGCGGCCATTGCCAGGCCCAGGGAATCCCCTACATAATCGGCGATGTCCTG
Organism: Methanomassiliicoccus sp. UBA6; assembly: GCA_002508545.1. Classification (GTDB taxonomy): domain Archaea; phylum Thermoplasmatota; class Thermoplasmata; order Methanomassiliicoccales; family Methanomassiliicoccaceae; genus UBA6. The sequence continues at coordinate 24,379 of DAVH01000014.1, forward strand.
AATGTCAGGGACCTGATAGTTATGCGCTAGGATGACGGCGTTCCGTTCCTTTTTCAGTTCCAATATTCGGTCCTGGGGCCGCATTAGGACTCGTGATAATGAGGTTGATATAAATAGTTGATTCTCGCCGAACTCAACGGTCTGGCCTATCCAGCGGGTGAGCGGCCGAGGGGCCGGTTCAGCATGTTTATTATCGACGAGGTCATGACTCATGACGGAGAAACGACAATGAGGGCGTCACGAGAGGAGCAGGCCGCTAGCTATTTCCGCTGCACCGACCGGGAAAGGGCGGCCTTCGAGGCCGGAATCAAGCTGGCGGCCGTATACCATCAGTTCATCGGGACCCCGGTGAGCGCCTCCAACGCCGACAGCTTGGAGCGGGCGATCGAGGAGGGCGTGAAGGTCCAGCCGTTCGTAGAATCGATCGAGGTCAAGATCCGCCGGGACCGGCTCCGGATGAAGAGGAACGAGTACGACTACCAGAGCCTGACCGGGGAGATGCTGGACGTGAAGGTCTCCATCCGCATCGGGAAGGTCCGGGCGGTCGGGGAGATGAGATACCTCGAAGATATCAAGTACCCCCTCATGTACGTGAGTTCCATAGAAGAGCTGGACCAATAATCGGCCGTGGACGGCGGCCGGTGCGGCAATTAGCCCCGAAGCGGTCCCGCCCCGACGAGGGTTCGAAAACCATATTAAGAAAGGACACCCATACGGGGTGGCATCGCTTCATCGCGTCAGGGTTATTGCTCGTTATAAATCGGTGACAAAATGAACACCACTATCAAGATCGGTATTACGGGATTGCCTGGTGCGGGCAAGACCCATGCATTGCTCAAGGTCATAGAGATGCTGGAAGCTGAGGGGGTCAAGGTCGGCGGCATGGTCACCGAACCGATCATCGAGGACAACAAGCGCACCGGCTTCGCCATCGTCGACTGGGCCAGCAAGGAGAGGGGCGTGTTCGCCCATGTTGACATCCAGTCCAAGTTCATGGTAGGCAAGTTCGGCGTCGACCTCAACGTCCTGGAGGAGGTGGGCGTGAAGGCGTTGCTCAAGGCGACCGAGGACGCCGATGTGATCGTGATCGATGAGGTAGGGCGCATGGAGGTCGAATCCCAGACCTTCATCGACACCGTGAAGTACGCCCTGGACATCGATAAACCCCTTCTCCTCACACTTCACAAGAAATCCCGCAATCCCCTTCTTCAGGACATACGGCGGCGGGACGACGTGCGCATTCTCGAGGTCACCCCGATCAACCGCAACCTGCTCCCGTACAAGATCATGAAGCTGATGAAGGGCGAACTTCTGTGAGCGTTCCTTCCGGGTCGGTGCTGATCAGGGAGGGAGCGACCGAGTTCTTCGTTCCCTCGGTGCATTCCGAGAAGGGGCCGGGCAAGCGCGTCGGCAGGGTGTTCTTCAACGACCAGATGGCCTTCAACCGCGACGTGACGGTCATGCTGCTGAAGGCGTACCCAAGGGCCAGGACCGCCCTGGACGCCATGGCCAGCACCGGTTCGCGGGCAGTGCGCATCGCCCACGAGGCCCGTCCTGACCTCAGCATCGTGGCCAACGACCGCGACCCCGAGGCGTGCGAGTACATCGCCGCCAACGCCGAGCACACCGGGAGCGGGAACATCGAGGTGTCCAACGATGACCTCAGATGCCTCCTCGCCCGCAGGGTCTTCGACTACATCGACCTCGATCCCTTCGGCACGCCGGTGCCCTTCGTCCCCGCGGTCATGCAGGGGCTGAAGCGCCATGGCGTCGCCGGCATCACCGCCACGGACACCGCCCCCCTGGCCGGGACCTACCCCAAGAAGTGCCTCCGCCGGTACGGTGCGGTATCGATGCGCTCCCCGTTCGGGCACGAGACGGGGTTGAGGATACTGATCGGCCACATCGCCCGGGAGGCGGCCAAGGAGGACAAGGGCCTGGAGTGCCTGCTCTCGTTCTACGCCGATCATTACATGCGAGCGTACGTCCGGGTGGTCGACGGCGGCGGGGAGGCCGACCGGACCATCGCCGGCCTCGGGTACATTGACTACGACAGGACCACGGGCGAGAGGTCAGTGTCCAGGGAGAGGACCTCCCCACGGTCGATCGGACCCCTGTGGCTCGGCCCCCTGCATGACGCCGAGGTCCTGGCGGGCATGACCGCCGGGGAGAACCTCCAGACCATGAGGAGATGCGCCAAGTACCTGGACCTCTGGGGGCAGGAGCTGGACGTGCCTTTCTTCTACGACAACGATGAGCTGGCCTCGCTGGTGGGGACCTCGCCGCGCCGCCTGGAATCGGTCCTGGAAGCGCTGGGAGCATCTGGACGGGTCTCGAGAACGCACTTTTCCCCCACCGGCATCAGGACGGACCTGGCGCTCAGGGACATCCTCAGCATCTACGCGTCGGTGAAGGAACGATGACAAAATCATTCATATAACTGGATTATATGGAGGGATGGTTGCGATGCCTACCTTAGCAGTTATCGGTTCGCAGTGGGGCGATGAGGGCAAGGGAAAGATCACCGACTACCTGGCCGAAGACGCGGACCTCGTGGTAAGGTTCCAGGGTGGAGCGAACGCCGGCCACACCATCAAGGTCGGCAACGAGGTGTTCGCCCTCCACCTTCTCCCGTCGGGCATCATCCGCGACGGCGTGTTGTCGGTCATCGGGAACGGCCTGGTGATCGACCTTGAGGAGCTCCGGTCCGAGCTGGAGATGCTGCACAAGACCGGCCGGACGGCCGAGATGCTGAGGATCTCGGACCGCGCGAACGTCGTACTGCCCTACCACCGAACCCTTGACGGGGCCGAGGAGCGGGCCCGGGGAGCGAAGGGCGTGGGCACGACCGGACGGGGAATAGGCCCGTGCTATGCGGACAAGGTGGCCCGGGCGGGCATCCGGATGGGCGACCTTCTGGACGAGGTCTACCTGTGGGAGAGGCTCGACACCGTGTACCCGCAAAAGGAGAGGCTCGTGCAGTCGTTCGGCATGAAGATGGAGCAGGAGAAGGCGTCCCTGCTGAGGACCCTCCTGGAGTACGGCAACCTGTTCCGCCCGTACATCACCGACACCTCCGTCCTGATCAACGACGCGATCCGGGACGGCAAGAGGGTCATGTTCGAGGGCGCCCAGGGCACCATGCTGGACATCGACTACGGGACCTATCCTTACGTGACCTCGTCCAACTGCACCGCCGGCGCGATATGCACTGGGGCGGGGGTTCCGCCCTCCGCCGTGCAGGACGTCATCGGCGTGACCAAGGCCTACACCACCAGGGTGGGGGCCGGTCCATTCGTCACCGAGCTCCACGACGCGGTCGGGCTTCACCTCCAGAACGTTGGCGGGGAGTTCGGCACGACCACCGGCCGGCCGCGCCGCTGCGGGTGGCTGGACATGGTGGTGGTGCGCCACGCCGTCCGCCTCAACGGCATGACCTCCATCGCGATGACCAAGCTGGACGTGCTCAGCGACCTGCCGGCGGTGAAGGTCTGCGTGGCCTACGACATTGACGGCCAGATCGTGGACACCTACCCGGGCAGCCTCGCCATGCTGGCCAAGGCCAAGCCCATCTACGAGGAGATGGAGGGCTGGACCTCGGCCTCGTGCAAGGCCAGCGACATCATGAGGAAGGGATATGCGGCGCTTCCGAAGAACATGCGCAAGTACCTCGACTTCATCACCACCAATGCCGGGGTGCCCATCGACATCATCTCCTTCGGCAAGGGCAGGGATGAGACCATCGACCTCCGCAAGAGGAGATGGCGCATCTAAGCTCTGGATAATGCTCTCGCGCCGGTGCCGCTCCTGGTCGCCGGTGCTTCCTTTTTTCATCCCATCCTTAATATCCCCGGGCCGAATATCTTATTGGGATCATTATGAGGGTCGAGATCCTTCACGCGTCCAAGTACGGCAACGGGGAACAGGTGGCGAAGGAGCTGCAGCACGTCCTTTCGTCCAAGGGCGCCCAGGCGAGCGTCCACCACATCGACGAGGTCAAGGCTGGCCAGCTGCCGCCTGCCGACCTCTACGTGTTCGGCTCGCCGACCCGGATGGGGAAGCCACCAGGAGGCGTTCGCCGGTTCGCCAAGAAGGTCGACCTGCCGTCCGGGACCAAGTACGCCATCTTCGCCACCCACGGCGCGCCCCAGCCGGACAAGAAGACCGGGAAGATGCCGACCGCGGAGGAGATCGCGAAATGGCAGCGCACCACCTCCATCCTTGACGAGGTACTGCAGGCCAACGGCCTGACCAAGGTGGCGGACACGATCGTGTACGTCACCGGGCTCAAGGGGCCCCTGGATGAGGGATGGCAGTCCAAGGTCGAGGCGTTCGCGGAGCGGATCCTCGGAAGGTCGTGAGCCGTCCTCGGTGGGCGCGGACCATCATCACGGGCCGGGCCCCCAATTGATTTATCCCGCGCACTCCCAAACTAGAGGTGATGCGGTACATTGACAACATGGACATCGGTGGCAAGAGGCTCTTGCTGAGGGTGGACCTGAACGTGCCCTTGGCCGGCGGGCAGGTGGCGGACGACTCCCGCATCCGCGCCGTCCTGCCGACCATCCACTACGCCCTCGACAACGGCAGCCGGCTGATCATCGTTTCGCACCTCGACCGTCCGGGGGGCAAGGTCGATCCCCGCTTCAGTCTGGAGCCGGTCTGCGTCCGGCTGTCCGAGCTGCTGGGGTCGCCGGTGCGCTTCGTCCCGGCGGTGCGGGGAGCGGCGGTGGAGGAGGCGGTGAGAGACCTCGCCCCGGGCAGCGCGATCATGCTGGAGAACGTGAGGTTCGATCCCGGGGAGGAGAGCAACGACCGGGACTTCGCCCGGGACCTTGCATCCCTGGCGGACGTGTACATCGACGACGCCTTCGCCGACGCTCACCGCTGCCACGCCTCCAACGTCGGGGTGACCGACTTCGTCCCGGCCTCCGGAGGGGGCTTCCTCATGAGGAGGGAGATGTCCACGCTGGGCCAGGCGCTGGACAACCCAGAGAGGCCGCTGGTGGTGGTCATGGGCGGGGCCAAGGTGAAGAGCAAGATGGGGGTCATCGAGAACCTGTCGAGGAGGGCCGACCGGATCCTGCTGGGAGGCCTTATGGCCCTCCCCTTCCTGATGGCCCAGGGAAGGTTCGGGGGCGAGCACGACTTCGGTGAGGACCTGGCGATGGAGGCGGAGCGTATAATGAGCAAGGGCGGGAGGGACAAGTTCGTGCTCCCCCGCGACCTTGTCGCGATGGATGAGAAAGCCAGGGATCCGCTGCGTATAGTGGCGTCAGAGGACGTCCGCCCCGGCATGGTGGTCAAGGACATCGGCCCGGCGACCATAGAGGAGTTCTCCATGGTCCTGAGGTCGGCCATGACCATTGTGTGGAACGGGCCTCTGGGCGCGTTCGAGGAGGACGCGTACAGGCACGGGACCCGCGCGGTGGCCGAGGTGATCGCCGAGAACCCCGGCTTCACCCTGGTGGGCGGCGGGGACACCGGAAGGGCGCTGGAGCGGTTCGGGCTGCAGAACTCGTACTCCTACGTCTCCACCGGCGGAGGGTCGTTCCTCGATGTGATGGGAGGAAAGGAGCTCCCGGCGGTGAAGGCCCTGCATGCCTCGGACCGGGCCGNNACGGCCTAACGGACCGCCGCGGCCTTCTGGGTCGCCTTGTCCAGCTCCTCCTCGGAGGCGAGGTAGCGGTGGCCTTGGACCGTCTCGCCCTTCATCTCGTAGACCAGGGGTATGCCGGTGGGAATGTTCAGATCGGCGATCTTCTCGTCGGATATGCCGTCCAAGTGCTTGACCAAGGCCCTCAGGCTGTTGCCGTGGGCCGACACCAGGACGTCCCTCCCGGCCAGCACCTGGGGGAGTATTTCCTTGTTCCAGTAGGGCAGCACCCGTTCCAGGGTATCCTTCAGGGACTCGCAGGACGGCAGCTCGGCGGGGTCCACTCCGCGATAGCGGGGGTCGAAGCGAGGGTTCATGGGGTCGGTGGAATCGAGCGCCGGCGGGCGCACGTCGTAGCCACGTCTCCAGGCATGGACCGCCTCCTTCCCGTGCACCTTGGTCATCTCCTCCTTGCTCAGCCCCTGGAGCGCACCGTAGTGCCTCTCGTTGAGCCGCCAGGAATTCTGGATGGGCAGGTACATGCGGTCCATTCTCTCAAGGGCAAGCCAGGTGGTACGTATCGCCCTCTTCAGCACCGAGGTGTACACCAGGTCGAAGGTCATGCCCTCCTTGCGGAGCCGTTCCCCCGCGCTAATGGCCTCCTTGCAGCCTTCCGGCGATAGATCAACGTCCACCCATCCGGTGAACTTGCCAAGCTTGTTCCACTCGCTCTGACCGTGTCTCAGTAGGACCAGATTGGTCATGTCTCAAGGTCACCCCAGTATATGTTCATCGCTTCCGTGATGCTGGCATCGTCCACGGTCATCGCATAGACCGCGTTGGCGAACCGCACCGCCTCGTCAAGCGATTTCTGGTGTATGTTCCTTCCGGTGGCACTGCCGCTGGTCCCGGAGACGTGGATCTGCTCGTGAAGGCGTCGGAGGAACGGTTCCACTCCCATCCTTCCACCCCCGGAGCATATGACCTTGGTACGGCCTGCGGCGCGTACCACATCCCTGAGGCGGTCCGTGGCGTCCGCACCATCTGGATAGTTGACCTTGGCGAAGTCGGCGCCGAGGCAGGCCGCCACCCCCGCGGCCCCGGCGATGATCTTGGGGTCCTTCTCGATGGGCACCGCTTTCCCCCGTGCGTACGACCACAGGATGACCGGAAGCCCGTGATGATGGGCCCGGCGCACGATCTGAGCTGCTTCCCGTAGCATCTGAGCCTCATGCTCGCTGCCGATGTAGAAGGTGTACCCGACCCCCAGGATCCTGAGCCCGTTCTCCCGCTTCAGCTCCGCCACGTCGTCCACGGACAGCCACTGGGAGCTCAGGGGCTCCGCCTGGAGGGGCTTGACGAGGTTGGTCTTGGAGTTGAGCTTCACGACATAGGGGACATCGGGATAGCTCATCCCATAACGGCTGATGAGCCCGAACTGGGTGGCGAACGCGCCTATCTTGGCCTTGCTGGCGATCCGGAAAAGGTGCTCGGGATCGCTGTCATCCGGGGATATCCCCTCACCGAGGAAGTCGGTGTTGAGGTGCTCGACCTTCTGGTCTCCCGCGAACAGCATCAGTCTGCCCTTCCCGGCGGTCAACGCGTCATAGTTCTCCCTGAACGCACTGCGCATAGCCTTGGGCACGTCCAGAGGTATGATTGTCTCATATTGCTCGGACATATCTCTCCCTCGTCAGGTCCTTGATCTCGATCCTCGGGAGCATCGCCAGGATATCTTCCCTNNTCCCCGGCTTCAGCACCGTGGCCGTCCCCGCGGCGACCCCGAACCTTAGCCTCTCCTTGGGCTCCATGCCGGTAGCGAGGCCGTAGATGAACCCGGCGACGGCAGAATCACCGACGCCGACGGTGTTCACGACCTCCACCTTGGGGGGCCACGCCCAGTAGACCCGCTCTCCATCGACCATGACCATGCCGTCAGGGCCCATCGAGGCCAGCACCGCGCCCACGCCGGCGGAGCGGACGGATTCCGCCGCTTCCACTATCTCTTCGATGCCATGGAGCTCCCGCCCTACCAGCTCGCTCAGCTCGTGGTGGTTGGGCTTGATGTAGTCTGGCCTCGCTTTGACCCCTTGTCTCAGTGCCTCGCCGTCAGCGTCCAGCAAGGTCGTTATGCCCCTTTTCCGGAGCGCTTTGATGACCCGATGGTAGGTATCCTCACCCGCTCCGGGGGGGAGGCTGCCGCCGATGGCCACCATGCTGGCGTCTTCCAGACCGTCCAGCTTGTCGAACAGGAGGTCTATATCTTGTTGGGTGACCTCGGGACCGTTCGCCGTGAGGAGGAAATGCCGGCCGGTCGCCTCCTCATGCACGACGATATTGGTCCTCGTTTCCTCCGATACCCTGATGAGGTCGGTCTTGACCCCCTCACAGGCCAGCCTGTGCTCCAGCTCGTGCCCGGTGTAGCCTCCGGAGAATCCCAACGCGACGTTGGGCAGGCCTAGGCTGGTCAGAACCCGGGAGACGTCGATCCCCTTGCCCCCCGGATAGCGGCATTCCTGCTTGACGCGGTTCGATTCCTCGAAATCGATCCTATCCACCCAGAACGTCCGGTCTATCGCGGGGTTGAGCGCCAGGGTGTATATCATCCCGTACCACCTGGCCATGGCCCAGCGGCCGCGCCGGTCATTGCCGCCTTCCCCCCTTGCCTTCCACTTCCAAGACCTTGAGGGTGGTCTTCAGGAGCGAGTCAGGGTTCACCGATATGGAGTCGATGCCTTCCTTGACCAGGAACTCGGCGATCTCTGGATAGTCGGCGGGGGCCTCCCCGCAGATGCCGCTGTGCCTGCCGTTCCTCTTGGCCCCCTGAACGGCCATGGACATGGCCTTGAGCACTCCAGGGTCCCGCTCATCGAACTCCTTGGCCAGTAGCTCAGAGTCCCGGTCTATGCCCAGAACGAGCTGGGTGAGGTCGTTGGACCCTATGGAGAACCCATCGAAGTAGCGGCTGAACTCATCGATGAGCAGGAAGTTGTTGGGTATCTCGCACATGATGAAGACCCTCAGGCCGTTCTCTCCTCTCTTCAGGCCGTTCCGCTCCATCTCCTTCGTCACGTTCTCAGCTTCCTCGATCCTGCGGCAGAACGGTATCATGGGGACGATGTTCACCAGGCCCATCTCTTCCCGGGCTTTCCGCACCGCCTGACACTCAAGGCCGAAGGCCTCACGGTAGCGGTCGGAAGAATAGCGGGATGCTCCCCGGAACCCCAGCATCGGATTGTGCTCCTGCGGCTCGAAGAAGCGCCCGCCCAGGAGGGTGGCGTACTCGTTGGTCTTGAAGTCGCTCAACCGCACTATCACGTCCTTGGGATAGAAGGCAGCGGCGATCGTGGCCATGCCATGGGCCAGCGTCTCTATGAAATACTCCTTCTTGTCGGCGTGAGCAGAGGTCGCCCGTTCGATCTCCTCCCTCTCCTCGCGGTCCTGCACTTGGTCTGGATGCAGCAGGGCCATGGGATGGACCTTGATGTAGCTGCTGATGACGAACTCCATACGTGCCAGACCGACCCCGTCGTTGGGAATGGAAGACACGGCGAAAGCTTCATCGGGATTGCCCAGGTTCATCATCATCTCGGTCCGTGGCCGTTGCAGGTCACGTAGCTTCGTCCGTTCAACATGGAACGGCAGGCTGCCCTTGTACACGAACCCGTCATCCCCTTCCGCGCAGCTGACGGTGATGATATCTCCATCCTTGATGATCTGAGTAGCATCGTCGGTACCGACCACGGCCGGGATCCCTAGCTCCCGGCTCACTATGGCCGCGTGCGAGGTCCGTCCACCAAGGTTGGTGACGATCGCCGAGGCGATCTTCATGACCGGCTCCCAGTCCGGCGTGGTGTTGTTCGAAACGAGGATCTCACCTCGTCTGAACGATGGCAGCTGAGAGATGTCCTTGACGACCCGTGCCTTCCCCGAGGCTATCTTGGCGCCGACGCTGCGCCCTTTCGTCAGCACCTCTCCTCGCTTCTCCAGGTGATACGTCTCGAGCACATCCCTGGACCTCTGCGATTGCACCGTCTCCGGCCGCGATTGGACGATGAACAGCTCGCCGCTCTCCCCGTCCTTCGCCCACTCGATGTCCATCGGCATCTCGTGGCCGGCCTTTTGAGAGTAATGATCCTCTATGGTGACGGCATAGGACGTGAGCTTGAGGATCTCGTCATCACTAAGGCAGAACCGCGCCCGGTCCTCCGGGGGGACCTCGACGTTCTTGGTAAGCTCCTTGGACCCGCCCTGGCCATAGATCATCTTCTTCTCCTTGTCCCCGCGCTTCTTCCTGATGATCGACCTGAACCCCTTCCGGAAGGTGGGCTTGAACACGTAAAACTCGTCGGGGTTGACCGCCCCCTGGACGATGTTCTCCCCTAGTCCATAGGAAGCGGTGATGAACACGACGTCCCGGAACCCTGTCTCGGTGTCCAGGGTGAAGATGACCCCGCTGGAGGCGAGATCCGAACGGACCATCTTCATGATCCCTATCGAGAGGGCCACGTCGAAATGGCCGAACCCCTTGTCGATCCGGTAGGAGATCGCTCGATCGGTGAAGAGGGAAGCGTAGCACTTGCTGCATGCCTCCTTTAATGCGGGGGCGCCGCGCACGTTAAGGAAGCTTTCCTGCTGTCCGGCGAACGAGGCGGTGGGCAGGTCCTCCGCGGTCGCGCTCGAGCGGACCGCCACATCGGCGTCCTCGCCGTACTCTTCACACAGCCGATCATAGGCGGCCTTGATCTCTTCCCACAGGTCGTCCGGTATCCCAGCCTCGAGGATTATGCTCCTGACCTTCTTCCCCCTAGCTGCGAGGTCCTGGACGTTCTCCTTGTTCACTCCCTCCAGGGCCTTCTCCATCTTCTCCTTGATGCCCCCCGCGGAGATCATGTGCCTGTATCCGTCGGCGGTAACGGCGAAGCCGTTGGGTATCTTGACCCCTTTCCCGGTCAGCTCCCTGTACATCTCACCAAGGGAGGCGTTCTTCCCCCCGACCTGGGGGACGTCCTCGATGCTTATCTCCTCGAACCATCGAATGTACTGGTTGGCCTGGTATCCACTCCTTTCCCGCGCGGGCACGTTTTGCTGCATCGCATCTCACCCCTGCCCCTCGCTATCAGGCAAGAACGGACCGCTCCATTTTCCGCTCCTTCTTCAAGCCGCCCTTCTCGGCAAGATAGGCAGCCATGTCCAGCATGCGGCAGGAGAACCCGTACTCGTTGTCGTACCACGCCAGCACCTTCGCCGTCCGCCCCCCGATAACTTTCGTGGACAGGGCGTCGATGACGGAGGAGCGGGGATCGCCGACGATGTCGATGGACACCAGCTCGTCCTCGCAGTATCCTAGGATGCCTTTCATCCTACCTGCCGAGGCGCCCCTCAGCGCCTCGTTGACCGATTCCTCGGTGACGTCCTGCTTCAACGTGGCGGTGACATCGGTGATCGCGCCATCAGGAATGGGGGCCCGGATCGCCATCGCATGCATCCTGCCGCTCAGCTCCGGGATCGTTTTCTGGGTGGCCTTGGCCGCCCCAGTGGAGGTGGGCACGAGGGACACCGCCGCGCTCCTCCCTCGCCTCCTCTTCCTGGCGGGTCCGTCCACCAACTTCTGGCTTGCGGTGTACGCGTGCACCGTGGTCGCCATCAGGTGGTCGATGTCGAAGGAATCGTTGAGGACCTTGGCTACCGGGGCCAGGGAGTTGGTGGTGCACGACGCGGCGGACACTATATCGTGCCGGGACGGGTCATACATTTCCTCGTTGACGCCCATTACGATGGTAAGGTCGGCGCTGTCCGACGGCGCGCTCACTATTACCTTGGACGCGCCGGCCTCGATGTGCTTGGCCGCCTTGTCCCGGTCGCGGAACAGGCCGGTGCACTCCAGGACGATGTCCACGCCCAGGTCTCTCCACGGGAGCTTGGCGGGGTCCGATTCCTTGAACATCTCTATCTTGTTCGGGCCGAGCTGGACATAATCCGCCCCGCTGTCCACCTTGAAGGGCGCTCTCCTATGAACGGAATCGTACTTTGTCAGGTAGGCGATGTCCTCGGGAGGGATCAAATCATTGGCCGCCACGAGGTTCATGTCAGAGGGCGGATCCGTGGTAAAGCGCCGGGCGATCATCCTGCCGATGCGCCCCATTCCATTTATCGCTATGTTCGTCATCCATATCACCGTTGAACCAAAATTACCATTGAAGAGCATCTGTTAAAAACGTTCCTCCATCGAAGAGCGTGGAGCGGGCAGCGAGCTTGCTGGCCCGGTGTGACGGCCGCCCTCTACGGTCCTCTTTCCTTCATGAAGTGACGATCCTTCGAAGGCTTCGGCGCGCACTCGGAGAGCCCGACGCGGGGACGGCCCTCGAGAGGTCGGGGGGAGGGAACACGGCGCTCATGATGATCGGGAAGCGGTCGCCTCTTCGATGCTTATCCCCTCGTTCGGGGCTTCAATTCCCCGTGTCACCATCCCCCTCTTGATCAAGATATTGTACAGCCCGACCTTGAGCTGGTCGGCGATCACGAAGACCAGGAGGGCTTGCCCCCAGATGAACGCCACATACTCTAGGGGCAGCGGAGGCAGCAGTATCCCGAACACCACCAGGACCGTGGCCACGGCCTGGGTCAGGATGATCGCCCAAAGCAGCTGCGGGGCCGGTCTCACCGACCAGAAGGGGCCCTTGGTCCGGGCCACCAGCAGGATCAGATGCCCGCCGACGGAGAGCTTCAGGTATATGAACGACTGGAGCTCGGGGAGGGTGAGGTGGAAGACATCAAGGCCAATGGACAATATGATGAACGACTGGACCACCCCGAGCGACCCCAGGAACGTCGCTACCAGCAGCAGCACCCGCATGTCCCATTTCTCCGGCTGCGCGGAGTACCGGACCCTGTCGAAGGCGATGGTCAGTATCGGCAGGTCGTTCAGTAGGGCGAGGAGGACGATCATCAGCGCGGTGATCGGGTAGAAATGGAAGATGAGGATGGAAAGGGTGATGAAGAAAAGGACGCGGATGGTCTCCGATATTCGATAGATCGAATAGTTGATCATCCTCTGGAAGATGCGCCTGCTCTCGATGATGGCGTCCACGACCACGCTGAGCCCGGGACTGGTCAGGACGATGTCCGCCGCCGATTTGGCGGCGTCTGTGGAGCCTTCCACGGCGATCCCCACGTCCGCCTTCTTGAGCGCCGGAGCATCGTTCACCCCGTCGCCGGTCATGCCTACGATATGGTCCTCTGCCTGCAGCAGCTGGACGATGCGGTACTTGTGCTCGGGAAAGACCTCGGCGAACCCATCGGCATTCTCGACGATCTCAGTGGCCTTCTCGTCCGGCACATCGGCGAACGAGCTGGACGGTATGATGTCGGTGCTCAGCCCGACCTCCTGGGCGATCTCCTTGGCGATCGCGGTATGGTCCCCGGTCACCATCTTGATGTCCAGTCCCATCTGCTTCGCTTTCCCGATGGTCTCGGCGGAGTCGGAGCGCGGAGGATCGTGCAGGCCGAGGACCCCCACCATCCGCCACCTTCCCTCCTTCTGGCGGGCCACCCCTAAGGACCTATATCCGGACCGGGCCATGCTGTCCACGTCCTTCCGGACCTGGTCCCCGATCTGGTCCTTGTTCTCGGCCATGCCTAGTGTGATCTGAGGCGCCCCCTTGGAGACCCTGAGCTCCCCTTCCTTGCCTCCTAGCAGGGCCTCGGTGCGCTTTATCACCGGGTCGAACGGGGTGAAGTCCTCTACCTCGTAGGCTCCCACCCTATCCTTCACTCCCTTCACCGAACCTGCGTACTGGAGGACGGCGTTATCGATGGGGTCCTTATCCTCCGCCCGGGAGGCGAGGGCGGCATAAAGCACCACGTCCTCCTCCTTGACATCATCGTACGTGATAACCTTGGAAAGGGTCAGCTTGTTCTGGGTTATGGTGCCGGTCTTGTCCGAGCAGAGGATATCCATCCCGGCCATCTCCTCGATTGCCACCAGCTTGCTGACTATCGCCTCCTTCTTGGCCAATGCTATAGCTCCTATCGCCATGGTGACCGAGAGCACCGCGGGCAGGGCCACGGGTATGGCGGCGATGGTCAGGACCAGCGCGAACTGCAGAGTGTCCAGCAAGCTCTCGTGGCGAAGAATGGCCGACCCGAACACCAGGGCGACCAGGATGGCGTCGATGACAATTAGGTAGTTGCCGATCCTTACCACGTTCCGCTGGAAGTGGCTTACGGTCTTGGCCTCCCCGACCAGCTTGGCGGTCTTACCGAAATACGTTTCCGCTCCGGTCGTCACCACCAGGGCGTCCATCTCTCCCTTTCTGGCGATCGAGCCCGAGTAACAGATATCGTTCTCGTGCTTCTGCACTGGGAGGGATTCTCCGGTCAAGGCTGACTGGTCCACCTCCAGATACTTGCCCTGGATGAGCTTGAGGTCCGCCGGGACGATGTCGCCGAGCCGTATCCGAACGACATCCCCGGGGACCAGCTCCCTCGCTGGGACCTGTTCCCACTTGCCGTCGCGGAGCACCCTGGCCTCAGGGGCCAGCCTTTGCTTCAAGAGCTCGATGGCGTTGCCTGCCTTGTTCTCCTGGTAGAAGCCCACTATGGCGTTGGAGAACAGCAGCGCCAGGATGATGAAGAAATCCTCCCAGTGGCCGATGGTCGCCGAGAGGACGATGGCGACCATGATCATGATGGGAATGGGGCCCCAGAAGTAGCCAAGGAACTTCCGTAATGGGCTGACCTTCTCTTCGGTCAGCTCGTTGGGTCCGTACCGCTTCGCCCGCTCCTTGGCATCCCCGGTCGTCAACCCCTTCTCGCTTGTGGACAGCTCCGAATAGACCTCGGAGATGGTTTTGCTCTCATAATCCTTGATGGAGCGCTGGCCCGGTCCCCCCTCTGACCCGCTGGCCTGGTCATTCGCCGCGATCATATGAACGTTGAGTTCTCAGTAGCGGATACTTAGTCATCTCGGTCCGCCTCAGGAGATATCCACGCCGTCCAGCCCGCATAATACACGAGGGAGAGCACGTTAAAGGGACCTTTCCGCCGTAGCGCCTGCGGACGTGGGCCTCTCTCGGTCGAGGAGAAGCGGCACGTGCTGCGCGAGCGGTGTGGTCCTTCGACCGCGTGTGGAGGGAGGGGACGGGAGCTGGCCGGCTCGCTAGCGATCTAGCTCAGATCGAACTCCAGCGTATCCCCCGGGGCGAACATGTGAATACCGCCCTTGAACTCGATGGGGATGGGCGCGCCGATCTGCGGCCGGCTGGTAAGGAAGAGCTTGTTCTGGCTGATCTCGATGTTTATCAAGCGGCCACGATAGGTGATCTCGAACTGGAGCCGCTTGAGCCCGACCGGAAGACTGGGATCGAGCCTCAGCCTATCGCCGCGGGCCTCAAGGCCTGAATAGCAACGCTGGACGATGTCCACCGTGCCCGCCATCGCGCCCAGATGAATCCCTTCATGGGTCGTCCCGTTCTGGATGTCCGCCACGTCGCTCCTGAGGGCCTCCCGGAACAGGTTCCAGGATTCCTTCCGGTTGTAACGGGACAGTACCCATGCGTGCACCACCCGGCTGAGGGTCGACCCGTGGGAGGTCCGCTTCATGTAGTAATCGATGGTCTTTGGAATGACATCGAGGTCGAGCCTATAGCCGAGCTGATCGAACGTCTCCTTCAGCTCGCTCTGCGAGAAGAGGTAGAAGAGCATCAGGACGTCGGCCTGCTTCGATACCTTGTAGCGGTTGGCCGAGTCACCCTCCGCTTCGAGGATACGGTCCAGGCGGTCGATGTTCCTATACTTCTTGCGGTACCCGTCCCAATCCAATTCCCTCAACGCCTCATAGCCCTCGAACTGGCTGATGACCCCATCCTCGTGGAACGGAACGAACATCTTCCTGCCGATATCGCTCCAGCGGTCCAGTTCCTCGGCCTTGAGGTCCAGGTCCTCCCATATCGCCCTCCTGCGTTCCTCCGACATAAGGCGAAGAGCGTCGAGGGCCCGGGAAAGCAGCCAGGTGACCATGACATTGGTGTACGAGTTGTTATCGATCCCCGGCTCGGCGGCACCTGGGTACATATCATGGAACTCGTCCGGCCCCATCACGCGGAGGATCTCGTAACGTCCTTTCTTCTCGTTGAAGCGAACCTTGCTCGCCCAGAACCTTGAGATCTCGATCAGCATCTCCGCCCCATAGAACGATAGGAAATCCCGATCGCCGGTTATCTGGTAGTACTGCCACACGTTGTACGCGATGGCAAGGCTGATGTGTCTTTCCAGCTGGGTGTTGTCCGGTATCCACCTTCCTGACATCGGATTGAGGTGCGTGGTCTGCCCCTCCTCCCGCCCATCGCTCCCGCTCTGCCACGGGAACATGGCACCTCCGAACCCCGCTGCCCTGGCGGCCCATCTTGCCCTTGTCAGGCGACGGTATCGATACAGGAGGAGGGAACGGGTCAGATCAGGTATGCGGAAGTTCAGGAAAGGGAAGATGAATATCTCATCCCACATTATCAGGCCCCGGTATGCTTCACCGTTCAGGCCGCGAGGCGGCACTCCCACGTCCAGGTCGATCGTGTGCGAGGATACCGTTTGGAGTAGATGCAGTATGTGCAGGTTGAGCACTTGCGAGATGCGCTTGTGGTCGCCTTCCACATAGATCTGGTACTTTCTCCACATGTGGGCCCAACCCTTCTCGTGGTTACTGCACAGCTCGTCGAAATCGCCGACGTTTCTCAGCAGGTCGAGCGCCTCGATCAAGCCTTCCGAGATCGCCCGGTCCTTGGAAGAGTACACGGCCGCGACCTTGTCCACTTGGACCGGGAACCCCTTCTTCACCGGTATCTCCATTTCCTGCCCGATGTAGCCCTCCCCCTTCACCGTCCGGCGCTCGACAGGGATGGCATGGCCTTCCTCGAGAACGCGGGTCCGGGCCGCTTCCGTTATGTAGATCAAGGACTGGTTCGTCTCCGCCCGGAGCCATATGATCTCTTCGTCAGAGACGCCGGCACCCCTCTGGTCCAGGTGGTGGTTGTTCAGCTGGCGGTACCGCTCCACCAGCGTGTTGTCCACCTTCCCGTCCAGGGCGGTCAGGACCCTGAGGGAGCCGGACCAGTTCTCAGGGGTGACCGTCATCTGGATGCCAGCGATGTTCGGGCAGTCCACGCTCACGAAGCGCCGTTGGTCGATGCGGGTACGCCGGCCCTTGTCATCTGTCCATACCACCGTCCGGCTGAGGACCCCTCTGAACATGTCCAGCTCTTGAAAGTATTCCTGAATGTTTTCTGTTCCCGGGTCGAACCAGTTGCCGTCCTCGATCCGCAGGGATAGGCATAGCCAGTTGGGGATGTTGACGATGCTCTCGTTCTCGATGGTCCGGCCTGCAACATCGCTGATCAGCCGGTTGTACGTGCCCGCCAGGTAAGTTCCCGGATAATGGTGATCGCCGGCCTCCGATTCGGGGGCCGTCCCCCTGCTGGCGAAATAGCCGTTCCCGATGGAGCACAGCGACTCCCTCAGCAGCTCCTTATCCTGTTTGAAGCCATCATAGCGCAGGGACCATATTCCCCCGGTGAACTCCTTCTCGAACTGGTCCTCCAGCTCCTCCAGGAAGATCGCCACCTCGGCGACGTTTCTCAGCCCGAAGTGGGCGGAAGTGTCCTGAGGATGATCACTGACGAGGATGGTCACTCCTCGGTCGACCAGAGCCCGGAACGCGTCTTCGTCGGTGACATCGTCCCCGATGTAGATCGGTACTGTTTTGGCCTCGTTGACGTGGAACTTGTCCAGGAGGAAGAGCACCATCTTTCCCTTGTCCCATTCCGTGTTCGGCAGGAGCTCGAAGACCTTTTTTCCGCCGGCCTTGCGCAGGTCGGGATACTTCTCGGCCACCGATGCGATTGTGCGCTCCAGCTCGGGAACGTCCCTCTGATCGGCCATGCGGTAATGCAAGGCTATGGCGAACCTCTTCCGCTCGACGAACGCTCCAGCGATCCTTTCTATTCGCGATTTCAGCTCGGCCTCGGCCCCGTCGAGGGATGGAAGGAAGGGCCTGCCACGTGATTCATCACGGAATGTCCCACCGGCCCCCATGACCTCGAACCCGTGACTCCCCACGTATGCTAAACTGTCCAGCCCTACCATCTTGCGGACGTCGTCAAGGTCGCGCCCGCTGACGATTGTCACCAAGCAATGCTTCGCAAGTTCCCTAAGGTAATCCCGTATGGCATCGGACAGGACGGCCATTGAGGGGGTGCTGACAATGGGGGTCAGCGTGCCGTCGTAATCGAGGAAGAGCGCTGGAGTGCCCTCGTGAAAGCCCCGGAAGATCACGTCCATGTTTATCAGCGCCGAAGGCAGCATCTCGCTTACCCAGTCCTCCCTGCCCACCGTCCGAATATCGGAGAGGTCCCTCACCGCAAGGTCCGCGCCATGCTGCTTCAGGTCCTCCCCCTGCCCGGCCCGGTCCACCCCGATGACCACGGCGAAGCCTCCGTTCTTGCCGGCCTCGACACCGGCCTGTGCGTCCTCGACCAGTGCGGCACGCTCCGGGACCACGCCTAGTCTCCTGGCGGCCTCCAGGAAGATGTCTGGCGCCGGTTTTCCCCGGAGCCCCATCGAAAGGGAATCGACGCCATCGACCACCACGTCGAACAGGTTGGACAGGCCGGACAGGCGGAGGACCCTCTTCGCGTTCTTGCTGGCCGATATGAGCGCCAGCCGGATCCCCTTGGATTTCAGCTGGTGGACGAAATCGACCGTCTCGGGATACGGGGACACTCCCCACTGCTCCAGCATCTTCAGGTACAGCTCGTTCTTGCGGTTCCCTATCCCGCACACCGTCTCCTTCCCCGGAGCGTCGTCCGGGCTCCCGCGAGGGAGGGAGATGCCGCGGGATCTCAGGAAGCTCTCGACCCCATCGCAGCGTGGTTTACCGTCCACATATGAAAGGTAATCGCTCCTGGCGTCGAACGGCACGAACGCCTCCCCGGTCTCCTTGGCTCTTGCCTGAAGGTAGTCATCGAAGGTCTTCTTCCAGGCGGCAGCATGGGTGCGAGCGGTATTGGTGACGACGCCATCCATGTCCAGAATAAATGCGTCCAGGTTCGCCAGGTCGATCTCCGGCGTTCCAGCATCCTTCGTCCCGATGGCGGTGGTCAATTCCCTCATATAGCACCCTGCCTTTGCACGTTGAAGGTTGCCTAGATAATCCTTTTCCACCAACACCACGGCCACCCCGTCCCTCATCTTTCAACCGAGACCGCCCCGCAAGCGACCAAAGCACATCGTTGCCATCGATGCCCCGGGGAAAATATCAAGAACCGAACCCCCCCAGAAAGGATGCCATGATGTTCGAGCTGGGCCCATACCGGGGCAGGGTAGAGGCCAGGGTGGAACGCTGGGAGAGGATGGACCTCGGTCGGCGGCTGGGGGTAAAGGATCCCGCGTTCTGGTCGCCCGTGCCTGCCCACGAGATAGAGAACGGGCTTGGATGGCTGCCCCTCAAGGGGTCGATGCGTCCACGGTTGGAGGAGTTCACGAGCTTCGCGGCGGAGGTACGATCGGAGGGCCTGACCGAGGCGGTACTGCTGGGGATGGGAGGCTCAAGTCTGGCCTCGGAGGTGCTATGGAGGACGTTCGGCCGCTCCCCCGGCCATCTCGCCCTCACCGTGCTGGACAGCACTCATCCGGACGCGGTGAGGAAGGTGAAAGAGGAGATCGACCCTCGAAAGACCCTGTTCATCGTTTCCAGCAAGTCCGGGACGACCTTGGAGACCGTGTCGCTCCTCGAATACTTCTGGGCGGTGATGGAGAACGACGGCGGCCAGAGAGGCGATCGTTTCGTGGCCATCACCGACCCTGATACGCCCCTCGCCAGGTTAGCGATGGAGAGGGGGTTTCGGGAGACCTTCGAGTCCCCGACCGACGTGGGAGGGCGGTATTCAGCGCTGTCGCCGTTCGGGTTGGTGCCCGCGGCATTGATAGGCGTCGATCCGATAAAGCTCATGGACAGGGTGCCTGATACAGGCAAAGAGGAAACCTACATGTGCGGCTCCGACCTCGCCCGAGGTATTGCCCTCGGGGCGGCGCTTGGGGAACTGGCGCAGGCCGGAAGGGATAAGCTCACCATCATCGCATCCCCGTCGGTCCACGGTCTTCCAATGTGGATCGAGCAGCTGGTGGCCGAAAGCCTGGGCAAGGAAGGCAGGGGCATAGTGCCAATCATCGACGAGCCCCTCATCCCGCCGGACATGTATGCGGGGGACCGCTTCTTCGTCGCCATCGCCTTGCGTGGGGAGGAAAGGAGCATCGAGGAGCGTTTGGCGATTATCCGTGAGGTCGGGCACCCGACGGCCCAGATCATGATGGACGATAGATACGACCTTGGAAGGGAGTTCTTCACCTGGGAGGTCGCCGTGGCCTGCGCGGCCACCGTGCTGGAGGTCAACCCTTTCGATCAGCCGGACGTCCAATCTTCGAAGGACCTGACCAGGAAGATGCTGGAAGACATGAGCGGGGCCGCCCTCATGAAGGAGGTGAAGACCTATCACGTTGACGATCTGGAGGCGCTTCGAGAGGCGCTGAGCGAGTGGTCATCCCAGCACAGGCCGGGTGATTATTTGTCCATCCAGGCGTTCCTGCCGCCCGGCCAGGAAATGACCGATCGATTGCAGGGGGTGCGCCGGGACCTGCTCCTCGACCTCGGATCATCGACCTCCCTGGGGTACGGCCCCCGCTTCCTCCACTCCTCCGGCCAGCTGCACAAGGGAGGTCCGAACACCGGCCTTTTCCTCCAGCTCGTCGATGAGATCACGGACGATATGGGCGTCCCGGGGGAGGGCCACACCTTCGGCGAGCTGGTCCGTGCAGCCGCCCTTGGCGACTATATCGCGTTGAAAGGCGAAGGAAGGCGCGTCCTGCGTGTATGCCTGGGCGGTGATGCCATCCTCGGGGTAGGTCAGCTTGAGGCGGAGATCGCCAGCCTTCGAAGGGAGGGTAAGATCCAGGTCGGAGTGTCAGGCGCCTCTCATAATAAGTAATGATGCACGGCCCGCATCGAGCATCGTACAGTGCGGCGAGAGCGTCATGCCCCTCGTCGGGCGCTCCCTCCACGCTCAATCTTGTCCTCGAGCGGCCACGGTATCGGCCGAAGGGCCCTGTGACGGTGGACACGGGACTCGCCCGTAGGCTCATCTGGCAATGCTTTTATACGTCCCTTGGACCAACGCGCCACGTTCGGGGCCGGATTACCGATGGTCGATCACGGTCCTGCCTGAACGGAGGTGGATGAATGAAAATGTCGTTCACAGAGGTCATGGGCAACGGTGATAAATTGAGGTCAGCGTTCCCCGATGATCGATTGCAGCTGTTTGAGGGTCCGCTCGACGAGGATGAGCTCATCCACGAGGCCGGGGACGCGTCGGTGCTTTCGGTGTTCATCCGGACGAAGGTGACCGAGAAGGTCATCGACTCCCTCCCTGACCTCAAGATGATCAATACTCGAAGCGCGGGGTTCGATCATATCGATGTCAAGCACGCGATAGAGCGCGGAGTGGCGGTGACCCACATCCCAAGCTATGGTCCCAGCGCGATCGCCGAGCACACCTTCTGTCTGCTGCTGGCCTGTGCCCGTCACCTGCCAGAGGCGAACAGGTCGGTGAAGGAGGACAAGAAATTCGATTTCGAACCGTTCCAGGGGATGGAGCTGACGGGCAAGGTGCTTGGGGTCATCGGTACCGGAAAGATCGGGGCGGACGTCATCCGCATCGCCCAGGGGTTCGGCATGAAAGTGGTGGCCTTCGATATATACAAGAACGAAGAGCTTGCCGACCGGTACGGCTTTCCGTACCTGTCAATGGACGAGGTCCTCGAGCAAAGTGATTTCGTCACCCTTCACGTGCCCCCTGACCCCGTCCACCGAAGGAATGATCGACCGCTCTGCCCTGGGCAAGATGAAGAGTGGCAGCATCCTCATCAACACGGCCAGGGGCGCATTGGTCGATGAAAGGGCGCTTAAAAACGCTCTCGACAAGGGCCACCTGTCAGCGGCCGGGCTCGACGTAATCGCGGACGAGACCCATCCTGAGAACAGCCCGCTATTGGATTCCGGACGGACGGTGATCACGCCCCATATCGCCTTCGATACCCAGGAGACGATCGCCAAGATAGTGGATGAGACCATCGACACCATCCGGTCGTTCAAGGCGGGAAACCTCACCAATCAGGTACCGGGCAAATATCTGGAAGCGGCCAAGATGCATGAGCGTCCCCACGACTGATCAGGTGGCCTGGGGATGCTCCCGGCATAGGGCAGGATGCCTTGCAGAGGCCTATTGCGGCCTCACAGCTTGGCGCGGTCGAAGCCTTTCGCCCCGAACGGCTTGGTGGCGTCGATGGCGACCTTCGATGTCGTGCCCTCGGAGCTGGGGTCGAGGGAGGAACCGGCCGCGTTGTTGACCATCATGAGGGAGCGGGACGCCTGGAACCGGGTGGCCTCCGCCCACTCCACGTCCCGGTCGTCGAAGATGTCGATGTCCGCGTCCACGATGGTCACCTTCTTCATGGAGGGATGCCCGGAGAAGGCGGCCATGGCCGCGTTGATGCCGTCACCCTCCTTGTTCTTGGTGATGGAGACTACGCCGTGGAGCCAGCAGCAACCGCCCTCGGTCAGTCGGACCCCGTGCACGCGCGGCACGACCTGGTTGACGGTGCGGTAGATGATCGGCTCGCGGGGCAGGCCCATCATCATGTAGTGCTCGTAGCCCCCTGGCAGGAGCAGGTGGAACACCGGGTCCTTGCGCATGTACAGGCGGTCGACCTCGAACACCGGCGCGGGGCGCACCGAGTCGTAGGTGCCGGTGATGTCCATGAACGGCCCCTCGTCCACCATCTTGGAGGTTATGCGGCCCTCGAACACGATCTCCGCCTGCGCCGGGACGGCGAGCCCGCTCTCCAGCCTGGCGACCTCCAGCGGGGAGCCGAGGGTCTTCTCTTTCAGCGAGGAGGCGATGTGCATCTCGTCGGTCGCGTAGTCGGTGGACATCGCCGCCGCGAGCAGGATGGGGGGGCACAGCCCCATGGTGAACGCCACCGGGAGGTCCTTCCCCTTCGCCTGCGCGCTCTTCCACATGGTGTACAGGTGCCTGGGCACCAGGCGGATGGCGAACGACCTCTCGTCACGGAGGCACATGCGGTGGAAGGACACGTTCCTCTTGCCCTCATGATCGGCGACCGCTACAGCAGAAGTGATGTACCTCCCCTGGTCGCCGGGGAAGTACTTCGGTATCGGAAGCTTGGTGAGGTCGAACTCGGTGCGGACGTCGTCCATGAACGGGGCGTCGCCCACGAGCTTCGGCGCGGAGGGGGAGGCCATCGCCTCCAGCATCTTGGGGATCAGCTGCTCCTTGGTGATCCTCATCGCCCCGGCGATCCTCTCCCGGGTGGACCACAGGTTGCCCGCGGCGCGCATGCCGTTGAGGCCGGAGAACATGACCGGACGCGTTTGGTCCCTCATCAGGATCTTCGAGACCTCCAGCTCCAGCGGGACGTTCTCGTCCACCGTGATCTTGTCGTCCATTCCTTCTAGGAGATTGCGCAGGGCCATGGCCGGTAATCGGCCATTGGGTTATATTATGATTGGCGGCACGGCCCGGGCCGGTACTGTCCTGTGAGGATGGGGAGCGGCCCTTGGCATATTTTTCTTTTAAATAATATTAATAATGATCCGGCCGATATCTCCCCGCCCGGGGTTCTCGGGCGACAAGTGGGGGGATAATAATGGACTTGATCGTGTTGCTGCTGTTGCTGGCCATCGTCATCGTGGCCTCGGCCATCTTCGTGTCCGGACTTGCGCTCATCAGGGACTCCGAGGTCGGCATCGTCACCCGATTGATGCTAGGAAAGACCATGCCCCAGGGGCAGGTCATCGCCCGGAACGGCGAGGTCGGGGTGCAGGCCGACACCCTGATGCCCGGCCTGTACTGGCGGATGCCGTTGGTATGGAAGATCGAGAAGACCTAGGTCACCCAGATACAGCCGAACGAGGTCGGGATCGTGGAGTCCGTCGACGGCCAGAGCCTCCCCAAGGGGCGGCTGCTGGGCGACGAGGTGGAGTGCAACCACTACCAGGACGCGAAGATGTTCCTCGACAACGGCGGGATGAAGGGTCCGCAGGTGGCCATCCTCCGCCCGGGGACCTACAGGATCAACACCAAGGCGTTCAAGGTCCTCAAGGCGAAGACGGTGGAGGTCCCGCCGGAGAAGATCGGGGTGCTCATAGCCAATGACGGCCTGCCGCTTCCCTCCGGGTACATCGTCGCGCCGCGCCCCCTGACCGTCCCGGACAAGGACCACCCCTACGCCAAGGATTGCCAGCACTTCCAGGATGGGCAGGCGTTCCTGAACAGCGGCGGGTACCGCGGACCGCAGCTGGACACCCTCCAGCCTGGACGCTATTACATCAACCCCCTGCTGTTCAAGGTCGACCTGTACCACGTCGCCGAGGTCCCGCCAGGATATGTGGCGATCCTCCGCTCCAACGTGGGCCAGATGCTGGAGGTCAAGGAAGGGTCGCCCATACCCAACGTGGGGGCGGTGGGGCCGGCGCAGATCGAGGACCCCGAGAAGCAGATCGTGGTCATCTCGCAGCCAGTGCACGAGGAGGCGGAGTCCCTTCTCATACTGGACAAGAACATGAGGGGCATATGGAAGGAGCCTATGGCTCCCGGTAAGTACAACCTCAACCCCCTGGCGTTCACCGCCTACCTAGTGCCGACGAGCGCGGTCACCATCGACTGGGCATCGGAGCTCGACCGCCGCGCGCAGCACATCGCCCCCGATACGGTGAAGAGCATCGTGAAGCCGGAGCTGCGGGAGGTGCCCGATGAGGATGCCACCGAGTTCTTCAAGTTCAATCAGCTGCGGGTCACCTCCATGGACGGCTTCCAGCTGGAGGTGGACGTGAGGATGATCATCCGCATCCGGCCGCCGAACGCCGCGTTCGTCATCGCCCGGTTCGGCAGCGTCAAGAACCTGATCGAGCAGATCGTGCATCCGCTCATCGACTCCAGCTTCCGCAACAAGGCCGGGGAGGAGAAGGCGATCAACTTCATCATGAGCAGGACCGAGCTCCAAAGGTCCGCGCTCGAAAAGGCGCAGAAGCAGTTCGAGGCGTACCACGTGGAAGCACAGAACCTGCTCATCGCGTACATCAAGGTGGACCAGGCCCTCCTGGACACCCAGACCAAGCGGGAGATCGCGCTCCAGCAGCAGGCCCAGTACGAGCAGGAGGCCAAGGCCCAGGAGAAGCGCATCGAGGTGCAGGCCAAGGTGGCCAACGCGGACAAGCAGCCGGAGGTGGTGGCAGCCATGCTCTCCATCGAGATCGAGAGGAACAAGGCCGAGGCCAAAAGGAAGGAGGCCGAGGGAGAAAGGGACATGAACAAGATCACCGCGGACGGCGAGAAGTACCGCGTCCAAGCTCTCGCGGAGGCCAAGGCCTACGAGCTCAAGACCGTCGCCGAGGGCATGTCCTACGAGCAGCGCGAAGTGGGCAAGGGCGTCGCCGACGCCTACCGGGCCCAGGCCGAGGTGATCGGGCCGGAAGCCACCGCGATCATCAAGCTGATGAACGAGGTCGGGGTGAACAGCGTGAAGATCACCCCGGACATCCTCATCGGGGCGGCCAACGGGGACAACGGCGCGACCGCCCTGCTCTCGACCTGGCTGGCCCAGGCCGTGGCCAAGGGCATGGACAAGGGGCGGCAGGAGCAGTGAGGCGCGCTCGCCTCTTGAAACCACTTCCATCCTGCCGGCCCGAGGGCCGGCGGCAGGCATTTTATAAATCCACCAGGGGCATTACTCAAGAGCTCTGATCGCTATGAGGATCGAACGGACCGAGATCAAGGCCCCGGGCGCGGACGTGCCCGGCATCGCGATCGTTCCGAGCTCTCCTCGTGGAGGCGCGGTGATAGCCCACGGCTACGGCGGCTGCAAGGAGGAGCAGCTCGGCCTGGCCTGGAGGGTCGCGGAGTGCGGGCTGGCGGCCTGCGCCATCGACCTGCGGGGCCACGGGGAGCACCGCATGGCCATGGACAGCGATTTCTTGGCCGACGTGGAGGCGGCCATACGCCATTGCCGCAGGTACGGGAAGGTGGTGGCCATCGGCCACTCCCTCGGCGGCCGCCTGGCGCTGATGAGCAGCGCCGATTTCGCCATCGGCATCTCGCCTCCCATCGATCCCGACTACTGCGCCCGGACGCAGGAGCTCCTGCACAAGGTGAGGAGCTATCGGGTCAAGGAGGAGAGGAGCGGGGCGGTGTTCGATTACCTCAAGGGCCTTCCGGCCCTCAAGGACGATCGGAGCAGACGGACACTGGTCATCTACGGCTCCAGGGACGTCCCGGAGATCGTGGACGCCTGCGACGGCCTGAAGGCCGGGGGAGCGAACGTGCTGCGCATCGAGGAGGCCCGGCACGGCGATACTTACCAACTGGAGAGCACCTTCGCGGCCATATCCGCGCAACTGGCAAAGTGGTTCTGATCCCGCCCTCGCTTGACGTTGGGCCGCATCGTCTTTATCACGCTAGGCGCATCAGGGAGCATGTTCGTTGCTCGTTCGGGAACGAAGCGTCACGATGCCCTTCCCGGCATCGTCCGGCGGCAGGCCGCCGTCGGGGAGAGCATCCAAATAGTGGAGTACACTCTCAGCGAGGGAGCGGTCGTGCCCTGGCATTGTCACCCCAATGAGCAGGTCGGGATGGTCGTCAGCGGCAGGATGATCATGAGGATCGGCAGCGAGTCCCGGACGGTCGGACCCGGGGACGGATATGTCATCCCGCCGGGGACCGAGCACAGCGCGGAGGCCCTCGAGGACTCCCTGGTCATCGACGTGTTCTCCCCTCCCCGGGACGACTACCGGGACCGGTGAGCCCCCGGACCCGACGCCAGGGCATCCTGGTCCACGCTCTCTCCCAGGAAAGCCTGGTCGATGGACCATCATACGAAAGGTAGAATAACGGGATGATTAATGGCCGAATGATGTCCGCCGAGCTGAAAGAGGCCATCAGGAAGTACGCGCTGCAGAACGCCGCCCTCTTCGGGGGCAAGGCCAACCCCAAGGCCGTTATGGGCAAGGTCCTGGCCGAGCGGCCCGATCTGCGGTCGAGGGCCAAGGAGGTGTCGGCGGCCGCGGAGGAGGTGTGCCGCGAGATCGCCTCCCTGCCGTTCGAGGACATCTGCAGGATGGCCGAGAGCATCGACCCCAACCTGCTCAAGAAGACCAAGTGCGAGCGGAAGCATGTTCTCCCGGACCTCCCCGGGGCGGTCGAAGGCAAGGTGGTCATGCGCATGGCTCCCGGTCCTTCCGGCCCGCTGCACATCGGCCACACCCGGGTCTCCATCCTCAACGACGAGTACGTGAAGCGGTACAAGGGAAAGTACATCAACCGCCTCGAGGACACCAACCCTGAGAAGATCGACCCCGAAGCGTACAAGATGATACCTGAGGACCTCAAGTGGCTCGGGGTCCACGTGGACGAGACGGTCATCCAGTCCGACCGGTTCGAGATCTACTATGACATCGCCCGCCAGCTCATCGACCTGGGCAAAGCGTACGTGTGCACCTGCCCCGCGGAGCCGTGGAGGCAGATGAAGGAAGCGGGAAAGGAGTGCCCGCACCACTCCCAGACGAGGGAGGAGGCGCATGAGCTGTTCGACCGCATGCTCTCCCACGGCTTCGGCGAGGAGGAGGCGGTGCTAGTGGTCAAGACCGACCTGAAGCACCCCAACCCCGCGGTCCGCGACTTCGTCGGGCTGAGGATCGTGGATTCCGTCCCGCATCCCCGCACCGGGGACCGCTACACCGTCTACCCGATGATGAACCTCTCGGTGGCGGTGGACGACCACCTGCTCGGCCTCACCCACGTCATCCGGGGGAAGGACCACCTCAACAACACCCTCCGCCAGGAGTACATCTTCAACTACTTCGGGTGGAAGAAGCCATGGTACCACCACTACGGGCTGGTGCACATACCGGAAGCGATCCTCAAGACCTCCACCATCCACAAGGGGATCCGGAGCGGGGAGTACTCCGGCTGGGACGACGTGCGCCTGGGTACCGTAAGGGCGATGGCCAAGCGGGGCATCCAGGCGGACGCGATACGCAACTACTGGCTGGACGTCGGGATGAAGGACGTGGACATCGAGTTCTCCTGGGACAACCTGTACGCGTTCAACAAGCAGATCATCGACCCGGTGGCCGACCGCTACTTCTTCGTGTGGGACCCCGAATGCCTGGAGATCGTTGGCGTGGACCGTCTCGAGTCGAGGTCCCCCCTGCATCCCGACCACCCGGAGCGGGGGACCAGGGACCACAGCCTGACGGCGCCCATCCGGGTGCTCATGACCCGCGAGGACCTGGAGGGCTTCCGGGAGCGGGGCACCGTCCGCCTCAAGGACCTGTGCAACCTCCGGTGGGAGGGCGGCAAGGGAGTGTACACCGGCAGTGATCACAATGTCCTGCGCGAGGGCGTGAAGATCTCGCACTGGGCTCCCGCGGACGGGGTGGAGGCGGAGGTCTTCATGCCCGACGGCTCGGTCCGGAAGGGCGTCGCCGAGAGCATCCCCGCCAGCGAGACCGGGAAGGTCGTCCAGTTCGAGCGGTTCGGGTTCGTCCGCATCGACTCGACGTCCCCCCGCGTCCGGGCCTACTTCACTCAATGAGCGGCGTGCAAAGGTTGAACTACCGGCCGTGAGAAAGGTCATCTGCCGGGATACCGGCAGGTCGATGGCATGAGGGAGAGCACGCAGCAGCTTCCAACCGAGCCCAGCAGGGGAGCGATCGTCGAGGGTTTGTCCAGGGCAAGGTCCATCTCGTTCGCCCTGGTGAACATGGATGGACGTCTGGTCGCGCACAATGACGAGTTCGCCAAGGCGGTGCTGGCGGTCAAGACCGACGACCTCTCCCAGGCCGGGACTCCTCTGGGGGATAAGCTGGCCGACGCATCCACGACCGCTGCCTGGCAGGGCATCAGCGTCCGTTCCTCCTGGGAGGACGAGGGAGGGTGGAGCGACTACGAGGTCCTGCCGACGGGGGACGAGGGGGCGCTCATCCTGGGCCACCGGTCGGCGGCCCGCTCCTGCCTGGTCGCGGACCAGGAACGCCAGATGCTGCGCCGCACCTTCTTCGACGACAATCCTCTCCCCATGCTGCTGGTCGAGCCGAGGTCGAAGGTGATCATCGACGTCAACAACGCCGCCTGCGATATGCTACGGCAGCGGCGGGACATCCTGACATCCATGGTCCTGGACCAGACCGGGATCGCCATCAAGAAGGAGCTGTCGGCGGTCCGCCGGGGGGCCGGCCGGAGGGCCGGGGTTCAGTACCGTCCCCGGCTCCCGGGGGCCAAGGCGCGGCGGCTGAGGCTGATGATGAACCTGGTGGAGATGGGAGGGCTGGAGCAGGTCCACATCACCGTGCTGGACATCGGGGACGCGATCGAATAGCTCAGACCATGCCGATGGAGTCAAGGGTGGACCACAGGAGGTTCAGGCCGACGTAGGCCAGGAAGATGCCGCAGACCAACTGGATGATGCGGAAGGTGCGCTCGGTGATGAACCGCCTCCCCACGCTGACGACGTAGGCGAAGAAGGGGCACCACAGGAACCCCGCGATGGTGAAGCCCAGCATGAACGCCAGGTAGTGCTCGGCCGTGGGATGGGGGGCGATGGAGGCGATGGTCGTGGCCCCGATGCCGAGCCAGAACGCCAGCTGGAACGGGTTGCTGGTCGAGAGCACCACGCCGGTCATGAAATCCCCGCGCTCCACCCCCTCCACGCCCTCGGGCATCCCGCCCCGCTTGGCATCCACCAATGCCCGCACCGCCAGGTAGAGCATGAACAGACAGCCGATCAGCCCGAGCCCCAGCCTCACCGGGACGCTCTCGAACAGGACCGCCAGGCCGACCAGGGCGATCACCGCCCACACCAGGTCCCCTATGAGGGAGCCGAGCTGCACCCACAGCGCCGGACGGTATCCCCGGCCGATCCCCCGCCGTAGCGCCTCGGCCGTGACCGCGCCGGGGATGGCGCAGAACATGATCTCAAGGGCGAAGGCCGTTGCGAATATCAGCTCCAGTTCCACGAGCTCGAGAGCGCCGCGAAGGATATAAAATTAGCCAGGGCGGCCAGTTCACCGCCTCATGGCGAGGAGCAGCTTCTCCTCTTCCTTCACGAACTTCTCGTCCAGCTCCTCCTTCTTGGCGTCGTCGAACGACTGCTCTATCAGCTCGAGCACGTTCCCTTCCTCGATCTGGATGTGCAGGGAGAGCAGGTTGTTGGCGACCACGAGCCTCGGTATCCACACTTCCTCGGTTATCTCCACGTCGGTGAGGTCCTTCAGCGCGTTCTTGATGATGCGGTGCTCCTCCACGGCCTGGAGCGCTATCGGGCGGACCTGGATGTCGGCCATCAGCTCCTGGTAGATGGTGTTCTCCTCCCCTCTCTCGTGAGCTTCCACTCTGGATATGAGCTCGATGTACGACCTCGAGTACTTCTCGGAATCCTCTATCGGACCCCGGAGCAGGTCGTTTATCATGCTCTGTATCACCCGGTGCTCCTCCTTCAGACGGTCCACGATGTTCATCCTGATACCTCGTTCCCAAGCAATCTGGGAGCCGCACCGTATAAGTGACTTGCGGAGCGGTCAAAGGGACAGCAGGAAGTTGGCCGCCCCGCCCAGCATGAACGCCAGCGCTATGGACGCCAGGGACACCGCCACCGCCTCCTTGAGCCCGAACTCCTTGGTCAGGGCGGCGAAGACCCCGATGCACGGCATGTAGGTCGCCATGACCAGGGCGAACACGAACAGCTGCTCGGGAGTGAGCACCTGGCCCAGGTCGGCGCCCACGCTGAGGGCGAAGATAACGAACAGTATCTGCAGGGCCATCTCCTTCCGCAGCACGCCGAAGATGAGAGCGACTATGATCACCGGCGGCAGGCCGAGCAGCCCGACGGTGAGGAAGCTGAGGGGGTCCACCAGCGCGTTGAGGACGTTGTACCGCATCATCAGCTCCAGCGCCAGGCTTCCGATGAGGAGCAGGGGGAAGGCGATGACGAAGAAGTCCTTGATCCTCAGCCAGGTCTTGGACAGGATGTTCCTCCACGACGGGACCGAGAGCTCGGGGATCTCGATCACCAGGCTGGCCGGCTCCTCCCTGAGGAGCACGTGGAGCACCCTGCCCAGCACCAGGGCGAGGGCGAGGAGCACGAGGTAGATGGCCGCGGCCCACAGGATGCCGGAGTACTGCCCGACGGTGCCGATGATGATCACCGTCTGCGCGGAGCAGGGCACCGCCATGACGATGATGGTCGCGAGGATCAACCGCTCCCTCTTGGACTCCAGGGTCCGGGTGGCCAGGATGGCCGGGACGTTGCACCCGGTGCCCACCACCATAGGTATGATGGCGCGGCCGTGCAGGCCGAGGCGCACCATCAGGCCGTCCAGCAGCATGACCGCCCTCGGCAGGTAGCCCGTATCCTCCAGCACCCCGAGGATTAGGTAGAAGACCAGGATGTAGGGTATGACGATCGCCAGGATGGCCTGGATGGAGAGGTCGATGCCCGAGGCCACCGCCGCCCCCACCGTCCCGCCAAGGAGGGTGGCGAGCTGATCGAAGGCGTCGCCCACGACCGCGGCGTAGAGGTCGGCGATCACCGATTCCAGATAGCCGCCGATGACCACCACCGACAGGAAGATGCCGATGAGGATGCCGATGAGCAGCGGTATGCCCGTGCGCGGCCTCAGCGTGAACTCAGAGATGCGGTCCTTGGTGCTCATCTCCTTCTTGGGAAGCCAGCCGATGACCTCGCTCGCGATCTTGCCCGCCTCGCCGTACCGGTCCCGGGCGATGTGGACCTCCACGTCCTCATAGTGCTGCTCCCGGAACTCGCGGCGGTACTCGTCCGCCAGCTCCCTCATTATGGGGCTGAACTGCTTGGTGAAGAACGGGTTCCCCTCCAGCAGCTTGATCGTCGCTCCCCTGATGGGGTACCCGGTCTCCGTCTCCACGCTCCCCGCGGCGGTCTCCTCCAGGAAGGCCTCGATGTGGCTGTCGTACCTCGTGACGTAGTACGAGCGGCGGACCGCTCCCGACACTATCAGGTCCATGAGGCGGTCCACCCCTTCGCCGGTCAGCGCCACCGTGGGCACCACCGGCACGCTGAGGATGCGCTCCAGCCTCTCCACGTCCAGGGTGAACCTCTTCCGCGCCTGGTCCATGAAGTTGAGGGCGATGATGACCCGGTACCCGAGCTCGATGAGCTGCAGGACGAGCACCAGGCCCTGCTCCAGCCGGGTAGCGTCGAGCACTGCCACCACGTAATCCGGTCTTTTCTCGGCCAGCAGGGTCGTGGCCACCCTCTCGTCCTCGGTGACCCCGGAGAGCGAGTAGGTGCCCGGGAGGTCGAACACCTCGATCTTCCGCCCCTTGTAGGTAACGGTGGCCGATTCGAACTGCACCGTCGTGCCCGGGTAGTTGGCCGAGATGACCCCGATGCCGGTGATCCGGCTGAAAAGGGCTGACTTGCCGACGTTGAGGTTCCCCGCCAGCACGATGTTCATCAATCGCACTTCCTGACCATTACCTTGGAGGCGTAATCGCGGGACAGGGCGACCTTCAGCTCCTCCATCTGGACCAGGATCGGCCCTCCCAGGGGGATCCGCTCCTCGACCTTGACCAGCCTCCCGGGCACGAAGCCCATGGAGATGAGCCTCTTGATCTTGGACGAGTCCTCGCAGGTCAGGTGGGTTATCTTGCCCCGGTCCCCGTCCGACATGTCGGTCAAGGGGACGGAGAAATCAGGGTCGGGGGTGGCGATGCTCTCGCACGGCGGGATGGGGTCCCCGTCGGGGCAGCAGGTGGGGTAGTTGAGCAGCTGGTTGATCGCCTCCACCGTTCCGTCGGAGACGTTGTGCTCCAGCCGCATCGCCTCCTGGTGGCCCTGCTCCTTCCCCATGCCCACGATGTCGACCAGGAAGCGCTCCAGCAGCCGGTGCCGGCGCTTGATGCGCTCGGCCACCGTCCTCCCCTTGGG
The DNA here is from genome assembly GCA_002508545.1 of Methanomassiliicoccus sp. UBA6. Taxonomy (GTDB): domain Archaea; phylum Thermoplasmatota; class Thermoplasmata; order Methanomassiliicoccales; family Methanomassiliicoccaceae; genus UBA6. The sequence continues at coordinate 57,062 of DAVH01000014.1, forward strand.
GGTCAGCGTGACGCCCTTGTACCTCTCGTAGTTCAGGTACCCCTCGTTAGCCAGCTTCTGGGTCATCTCCGTCACTGACGCCGGGGTGAGCTCGAGCTTCGCCGCAATGGCCGTGGTCTTCACCGATTCGTTTTCCCTCGTCAGGTCGTAGATGCAGGCGAGATAGTCCTCGGCGTTCTCACTTACCATCCTTTCTCCTAACCGTTAAGGGCGTATTAAATCTTTGGATGGCCTAAAAAGGCGGCTAGATGTCGCGGAACGGGACGATGTCGCAGCAGCCGCACTCGTGGCACATGGTGTGCAGGGTGTACGAGCTCAGGCCGTGCCGCTCCAGGATAGCGCGGTGCTGCCTGGCCAGCGAGAGCATGCGCTCGGGCGTGATCGGCTCCAGCCTACCCAGGGCCTCGGTCATCGGCCCCCGGTTCATGTCGTTGAGCCGCAGCGGCCTCAAGGTGGCGACGCAGCCCATCCCGGCGAGCGTCTCCACGCCGTCCAGGACGTTCTCGTCGGTCTCGCCCATGCCCACGATGATGTTGGACGTGACCTTGCCCCGGCCGAACACCTTCACCGCGTAGGCTATCGCCTCGAGGATCCGGTCGAGGTCCTGCTCCCCGCACACCTTCGTGAATATCTCGCGGTCGAAGGTCTCGATATTGAGCTTGATCTCGTCCGCCCCGGCGCGCTTCAGCTGGTCCACCTGCTCCAACCGGTCGATGTACGGCTCGACCCCGATGGGGACGGAGGGTAACTTCTCGCGGACCATGGAGACAACGTAGGTGAGCTTGTCCACGGTGCTCTGGGGGTCCTTCACCACCGCCGAGGTGATGGCGACCGCCCCCATGTCCGGCCGCTCGGCCGCCTTGAGTATCATCGCCACGACCTTGTCCGGATCGAGGCCCTTGGTGAGCCTTTCATCGAGAACGGGCGAGGTGCAGAACTTGCAGTGGTAAATGCACTGAGTGTCGAGGTTGAAGAACGCCTGCCCGGGAGCGTGGGCCACCGTGGGCTTGATATCCACGTCCTCGGCGAGGACTTCGTTGCCACGCATTATGGTGTATCTGGGCCCGCTGCCCGCCAGGGTGAACTCCCCTTCCCCGGTGGTGATAGCCTTCTTCAGCCTGGTGCCCCCGAAGGCAAGCACGATGGCGGTCGAGCCGGCCCCCGGCCCCGCGGTCGAGCGAGAGACCGGGAAGGGCGGACGGAAGTCCTTAGGTACCTTGACCGGACCGCCGGCCAGCAGTATCGCCTTCTTGCGCGCTATCAGGTCCCTGTCCGCTTCCACTTCACGCCCTCCGCGGTGTCCTGCATCTCCACGCCCTTCTCCTTGAGGCGGTCGCGTATCTTGTCCGCCAGGTCGTACTGCTTCCGCTTCCTTAGCTCGTTGCGGACCTCGATGAGGATGTCGATTATCTCCCCGGACCGGTCCGCCGTCACCGCCTCCACCGATGGCAGTATGCCGAAGATCGAGTCCATCTCGCCCAGGGCATCGAGGATGTTCTTCACCCCCGCGGCACTGAGGTCGCCGCTGGCCAGCAGCCTGTTGGTCTCCCGCACCAGCTCGAAGACCTCGGAGATCGCCGCCCTGGTGTTGAAATCCTGGTCCATGGCCTCCACGAACCTCTCACGGAACCTCGCCACCAGCTCGGCGGCGTCGTTCGTGCCCTTGGCGATGGCGGCCGCAGCCCTGAGCTCGTGATAGGTGTTATGAAGCCGGCGCAGGCTCGCGGCGGCCTCATCCAGCGCCGCCTCGGAGTACACCTGCGGCCCGCGGTAGTGAGCCGAGAGCACGTAGAAGCGTATCTCCTCCTTGGAGTGCTTGGCGCTCACGTCCCTCACGGCGAAGAAGTTCTTCTGCGACTTCGCCATCTTGGCCTCCTGCACCAGCAGCATGCCGTTGTGGACCCAGTACTTGGCCAGAGGCTTGCAGTTAGCCGCCTCGGACTGGAGGATCTCGTTCTCGTGGTGAGGGAATATGAGATCGTTCCCGCCGCCGTGGATGTCGATCGTCTCTCCCAGATACTCGGTGCACATCGCCGAGCACTCGATGTGCCAGCCCGGCCGNNACTCGATGTGCCAGCCCGGGCGGCCCTTCCCCCACGGCGAATCCCAGGAGATCTCGCCGGGCTTCGCCGCCTTCCACAGCGCGAAGTCGTAGGGGTAGCGCTTCAGCTCGTTGACCTCGACCCTCGCCCCGGCCTGCATGTCCTCCAGCTTCTGTCCGGTCAGACGGCCATAGTCCTCGACCTTGTCCACCGAGAAGTACACGCTGCCGTCCTCGCTCTGATATGCGTACCCGTGGTCCATGATCTTCTGGATCATGGATATTATCTGCCCGATGTTCTCCGAAGCCTTGGGGTAGAAGTCGGCGTGACGCACCCCGAGGGAATCGATGTCCTGGAAATAGCGATCGATGTACATCTTGGACAGCGCCAGCGGCTCCATTCCCATCTCCGCGGCACGGTTGATGATCTTGTCGTCTACATCGGTGAAGTTGGTCAGGTGCGTGACCTCGTAGCCGCGGTAGCGGAGATACCGGGCGATCATGTCGAACACGATTATGGAGCGCGCGTGCCCCATGTGCATGTCATCGTACACGGTGACGCCGCAGACGTACATCTTGACCTTCCGGTCGTCGATGGGAACGAACTCCTCCTCGCGCTTGGTGAGAGTGTTGAATATCCTGAGAGTCAAATTATCCCGTTCCGCTAATGGTTCGATGCTTTTTTTAACTTATGTGAACAGGAAACCCTCTCCACGATGGGCAGGGGGTCGGGCCAGAAAAAGCACCAGTGAGCTTATGGGTTGACGGCCTCCGCGGCCATGATCAGATGCAGGATTTGTCTCAGGCAACCCCCCGTCGGAAAGGGCGGGCAGCTCACTCTTACCTGAGCTTTTTCTCTATCGCGTCGATGCGATGCTCCAGCCGCTCGATCGAGGTACATATGTCGTTCAGGACGGTGACCATAGGATCGGGCAGGTTCTCCACCCTGGGCTGGACGGGCTTCTCGCCGTTCTTCCTGACCACCTTGCCGGGTATGCCGACCACGGTGCTGTTCGGCGGGACGTCCTTGACCACGACCGAGCCGGCGCCGATCTTGGAGTTCTCCCCGATGACGATGTCCCCGAGCACGGTGGCGTGCGCCCCTACGATCACGTTGTTCATCAAGGTGGGGTGCCGCTTCTCCTCCTTGGAGGTGGAGACGCCTCCCAGGGTCACCCCCTGGAACACCGAGACGTTGTCCCCGATGATCGTGGTCTCCCCGATGACGACGCCGGTGGCATGATCGATGAAGAACCCCTTGCCGATCGTCGCCCCGGGATGCACATCCGCACCGGTGAGCACCCTGCCCCAGTAGTTGAGAAGGCGGGCGAGCTTGTACTCGCCCTTGAGGTACAACTTGTGCGACACGCGGTGGATCAGGATGGCGTGAAGCCCGGGACTGAACATCAGCGCCTCGGAGAACGACTTCGGCGCCGGATCTCGCTCCAGCACCGTCCTCACGTCATCTTTCCAGGACATCTAGGGCCCTTGTCATCAACTTGGCTGAAATATATCTTTCTATCGAATATGCTTCCGGTAGGACCGCATCGAGCACGGACCGCCCGAGCGACCCTAGGGCCCGGCCAGAGCCTCCTTTGCCGCCGGGCTCCTCCAGGGTTTGACCAGGTAGTTGTGGATGTAACGTACGAGCACGTACAGCACGAAGATGACCGCGATGGAGATGGCGACCCATGCCAGGTACTGCAGCCAGGCCATGTCATCGCCTATGGCCTTGAAGTGGAGATATGTGGCGTTCATCGCTATCCCGGTGATGACCAGGGGGAAAGTAAGGGATGAGTAGCTGGGATAGAACTTCATCCTCAGCACCCTCGGCAGCAGCATCAGGGAGCCGACCCAGAACGCCAGGGAGAAGGCGAACAGCAGCCAGACCATCCAAGCCTCTGGTGAAGCGGAGTAAGCTCTCAGATACGCGTAGAGGACTACGCTGGCCGGGGAGGCGAATATGACCACCGTCGGGATCAGGGGCTCGGGGATGCCCCTGACCACGAGCACGCGGTAGAGAAGGGGAGGGAACAGGGCGAGGAACGAGGCGAGGCCGAACCAGAACAGTGCCTGGCCGAGCAGCACCTGCCCGTGGACCGGTGCGATGAAGGCGTTCACCGAGAAGCCGACGAAGACGATGAAGTAGGATGGCATGCACTTCCTGACGTCGAACCTCAGGACGGCTATGCCGGTGAAGTAGACCATTAGTCCGAAGTGAACGATCAATGCGATGGCCCACATGCCGATGGCCGCTTCATGGGAGTATGGCCTGAGGTATGTGGAGAGCACGGATACCGCCATCGGGAAGGTGCAGGCGATGCCGGTGACCGCCGGGTTCTTGAGGTCGTTCCTTATCGTTCCCCAGTCGTAGATGATCTTGTTGATCAGAACTGCCAGGATGGCGAACGCGAAGAACCCGAAGAACCAGCGATACTCGGGGACCATGTTGCCCGTTGATGATAGGCCGAGCATCAGCCCGGACAGCGGGATAGGGGTCTTATTAGCGACCTGGCTAACGCTATCTCTAAACTCTTTAGCAAACATCCTCGGATTCCCTCAAGGCGGATATTGAGTGAAGATATTTCAACTACACGATTGTTAAGAGCGTTAACTTATTAAGCATTTTATAAATAAAGAAAGCATGGGTTGAGAAGCTCAAGCCGATACCGAAACGTTCGGATGGTCCTCGGTCATTACCATGAGGATCCACTTCTTGTCGCTGGCATCGCTGAACTTCATCTCCCCTATCTTTTTCAGCTCGCCGCCGACCACCTTATGCACGTGGCAGACGCCGCTCTCCTTGCCCTCGTCGTGAACGAACTTTAGTTTCAGTTCCATAGCATCACCTCATGGCTTGAAGTACAGGTCGACGAAGTTGCCGATGGTGACCTCAGGGCCAATGATCTCGACGTCCGGATGACCCATGATCATTATCTTGCGAAGCGCTTCTTTCTCCTCGGCATTCTCGTATTCCACATAGCCCAACGGCACACGGCAGGTCCATGATTTCCGAAGATACACGGCCAGTCGCCCGCACTCCTTCCCTTCCTCTTGCTCAAAACGCATCGACGTCAGCATGGACGGCAACCCTTACCATGCCCGGCATGGCATCGACCTACTTAATTTATCATATCGATTTAGTCATGCTGGATGAATAAACAATCGTTTATATTCGACGTCATTTCATCGTCAAGATTCAGACCATGAAATAGCACTTCGCCCGGCTCGCTCAGCGTAAAGGGATCATCGATGCGCGGTGAGCGAAAGAGGCCATCAAAGAAGCGAGCAAAGGAGCTCGTGTCGAACAAGTGGTGCATGCTATCTTTGCGTGACCCCAGAGAGGTGAGCTATTTCCTCTCCAGGGTTGCGGGAAAGGTTCACCTGGACGATCGCATTCATTCACCGGCCGTGCTCTCGACTGCACCCTTTAAGCCCGTCCCGGGGCATCCCTCGGCGAGGAGAGTTAAGCTTTGGTGTATTGCAAAGAGTGCGGACAGGAGGACCGGAACGGGTCCGCATACTGTATCAGGTGCGGAGCCATGTTGAGCAATGATACGGCGGGAGCGAAGGTCATCCCGGAGCCGTCATTGGACGGCGGGATGCCATACGGCGCGCCGCGCCCGGCCGGTTCGCGCAAGGGATTGTTGATCGCCGTGATCGCGGTGGTCCTGGTGTGCGCTGTCGTCGCCGCGGTATTCCTCGTCACGATCGACGAGAAGAAACCTCCCGCGGACGGCCTGGGCTCGGAACGGGGTATCCACAACGGGAGCTGGGCCGAGTACCAAGTGAGCGTCAGCGGCAAAAATCTGTTCACCTACGGGACGTGCAGGGTGACCTACTCGAACGTGACCGAGCACAGCTACGTGATGACCATGACCATGACCGTCAACGGCGAGACCGCCACCGAGACCACGACCATCTTCCAGAAAGGCAACGTATGGGCGCCCGAGACTTCATGCATCCCCGGGGTGTCCATGACGGTGATCGGAAACGAGACGACCTCGACCCATATAGGCATCAAGAACACGACCCATGTCCGGTTCGTGACACCGGAATACGTCGAGGACGACTGGTACCACAGCTCCGGCTGCCTCGTCGGCGCCGATATCAGCTACAACGACGGCACCAGGTTAGTCATGACCCTCGTAGGGACGAACATCGAGTGCATATGGGATTGAAAATGGAGGTCAGCGCTCGCAGCTGACCTCCCAGGAGGTCCCGTCGGTGGTGATGGCGACCGTCCCGTTGAGATCGGTGCGGTACACCAGTGCCCCGGCCGCGCTCAGACGTTCAAGCGCTTCATCGGTCGGGTGGCCGTACGAGTTGCCATCGCCGACCCCGATCACCGCCACCACCGGCGTGGTCTGCGACAGGAACGATGCGCTGGTGGAGCTGGCGCTTCCGTGATGGCCGACCTTGAGGATCTCCACGTCCAGGACGGTGCCGAGAGCGCTTTCCATGTCCCTCTCGACCGACGATGACGCGTCGCCCATGAACAGGAAGTCCACCGTCCCGTCGGTCATCTTGATTATCAGGGACGCGTCGTTGGCGTTGCCCGACAGGGCGTCGATGGCCATGATCTCGAAGGTGACGCTGCTGTTGACGTCCAGCCGGTCCCCGGGGTTCAGGTGGGTGTCGTTGTACGCCGGGCACCCCTCGGCGGCGACGGCGGCCTGGAAGGCGGCATAGGTCTTGGAGCCGGACTCGTACCCTGACTGGTAGACGGACAGCACGGTGCATGCCGCCAGGACGTCATCGCCCCCGCCGATGTGGTCCGCGTCAGGGTGAGTGAGCACGAAGGCGTCCAGGGTGGTGGCGTTGTACGCTACCAGGAAGGATACGAGCGCACTGCCCGCTGAGGACGGACCGGCGTCGATGAGGACGTTCCTCCCGTCCGCGGTCTTGATCAGCTGCGCGTCACCCTGGCCGACGTCGATGAAGTAGACCGTGGAGTTGCCCGCGCGCGTCACGATGGTGTCGTTCGACGCCGGAGGCTGATCTGGTGGACCGTTCTGATGCTGAGCCTCATTGGCATCGTCGTTGCCGGAAGTATCGATTCCGCGCCACTTGGGCCCCGACGACAACGCCACGGCGATAATGACGACGAGCACCAACAGAACGATGATCGCCAACGCGAACTTCCTACCGCTACGCTTTCTACCGCTGCGCTTCCTTGATGGCATCCCTCTCCCCACTGAGGCCAGGAACGCCACACCGGCGGTTAAAAAGTTCTATTGCATTCTCGCCCGCCAGATGACCTGGCGCTGATACGCCGCGGCCTTTAGGCCTCACAAGGGAGCGCGCGCTTAACGACCCTTGTCCGCGGCGTCCCTCATCAGCTCGGTCGTAAGATACCTCTCGCCGGTGTCCGGCAGGACCGCCACCACCTTCCTGCCCGGTCCGAGCTCCTTGGCGACCTTCAGGGCCGCGCTGATGGCCGCTCCCGATGATATCCCGCAGAATATGCCTTCCCTGACCGCGAGCTCCCTGGCGCAGCGTGCCGCGTCGATGTCCTCGACCCCGATGATCCGGTCGACGACACCCGCCTGATAGATCTTCGGCACGAAGCCCGCGCCAATGCCTTGGATGCCGTGCTGCCCGGGCCGTCCGCCGGAGAGCACCGGGGACGCGGACGGTTCCACCCCTATGACCTTGACCCTGTCCTTCCTCTCCTTCAGCATCTTCCCGATGCCTGAGATGGTGCCGCCGGTGCCGACCGTGGCCACCAGGGCATCGAGGTCCGGCAGGTCCTCGAGGATCTCAAGGGCCGTGGTCTCGTAGTGCGCCTGAGGGTTGGCGGGATTCTCGAACTGCTGGGGCATATACGCCTTGGGGTCCGAGCTCACGATGTCCGCGGCCCGCCGGATCGCTCCGGGCATCCCCTCCGCGGCGGGGGTGAGGACCAGCTCGGCCCCCAGCGCCTTGAGGAGGTTACGGCGCTCGATCGACATGCTCTCCGGCATGGTGATCACGAGCCGGTAGCCCTTAGCGGCGCACACCATGGCCAGGCCGATGCCGGTGTTGCCGGAGGTCGGCTCCACGATGTACGTTCCCTCGGACAGCAGACCCTTCCTCTCGGCGTCCTCGACCATGAAGAGCGCGACTCGGTCCTTGACGGAGTGCATGGGATTGAACGACTCGACCTTGGCGTAGATCTCGGAGCTGCCCTCCGGGACGATCCTGTTCAAGCGGACCATGGGGGTGTGCCCGATGGCCTCCAAGATGTTGTTGTACAGCACCATATCACTGTGCCGGGCATCCACCCAGGCCGATAACTATCTTTTGTACCGCGGTACGTGTGATGCGAGGGCAGCGGTCGGATGATTGATAACCTGCAGGCGTATCCCGGTCCGTGTACGGCACCCAACGCCATGCAGGCTCGCGGTCCAAAGCGATGATCGAGCTGATCAGACCCGAGCTGCCGCTGTCAGCGGCCCTCTGCGTGCTTACCGGGCAGGTCCTGGCCCTTGGCGGCCTCCCAGACATCAGAACCGGCGTCTTGGGTTTCTTGGCCGGCTTCCTTATCTCCGGGGCGGCCATGGTCTCCAACGATTACTACGACCTCGCCGTCGACCGGGTGAACCATCCCGGCCGTCCGCTCCCCTCCGGCCGGGTCTCCAAGCGTGACGTCATCGGCCTCACGATAGTGCTTGCGTTCGTCGGACTGCTGGCCTCCCTGCTGATCGGCACCGTGCCCTTCGTCTTCGCCGCGTTCATCTTGATCATAGGGCTGACCTACAACTGGAAGCTGAAGGAGAACGGGCTCGCGGGCAACCTCATGGTCAGCACGTCGGTCGGGGCGACCTTTATCTTCGGGGGAGTGGCCGCCGGGGACCTGAACGGCGTTGTCCTCACCTTCGCGGCCATGGCCTTCACCTTCGACCTGGGCGAGGAGATCGCCGCCGACGCAATGGACGCGGAAGGCGACAGGGAGCGCTCGGTGAAGAGCCTGGCCCTTACCAGGGGGCGTGCCGCGGCCCTGAGGATCTCAGCCACTCTTTTCGGGCTGTTCATCGCGCTCACCTTCATCCCGTACCTGGTCGGGTGGCTTGGCCTTGAGTACCTTATCGTGATCTCGGTAACGAACGCCGCCCTTGCGCTGCTCGTTGTGAACCTGGTCAGGGATAAGAACAATGAACAGGGGAGGAAGACGATCCGGCGGATGTACCTCGTGGCGACAATTATGGTCCTGGCGTTCGTAATTGCCCGGCTCTTCATGAGCTAAGACGGAGGTCAGGACGGTGAGTGATGAAGAAATGTGGGGCCGGGACCGAGATTTGAACTCGGGTGTACGGATATCCGCCAATGGCCTGCTGCCATGGTAGGCTGCAGTCCGCCACATGGCCGCTCTGTCATCCCGGCGTTGGGAGGTAGAATCCGCTACCCGTATATTAGAATATCGTCATCTTGAAATCTGGATGTTCTGCGCTGAGCCCAACGGAACCATATGGGAGGCATCCATAGCCATATCTCATTAGCGCTCCATGCCGTTCGGTTGGCATATTTGCCGCGATCGCCGTCCAGGGCTTAAAAATATATATGAATATTTAGATAATATTATAATCCGTTAAGCTGTTGACCATCCCCTGCATCAAGGATCTCCTTATCCTTTCGACCGCCAGTATCTTTTCCCTTCAGATATCCTATGAGCTCGTTGAAGGCATCACTACTCCCAGGAATGCCAGACCCATAACGATGCTGGTGAGGGTACGTGGCATTCCATTCAATCATTTTCCAAATGAATGTCGACCTTCCCTACCTCCATGAGTGTAGGAAGGCTACGCCCACATTCTTTGGTGCCCTTTCACCTACCCCGCATACATGGGGAAGACTCGAGCTCCACCTGAGAGTTCAAGGTGACGTACGGTTCACCCCCACGTATGTGGGGAAGACTCGTTTGCTGTGTAGCCCTTCACGCACCGGAGCGGTTCACCCCCACGTATGTGGGGAAGACTCCGGACCGCAGTGATCGTCGACCACCCGGACCGGTTCACCCCCACGTATGTGGGGAAGACAGGTAAGGCATTCCCGCAGCGGTGCAGGCGTTCGGTTCACCCCCACGTATGTGGGGAAGACAGTAGCATGAGGGCCATGATGACGGCGGTGCTCGGTTCACCCCCACGTATGTGGGGAAGACGTGAGCGCGAGCACCATCGCGCACAACGCCGACGGTTCACCCCCACGTATGTGGGGAAGACTTGGCGCACCGCATCGGCTCGACGTCCGCGTACGGTTCACCCCCACGTATGTGGGGAAGACAGGATGTAATCGAACCGTCCCTTTCTGGCGTCCGGTTCACCCCCACGTATGTGGGGAAGACGGTCCAGTTGCACTCTTTACAATGTACGAATTCGGTTCACCCCCACGTATGTGGGGAAGACTACCAGATGGTGTATGCGAGCGGCAAGCACGACGGTTCACCCCCACGTATGTGGGGAAGACTGAACCCGTCAGACCAAGAACTCCCGGCCCACGGTTCACCCCCACGTATGTGGGGAAGACGTACTCCAACGGGAGCAGCATCGGCTACCGCACGGTTCACCCCCACGTATGTGGGGAAGACGCCGTCCTCGCCGTTCAGCGCGGTCATGGTGCTGGTTCACCCCCACGTATGTGGGGAAGACCATCTCCCAGCAGCACAGAACGACATCCTGGCCGGTTCACCCCCACGTATGTGGGGAAGACATCTTCGTGGCGAAGACCCCGGACACGTACAGCGGTTCACCCCCACGTATGTGGGGAAGACTCGTACACCGAGGCGATCAGGTTCATCACCTTCGGTTCACCCCCACGTATGTGGGGAAGACGAGTTCCCAGCGATGGCGCGGTCGATGCCGTCCGGTTCACCCCCACGTATGTGGGGAAGACGGCCGAGTCCTTGGGGAGGCCAGATACTGCCTCGGTTCACCCCCACGTATGTGGGGAAGACGCCCCTTCGTCTTTCGGCCTCGTGGAGTTCATCGGTTCACCCCCACGTATGTGGGGAAGACGGGAGAACAGGCGGAGCGAATACTACGGACTTCGGTTCACCCCCACGTATGTGGGGAAGACCCCAGCAGGGGCTTGGTGTCCGCGCAGACCTTCGGTTCACCCCCACGTATGTGGGGAAGACACAAGGTCTACAGCTACAAGGATGGAGATTATAGGTTCACCCCCACGTATGTGGGGAAGACCACATCTTTCTGACGCGGATTAGGGTCCATTCCGGTTCACCCCCACGTATGTGGGGAAGACTTGAGGGTCTTGAGCTCGTTGTCGATGGTGGCCGGTTCACCCCCACGTATGTGGGGAAGACTTTACCCGCACCAGGAACGGCTTGGATTATACCGGTTCACCCCCACGTATGTGGGGAAGACATGAGAGAGGCCTGCTTCGCCTCCGGCCACTTCGGTTCACCCCCACGTAT
>DAVH01000057.1:0-6707 GCA_002508545.1 Methanomassiliicoccus sp. UBA6
TGGTCCGATCGTCATTCGAAAATGTTTTCTAAAACATTATCCTAACACCGCGCTCGTGAAGAGCTCGGCCCGCACGCAGAACAATCCCAATTTCATCAAGATGTACCACGGCAACCTGGAGATCAACGTGCCCAGGAAGCTGTTCAAGGACGGGACCGCGGAGATCGTCCCGGCCGAGGAGGAGGCGTTCCGGAAGACCGTGNNCTCAGCAAGTTCGCACTGGACGATGTGGTCAAGGAGGCCAAGGAGGCGATGTCCGACCACATCGAGCGCTCCAAGACCGTGCACCAGAGGGCGAGGGAGCAGCTCGCCCGGGGGCGGGTCAAGACCGCGCTGGGAATACTGGAGGAGCACCTCATCGACGAGCCAGAGGATGCCGAGGCGTGGTATGCGGTCGCCGAGGTCCTGTCGAAGATGGACCGCAAGGAGGATGCCTTCCGCGCGATGAACCACGCCCGCAGCCTGGCGAAGACGATCACGCAAAAAGAGCCGTGATGGCGTCGGCGACCTCCCGCACCGTCGCGCCCCATGGCACGACGGCGAGGTCACCCTTTATCTGAAAGCCCTCGCGCACCTTGCAGCACTTCACGAGTCGCTTCTTCCCATCCTTCGGCGCGAGTTCCTGGGGGCACATCTCGATGCGCTCAACGTCCCGGCGGTACAGCGAGCGGAAGATGCGGGCGGAGAGATCGCAGCCTATCAGGGTGACCTCCCTGTCGATCTTCGGCACCTGGTCCAGGTAGAACGTCGGCCTATCGGAAACCAGCCCGGAGGCTTGGCAGGGGAAAAGCACGCCATCCGTGCTCACCTTCTCGGCGAGGTCGTTGAGGTCGATCTCACGGTACTCGGGTACGACGGGCAGGTCGACCATGCCGGATCCCAGCGCCCTCGACACGAGCACCGACAGCTTGGACGGTGACGGCGGAACCACGTCCAGCACCTCGAGGTCGAGGACCTCGCCCGGTTGAACGAAAGAGACGTGGCCGAACAGCCCCTGGACCACCACGGTCTTTCCGGGATGCTTCCTGGAGACCGAGGCCATCGCCGGGGCGTTGAGGACGTCGACGGCAGGGTCATCGACGAACACTGTGTTGTCGGGCAGCGCTATGACCTCGTGCTCGATGATGGGGCGGAACAGCTCCTTGCCGTCCTCCTTGGCGATCCGGACGACCGCCAGGTCGGTCCCGTTCCTCAGGACGTAGTGATCGCACCTGGTGTACGCCTTCTTGCCGGCGATCTCGCGGTCGATGTCTTCCCTTGTGAGCGGGAAGTCGACCTCCCTGACGGCGACATCCTTGCAGTGCCCTGGCAGCATCGGCGAGAGCACCCGTTCGGAGCTATTTAATGATGTTTGAGAGGACAGAAGCGACAACTCGATCCACGCCCCTCTCCGATGAGCTACATGAGCCTTTTCATCCTGCTCGACTACATGAAATTGAGCCTTTTGATCAAACGGGCATGTGGGTAGAGGTCCCTTGTGGGAGGTCGATACGACTGGCATGCTCGAGGGGCGATTTCCTGATGAGCAAGCCAGATGGCTGAATGCCGTACGAACGACGAACATCATTATGACTCGATACTGCATCCCATCCTGATGGAGGTCAAGAGCGGTGGTGGACATCTTAGATATGTGGGGCAAGTACTTCGGAGGTGATACTCCATTCTTCAGACCCCTGATCCATCATATGGTCGATGTGAGTGCCGTTGCGGATGTCATGTGGTCCCAGTTCCTCTCACCGGTCACCAAGGCCGAGCTATCAAGCTATTTGAGGCTTAATGAGAAGGATGCGGGCTCCTGGATGAGCTTCTGGGCTGGCCTCCACGATGTGGGAAAAGCGACCCCGGCGTTCCAAGCAAAGAGGCCAGAGGCCAGAGCGGCTCTCGCTTCGAAGGGCTACAGATTCTCGATGTCCGATAAACCCCACGGGCTCATGACCACTTATATCGTCAATGTGCTTTCTGGCCCTGGTCATCCTCTCGCTCTACCTTCCGACCTCAAGAGGACAGTGTGTTTCTCTCTCGGAGGCCATCATGGTATCTTCCCTAACGATTACCAGATAACCAAGGTCAAACCATTTGATGCCGGCACAGGCAGCTGGGTGGATGCGCAGAAGATGCTGGTCGATCGCCTTGCCACGATTTGCGGCGTGAGCACGAGCTTCAGACCCTCTCCTGACCCAGGGATCAATGGTGCTTTCTTCACTGTGCTGTCGGGCCTGACCTCGATCGCTGACTGGATCGCCTCATCTGATACCTTCTTTGACCCGAGAATAGTTGAGATGAACCTAGATGATTATGCAAACCTGGCCAGGAGGCAGGCTGCGAAAGCGGTCAACGATCTTCGGTGGAGCCCGAATGGAGGTAGGAACAGGACGTTCAGCGAGATGTTCCCTCATATCCGCCGCCCTTATCCTTTGCAAGAAGAGGCGGTCGAGCTCGCCGATAGGCTCGAAGGACCGAGCCTTACGATCATCGAAGCTCCGATGGGGGAGGGCAAGACCGAGGCTGCGCTTTACCTCGCTGAGGCGATCGCGGAGCGATCAGGATATCATGGATTCTATATCGGTCTTCCCACCCAGGCGACGGCGGATCAGATGTTCTCCCGCGCCTTGGATTGCCTGAGGAGGGGCAACAAAGCGGTAAACCTCACGCTTCTCCATGGTCATGCCGTGGTCTCATCCGAGTACCAGCAATTGCGGATAATGGGAGAAGTGCCCGATGAGCCCGGATATGAGGTGACGGCGGGCGAATGGTTCACACATCGCAAGAGGGGTCTACTGTCAACACACGGGGTCGGGACGGTGGATCAGGCGCTCCTATCGGTGCTGCCGACAAAGCACTTCTTCGTTCGCCTGTTCGGGCTGGCCGGCAAGACGGTAATCGTGGATGAGGTCCACTCCTATGACCTATACATGTCCACTCTGCTCGATCGCATGCTGATCTGGTTAAAGGCCCTTGGCTCGAGCATGATACTCCTGTCCGCCACGCTGCCCAGCGGTAGGAGGAACAAGATAATGGAGGCTTACGCAGGCCATAGTGTGACGTTGCCCGAGAAACCCTATCCCCGACTGACCTGGAGTTCGGGAGGAACAGAAGGCAATGTGGGATTTCCGTCAGCATCCTTATCCTCTGGCAGGCCTGGCCTCGTACCACTATCCTGGGTTGATGACATTCCCACATCGATAATGACGACGATCCGCGGGACCATCGAGAGAGGGGGGACCATGGCGATAATATGCAACACTGTGGCCAAGGCCCAGGATACTTACCTAAGCCTCAAGGAACACTTCAGAGGTACGGATGTCGACGTGGACCTGTTCCATGCCCGGTATCCTCACGCGATGCGCAAGATGAGGCAGGACATGGTCCTCGAGCGGTTCGGCAGAGGGGAACGAGACCCGGAGGCCCGCAGAGTGCTGGTGGCAACCCAGGTCATCGAGCAATCCTTGGACCTGGACTTTGACGCGATGATGACCGAGCTCGCCCCAGTGGACCTTGTCCTGCAGCGGATGGGAAGGCTCCACCGTCATGTCCGGACGAACAGGCCGCCGCATCTGACGGCCCCAACGCTGTACCTGATCGAACCTCATGCCAATGACGACGGTACCCCGGACTACGGCCCTTCCAGGTTCGTTTATTCCGAGCATGTTCTGTTGCGTTCTCATCTGTGTCTCAAGCAGATGAACGCTGTTCGCATCCCTCAGGACATAGAGGGGCTGGTCGAGAAGGTCTATGGGGGGCAGGAGCTCCCGACCCCATCTGAGGCATGGGGAAGGGCGCTGTCCGAGAGCAGAAGGAGACTGGACGATGTCCTGGGGGAGAAGGAGATGAAGGGATTGGCCAATGTGATACCATTGCCGACCTACGGGCGACCATGGGAGGCGACCCAACATCCTCTCGATGAGGACGATCCTGACATACACGAGAACCTCCAAGCCCAGACCCGTGATTCGCCTCCAAATGTCCAGGCGGTATGCCTTTTCGACGTAGAAGGGGAGGTATGCCTTCGTCCGGATGGGGAGGGCCCCGTCGATCTGAAGAAAGAGCCCTCCGCGGAGTTGGTCCGATTATTGCTGGACCGCGCGGTTGCCATCAGTGATCGCGAGGTCGTTCGCCAGCTCAAAAGTGAACCGACCCCGCCTGGGTGGCAGAAGTCCTCCCTCTTCAACAAACACAAAGTGATCTTATTTAAAAAAATATATAGTTCGAACGACCATTATTGTCACATCGGTGGGAAGTGGTTGTTACTTAATGAAGAGATAGGTCTCAGTATAGCGGAGGGAGAGCTCGTTGGGCTACAACCTGATAGATGAGGGATGGATCCCTTGTCTTCTCCCTGACGGCGGTATCGAGAACAAGAGCATAAGGGAAGTGCTCTCTCGACCGAAGGATCTGCTGGAGATAGTCGATCCATCCCCCCTTGTAGTGGCATCGATACACCGGCTCCTGATAGCCGTGTTAGAGCGGAGCTTGAGCCTGACAAGCTCAGAGGACGTGAAGAGGATCTGGTTGGACGGACGCTGGGACGTGGTCAAGATAGATAAATATCTCGATCGTTGGCACGAGCGTTTCGACCTGTTCAACGAACGAAGGCCCTTCTATCAATCCCCCGATTTCAGCAAGGGGAAACCTATCACTGTCAACAAGCTGTTCAACGAGATGTCCACAGCTAACAATACTGTTCTTTTTGATCGTCGATATGACGATGTGGCTTCGAGCATCGAGGCATCATTGGCGGCTCGAGGGCTCATTGCCACCCAGGCCTTCGCCCTTGGTGGGGGAAAGAGCTCGACCATCAATTTCCTTCATGCTCCGCTGGTCGGCAAGGCCATGGTCCTGCTCAAGGGAGAGAACCTCTGTGAGACCCTAGCCTTGAACCTGGCTCCCCTGGAGAGCTGCTCACCTTTGACGCTCACCGGCGTTGCTAGCGCGGAGGAGTTGAGGAACGATCGGCCCACCTGGGAGGCGGAGGCCGATGTCCCGGGGGGCGAAAGGTTCGTTCTCGGCTGGCTTGACCTGCTGACCTGGCAGCCCCGAGCCGTCAGGCTGGTGCCTTGTGAGGACGGTTCCGATCACGTGAGCTCCATATACATGGCTCAAGGTACGGTCATCAAGAACGAGGTCCTCTTCGACCCCATGGTCTCATACCGGAGGAGCAAGGACTATGGCTGGCTGCCGATCGGGATCGAACTGAACAGGGAGGTGTGGAGGGATCTCTCCGCTCTCTTAAGAGCTGGGGACGAGGCTACGGGAACATTCACGTTGCGGTCGGTCGCCGCCCTGGCGCATGAGGGAGTGATTGCGTCCAGCAAGTTGTATCGCATGGACGTCATCGGGATGTGCAGCGAAAAGGCAAAGGTCCATCAATGGAAGCACGCCCGTATGCCGCTTCCATTGTCTTACCTCGACAACGACCTCTTGGTCGGTTACTTATCTCGGGCTATCACGATCGCAGAGCGGGTCGAGCAATGCCTTCAGGCAGGGATGAAGGAGCTGGCTACCAATCTGCTCTATCCAAGCCCTGGGGCCGAGCCGGACAAGAAAGCGATAGGTCAGCTCATCGCATCCTTTCAGGTCATTCCACGTTATTGGTCCGACGTGGAGGTGCCCTTCTATTCCTTGATTTATGAACTTAGCTCATCAGTATCTCAGGGCCTGGACCGTGAGGCCGATATCATACGAGATTGGACGCGTTTCTCTGTCACGGCCGCGGAGAACGCTCTCGACGTTCAGATAAGGTCCGCTGATAACGGAGCCAGAGGCATGAAGGCCGCAGTAATGGCCAGGCGAAGATTTTTCCTTTCTTCATGGAGCCTGATGAAGGATGCACGGGGGATGTGAATTGAATCATGAGTATAGCGCGTTCATTGACAACCTGATTATGTTGAGGAGGAGTGAGAACAGAGGTGCCCTGGCGGCCCTTAGAAAAGGTCTGGGAAAGGAGCCAGGCACCGTTCCGGAGATGTTCGAACACGTGGTCCCCTTCCTGCCCAAACGGGCGACCAAGGAGCAGGAAGATGCTTTCTTCCTGATCGCCTCTCTGTTCGCCAGTTATCCGGAGGGAACGGGCCAAGTGGATATGGGAAGGACCTTTCGAACGATCCGCAGTAAAGCCGAGAGCGACAGCATCGAGGGAAGGTTCGTTGGCCTGCTGAAGTGTCACCGGGACAACCTTCCTGACCACCTGCGCCATGCTGTGGCTCTGGCCAGATCGAAGGACGCACCTATTGATTGGTACCAACTGCTGCTCGATGTTCAGCACTGGGACGACGCATCCGGGTCCGTGCAAAGGAGATGGGCGCGCTCGTTCTGGGAGGACCGGAGGGAAAAGACCTCAGATCAAGACAAGGAGGAATGAGATTGTTCGTGGAAATCCACATGCTGCAAAACTTCGCCCCATCATGTTTGAACCGGGACGATACCAACGCACCGAAGGACTGTGACTTTGGCGGCTATCGCCGTGCGAGGATATCCAGTCAGTGCATCAAGAGGGCCGTGCGGACGAGCGAGGCGTTCTCCTCGACCATGGGCGCCGATATCGGGATGCGGACCAAGCTCTTGCCTGAAAAACTGGCCGATAGGTTGATCGCTTCGGGCAAGCCGGAGGCAGAGGCCAAGCCGATCGCCGAGGCCATGGCCACTGCTCTATGGGGTGAGCTCGACGCGAACGGCAAGAGCAAGGTCCTGGTCTTCATCAGCCGGTCCGA
>DAVH01000057.1:6787-9893 GCA_002508545.1 Methanomassiliicoccus sp. UBA6
AAAAGGCTCTTTCGGCAAGCTATCGCCGGACATCGCGCTCTTTGGCCGCATGGTGGCCGAGAAGACCGACCTTAATGTTGATGCTGCTTGCCAGGTCGCTCACGCCCTGTCTACGAACAGGGTCAATGTCGACATGGACTTCTTCACTGCCGTCGACGACCTTCAGCCGAGGAATGACACTGGAGCGGGGATGATGGGCACAATTGAGTTCGACAGTGCTTGCTTCTACCGCTTCAGCGTGGTCAACTGCGAGCAGCTGGTGAAGAACCTGGATGGGGACCGGGAAATGGCCCAGAAGGCCCTGGAGGCCTATGTGAAGGCATCGATCCTCGCCATCCCGACGGGCAAGCAGAACTCCATGGCCGCCCATAACCTCCCGAGCCTGGTGATGACGGTGGTACGCTCCAAGGGTCAGCCCATGTCCCTCACCAACGCATTTGTCAAACCGGTCGCCGTGAACCAGGGCGGAGATGACCTTGTGACCGAATCGGTAACTCGCCTGGATAGATATTTCAGGGACATGGCCCGGATGTATGGCTGGAACAGCTCGGACCGTATCACGGTCACGTCGATCGGGGACCTGCCCACACTTGGCATAGAATCTGCCGGGGGGAGGCGCGTGGGCTCCCTGGAAGAACACTTGGCGACCTTGAGAGGGGTCATCGATGGCCGTCCTGCTGATGCGGCTTGAGGGCCCGATGCAGTCCTGGGGGACCTACTCCAGGTTCACCGAGAGGGATGCAGGAAAGGAACCATCCAAGAGCGGGGTCATTGGCCTGTTGTGTGCTGCGCTCGGCCGGCCGAGGGATTCTGACCTGTCCGACCTCTCGTCGATGAGGATGTCAGTGCGAGCCGATAGGGAAGGAGCCTTATCAAGGGACTTTCACACTGCCGAAAATGTCCCCCGGGCGGGCAACCCGGGAACGTCCACGGTGATATCCAATCGGTTCTATCTCTCGGACGCCTGCTTCCTTGCGGTGATGGAGGGGAGCGACGATTTGATCGCGAAACTCAAGGATGCCCTGAGGAACCCGCGATGGGAGCTTTTTCTCGGGCGCAAGGCCTTCACGCCTTCTGCGCCCGTCCTTATCGAGGCCGGTGACGAATACCGCGATGGACGGGATGCTCTCTACAACTTTGGCTGGCTCGGACGTCCTGGGGATGCCCACCCAAGGGAGATCAGAGCAGTGGTGGAATGCGGCCCCGGCGAGGGGGAGATCCGCATGGACGTTCCGATATCCTTTGCTCAAAGAAAGTTCGAACCACGGTTCGTCAGGACTGAATGGGTCCCTATGCCCGGGCCGCGGAGTGAGGGATAAGATGTTCCTATCCAAACTGGAGCTGAACCTCAAGTGCGACCTTGTGAGGAAGGATCTGTCCGATATCTATGAGATGCATCGAACGATCATGCGAGCGTTTCCGGACGGCACGGAAGGCCCGGGCAGGGTACTGTTCCGTATCGATGGTTGCCGGGATGCATGCGTGACCGTGTTGATTCAATCCGACAAGGCGCCCGACTGGGAAAAACTGGTTGCGGCCGATAGCTATTTCATCCGTCCGCCGAGGACCAAGCCGTTCGATCCCTCGTTCTCTGCCGGGCAACAGCTGGCCTTTAGACTGATGGCCAATCCCACGGTAAAGAGAGACGGGAAGCGCTGGGGATTGGTTGGCGAGGAGGAGCAGAGAAGGTGGATCGAGAGGAAAGCCTCTGCCGGGGGATTTTCCCTGCTGAGGCTAAGAGTTACGCCTCATCGTTCTGTTGAGGGCGAGAAAGGAGATGCCTTTCCACTGACATTCGTTTCGGTCACTTACGAGGGGATGCTGGAGGTTACGGACTCTCAGAGATTCCGGGCCACCTTGGAGGACGGGATCGGGAGCGGCAAGGCATTCGGGTTCGGGATGCTATCTCTGGCACCACTCAGGTGAGCACGTGCCAAAAGACTTTCATGAGCTCCCCAAGTTCCGCGATGGCCTGAGCTACGTATATTTGGAACGATGTAGGATCGAGCAGGACGAGAAGGCCATTGCTTGTTATGATCAGGAAGGGATTACGAAGATACCATGCGCCTCCCTTGCGGTCATAATGCTAGGACCGGGTGCCGATATCACGCACGAGGCCATTAAGGCGATCGCCGAGAACGGATGCTTGGTTCTCTGGACTGGTGAAGAGGGCGTACGCTTCTATGGATTGGGGTTGGGGGAGACGCGGTCCGCTTACAAGCTCATAAAGCAAGCTGAGCTGGTGTCTGATCCCGCGAAAAGACTCGAGGTCGTCAAGAGAATGTACATGATGCGGTTCAAGGGCGCTGAGGGGATCGAAGGACTGACCCTCGAGGAACTCCGAGGGATGGAAGGTGTGAGAGTTCGAACCGCATATGCAAGGGCGAGCAAGGAGTATGGGGTGCCGTGGTCTGGAAGAGATTATAAAAGAAGATCATGGGGTTCGACGGACCCCATAAACCGAGCCCTGTCATCGGCCAATGCATGCCTCTATGGCATCTGCCATGCCGCGATCGTCACAGCAGGTTATTCCCCGGCCTTGGGTTTCATTCACAATGGAAAGCAATTATCGTTCGTCTACGACATCGCTGATCTGTACAAGGTGGAGACGACGATCCCTGCCGCGTTCAAGGCCACGGCACTAGGGACCGATGGTCTGGAGCGGAGGGTTCGGCTATATCTCAGGGACCTGTTCAGGGAGCAGAAGATATTGGCTCGGATCGTCGACGATATCAATGAGCTGATGAGGGTCGGCGAGGAAGAGGGCGTGGACGACAGTAGATACAATGACGATGCGGCCCTCCCGGCCCCTTTATGGAGAGAGGACGAGAAGGGACTGGAAGAGAGGATGGATCTTGCTGGTCATGATTCTTGAGAAGGTCCCGCCATCGTTACGGGGAGAACTGTCCCGATGGATGATTGAACCGAAGGTGGGTGTTTTCATCGGGAAGGTCTCAGCCGAGGTAAGGGACCGATTGTGGATGAAATGCATGACCTTGGTGAAGGATGGAGGCGTTATTCAAGTTTGGAGCACCAATAACGAGCAGGGCTTTGCCATTAGGTCCTATGGAGTAACCTCTAAGTCCTTGGTCGATCTTGACGGACT
>DAVH01000058.1:0-3212 GCA_002508545.1 Methanomassiliicoccus sp. UBA6
TCCGTACATTACTATACCTACTTGCCACTCGCACCATCGGTGCTCGTGAGCGGTCGAACTATGGTGTTCTAGTATTTGAGCCATCCGGCCAGGTGGCCTGCGGGCAGGGATGGTGAAAAGAGATAAAGAAAGGGGGAAGCAATGCTTCCTTGACGGGGCAGCGCCTATCCGGCCAGACCCTCGATGAGGCTCTTTACCTCGGGGGTGAGCTCATCGCGCTTGATCGAGTATGCCGCCCTCAGGTACGGTATGGCTTCCGGGGTCACGTCCAGCTTCTGCTTTCCTCCCTCGGTCCTCACGTTCAGGGTCAACCTGTTCGCTACCCAGGCGTCCGCGCACAGGTCACGGGCGGTGTCGCGAAGCATGTCCAGCTGTGGTCCGTAGCTCGCCGTCGCGCCGGCGGGCATGGCGTGTCCGCTCGCATGGTCTGAGGGCGAACCTCCCAGGGCCCGCCTTATCCGGTCGACTAATCCTACCTTGGCCAGTCTAAACACCGATAGTGCCGAAGGAAGGACGTATAATAGCCCTTTGGTCGCGAAGCGAGAAATTAGACGAACAATCGTATTTTTCTGATCTGCCCGGCCGAACGGACTAAAAAAGGTTGCTGCAGATTGGAGCATCGTGCCCGCCGATCGCGGTTGATTATTTTCATGGATATTCTCATTATTTGGTTTGAATATTAGATAATCCATTTTAAAAAGGGTGGCGGCGCTGATGCTGCCCATGACAGTTAAGGGACGGTTAGCCCGACCACTCATGGCGGTCACGATGGCCGCCGTATTGACGTGTGCGATCTTTGTTTCTGTATTTGCATCGACCGGCGCTGAGGCCAGCTTTGCCACTTACGAGAAGGGCGAGAAGTTCGCCCTGAAGGGGGAGAAGGGGCTCGGCTTGAGCCTCTATTCAATGAACCAACTGCTGGTCTTCGGAGACGAGGACAGCCTGTTCCGTGACATGGTCTTCGACAATGTCAGCATGAGCGGCTACCTGAGCTCTGTGGCCATCTTCGAGGTCATCGATGTGACCGAGGACGAGTATGTCATGAAGATCACCTCCGCCCAGAACCTCACCATGGCCGCGCAGGTCCTCCTGACCGGGGAAATCGTCAACCCCGGCGAGTACATCGTTGAGTGGGATTACTTCTCCACCAACCCTGACAATCTGATCAACATCACCGATGCGGACG
Organism: Methanomassiliicoccus sp. UBA6; assembly: GCA_002508545.1. GTDB lineage: Archaea > Thermoplasmatota > Thermoplasmata > Methanomassiliicoccales > Methanomassiliicoccaceae > UBA6. The sequence continues at coordinate 1,187 of DAVH01000058.1, forward strand.
CGACCATCGGAACCTACGGGTTCGACGCCAAGCTGGCCGCAGGCTCCAACGGGACCTACATCGTTCACATGCAGAAGAGCGACATGGCCATCAAGTCCGTGGAGATGACCTCCTCTACCTACGTTCGCGGGTACCTCGAAGTGAACAACATCCCGAACAGCACCTACCACTATAACTCCACCACTGATCTGTATACCGTAACCATCGAGTCCTACGAGTCGTTCAAGAGCAACATCTCTCTGGACCTCAACTTCAGCGGAGAGATGAGCTTCGACCCGTACATCACCATGCTCCAGGACGACCCGGCCAAGGGCAGCACCTGGGAGGTCGACACCTTCGTGAACGGGACCTTCGCCTGGACCGGCATGCTTGACGTGACCGGGATCCCGATGGACCTCCTGGGCGGGGTGTTCGACGATGACGCCGCGGAATGGGGGATCACCGGTTTCCCCATCGACCTGGCGAAAATATACAGCCCGTACGACACGGACCCGAGGATCGACAATGGGACCGTTGTGATCTCCGCCGTGCCCATGAGCTTCGAGTTCGGCAACCTGGGCAACAAGGTGATTAGCGACCCGGTCTACGGCAACATCACCATCTACCGCCTCGGATTCAACGGCGACTCCCGGATGAATCCCCTCGAGGTCTGGTACTACCCCGCCGAGGGATACATAGCCGGGATCGAGCTGAACTACCCGTTTGCCGGCATGGGCAAGCTCCACTTGGACATGAAGACCGTGGCCGTCGAGGACGCCAAGAAGGCCATCTCCGCCATATCGGAGCAGGTGGCCGACAAGAAGACCTACGACCAGATCAACCGACCGGTCAACCCGGGCAATGGCCTGATGGACCTCCTGCCGATCATCGCCCTGGTCGCGGTCGGGGTCATCGCGGCCGTGGGCATCATCTTCGTGATGAAGCGCAGGAGCAAGCCCAAGGCGTGAGCAGCGATCTAAACGCGGGTCCGAACGGACCCCCCGTTCATCTCTTTTCTTCTTTTTCATCATCGGAAGGAGTCCTTCAGGACGGGAGCCATAAGGACATTTTATACGCTGCGTGCATGTGGGGTTGTGCCTCAGCCGATAATCGAGATGCGCAGGACGTCCATCGTCAAGGGACGGCAGGTGATCCTCAGGGAAGTGGACCTGAGGATCGACGCGGGCGAGCGGATAACCATCCTCGGACCTAACGGCTCCGGCAAGTCCTCGCTGGTCAAGATCATGCTGGGGGAGAACCGCGGCGACACCTCGGTCGAGGGGTCGTTCGTCCGCATCCGGGGGGAGGAGCACTTCTCCCTGTTCGACGTGCGGAAGGCGTTCGGCCTGGTGTCCGGCGACCTGCAGTACGACTTCCGGAGGGAGATGACCGCAGCCGAGGTCGTCCTGTCCGCGTTCTTCGGCTCCATGGGCACCAACCGGTCCCAGGAGATCACATCGGAAATGGAGGAGAAGGCGATCGGCGCGCTCTCCCAGGTGGGCGCCGCTCACCTCGCTCCGAGGACCATGTCCACGCTGTCGGCGGGGGAGGCCCGCAGGGTCTTGATGGCCCGAGCGCTCGTGAGCGACCCGGAAGCTCTCATCCTGGACGAGCCGATGAACTCGCTGGACCTCACCGGCAAGCACATCGTGCGAACGGCCATGCGCTCCCTTGCCCGGAGCGGCAAGACTCTGGTGCTGGTCACCCATGACCCCTCGGACATCATACCCGAGATGGACCGCGTGATCCTCATGAAGGACGGCCGCATCTATCGGGACGGGACGATCGCCGAGCTCACCGAGGAGAACCTCTCCGAGCTGTATGGCGTGCCGGTGCGCCTGACCAAGGTAGATGGGCGTTACTTCGCGTGGTCTTGATCGTGCAGCTCCTCTCAGTTAGCACCTCACTGTTACTTAGGTCCGCGCTACGATAGGGAATGTGGTCTGCGATCCTCGATTCTTCATTCACCAACTGCCCGGAGAACATCGAAAAGGGCTATGGCGCTGCCATCATTAGAACATAAAAAGGTGAAGGGAAGGGGTTTGGA
>DAVH01000058.1:3232-14342 GCA_002508545.1 Methanomassiliicoccus sp. UBA6
GTACTCCTTCAGCGCCCAGTCCACGAACTTGCCTTCCTCGGTCGGCAGGGACGCCAGGTCAGCGGACATCTTCTGCAGGGTCTCCTTCTCCTGCTTGGACATCTTCAGCTTCCCAGCGTCGTTGGCCGCCTGGAGCAGCTCGCAGGCCTTCATACCGGCAGCCCTGGCCCTGAGGTAGTAGTTGTTGCCCTCAGAGACGATGGCCTGGCCGATCTTGTAGGCGTTGTCGTAGGCGATGATGAACGCCTCCGGGGCCCTGTAGCGGTCGGAGGACATGTACAGGTCCCTGAGGACCTTGTCCTGCTTCAGGGTCTTGGCGGTGTTCATCAGGGCGGCCTCATAGCCGATAACCCCGAGCCAGCACTGGACGGACGATCCACCGAACTCGGCGTGGTACTCGACCGACTCGTTGGACCACAGGTCGCACACCTGGGCGGTGAGGTTACCCATCAGGTCAGCGTGGGAGTCCTGGGCGCCCTTACCCTCCTGGGCGGACGGGCGGCCGGAGATGGCCTTCAGGATCGGTCCCTCGTAGCCGCAGTCCTTGTCCGGTCCGGTAGCGCCGGCCTCGATCGCGACCAGGGTTCTGGCCGAAGCGATAGCACGGGTGACCGCGGAGAAGGTCCTGGGGATATCCTTGTCGAGGTAGCCACCGGCCATGAACATCGAGGTGTTCGCGCCGGCGCAGTTGGTGTCACCACCGGGGACGATCTTGTTCTTCTTAGCGATGTCCACGATCTGGGGCCACAGCCAGGCCATGTCGATGGAGCCGAGGTAGCCGATACCGAACAGCCATCCGCGGATATCCTGCCTGACGATAGCGTAGTCAGCGACCTCCTTGCCACCCATCGATTCGATGGACAGCACATCGGCGCCGTTCTCCGCCGCGACCTCGAGAGAGTCGATGACCTTCTCGGGGTAGTTGTGGACCTTGTCCACGCCGGGCCTCATACCGAACTCGGCAAGCCTGGGGTCAGCAACGGTGTGCCTGATAGCGCACGCGACGCCGTACTCCTCGTGGAACTTCCTCATGACCTCCTTCTGGCCAGCGACGACGGGCTTGGCGTACTTCTGGGGGTTGTTACCCATCTGGTGGATCCACTCGTTCTCCAGCTGGAGGGAGGGGAACCCAAGGGTCACAGCGCGGTTCATGATGTCCGTGGTGATGTAGTCCACGTACTCCTTGGTCAGGGACTCGGGGTTCTTCTCCGCGCCCGGCCTGGGGGCGAAGTTGATCTCAGGGGAAACGAACCCGGCGCCTACCTTCAGCCCTAGGCCGTAGGACAAGGGGTATTTTGCCTCTCCGAAAACCATCTCATCTGCGGAGCCGTACTCCATCTTAGTAAAGTTCTTCAGTGCCATTTTTTTCACCTCGATTACGCCTTCCCCGCCATGAGGTCATCCCACTTGTCCCTCAGCTTCCTGAAGTCCCAGCCCTCAATGGCCTTGGTCGCAAGGACGGGTCCCTGGGCGGCCTTCTCAGCGTAGACACCCATCGGGTACGATTCCACGAACGCCCTGTTGACCGCACCGCCGGCGCAGACGAACGGGATGTTGATGCCCATCTCTTCCAGCCTCTCGGCGATCTTGGGGAACGCGGTCATGGTGGTGGTCATCAGCGCGGTGCCGGTGACCATGTTCGGCTTCTCCTTCTCAACAGCGGAGACGACATCGCTGACCAGGATATCCCTGCCCAGGTCGACGACGGCGAAGCCGTTCGACTTCAGCATGACGGCGGCGATGTTCTTGCCGATGTCGTGGGGGTCACCCTCGGCAGCGTGCATGACGATCTTGCCCTTCGTCTTCATCTTGCCGCTCGCCAGCGCAGCCTCAGCGATCTTCATTCCCTTGTTCATGGCGTCAGAGGCGACCATGACGTGCGGCAGGTAGTAGATACCGCGTCCGTACAGCTCGGATACGACGTCCATTCCCTTCAGCAGTCCACCCTCGATGACGACCTCAGGGGAGTTGTCCTTCAGAGCGGCCTTCACATCGTCCTCGATGAGCTTGCCCTTCAGGTTCAGGACGTCCTCTGCGACCTTCTTCAGGAGCGGGTCCTTGGGAAGCATCCTAGCAGCGATTGCCTCTGGCTTCTCCTGCGACTCCATCTTGATGTCGTACCGAGACAAGATGATGTCGGTTTTTAGGTTGTCGAAGTCTAGCATTTTCTCATTCTCTCCTCTAGTTCAACCGTCCGAACCCCACCGCGGAACTCGGACCGTCGTGTTTCCCAATAACGGGAATAGTATATAAACAATTGTTTAGTTTTTTAGTAAAATAGAGAAGAATTCTATAATTAGCGAGGAATTAAATTAAGACCTACCGTTAGCATCTGGATGCCCTCAGGCACCGTTCCCACAAAGGTGCCAATTAGGGGGTAGATCGACGTTATGCTCGCACTAGTTATTCGATTCGCCACAAGAAGATATAAAGCTAATGCTCGATTGTAAATATCCATTCTAAAAATGTAGAATGATAATTCTACCCTTAACAGATAATATAGTCACCTATATAGAATATTAACGGAAAGAAAAAAATGTTCGGGCCGGCCCCCTTCATCGGGACAGCTTATCGATGCGCCCTAAGGACGGGGGCTCGATCCGGTTGCCTGTTGGTGGCCGAGAGGAGGTTGTGACCATGCAGGTGCTTCGGGATGGTGCGATGGCCCGGCATGCAAATCATATAAGCCTACAGGTGGATGGCGCCCCGATAACATGGTCTCCAGGGTCCGAGTCGACATGTCCATCTGCGACCAAAAGACATTGATCGATGCCACCCAGCAACCGGACGGAACGATCAAGGTCAAGATCCGCTCCACCTGTAAGGATGTCCGCGACTATGGCAGGAACCTCGGCGTGGTGGGTCCGGACGACTACATACAGGCCGAAGGTTCCAAGATCATGCAGCTCGCGACAAAATGTCACCTGACCCCGACCTGCCTTGTACCGGCAGCGGTCTATAACGTCGTTTGGATCGAGGTCGGCAACATCTCGAAGCGCCATGCCTTGGCGAACAAGAGCATAAGCATCAACTTCGAAGAATGAAGGGTAGGACATAACCTACTGGATGCAATAGTTGGATGTATAATCCATCTCCATTCTAGGCCACTAAAGTACTTAATACAGATGTTCTTCATCCGGCCATAGTTGGATGATTCATCCAACTTTGACGTGTGCATATGGAATGCATTAGCGGAGCGTATCGTTATGACTGAAAATGAGAGCGGATTGCATCGAAGGATCGACTGGAAGCAGGGTTTGCTGATCGGCATCGGGATCCCCTTAGCCATCCTGCCCAGCATCGTGCCCACCACCATGTTCCTGTGGGCGGCCTCGATCCTGTTGTGGGGGCTGGCGGTGGTCCAGGGATTCATCCAGAACATGGCGTTCGGCGAGCTGGCAGTAGCCTTCCCCAACGCCAGCGGCATTCCTGGGTTCACCCAGGAGATATTCAAGAGAAGGGACGGCATTGAACGAAAGTACGAGCGCGGCAGGCTTATCGGCGGGTTCTGTGGATGGGCCTACTGGCTGGTGTGGGCTCCCGGCCTGGCGGTGTTCATCATCGTCATCTGCGGGTACCTGGTGGGCCTGTTCCCCAACCTCGCTTCGATCGACTTCGTCACGCTCAATCTGATCGTCGGCGTCATGGTGCTGGCCGGATTGGCGGTGCTGGCCTCCCGGGGCCTGGAGCACAGTGCCAAGCTCGGCCTCATCGTCGGGGTGTTCACCCTGCTGCCGATAGCCATCATTGCCATGGCCCCCTTCATCACCGGCAACTTTCACCTGGAGAACATCAGCAACTACCTGGTGCCGGCGGAATGGGTCTGGGACGGGGACCACATACTCCTCCTGCTGGGGATGATGGTCATCGCCCAGTGGAGCGCTTGCTGCTGGGAGGTGGTCGCGGTCTACGGTCCGGAATACCACAAGCCGTCGGTGGACCTGCCCAAGGCCCTGTTCGCCTGTGGGGCCATCTGCCTTTTCATGTTCGTGCTGATCCAGACCTCGGTGATCGGTGCTCTGGGTATCGACGGCATACTCGCCGAGCCGATATCCCCGCTGCGACCGGTGGCGGCGATGGCCTTCGGGGAGCTAGGAGGGTCTGTGGTCATCCTGTTGCTGGTCTGTGCCTGCGTCCTGCTCATCCAGATCGGGTATTCCGCCGGGGCCCGGGCCATGCACTCGATGGCCCTGATGGGCAATCTGCCCTGCTGGTTCATCAAGACCAACAAGAACGGAGAGCCGATGAGGGCGGTCCTGATGATCGCCCTGTTCAACATGGCCCTCCTGTTCCTCCTGCAGGGGAACCCAGTGGCCATCCAGGCCATCTCCGCTATCGGCTACGTGTTCGTCTTCGCCATCGCCCTGGCCGCCTATGTCAAGGCGCACCGCGACCCCGAGCTGAGAAAGATCGTCCGACCGTACAAGGCGCCCCGGGGCTGGATGTGGATCGCCGCGTCGCTGGCCATCCTGCAGATACCTTTCCTGCTGATCGGAGGCATCTACATCAACTATCTGGAGTTCGGAATGACCTCGAACATCATCGCCTTCGGCGTACTGGCGCTGTTCTTCCCTCTGTGGATATATTCGCAGAACGAGTCTTACGCCTCGAGGAAGTGCAGGGCGGGGGTCGACGAGAAGGCGGAGACCATCTGATCTCGGCAAACACCTTCCTTTTTTTATTGTTCTCGTTCAGGGCCTATGAGCTCGGCCTGGGCCCGGGGAGGCTCCCTCCTTTCTTAGTATCGCCGCCTTGGTATCCCACCCCTTGCCCCCGGAATAGTTGCCCAGTCCCCCCGAGGCCGGGACCACCCGGTGGCAGGGTATGATGATCGGCACCGGATTGCGGGCGCACGCGCTGCCGACCGCCCTCGCTGCCCGGGGCCGGCCCAGCCTGGCCGCGATTTCGCCATAGGTCGCCACCTCCCCTACGGGGATCTCCCGGAGCTCGTATAGGACCTCAAGGTCGAAGGGGGAGACGCTCAAGTGCACCGGGATGTCCCGCAGGTCCTCCTTGCCAGTAGAGAGATGCTCCATCACCTTCGTCAGATAGGGGTGTTCGGTCCCGTAAGGTTTCGCAGGCTCTTCCTCCATCAAGCGGAGCGATACGACCTCGTCATCTCTCAGCACCATCTCCACGTACAGCCCCAGGTCCTCGCTGAACCGCGCATACCGTCGCGTGGTCCCGTCCTTCTCGCTTTCCTTTTCCGCCATGTCCTCGATGCTCCCGCGGGCTTGGCCCGAAGGCAGCTAGCTCTCCCCGGCCATAAAAAGGATTGGGGGGCGTTTGGGCTCACTCCGTGGTCTGGCCGTCGAAGTGCTCCTCGTACACGTCCGCCTTGGTCTTGTGCACCGTCTTGTCCTTGTGCTCCGGCGGGGAGTAGATGGTATACATCTTGAGGTCGCCCTTCCCGGTGTTGGTGACGTTGTGCATGGCTCCCGAGGGGATCACCACCGCGCTGCCGTCCTTCACCTTGTATTCATTACCGTCAATGTATACGACACCCTCACCCTCCTCGAACCGGAAGAACTGATCACCGTCATCGTGAGCCTCCATGCCGATCTCCTCCCCCGGCTTCAGGGTCATCAGGACCAGCTGGCTGTACTTGGCGGTGTACAGCACCTTCCGGAAGTTGGTGTTCTCTACGGCGTCCTTCTCGATGTCGGTGAAGTAACCTTTCTTCTTGCCCTTTCCATTGGTCATGCTTACTTCGATGGAACGTTCGTTACCTCAAGCTTTCGCCTGTCTCTAAGGCGTCGGCGCCCGTTACGTAAATACCCCCACTTAGACATCATTCAGGAACATGAGCCTCCGCGAAAGTTCCATGCGGCGCTCGACGACAGGAGGTCGACCGAGTGCCGCCGTTTTACCAACCTCGGAGCGAAAATTGAACCCTGTTGAACACGGCTTCGGGTGGTACGATGGCTTTCGCTGCCTTTCCACAACTATTGATGCATGTGTGAGGTCCTTCAGGCCGGTATCTTGTCTGCCTGCGCCTTTACCAAGGCAAGCATCTCGTCGTACGAGAACTCACTGCCAGCTTTAGAGGCGAAGAGCATGAGGACGGAGTATTCGCCCTTCACCAAAGTGAAGACCGTCCTATTGTCGTTGTCAAGATAGAAGCGCGGATGGGCGCTGTAGTTATACGTGTAGCCTTCGACCCAGCAGCTGTCTCCTGCCCAGGAGAGGTTGCTGAGATCGAAGACGTACATGTGATCGGTCGAGTTGATCTGCCCCGCATATCTGGCTGCCGCATCTGCGGTCGAGTTCCAATGGGCAAGGAACACCCAGACGGTCCGGTCGTGGGGGTCGCCCCTCTGGATGAATGTGTAGCAGGCGTCGCTCACCCCTTCATCCGTGGTCAAGTAGTACATCAATTCATTATGGTAGGCTGCCTGGGCGCTGCCCGACCAGCCCTCGCCCGGCATGTCGGAAGCGCTTAGGATGGCCTTCTGGGAGGGGGTCGTTTTGTCAATGAGCTGGGAGAGGATCGTCGCCATTATGACAACTATGAGAGCGATGACGATAATGGCCGCGATCATTCCCTTTCGCTTCATGTTCTCCTTCGAACCTCCTTCCCCAATGATGAAATGAATAAAGAAATAAAAATATTTCTAGCGAATATTAGATGATAATGACAAAGGAAAATGACAGGTGTTCGAAGGGATACGACTGGACCGCTTCATCCGTGCCGACGATACTGGCAGCTAGGCCAAGCGGGCAGGTTGACCGCGGTCGATCCGGAGGGACAGATCATGGTACGTTCCCCTCAAGGCGGCACCGTTAGCTCAACGATGTCAGAAAAGGTAGGTGAGGCCGGCTTGACCACGGTCCCTCTTTATCGAGCCGGGGACGATAAAGATTTAGTGACCCTAGCCATTCCCATGCCGACGGCCAGGGATTGTCGATGCAGGTCTTGATCATAGGGGCAGGGAACGTAGGGTATACCCTCGCCCGCACACTGTCCAGGCACCACTCCGTGATGATGGTGGAGCAGGACGAGAAGCGATACGAGAGGATCGTGGAGACCCTGGACATCGGGGCGGTGAACGCCAACGGCGCCAATCCCAGGGTGCTGAGGGAGCTAATCACCGAGCAGACCGAGCTGTTCCTGGCGGTCACCGAGAGCGACGAGTTCAACATGTTCGCCTGCCTGGTGGCCAAGCAGATCAGGCCAGAGGTCAACACCATCGCCAGGGTGAGGAACCCTGAATACCTGGGAGGGGTGCTGCGCTCCAGCACCATGGGGGTGGACCGGACGATCTCCCCGGAGCGGCTGACCGCGGCCAAGATCGCCCGCATCGCCCGGGTCGAGAACCTCATCGATTACGAGAGCATACCGGTGCTGGGCCTGGAGCTTGGAGTGTTCCGGATAACCGCCAAGCAGGACGCCGCGCTGTTCCGTCCCCTCCGTTACCTGGAGATGCCCGCGGGAAGCGCGCTGGTGGTGATCCACCGCAACGGCCAGGTGCTCATGCCCGGCGACACCGAGCACCTGATGGTGGGGGACACCGTCACCATCGTCGGCCGGCCCGGGGCGGTGGAGGAGTTCAACAGCATGCTGGGCAAGGTGAGGGAGTGCAAGGACTTCCTGGTGACCGGCGGGGGGCTCCTCGCCGAGCACCTGCTCACCCTGCTGGAGTGCGAGGGATGCTCGGTGAAGCTCATCGACCGGGACGAGACGAACTGCAAGAGGCTCTCCAGAAAGTTCGATCGGGCGGTCATCATCAACGACAGCGGCACGGACCCCTCGGTGCTCAGGAACGAGAACGTGAACATGGCCGACGCGCTTATCTCCACCGCCGAGAGCGAGGAGGAGAACCTGCTGTCCTGCCTGATCGGCAAGCACCTCGGGGTCCCCAAGACCATCACCAAGTACTCCCGGAGGGAGTACGAGAAGGTGTTCGACATGAGCGGGGTGGACGCCGCCATCGGCTACTACCACGTCGTGGCCAACGAGATCGTCAAGCAGACGGTCAAGGACCTGGAGATCCTGCTCCTGATGGAGGGCTTCCAGGAGTTCATGTTCGGGGTCACCGTCACCCCGCGCTGCCGGCTCAGCGGGACCCTGGTGTGCGATCTCGACCTCCCCGGCCGCTCGACGCTGGCTATGGTGGTCAAGAACGGCGGTCCGGTCGTCCCGACCCCCGACATGGCCTTGAGCGAGGGGGATGTGGTGCTCATCTACGCCGTGCGCCAGGACATCCCCCGCCTGGAGCGGATGTTCAACACCCGGATACCCCAGGGGCCGTGAGAGCACATGCTGCCCAGGGGCTGGTGGACCAAGAGGAAACGGGAGTTCCGGACCGCCCTAAAGAATCTCGGGATCGATCGATACTGGCTGCTCAACAAGGTGGCCAGGAAGGAGAGCACCGTGCCCCACCTGATCGGTGTCCTCATGAGCTACATGGCCATCGCCCTCCTCTTCCCCATGGCCGTCGCCCTGTTCTACGGTGAGGACGAAAGGATCTGGCTCTACCCGTTCATCCTCACCCTCATCGTCGGCGTGGCGCTACTGGTCCGTTTCCGCTCCCCGGAGGTCACCCGGCCCAGCGAGGCGCTGTTCGTCGTGGCCATCAGCTGGTTCGTGGTCGTGCTGATCGGGGCGGTGCCGTTCGTGATGAGCGGCATGCCGGTGGTGGACGCGGTGTTCGAGATGATGAGCGGCTTCACCACCACCGGCTCGACGATCATGACCGACATCGAGTCGTGGTCCAAGAGCCTGCTGTTCTGGAGGAGCTTCAGCCAGTGGCTGGGGGGCGCGGGCATCATCATGATCTTCGTGTCCGTGCTGCCGATGCTCGGGGTGGGCGGGCGGGCGCTGTTCAAGAACGAGTTCCCCGCGCTGAACGTCCAGAACTTCTCCCTGCGCATCCGGGAGGAGGCGATGAAGTTCCACTACATCTACCTCGGCCTGTCGGCCGCCCAGCTGGTGCTCCTCATGATCACTGGAATAGGGGTCTACGACGCGCTGTTGGTCATGTTCTCCACCGCTTCCAGCGGAGGATTGTCCCCTCACACCCAGAGCATCGCCTACTACGGCAACCCTCTGGTGGAGTGGATCGTGATCGCCTTCATGTTCCTCGCCGGAACGAACTTCTACCTTCACTACCATGTGTTCATCTCCCGCAACGTGAAGAGCTACTGGAAGAGCTCCGAGTTCCGGACCTATGTCTTCCTCATATTGGTGGCCACGGTCGCGGTGTTCGTGGCGGTATGGTCGGGACAGCTGGGAGATTTTGAATCGGGGGTACGTACCGCCCTCTTCCAGGTGATCTCGGTGAGCACCTCCACCGGCTTCGCCACCACGGACTTCGCGGCCTGGAGCGGCAGCGCGCTGCTCGTGCTGCTCATGATGATGGTCATCGGCNNGGGCTTGAAGGTCGCCCGCTTCATGCTCTCCCGCGAGTTCGTGTACGCCAGCGTCTACAAGATGGTCCACCCCCGGGCGGTTTTCTACGCCAAGCTGGACGGCCGTCCGCTGGGCGAGGAGGCCCTGACCTCGCTGATGGCGGTGGCGATATGCTATGTCGCCACCACCCTGCTGGCGACCGTGGCCCTGACGTTCATGGGAGTGGAGCCGGTCACCGCCATGGGCGGGGCCATCGCCACTATCTCCAACGCCGGTCCGGGCATAGGCGACCTGGGCCCCATGGGCAGCTATGCCGGCCTCCCCGACGCCGGGAAGATAGTCCTGACCCTCGCCATGTGGGCTGGCCGTCTGGAGTTCCTGACGGTGTTCGTCGTCCTTACCCCGGTGTTCTGGCGGGAGCTGCTGAGATACCACGACTGAACCCGCTCGGTAAGGTTTGACAACGCGGGAACGCGACGTGCTGAAATAGGGTGCGGAAGCGATGAGACGAGATGATGGGATATGCCTATGGCATCTAGATCTCGAGGGCGCGGCCTACCGCCCTGGCCCGCACCCTCATCTGGACCAGCTCGTCCTCCTGCAGGGTGCTGTTGGACCTCCCCCGCTCCTCCTCCACCTTGAGATCGATGGTCAGGTCCACCCCGCCGGCCGCCCGGGCCCGCTCCAAGGCATACCTGGCCGCCAGCTCCCGCGCCTTCTTGGCCGCCTCATCCTCTCCACCGCAGGGAATGGGGGCGTTGAAGGCCGAGAACACCGCGTATCCCTTTTCCCGCGGGTACACGAACACGTCGACGAACTCGGATACTTGTCCACATACGGCACCGACCGCATTACCCACATCGTGGTCATCGGGAATGATCACCCGCGTTCCCAGCATCTCGGCCAGGGGAGCGATGAACACCTTGGCCGGAGCGCCTAGGCCCACGATAGGGCGCCTGACCACGGCCCGCAGGTCGACGGCCGGGCAGCGCTTTCCGCCGGTAATGAGGTCCATGATGCCCCGGAACGACGCCGTGTCGGGCAGGGCGCCCAGCTCGTCGGACAGCAGCTTGCGAACCACCTCGTCCCCTATCCTGGTGCTGACCATGCGCATGGCCTCTTCCATCAGCCCGGCCTCGCTCATCGCCAGGACGCCAGCGTACAGGCGCACGCCCAGGAGGGATGCCTCCCGGTCGCCCTTGACGTACCTGCCCGAAGCATGAAGTATGTCCGTGGGGGTCAACCCTATTCCATGGATCACGCCCCTGGCGCGGAGGTCTCGGACATAGGAGTCGAGGAGGATCAGGTCTTCCAGCTCGCGCTTGAGCTCGGCGGGGACCAGCGGCCCCCGCTCCCTCAGCACGGCCACGATCCTCGCCTCGGTCGGCGAGAGGCGGTGCTCCCTGCGGGAAGCGGTCAGGAAGCGGGCCTGGCCAAGGCGGGCCATCCTCTCTACGAGGCCGGGATGCTCGACCGCGGCGTGGCACAACGGCATGACCCTCTCCGGCCCTATCAACATCTTGCCGTTGGCTCCCGCCCGTATCTCCGAGTCCCCGCCCAGTGCGGCGGTCCACATGTCCACCGCTTCCACGCGGGTGCGCCAGCTTCCGACCGCCGACCCCTCGGAGGACACCTTCGGCACCCCGCCCTCCAGGACCGCGATGTCGGTGGAGGTCCCTCCCATGTCCACGACCACGCAGTTCTCGAGCCCGGACAGCAACCGGCCGCCCATCGCGCTGGCCGCCGGTCCGGAGAGGA
>DAVH01000058.1:14461-19970 GCA_002508545.1 Methanomassiliicoccus sp. UBA6
TCACCGTGCGCTCGAATATCCCGAGCTCCCCGGTCAGCTGGTGGGCCAGGACCACCGGTATCCCGTGCCTCTGCGAGATGATCTTTCCGGCCTCGATCTCATGGTAGGGGTTGTGGACGCTGAACAGCCCGGACACCACCACGCTGTCGACCAGGTCCTTCATCTCGCTCGTCGCGGCCTCGATGCCGTCCACGTCNNCGGACCTGCCGCGGACGTCATGGCCGCCCCCGACGAACCTCTGGACCTTGGCCCCCAGCTGCCATCCCTCCTGCGGCTTCCAGCCCATGCCGATGAGGCCGACCTGCCCTCCTTTGCCCTCTAGTATGGAATTGGTGGCGAGGGTGGTCGAGACCCCGATCAGGCTGGGCTCGAACGGCCGGGAGCCGAAGGCCTCCAGGGCGCCGTCGACCGCCTCTCCCAGCCCGATGCTCAGATCTTGATGGGTCGTGCGGGCCTTGGCCTTGGACATCACCCTGTTCGTGCGCAGGTCCACTATGGCCGCGTCGGTGAACGTGCCCCCGGTGTCGATGCCCAGTCCGTGGATCGCCCCGTCGATTGCTTGGTCCGTCATCCGCTCTACCTTCATATGCCCGCGGCGGCCTGGCCGTCCCGGCCTTCCGCCAACTCCGCAGGATGGTATAATTCCTTTTCCGAAAACATCGTGTGGTCCGCCGCGTCCCGCCAGGATGCCTACGCCTGCCGGCGGGGCGGCTCGTGCGCGGCCACCGCCCTCAGGAGCAGCTCGAAAGCATACTCCAGGGCCTCCTCTCGGCCGGGACCGATGGTCTTGCCCCCCTGGCGCTCATACCTCTCCAGGATCCCGTCGACGGCGGACGAGGCGAGGAAGGCGAACTTCTCCGGGGAGGTGTCCGGGCGGATGGACCCGTCCTTCATGCCCTCTTTGATCGCCTCCACCATCATGCCGAAGGCTTCCGCGCCGACACGGGCGAACTCCTTCCCCTGGGGACCGGAGGTCTCGGGCGGGGTCCTCAGCCGGGTGTCGTGGAGCAGCTTTCTATACTCAGGCTGGGTGGACCAGAAGCGTATGTACGCCCGCCCTATGGCCTCGAGCTTGCTCAACCCCGTCCCCGGTGCGTTCAGGGCCTCGCGGAAGAGGTCCCGGGCAATGGCCAGGCCGTCCTTGGCCACCGCAAAGTACAGCTCCTCCTTGCTCCCGAAGTACAGGTAGATCGTTCCCTTGGACAGTTCCAGCCTGGCCGCGACCTCGTCCACGCTGGTGGAGTCGAAGCCCTTCTCGAAGAACAGATCCCGGGCCGCGTCGATGATCTCCCTCTCCCGTCTGGACCTCTCCCTCTTCCTGCGCTCCGCCGTTCCCATGGGATCGCCCTGATACCTGTCGGATGCTTATTTGCTTTCATCGGTCCGCCGGGCGTGCTCGGCCTCCATCTCCCCGGCGAACTTCCTTGCCCCGTCGAGATCGCTGCGGTCAGGATGACCGATCCCGTGCTGATCGCCGCCCATGCGGGCCCACGCCCTCACGTACGAGTAAGGATGGAAGCGGAGCACCTTCGGCAGCCAGGGGACCATCTGTCCCTGGCAATCGTAGATTCCGGCCAGGTCCGAGCCTGCCGCCGCAGCCCGGCAGCGGGGAATGACCTTGGCGAAGGCATCATTGCTCGAGGGCATGCCATGGGTCACCAGCATCGCGACCTTCTTCCCCCTTGCCTTCCGGGCCAGGAAGCGCCTGACCTTTCCAGGGGCTCCCTCCCCCACCACGGGGAACCCCAGGAACACCAGGTCATAACCGCTCAGGTCATTGATGTCCTCGATCGGCCTGATCTCCTTCTCTCCCTTGAGCCCGTCGTACGCCGCCTCGGCCACCTTCCGAGTGTTCCCGCTGCTGGACACGTAGGTTACCAGTGTTTTCATGTTACTCACCGTCATATAATGACTGTTGGTCATATTATAACCAATGGTATTTGCCTTTTTCGGCGACCCGCGTGGGCCGAGGGCTTTCGCTATTTGACCTCGGGCTGAAGAGCCAGTCTTGAGAAGGTCCCTGACACGAGGGCCCGCTCGAGAAGTGATGCCAGCCTGCACCGAGGTGGCCTCCAAGCTCGTCCGATGCGCGGCAGGAGCGAAGGTCTTGGGCGGGTCACGTCTTTCCGCGCACCTCCCATCGATCAAGCTGGCGGACCAGCTGCTCTGTCTCCCCCGCCACGTCGATCTCCAGCCGGTACTTTCGAAAGTACGCCGCCAGCGCCCGTAGGCCGGCGGTCAGCGCTGCCTCGGCAGCCTCGAGGCGCATCCAGGGCGAGTAGCCGGTCCGGTCGACCCTTATGCCTTCGGACAGGTCGATGAACCACGGCTTCCCTTCATGGTACAGTACGTTGAAGGCGCTGAGGTCGGAGTGGACCACCCCCGCCCGAGCGAGGGAACGGACGCCGGCGATGACGTCCTCGAGGCATCGCTCAGGATCGTCCAGGCGGACGTCGTTGAGGCGGGGTGCCGCCCTCTCGCCGCCCAGGTACCTCATGGAGAGCATGTTCTCCACCCTCCTGGCGGGGGCCGGCACGGGAGCGCCGCCCCTCCATGCCTGGTGCAGCATGTCGAACTCGTGGGCGGCCAGCCTGCCGGCCGACTCCAGTTTGATGGGCGTTCCCCCGCGGTGGGAGGTGCGGTAGAGGCGGTACACCTTCACCGCCAGGGGCGCGCCGTTGTAGCCGCAGAGGAGGACGTCGGCCTCCTTCCCGGTGCTAATGATCCCCCTCACCTCGGCGGCCAGCCCGGATTCGTATATGGCCTGGACCGTCGTTCGGTAATCTGCTTCGCGGAAACCTATCTTGTCGTTCTTGATGCGCCACGCGACGCTGGCGTCAAGGTATGGATGATTTGGCATTGTCGTGCAAGTTCGTCTGATGACGTTCGAGCGCTGGCCTACCGGGGACCATCAGAAGCGGCGGTCCCCGTGAACGGATAAAAAATCGATGTCGGCATCATTACCGGGAACCTCCTGGTCGCACGACCGAGGATTGTTATCCGGCTCCGCTATTTAACGTTTGAGGCCTCACGCACCCTTCTTCAGCGCCTTGCGGAAGATCTCGATGTCATCATGGTCGACCGCCTTCAGCAAGTAAAGCAGCGTGAAGTACACGACCATCCCGACGAGGATCGAGAGGAAGAGGTTGTCCCACGGCAGGAGGAGCAGCACGGCGGTCATGCCCAGGCCGGCCAATGTCGGCCGGAAGATGATGTCCGACACCTTCAGGTGGACCACCCGCTTGCTCATGAAGTAGTGGCTGATGATGTTGGTGATCAGGGTGGCGATGGTGAACGCGAGGGCCGCCCCCGCCGCGCCCCAGATCGGGATCGTGAGGATGCATATGATGAGGTTGGCGGCCGCGCCCGCCACCGAGGATATGGTGCTCAGGTGCATGAGGTTGGCGGCCGCGAGCAGGCTCCCCTGCCCGGTGCCGAAGTAGGAGATGGCCAGCACCGGCAGCAGGATCTGGAGGATGACGACCGATCCCATCCGATCAGGGTACAGAAGGCCGATGATCTGCTCAGCGAGGACGATGCCTCCCAGGGTCATCGGCAGGCCCAGGCTGTACATGTACTTCATGATCTTCTGCTGGGCCAGCTTGGTCATCTCCTTGGAGGAGCCGAACAGGCGGGCGATGACCGGCAGCAGGGCTGTCCTGAACACCGTCGGCACCGCGATCAGGGCCGCGACCAGGCCAAAGGCGACTATGAATATGTTGCTGGCCCTCTGACCGGCTTCGAGACCTTCCATGCCGGACACGATGGAAAGCAGCAGGAACCCGTTGATCGAGTACAGCGTGCTCACCAGGGCGACATTGATGGCGAACGGGGCGGAGGCTCTCAGATCGGCCTTGACCTCCTTGAGGTTCAGCTTTCTTGACGGCTTAACGACCAGCTTGGAACAGACGAAATAGGAGAGCAGGACATACAGCAGGCTCCCGGTGAGCACGACCATGACCACGAGCTCCAGACCGTAACCCATGAGGACCAGGGCGATCGACGTGGACACCGTGAAGGCCCTCTCTATTAGGTAGGTCATGAAGACATAGTACATCTTCTCGAACGCGGTGAACATCGAGGTGAAGGTCTGCGCGATCCAGCTCAGTCCGGTCGAAAGGGCGATGATTATGTAGGCCATCGCCACCTCGGCAGGCGGGTGTTGGAGCATGACATAGCTTATCGTCAGGAGAATGGCCACGAAGCCCAGCGAGCCTCGGATGAACAGTATGGACGTCAGCTTCCTGCTGGCGACATCCCGGTTCTGGGCGACGTCGATGATCATCTTCGTCCCCAGCCCCAGGTCGGCGATCAGGAACATTACCGTCGCTACCGCGAAGGCCGAGGTGTAAACCTCAAAGCCATCGACGCCGGGGATGATATCGCCAAGCTTGTCGCTCAGTACGATGGAAAGCACCAGCGTGCTGATCTGGCTTATGAACTGGACCATTCCCATGGCCAACGAGTTCTTGGCCACTCCGCGCACTAGACCTATGAGATCACCATCTTCATCATTCCACGGGCCCCGGTTAGAGGACCTCTCGGTTACTTATCCTGCTCCCGTCAATCTCGAGGTGCTCCGCGTAATTGGCCGCGGCAAGACCGATCGTTCCGTCGGACGGGGCGACAGCGTCCTCATCGGTCTTCATCTTAAGAAGGTTATAGGTCATTTTCGCCACCTCGCCACCGTAGCCGTGCCTCCTGACAGGGCGTGGGGCCGTCCGAGGATGGCGTGCACATAGACGCGGGGGATCGAGCGGACCTATTGCATGAAGGCCATCCCCCGGCGCTCGACCTCCAGAGGGGCTCGATATCGTTCATGATGTCCCACAGGAGCCCATCGGGATAGTGGTCGATCTCGGTGAGGAGGCGGCCCTGGCTATGAGGTCTTTAGCTCAGCGCTCTTCCTCTTCTCGTCATCCTCGGCCTTGAGAGCGGCGCGCCTGTTCCGACCGGCCACTGCGGCTCCGCTCAGGTACCTCACGTCATCCTCGTCGACCCTCATCCGGAGCAGATCGACGATGAGCTTCGCCAGGTTGACCCCGTACCCGTATCGCCGGAGCACGGGCCACGGATCGTCGGGAGCGTAATGCGAGAAGACGTCCGAACCGAACCATGAGCGCAACCACTGGACGGTGGTCATGTCCCCCCGCCTTCTGAGCCGCCAGAACGAGTCCAGATCGCTCATGCCGTCCCACCACCGGACACCGTCGCGGAAGTCCTTGAGGTCCGGCTTGGGAAGCCCTGCCAGGTCCAGGTACTCCAGGTACACCAGGGGGATCCCGGCCCGGTCGGAGAGCTCGTGGGCCATCCAGGTGCGGGCGTTGAGCTCGATGAGCTTCCAGCGGCCGTCCCTCTCGTCCTTCTTGAACCCCACCGACGCGATGCCCTGATATCCCAGACCTTTCATGAACTTCATGCCCAGCTCGGCCACCTCGGGCTGATGGCAGCTCGCCGCCAGCGAGGCCACCCCGAAGTTCGGAGGATACTGCCGGACCTTCTGCCAGGT
>DAVH01000058.1:19985-35357 GCA_002508545.1 Methanomassiliicoccus sp. UBA6
ATGTCCTGCACCATGACCTCCTGGCCAGAGGCGAAGACCTGGGTCATCCTTTCCCTGAGCTCCTCGGGGTCCTTGACCACGAAGCCCTTAATGCCGAATATCGGGAACCACAGGTGGGAGTACAGCGGTTTGATGAACGCCGGGAACTGGAGGCGCTTCATCCCCTCCTCCACCTCCTCCATGGACCGAGGGTAGAAGGTCTCGGTCATCGGTATCCCCAGGCGTATGGCCTCTTCGTACTGCAGGCGCTTGTTGACCATGGACTCCTGTACCTTCTCCGATGCGGCGATGAACTCGAACCGCTTGGCCAGCTTGCTGCGGTTCCTCGATATGAACAGTACAGCGGGGTCGGAGGCAGGGAACAGGACGGGGCGCTCATCGAGCTCCTCAGCCCGCTCCAACAGAGCGTCCAACACCTTGTCCGGCCCCTTCTGAAGGTTCTCGCATACCATCGGCGTCACGAACTTAGAATGCATTCCCGGCAGTCCCGGACGATGGTCGACCCCGATGACCGGGATGCCCCTCCTCCCCAGCGTGCGAGCGATCCCCAGGCCGTTGGTGTCCATGTTGAGGACGAATGCACTAGGCAATCTTTCTTGTAACTTACCATCCCCTGTCCAATCAATCCCACCCTGCAGTTTATTAAGATGTCCCGATGCGGACGCGTTCGCTTCCGCCTTATCCGTCCNNGGCGCTGAGGGCGGGCGATGGCGGTGAGATTGTTCCGCGTGCACCTTGCGGGTCGGGAGACCACGACCAAAATATTATTCCCGCTCTGCCCTCTCATCCCGTGGTGTACGCTGGACGGGTTCCCGAGGAGCAGCTTCGACGCCAGAGGGCATGGCTAGGCGAATCGTGGTCCTGGCTGCTGCGGACGATGGTGCTGGACGAGCGACCGCCGGGATCAGGGAGGCCCACTGCCCTGGATGTCGGCTGCGGCCCCGGCCTGGTCATGGAGCTGCTGTCCTCCTGCCTCGATGTGCAGGGCATCGACGCCGACCCGGAAGCGGTCAGGGCGAGCAACGCGCGGGGCCATAGGGCCTCGGTGGCGAGGGCCGAGGAGCTGCCGTTCAAGGACCGCAGCTTCGACATCGTGTACTGCTCCTACCTCCTGCTGTGGGTCGATGACCCTGCTCAAGTGGTCGGGGAGATGGCCAGGGTCGCACGGGACTGGGTGATCTGCCTGGCCGAGCCGGACCACCTTGGACGGATCACTTTTCCTCCCGAGCTCGGCGTGCTGGACGAGATGCTGGTGGGCTCGCTCCGCAGACAGGGAGCGGACCCGATGATTGGGCGCAAGCTTCCCGGGATCTTCGCCCGCTGCGGCCTGGAGGCGATATCCGGCGTCCATGCCAGCATGTGGAGCTCCGAGCGCATGAGGGAAGAGTCGGAAGCGGAGTGGCGCTCCCTCACCGGGTCGGCCGGCGGGCCGGAGCTGGCCGACATCAGGATGAGATGGGACGAGGCGCTCTCCGCCGGCTCTCTGGTGCAGCACAACCCGGTGTTCTACTCCATTGCCAGAAAGCCTCAGTACGGTCAGGAGCGGCTGGAGCAGGTGTAGTCGCCGTGCTCCCTGGCCAGCGGACACCCGCCCCCGCAGGTGTCCACCAGGGCGCACCCCGAGCACTCCTCGTCCAGGTACCCGCGGCCACGTATCGTTCTGCACAGCTGGTGGTTCCAGATGTTCTCCCACTGGTCCTTGAGGATGTTGCCCAGCGGCCGATAGTAGCTCTGGCAGGGCAGCACCGTCCCGTCCGGCTCCACCGCCATGTTGAGGGAGCAGGCGGTGCACTGCTTGATCCCCAGCCCCAGGCTGACGGGGTTCAGCTGGCAGTACGGGGTGGGGGTGAACCAGATCATCCTCGCTCCCGCGCCCTCTATCATCTCCTTCATCCTGACGAGGGTCGATTCCAGCGTGGAGCAGTCGACCCCATCGGTCTCGACGCCCTTTCCTGACCGGATGATGCTGTTGAACGAGATGTTCTTGACCCCGAGGTCGACCAGGAAGCGTGTCGTTCCCTCAATGTCCTCCAGGTTGGAGGCCATGATGGTGGTGTTGGTGCTCACGTAGAGGTCTTCCTTGAGAGCGACCTTCAGGCCCTCGACGGTCTCCTTCCACGCACCGGGGCTGCCGGCGAGGCGGTCATGGACCTCCTCGCGGTGCGACAGGATGGTGATCTGGACGTGGTCCAGCCCCTTGACCACCAGGTCCCTCAGGTACCCGGGGACGCGGAGGTTGCGACCGTTGGTCACCAGGCCGGTCACCTGCCCGTACTCCTCGGAGCGGGCGATGAGATCACCCAGGAAGGGCACCATGGTGGGCTCCCCGCCGGTGAAGACGATGTGCGGGATCCCCAGCCGCCAGGTGCGGGCGATGACCTTGTGCCACCGCTCCGCGGAGAGCTCGGTCAGCTTCCGGGGCTGGTTGTAGCAATGGGAGCAGGCGTTCTGGCACGCGTAGGTGAGGACCAGGTCCATCCGGTACGGTGCGGGAAAATCGTCGGCACCCTTGGTAGGCTGATCAGACCCGATGATGTTCACGACCTCGGTATCGCCGTGGATGAACGCCTCCAGCTGCTTCTCGATGAGGGCGTAATGGGTCGCGGCGGTCGCGCGGTCGAGGTTCTTGTACCGGTGGGACATGTAGCTGTACATGCTCTCCTCGGACCGGCCCTCCATCAGGCACCGCACGTAGTCGNNCGTCCAGCTCCACCAGCTGGGCGGCGTCGATGATCAGCACTCCCCTGTGGTGGGAATCGACCCTCAGGTGGAAGCGGTGGTGCTCGAGCGCCCCCTTCCCGTCGTACTTCCACACCCCCTGCGGGAGACCTTTGCCGGTAAGCTCGGCCCAGCGGCTTCCCAGCGACATCACCGTCCACCTCCGGCACAGGCGCAGGCGCACGCACAGGCGCAGGCGCAGCTCCGGCCCCCTGACCCTCCGAACCCTCCGCTGGAGGCGGAGGTCGAGGTGACGGGGACGGGATTGGTGAAGGGGACCACCTGACGAGCGAGGCCTTTCATGTCATTGACCAGATTGTTGCTCGCGGTCTTGACCTTGCTGACGTAGTCCTGGGCGATGTTGCCCCCTCCGGACGTCGGGAAGCCCGGGACCCCCGAGCGCCCCACAGGGTAGGGATGCCCGATAAGGATGGGCAGAGGGAATATCGTCCTCCTCATCCTGCCCTCGTAGTCGCGGTCGATCATCATCCAGTCGTTCTTCTCGTTGAGCACGGCTGCGATCTCCTCCGGCGTCTTGGCCTCGGTCACCTGCTTCCAGGCCTTGTCCACGATCGTGCTGTAGTAGGTCTTGGTGGCGTTGAAGTCGAAGCCTTCCACCTTCTTGGAGGTGGACTTTATGAGGTCGACCAGACAGGACCTCAGCAGGTTGCGGTCCATCGTCCCGTCGGGCCTGATGGCGTTGAGGTAGGCGGTCTCGTAGGCGTGCTCGCCGGCGCCGTTGATCTTCTCCAGGCGCATGGGCAGGTTCTCCGAGAGCACCCTGACCTTGCCCTTCCGGATGAGACCGAAGAGGATCATGGTAGCGACGTTCTCGAGCGGGCGCTCCATGATGACCGCGGCCTCCACGGCGGTGAGGTCCCTCCGCGGGCCGGCGCCCACCACGCTGAGCTTTGGCTCGAAATAGTCCTCCCGGCGCTTGGCCGCTCCCCGGACCGCGGAGATGATGCCCCCTATGACCAGGGCGACGAAGATCAGCGGGAGGAGCAGGCACGCGAGAACGCCGATGTCCTCGATTATATCGCCCCCTCCGCCGTTGGCATTGGGGTCGGTGGACGGGTCGAAGTAGGTCTGAACGTACACCTTGGGGAATCCTGCACCAACGTCGTAGGCCCCGTTCGCCTGTTCTCTCGGGTCGACGTCGGTGGCCTCCCAGGTAGCCACCCCACGGCCGATAGCGTCGTCGAAGTAGATCTGATCGAACGCCTGGTTCTGCAGCCAGGTGACCTCCGAAAGGTCGGTCATGCCCTCGGGCAGGATTATCGACGCGTTCAGCAGGCCGGTGTTGCCGTTCTGGAACTGAGGATCGAACCACGTCGGGGTGAAGGCGATCCCGGCCATGCTCTCGTTGTTCAGGTCGGAGTACACCATGTGAGGGTTGTTGATGTGAAAGAAAAGGGCGAACGACCCGCCGCCCTGCACCACGGGATCCAGCTCCACCGCCACGCCAGGGTTCACGAACGGGGACGTGGTCGGGGTGACCGCCCGCTCCTGGCCGTCGATCACCACGCGGGCGGTCGCGGTGGAGAGATCGTACAGGCTGTTGGGCATTCCGATGTCCACCCCGTCGAGGTAGCCGACATTGGTGAAGACGAACATGTAGTCGATGTCCACGCTGCCGTCCTGCATGACGGTGACGTTGACCCTCTCCTCCGCCACTGAGAAGGAGTAGTTCTGCGCCGTGGCCGAGGAGACCGGGCCTCCGGGCGCGGCGACCGCCACGATGAGCAGGGCGATGACCAGGCCGGCGGCGAGGAGACGGGACCTCACCATTTAGGGGCCTCCTCCAGCGCGTAGACCGTGCCGCAGTACGGGCACTTCACCATGATGCCTCCCTGCACCACCCGCAGGTCCTTGTCCTCCAGCGGCGCCCCGCAGCTGCGGCAGGTGAGCTGCTTCTGGTCGAGCTTTCCCGAGCCGCTCATCTGCACGTTGAAGGTCTGGTTGACGAGCTTGGGCTTGGCCGCCTCGATCTTCTCCACCCTGTAGATGTAGAAGAGCAGACCGATGGCCACCACCACCATGACCGCGCCGATCGCGATGTTCTCGTACGCTCCATCGACCCCGGCGATGATGAATATCCCGCCCAGCAGGATAAGGAAGATGGCCAGGACGGTGATGAGGCCGCTCAGCAGCTTGTTCATTTAACCCCTGGCAAGGCAATCGACCGGTCCGCTAATAAAATTAATCACCGGCGACCTCCGGTGCGCGTCCTTCCAAGCCGGTCAGCCGGGCACAAATCTCCCACAGTCTCCTGGCCGCACCCCGGTCATAGGAGATGGGCGAGGATTGCCGGGCCCTTTCCCTCACGAAATAGCGGCCGGTGACGCC
The DNA here is from genome assembly GCA_002508545.1 of Methanomassiliicoccus sp. UBA6. Lineage (GTDB taxonomy): Archaea > Thermoplasmatota > Thermoplasmata > Methanomassiliicoccales > Methanomassiliicoccaceae > UBA6. The sequence continues at coordinate 25,053 of DAVH01000058.1, forward strand.
CTCCACTTCCGGGGAGGAGGCGAGATAGATCGGCGTCCTCGCCCCCATCTCCGGGCTCAGCTCGAACGGGCGGATGACGACCAGGCCGAAGCGCACCAGGCCGGAGGCCTCGTTCCCGAACCGGGTCCGCACCCCTCCTGGGTGCAAGCAGTTGGAGGTGACCCCGGTCCCCTGCAGCCGGCGGGCCAGCTCGTAAGCGAACATCACGTTGGCGAGCTTGGCCTGGCTGTACGCCTTGAACGGGCGGTATCCTCTTTCCAGCATGAGGTCGTCGAAGTGTATCTTGCCGGCATAGTGGGCCGCGGAGCTGACGGTGATGATCCGAGAAGGGGCCGACGCGATCATGAGATCCAGCAGGAGGTTGGTGAGCAGGAAGGGGGAGAGGTGATCGAGGGCGAAGGTGTACTCGAAGCCGTCCACGGACAGCCTCCTCTTCCCCACGATGGTGCCGGCATTGTTGATCAGGACGTCGAGCCTGCCGACCTTCGCCCTTACCCTGTCGGCCAGGTCCCTGACCTCGGCCATCGAGGAAAGGTCCGCTCGCATGAGGGCCGGGCTGGCCCCGGTCGCGCGGGCGATGCTTTCTCCCACGGCGGCGAGCCTGTCATCGCTGCGGCCCACCAGGACCATCGAGGCTCCCATCTTGGCGAGGCCTCGGGCGGTCGCCTTCCCGATGCCAGAGGTGGCACCTGTGACCAGGACGACCCTCCCTTTCATCATGCTGTTGACTATGCCAACCTCCCGCTAAAAACGGTGTCGCCGAAGGAGTGAATGGGGGCCTAATTATCAAAATAAATAATTAATCTGGCGGCTCATAATTTATCATTATCCCGAGTGATAATCAAATGCAAAACCTCTTCAAATATCCCCGTTTTGGTTGGAATACAGCTCTGTCGAAACAGAGAGGGATGCCTATTGGAAAAAAAGAAAAGTAGACTAGCGGTAGCTTTCGCGGTGATGGCCTTGCTGTTGCCGGGGATGCTGCTGATCTCCAACATTCCGACCTCTTCGGCCGCTGCTCCCGATAGTATCGGTATAAACGATATAGGGAGGGTGACCGTATCCGGCCCTGACATCCTTGTGGACGGCAAGAAGCCGAACCACCAGTTCTACGGCGTGGTAGATACCACTGCCCTCGCGTTCGCGATCGAGACGTACATCGATGGCAACCGCAACGTGGCTGGTTGGACGTCGGTGTTCAACGCTCCGGACACCGGGACCCATGTCCCGGTGACCCCGAACGACACTCCGGACGCATTCTGGAACCAGTACTTCGCCCAGATGAAGTACTATGGTGTCAACCTCGTGCGCATAGGCGCCGGGGATACCTGGGGAACCGAGCACCAGTACGATGCCTGGATGAATCACCGGGAGGAGTACTACGACCTGCTCCACACCATGAGCTACTACGCTCAGGCCCATGGGGTATGGCTATGCTTCGTCGTGGCGGGTGCTCAGGAATATCCGACCTACCATTACTACGGATCGGGCAGCGTGTTCGAACCGTCCTCCTCGGCCTTCGCCAACTTCATCGAGTACTCCAAGGCGACCATGGTTGAGCTGGAGAACGAGAACGCGATCGCGATGTACGATCTGTTCAACGAGCCTGACCACAACAATGTGAACAGCAACTACTGGCAGGGTAACAAGGTCAAGTACAACCAGTGGTCCCTGGCGGTGGACAAGGCCACCGCCGGCGTGAGCACCCACCCCCGTACCCTGGGAGTGGCGGGCTTCGGGAACCTGTTAGGCATGACCCAGGAGGACTTCGACCTCTCGACCGGAAAGGCCGGGTTCGAGATCCTCCACCGGCACTACTACGGCTCGAACACTGACAAGACCAACTTCGAGCTGCCCGAGCAGTGGGCCAAGGAGGTCAACAAGCCCCTGTTCTGGGGCGAGCTGGCCAACAACGGCCCGTATCCCCTGGTGAAGTACGACTTCGGCGAGAAGGCCATCTGGTCCGCCGGAGGGCAGGCTATCACCTCCATGGTGCTGACCGGCACCCACGCCTACCCGTACACCGGTGGTGTACTGGGCAAGGACGTGCCGGCCAAGCCGAGCAACTGGAAGGGCGGGCACAGCAGCTCGGCTGCTGCCCACCCCCTTAAACTGGACTTCACCTCGTCCCCCTCCAAGGAGGACAAGGTGGGTTCCCCCTACGAGTATAAGGTGACCGGCAACAAGAAGGCGTCCATCAAGGTGGACACCGATGCCAGCTTCCTGCTCTTTGACTCCGATGACTCGGTCATCCGGGGGATTCCCGGAAAGCCCGGCAACTACACGATCAAGGTGATCATGCAGGCCGATGGCCAGGAGGTCAAGCAGGAGTACACCCTGTCCGTCGCGGACGCCCCCGAGATAGGTACCGCGACCATCAACGCCCAGGAGATCTCCAAGGGCGAGTACAGGTTCACCTACGATGCCCAGCTGGCCGATGGCCCCGTGAGATCGGTGGAGTGGGACTTCGGCGACGGCTCGAGGTCCTCCGATGCATCTCCGGTCCACACCTTCGCTGAGGGCGAGTACCTGGTCACTCTCACCATCACCGGTGAGAACGGGTCGGTCATGAGCACCACCTACGGCCTGGAGACCGGGAACGTTGTGCCGGGCGCGAAGCCCGGGCAGTCCATCGCCGGCGCCGTTGGCTGGGGCACCACCAACTCGGTGCTGATGATCGTCGGCCTGGTATGCGCCTCGGTCGTCGGGCTGATCGGCTACTACTCCGTGAACCGCGGAGGAAGGTACTCCTACCGCCGCACCGGGAACGTCAAGTTCCCCGATCCCCGCTCCATCGTTCAGACCGGCATTGAGACCGTCAGGCTGCTGAAGGGCATGAACTACCCCGACCGCAAGCTGATGAAGGAGCTCTGCCTGTACCTCCTGAAGATAGTGAGGAACAAGGGCTTCGGACTCGTGCTGCTGATCAAGGAGCAGGCCCTGGAGAGCTTCAAGCTGATGAAGGACACGGCCTCCAAGCACCTGCGTCCCCGCAAGTGAAACCCCTCAAACCCCTTTCCCCTTTTACTCATTTTAACACATTGCGTTGCGCCAGTGATCGACCCCCATCTCAGCGAATAACGAGGTCACATCCATGTTATGGATGTTCATCGATGGGGGCCGGGACCCGCGTGCGGACCATGAACGATCGGCCCCTTTCTATACATCAGAGATACGGACCTTCAGGCCGAACGGCAAAAGGTGGAGGACGAGAGCCATGGCGTTCCGCGGGACGATGGCCAAGTCACTGTTCAGCATGCCGCGGATGAGCTACAGGAACATGCCGGCGCTCGGGAGTGCAGGCATGAGGCGCGATACCAAGGCCACCTCCCCGTACGGAGGCTCTTAATGATCTGGGGAACGAAGACGGCCGTGGTGAGCGGCCCGACCACCAGACCTCGATGTGAGGCCCTGGTGAAAGCCATGGACTACACGATGCCATTCCTTCGTGATCGTGCGATGCTCGACACCCAAAATATGTGAACCGGCCCTGCGGTCCCTTCCCGGGAGGCCGATCATGACGTACCTGCGGGCGAACGGAGTGGTGCTGAACATTGAGCTGGGAGGCCGCGGGGAGCCCGTGGTTCTCCTGTCCGACATCGGGGAGGACCTGACCTCCTGGGGGTTCCAGGCCGGAGCGTTCGGAAGCCTCCACTTCCTGGTCCGATTGGACAACCGCGGCTCGGGATGGTCCGACTGCCCGCCCGAAGGCTGCTCCATCGATGATATGGCCAAGGACGTGCTGCACACCATGGACCTCATCGGCGTGGACAAGGCCCACCTCGTCGGCCTGGGCCTCGGGGGGATGATAGCTCAGCGGATAGCGTGCCAGCGCCCGGGGAGGGTGGGCGGCCTCGTACTGGCATCGACCTCCTGCAGGCTGACCGATCGGCAGAGCAAGGTCTACGATGACCTGCTCCGCGCGCAAAAGGGCTCGGAGGCGGCGGCGATAAGCCGCACGGCGGTGCCCTGGCTGCACTCCGCTTGGTTCCTCGAGAACGAGCGGTGGAGGGAATACGTCATCAGGGCGAGGGGGTCCCGATATTGTCCGCCATACTGGGATGGGCTGTCGGCACAGCTCGCCGCCATGGCGGGGTTCGACTCGAGGGAGAGCCTCGGGAGAATAACCTCTCCCGCGCTGGTGATCTCCGGCAGCGAGGACCGCCTCACCCCGCCGGGATGCGCGGAGAAGCTCTGCTCCGGCATCAAGGGCGCTCACCGCCACGAGCTGAGGGCAGGGCACCTGCTCAACGTCGAGCTGCCGAGATCGTTCAACAAGGTGGTCCTGGAGTTCCTTGCCGAGGTCGAAGGGAGCCCCCTTCCCGACCTGGGACCAGGCATTCCGATACCAGGTGGCTTCTGCCCGGGACTGTGATTCGCCAGGAGCGGACGGTGATGGCAGCCCGAGGAGGGCCGGATCACCGGGGGCTCTTCCCCATCACCGTCGGGTTGTCCGGGTACGAGGTCCACTCCGTGAAGGCACCCTCGTGCAGCTTCACCCTGGGGTACCCGAGGAGCCACTTGAAGGTGTTGAACTCGTTCGTCGCCTCCCGGCCCGTGCCGCACGAGCATATCACCAGCTTGTCCTTGGTGGCACCGGCGTTCTCCGCCAGCTCCCGGATCTCCTCGACCGGCTTCAGCAGGCGGGGGTTGTCCTTGGACATCAGGCTGGCCCACGGCAGGTTCACCGCACCGGGGATGTGCCCTCCTTTCCTCCAAGGTCCCTTGCCCTCGTAGACCGGCGGGGGCCGGGCGTCCAGCACGATGACGTCATCGCGGTCCTTCGCTTCAACGAAATCCTTGTAGTTTATGTAGTAGTCCCTGACCTCGCCCGTGAAATCGCCAACGTCCCGTTTGGGGAACTCCTGGGTCAGCGGCCTCCCCTCGGCCTTCCACCTTTCCAGCCCGCCGTTCAGGATGTAGACGTTGTCGTGACCGTATCTCGTGAGTCCATAAGCCATCATGGTCTGCTCCAGCCCATCGCCGAAGCCCTTCACCGCACCCTTGCCGGTGTAGACCAGCACCGGCGTGTCGTTCCTGATCCCCGCCCGCTGGTAGTATGGCTCGACAGCCTTTTGGCACATGAACTGGCCGCACAGGCCGCGCTTCACCGCCCTCAGGAACTCCTCGTTGAGGAACACCGCACCGGGAATGTGCTCAGCAATGTAGTCGTGAATGTTGGGCTGACAGTCGATGATGGACATGTTGTCGTCGAGGTGGTTCTCCAGCCACCCCGGGGACACCCACTTCACCTTCTCGCTTCCGTTCGGACATGGTCGGTCGTCCATTGTAAGTCCCTCCTTTTTTTCAAGCAAATCAAAGACTATAAGATACTATTCTAAACAAGGATAATCCTGGCTGGCCTGCCCGCATGCGATCCGTGTGGTTACGCGGTCTTTATTTGCAGGACGAGGGCATTCCCCTACAGGATAGTCATGGCGGTCCGCAAGATCATCGAGATTGACGAGGCGTTGTGCAACGGCTGCGGAAGGTGCGTGGAGGCTTGCGCAGAGGGAGCGATCGAGATCCGCGAGGGGAAGGCAAGGGTGATCAGGGACATGTTCTGCGATGGGTTCGGAGCGTGCCTGGGCGAGTGCCCCCGGGGCGCCCTGCGCATAATCGAGAGGGAGGCTGAGCCGTTCGATGAGGAGGCCGCCAAGAGGCATGTCGAGGCGAGGAGCGGCCCCAAGGAGGGCGGATGTCCGTCCGCCGTCCCTATGGTCATGAGGCCCATGGCCGGTCCCGTCGTCCCGACCGGGGAGGGTTCGGAGCTGACGAACTGGCCGATACAGATGAGGTTGGTCTCGCCCAACGCGCCGTACTTCAAGGACGCGAGCCTGCTGCTGGCGGGCGACTGCACGGCCTTTGCCTTCGCCGCCATGCACCCCGATTTCATACGCGGCCGCACCACGGTCATCGGGTGCCCCAAGCTCGACGAGAACGAGGAGTTCATCGACAAGCTCGCGGCGATCCTTTCCGAGAACGAGATCAAGGACATCACCGTGGTCCACATGGAGGTCCCCTGCTGCGGACAGATGAAGCGGTTGGTGCACGAGGCGCGGAAGAGATCGGGCAGCTCCGTGCCTGTCGTCAGCTACACCGTCCGGAGGACCGGGGAGCTGGTGAAGGACGCCTGACCTATCCATCGTCCAGATATAGTTGGATGTATAATCCAACTACGTTTTCCCCCGGGAAATCGATAAATAGTCTTGTGCTTACTGTCCGACCACATTGGATGATACATCCAATTGAAGGTCGGTCGAGTGCGAGCGGCGGTACTGCGTGGGCCCGGGCAACTGTCAGTGGAGGTTGTGGACGAGCCGAGATGCCCTCCCGGCGGGGCGATCATCAAGGTCGTAGCTTGCGCGGTGTGCCCGACCGACATCAAGATGGCCAGGAAAGGGCAGCGAGACCTCACCTACCCCCGGGTGCTGGGCCATGAGGTCGTGGGGACCGTCGAGACCTCGGATTCGGCGGGAGTGGCAGAGGGCGACACCGTCCAGATATGGCCGGGCATCGCCTGCGGAAAGTGCCCGTCCTGCCTCAAGGGGCACGACAACATGTGCTCCCGCCAGGGGATCATCGGATTCAACCGCGACGGAGGGTTCGCCGAACGGATGGCCGTACCCGCCGAGATCATCGCCGGCCGAGGGGTAAACCTGGTGCCAGAGGGCCTCGACCCGATCGTCGCCACCCTCACCGAGCCGCTGGCATGCTGCGTTCACGGGCAGAGGATGGCGTCCGTCGCCCCCGGGGACAAGGTCGCAGTGTTCGGCGCCGGGCCGATGGGCCTGATGCACGCGGCTCTCGCGTCGCGGGCCGGCGCCGCGGTAATGGCGATCGAGCCGGACGTGGACCGGCGGAACCTGGCGCTGCGGATGGGCGCCGAGCAGGGCATCGATCCTGCCGAGGAGGATGTCGGCGCCGCGATCGCTGAATGGACCGGCGGCCGGGGGGCGGACGTGGCCATCCTGGCCACTCCCAAGGTCCGCGCCGACGACGAGCTCCTGAGGGCGATGGCCCCCCGGGGACGCATATGCCTCTTCTCCGGCCTGCCGAAGGATGACCCCATGTCCACGATGGACCTCAACGTCCTGCACTACCGCGAGCTGTCCCTGGTGGGAGCGTACGGCTGTACCAGCGGCAGCGACAGGGAGGCGCTCGGCCTCCTGGCGACGGGCGGCATCGATCTCCGTCCGCTCATCTCCCGAAGGATGCCTCTCGGCTCCATCGAGGAGGCCTTCAGATCGATCGAGGAGCGCGAGTCGCTCAAATGCGTAATCGATGACCTAACAAGGTGAATGATATGGAAGAGAAGCTCAGAGCATTCGGTGCCGGTGTCAACGACCTTATCGGAGGAAAGAGCCTGTCCAGGGCCCAGGCCAAGGACATGTTCAGGCAGGTGCTGCTCAACGAGCAGCCGGACCTGCAGCAGGGCGCATTCCTCGCGGCGATCACTGCCAAGGGCGCGACCCCCCAGGAGATCGCGGGAAGCTGGGAGGCGATCTACGAGATCGACACCATCAAGGTCACCCCCAACGTCTCCTCGCCACTGGTGGACAACTGCGGCACGGGCATGGACGCCCTGAAGACGTTCAACATCTCCACCGCGGCCTCCATCGTCGCCGCGGCCGACGGGATCGTGATGGCCAAGCACGGAGCGAGGGCGATCACCTCCCGGTGCGGGACGGTGGACATCGTCGAGGCGCTGGGCGTGGACGTGGAGTGCGACGTGGCGGTGGTGAAGAAGAGCATCGAGACGGCGGGCATCGGCATGTTCAACGGCATGTCCCCCAAGGTGCACCCCACCGCGCTCGGGAGGATACTCTCCCAGATCAGGTTCGGCACTATACTCAACATCGCGGCCTCGTTGGCCAATCCGGCGCTGCCCCATTACGGGGTGAGGGGCGTGTACTCGCCGTCCATGATCGCCCCGACCATGGACACGATGAAGGAGATCGGTTACAAGCAGGCCTTCGTCTTCCACGGCCAGAACTCCTCGGGGACCAAGGGCATGGACGAGATGTCGACCCTCGGCCCCACGACAGTGATGGAGCTGGACCGCCAAGGGGCGGTGTCCAGCTATACCATCCATCCCCGCGAGATGGGGATGGAGATCGCCAGAGAAGAGGACCTGCTGACCTCCGGGGACCGGGAGCTGGAGGCGCTGAGGATCCTCCGACTGCTGCGCGGCGAGGAAAGAGGCCCAAGACAGGACATCGTGTGCCTGAACGCCGCCCCCATCCTGTACATGATGGGCAACGCTGACTCGCTGAAGGCGGGCGTGGAGAGGGCCAGATCGATCCTCGACAGCGGCAGGGCGATAAAGAAGCTCCAGGACTGGATCAGGGCGCAGAGCTCCGACCCGGCCATGGGGGAAGGGAGATTCAACGACCTCATGGCCAGGGCGGACACCCCGGCCTAGGCCGGCTCAAATGGACTGGGTCTCCTCCCGGTCCTCTTCTTTTTCCCACCAATTATTGCGTCCCTTGTGGTCGTCGATGTCCTCCTCGGAGGTCATCGCCACGGACGCGCGCTGGGGTTCACCGTCGAACTCCACGACCGGCGCCTTCGCCGCGGCGTGAAGCTTCATGATGAACTCCTTCATGAACTCCAGCTCCTCCATGGTGACCGAGGGCGGGAACTTCAGGTAGAAAACATGGATCTCGCGGATGGTGTCGAAGAAGTACCGCCTGTCCGCCTTCTCCAACAGCCCCCGGAACCGGGGGCCATCCTTGCGCCGCTTGGATAGCGCGATCAGCCGGTCGGCCCATACCGCGTCGGCGTTGATCATTATGGTCTCTACTCCAAGTACCTTCCACATGAGCGCCCGGTAGAAGTTCTCGATAGATAAATTCTGGGACCATACCCCGTTCAGGCCGGGACGAGGCGACGAACACCGGTGAGCGCCTTAAGGACCTTCCTGGCCTCGTGGCCCGCCGTCCGACCGGGGAGGGTGGCCGGAGCTCGATGGCAGCGGCTGCCGGCCGAGCGCTCCTCCGCATACTGGTTCGATCATCCTAAAGTGTTAAATCAGGTCCGGGCATAGCAGGGGCAGCATGCCTATACACCTCCCGCCGCACAAGCACTGCCTCGGCTGCGACGATCCCATCCCCGAGGACAAGGATTACTGCTCGGAGGAATGCATGATAACCCACAAGGTCAAGGAGAAGCGGGGAAGCACCCGGATGAAGCTCTTCTACGTCGCCGCCGCGGCCATCCTCGTCCTGCTGTGGGTCGTCTCGTTCATCTAGAGCGCGCTCGGAGCGCGTTGATGAACCTCAGCGCTCCCACGGTCTCCGGGACGTCGTGCACCCGCACTATGCTGGCCCCGTTAAATGCCGCCGTCGCTGCCGCGGCCAGGCTGCCGCCGGTCCGCCACTCTCGGGTATCCCCGGCGATCCGGGTAACGAAGCCTTTCCTCGAGGCGCCGATCAGCACCGGCCTCCCGGCGCACCTCAGCTCCCTCGCCCGGTCCAGTATCTCCATATTGTGCTCGGCGAGCTTGCCGAAGCCGATGCCCGGGTCAAGGATCACCTGCTGCCTCGGGAGGCCTGAGCGCTCGGCCGCGTCCATCTGCTCCTCCCAGAACCACATGATGTCGCCGATGACATCGTCGTAGCTTTCCGGCGTGACCGTCCTCTGCATCGTCTGGGGCTCGCCCAGCATGTGCATGAGGACCGCCGGGACGCCGGCCTCGGCGGCCACCTCGGCCATCCCCGGGGACCGGAGGCCCGCCACGTCGTTGATCATCCTCGCCCCCGCCTTGATCGCTTCCCTCGCCACCTCGGGCTTCATCGTGTCGACCGAGATGGGCGTCTCGGTGCGCACCGAAATCTCCCGAATCACCGGCACCACCCGCTTCAGCTCCTCGTCCAGCGGCACCGGGGTCGCCCCGGGCCGGGTGGACTCGCCGCCGACGTCGATGATGTCGGCGCCCTCCTCGACCATGGCCATCGCCCTCAGCACGCTCGCCTCCACGGTCGCGTGGGAGCCTCCGTCGGAGAACGAGTCCGGCGTGACGTTCAGTATGCCCATGACCAGGGGGCGCTCGAAGGTCAGCTTTCCTCCCGGGATGGTCACCGGGGGAGCATCGTTGGACCGGTATGCGCGGAGGACCGGAGCGAAATGATCGGGGCCCAGGAGGCTCCCGGCGCTCCGGGCGAGGGCGTCAGCGTCGCCGAGCAGGAAAGCCCGGGGACGGCGTCCCCTGTCGGAAAAGGAAAGCGCGATGCTTTCGGCGCGTGCCCGCCGGCGGACCTCGTCCAGCTCGGCGGCCTCGCCCTCGATGAACAGGCCCAGGCA
>DAVH01000058.1:35409-39599 GCA_002508545.1 Methanomassiliicoccus sp. UBA6
GTGCGGGCCTCGGCCGGCGAGCCGTAGCATCTCAGGCGGACGATCATGTCAGAGCAGGGGTTCGATGAGCTCGACCAGGTCGACGATCTCGACCTTGGCCTTGGAGCTCTCCTTGCCTAGCTTCAGGTTGCTCACGCAGAACGGGCAGGTGGTCACCAGCACGTCGGCGAACTTGGCCTCGTCGACCCGCTTCCCGGCGATCTGCCCCGAGAGGTCGGGGAAGGCGGAGCGGACCCCGCCCCCGCCGCCGCAGCAGCGGGAGGTCTCGGAGTTGCGGGGCATCTCCTTGAACTCCGCCCCGGGGATCTTGGCCAGCACCTCGCGGGGCGCCTTGTAGACCTTGGAGTGGCGTCCCAGGTGGCACGGGTCGTGATAGGTCAACTTCTTCTCCAGCCGGGAGGGCTTGAGGTCCTTGGAGGCCAGGTACTCCGAGACGTGGCGGACCTTGAAAGGAACGTCGACGTGCTTGGGATATTCCTCCTTGAACATCCGATAGCAGCCGGCGCAGGAGAATATCACTTCCTCCACGCCCTGGGCGGCGATGGCGTCGACGTTCTTCCTCATCTGCGCGACGACGTCCTCCTCGTTCCAACCCACCCGCTCCATGACGCTGCCGCAGCAGGACTCGTCCAGCAGGGTGTAGTCCTCGCCCAGCTTCTTCATGATGGAGATGGTCGCCTTCGCCGCCGAGGGGTTGCGGTACGCCGAGGTGCAGCCCACGAAGTAACCGAGCTTGGCTTGCCTCGGCGTCTCGCCGAAGACCTCGGGCACCGAGCGCTTCTCGGCGTAGGGGTTGCCGTACTTCAGGATGTTGTCCACGACCTTCCTGTGGCTGGGCAACATGGTGCCGGACGCGACGATGTCCCGGCGGGCCCGCTCGACAACGTCCACGACCTTCACCTTGGACGGGCAGCGGCGCTCGCAGTCCTTGCAGGTGGTGCACTGGTAGAGCGCCTCGACCACCGACTCGTCCGCCGGGATCTCGCCCTGCATGAGGCCGTAGGACAGAATGACCCGTCCTCTGGCCACTCCGGGGTCCCAGCCGATGTCCTCGAACGCGGGGCATACGCTCTTGCAGAACCCGCACATGGTGCAGGTCATCATCTCCTTCTTGATATCCACGAGGTTCTTAGCGTCGATCTTGCCGGCCATCTCAATCCACCCTGGGGACGGTTATGCTGCCATCCATGTTGATCAGTACCTTTGCGTTCTTGTTCTTCGCCAGCGCGGCGTCCACGGCCTCCTGCACCGTCGCGAACGGCCGGATGTTGGCCTTCCTCAGCAGCTCGGGGTCGAGATCGGTGACGGCCCACACGTCCGCCCACACCGCGATCTCGGCCATCTTGGCCGCCTTGTGATACCCGAGCTTGTACTCCTTGGCCAGGTTCTCCAGCACCTCGCGCGGATCTTGCGACAAGGAGAGCTGCTGGAGGAAGGTGTCGTGCCCGATGCCCTGCCGGCACTTGGAGACCATGATGATGGTGCCCCCTTCCTTCAATGCCCACTTCCCGTTGTCCAAGGCCTTCTGGGATTGGTAGAGGTCCACGTCCATGGGGTACGGGGCGACGGATACCACGATGTCGGCCTTCTCCTCGATCTTCACCGAGAAGACCTCGTTGGCCCACTTCACCGCCTGGGCGAAGGACGCGTGCAGGTCCCCGGCCTCCACCTTATAGATGTTCTGGTGGCGGTCCAGCACGATCTGGATGGCGAATATCGGTTTATCCTTCACCACCTTGAGGGCGTCCATCATGTCCTCGTGGACGGGGTTGCCCTCCAGCACCAGGGCCTGCGCTTCCTGCTTCATCGCCAGCTTGTGGTTCTGCTCGATCGTCTTCCGGGCCGCGACCCCGGGCAGGAACGATTTTCTCCCGCCGGTGTAGCCGGCGAAGTAGTGCGGCTCCACCGAGGTGATTATGACCAGGCGGTCCGCGTTCACCGCCATCTCGTTGACCAGCATCTCGGTCCCGTTCTTCGAGGTCCCCAGGTGCACGCACTTGTCGGTCCGGGAGTTGTGGCTGTGGATGTTCGCCCTGAGCTTGTCGAGCTGCTTGCCGAAGATGAAGCGATACTCCTCCTCGGTCGGAGCACGGTGGTCCCCAGTGGCGATCAGGTACCTCGCCTTGGTCAGGTCCATCCGCTCGGACAGGGCGTCCAGTACCTTGCAGGTGGGGGTCGGCCTCGTGCCGTCGTTGACGATGAACACGATGTCTTTCCCGCCTTCCAGGAACTTTTCTAGCGCCGGCCCGGCCACCGGATGGTCCAGCGCTCTGCGGACCTCCTTCTGCTCGTCCCCGACCTCGACCTCCTTGGGATATATCTTCCCGGCGAAATTCTCTTCTGGCAGGTGGAGGAACTGCTTCTCGTCCTTTCCGTAAGGAATAGTAAGCCTCATGTCTCGGACCGTTTTGGAATGATGGACCCCGTATTTGAAACTTAGATAGAATCTGACACGGTCCCCGGGGGATTCTTGCCGAGGCCCGGGCACGGGCTACGAAAAGCGAGGCCATGGGGCGGTGGAACGCTCGGGCGGATAGCGGTGAACGCGATCCTCGACGGCACCGGTCGTCAGGCGAACTGGAAAGGATAAAAGGCAGCAAGTTGATTTTAGCGGCATGAAGACCCTTGCCGATCTTGGCGAGAAGGCGGTCATATCACTTCTCCTGGAGGGCGTGAAGACCGCCGTAGCGGTGGGACCGGGGGACGACGCCGCGGCCGTCGACATCGGTTCGCAGTACCTGGTGATCTCGACCGACGTGGTCTCCCGGGCCTCGCACCTCCCGAAGGGCATGACCGAGTGGCAGATCGGGTGGTTCGCCGCGGCGGTGAACTTCAGCGACATCGCCGCCATGGGCGCTCGGCCGGTCGGCCTGGTCATGTCCTACGTGCTCCCGCGGGACATGCCCTTCGAGGACCTCCGGCGCATCAGCCAGGGCGTGAAGGACTGCTGCACCTTCGTGGGAGCGGACCTGCTGGGAGGGGACACCAAGGAGGGTGACGAGATGGTCATCGCCGGCACCGCCGTCGGCCTGGTGGACAAGGACAAGGTGCTCCTGCGCCGGGGGGCCAGGGAGGGGGACCTCCTGGCGGTGACCGGGCCGATAGGCACGGCCGCCGCGGGGTACATCGCCATGGGCAAGGGGATCTTCGCCCCCCGCTCGGTGAAGGCGTTGCTGGAGCCTCAACCCAGGACCAAGGAGGGCATGGTCCTCTCTTCCTCCGGAAAGGTCACCTCGTGCATGGACATCACCGACGGCCTGGCCTACTCGATCGGCGAGCTCTCCAAGCAGAGCGGGGTGGGCTTCGAGGTCCAGTGGTGCTCCATCCCCCGGGGCGAGGACGTGGCCAAGGTCGCCGTCAAGAGCGGGGTCCCGGAGGAGGACCTGCTCCTTCACTTCGGCGGGGAGTATGAGCTTCTGCTCACCTTCTCCCCCGATGGGTATGATGAGCTGAAGGATAAGCTGGGAGGCCGCCTCCACGTCATCGGGCGGGCCACCGGTAAGGAAAACCTTTTAATCCGGGGGGATAAGGTAGTTCAGCTGGACACTAGGGGCTATGAGCACTTCAGATGACGGCAAGCACGAGGCGAAGTTCTGGGAGGTCGAGGGAGAGAGAGTACGCTGCCATCTCTGCCCGCACAACTGTAGCATCAGCCCGCTGAGGCGGGGCATATGCGGGGTGCGGGAGAACCGCGACGGCAGGCTGTACAGCATGAACTACGGCAAGGTCTCGTCGATGAACGTGGACCCCATCGAGAAGAAGCCGCTGTTCCACTTCTACCCCGGCGAGCCGGTGTTCTCCCTCGGCAGCGTTGGATGCACCTTCAGGTGCAGGCATTGCTTTGTTCCAGGCACCTTCGTGGTGACGAGCCGGGGCGCCCACAGTATTGAGGAGATATCTGATATAGGCAAGGACGAGCTGTTGACCCATAGCGGGCGCTTTATGAAGGTCAAGGATGTCTTTGACCATCATTATTCTGGTGAGGTCTGCAGGGTGAAGCCAAAATATCTACCTGAGATCGTTTGTACTCCAGAACACCACTTCCTTGCTTCAGTTCGTCCCACTTCTGAAGATATCAATAAGATCGAGGCTCAGCACCTGAAAAAAGGCAATTTTGTTGTGGTCCCCAAAAGGAAATCTTCCGCTGAAATCAAGATACTTGATGTGAAGTCCATTTTATCTGGCGTCAG
>DAVH01000058.1:39614-94688 GCA_002508545.1 Methanomassiliicoccus sp. UBA6
GGATTGACTTCAAAACAGATCGGCTCTGCGACATCCTGGGACCCCTCCAGCATCAGATCTTTTTTTTCAACTATCAATCGCCATGGCGTTGACTGCCTTTTCAGGGATATTGAATGTCAATTGATCGAGGAGAACGGTTATGTCAGGCTATCATTCGGGAAAAATGCAATCCCCTCAAAGATCGAGTTAAGTCCTAAACTGGCTCGTCTTTTCGGCCTGTATTGCGCTGAAGGCTGTGTACGTAAGAGCTCAGATCGGGCGAACTCGTATAACGCAGTCTTTTCCTTAGGTCACTCGGAAAGCGATTTTGCTGAAGAGGTCAAGACCATCTGTAAAGATGTGTTTGATGCTGACGCCAGGATCCGTAAAGAAAAAACCGCTCTCAAGGTCTACGTTGACAGGTCCACCGTTGCCTTACTACTAAAGGAACTGTGCGGGGCTGACAGCAGGACCAAGAAAGTGCCTGAGGTCTTATTCCATAGTTCCACCGAGATAGTGGGTTCCTTCCTCAAGGGATATTTCGATGGGGATGGATGCTACAAGAAGGACTACTCGGACGCCATCACGGTTTCAAAGACCTTGGCCATGGGAGTCTGCGAGCTGCTCTTGAACCAAGGCGTGGTCCCCGCATTCTACCAATACGACCCTCCAAAGCAACGCATGTTGTGCGGCAGGGAGGTCAACCAGAGCACCGAATACATCGTCAGGATACCCTCAGCGTTCGACTTCGTCCACGGAAAATGGATCAGAGAATGGAAAAGATACTATCGCGAGGATGAGGATTTCTTCTTTGTTCCGATTGGTTCGGTCTCCAAACAGTTCTATG
Organism: Methanomassiliicoccus sp. UBA6; assembly: GCA_002508545.1. GTDB lineage: Archaea > Thermoplasmatota > Thermoplasmata > Methanomassiliicoccales > Methanomassiliicoccaceae > UBA6. The sequence continues at coordinate 40,441 of DAVH01000058.1, forward strand.
AAGGAAATGTTTACAATTTTGAGATTGAAGGGGACCACACATACACGGCCAACTTCGCAGCCGTATGCAATTGCCAAAACTACAACATCTCCATGGCCTCGCTCAGCGAATTCGTACTAAGGGACATGAAACCGGAGGAGGTCTCGGAGACCGCCCTTGCCTACGGCTGCCGGGGCATCGCCTTCACCTACAACGAGCCGACCATATGGCACGAGTTCGCCTATGACGCCATGGGTCCGGCCAAGGAGAAGGGGATGTTCACCGTGTACGTGACCAACGGCTACATCCAGGAGGACCCGCTGCGCGAGCTGTCGAACCGACTGGACGCGATGAACATCGACGTCAAGGGATTCACCGAGCGCTTCTACGACAAGGTCTGCAAAGCGCCGCTGCAACCGGTGCTCGATGCGGTGACGATAGCGCACGAGCTCGGGATCCACATAGAGCTCACCTACCTCATTATACCGGGTGAGAACGACGCAAAGGACGAGATCAGGAAGTTCTCGGAGTGGGTCGCTGACCTCGATCCCCGCGTCCCGGTCCACTTCACCAGGTTCCATCCCGAATACAAGATGTCCGACAAGCCTCCGACGCCCATCCCCACCATGGAGATGGCCCGGGAAGTGGGAAAGGAGGCGGGGCTTCAGTTCATCTACCTCGGGAACGTCGCGCTGCCGCGGGGCGAGGACACCATCTGCCCGAAGTGCCATCACCTCGTCGCCGAGCGCAGCGGTTTCGGGGTCATGAAGGTGGAGGCCCGGGAAGGGCACTGCCCCATATGCGGTCAGGACCTGTACATGGTGCAGAGGAAGGGCGAGGTTGCCCAGTCCGAGGAGAGGCGAAGACAGTTATTGAGGTGACCGGTTGGAGGTCGACGATCTCTACCGCCGCCTGGACGCCCATTATTCGGTCGAGGACTGGTGGCCGGCGGAGTCCCCCTGGGAGATAATGGTCGGCGCGATCCTGGTGCAGCAGACCAACTGGGAGAGCGTCGCCGGGGTGCTGGAAGCGCTTCGTTCGAGAGGGCTCCTCGACGTCGATGCGATCGACGAGCTGCCCCAGGAGGAGCTCGAGGCCATCCTCCGCCCGACGGGGTTCTTCAGGCAGAAGGCGAAGAACATCAAGGCCATGGCCTCTTACCTGAGGGCGCACCATCGCTCCGACCCCATGCACCTTCTGTGCCAGGACACCGAGGCGGCGAGGAGGGAGCTGCTGTCCCTGCCGGGCATAGGCAACGAGACCGCCGACGTCATCCTGCTGTTCGCCGGCGGGAAGCCGTGCTTCATCGCCGCCGCGTACGTGTCCAGGGTGCTCGGGCGGACGGGCATGCTCGATTCCGGAGACTACCAAGAGGTGAAGGGGCTCATGGAGTCGTGCCTGGAGCCGGACCCGGCGAAGTACGCAAGGTTCTACGCGCTGCTGGTGCAACACGCCCGCACCACATGCCGATCGAGGCCCAAGTGCGACGCTTGCGTGCTCAGCAGCGAGTGCGCCTTCAGCTCAGGAAGAGGAACAGCAGGTTCCCGACCACTACGGAGAACATCAGCGAGGCGGTGATGGGGATGAGGAACGGTACCTTGGGAGTGACCCAGATCTCGCTCGCTCCAGACTCGGCCAGCCGGTCGAGGTCGGCGTTGGTGTCCTCCGACGGTCCAGGGAACAGCCTGAGACGGCGCTCCCCGTCCTCGAGCCGCTCCATCGGCCAGACGTAGCTCTTCCTGGCCTCGTCGATCGTCATCACGTACCCGAACAGCATGGCCGGGAAGCGGAACTGGCGCCTGGATGCGTTCAGTACGAGCATCGCCACGGGCACCGCGAGGGTGAGCAGGGCGGCGTTGAACAAGATCAGCAGCGGGAAGGGAAGGACGAACTGGGCCGTCTCGAACGGCACGGGGATCAGGGGAATGGAGGCGAACTGCGGATAGGTCGGGAACATGATCGACAGGGCGATGAGCGCCTTGGCGTCCGCCCCTCCCTTGATCACATCGAACTGGTACAGGAGGATGAAGATGAGGAACATTATGGGTACGACCATCAGCTCCCAGAAGTACAGCTCGGAGCTGAACTGGTAGATCATCCAACCCAGGATGGCAAAGCCAACGGCGTACAGTGCCAGTGGCGCCACGTTAACACCATCTTCGAACATGCCCCTGCGCTCCCAGAAGATGTCGGCGAAGAAGATCGCGATGGGCACCAGGATCGCAAGGTACAGTAGGTTCGCTCCGTCCATTATGATCTGGGCGGCCAGGAACACCATGCCCGCTCCGCCGATGACCATCCAGTAAGCGTCCGATGCTTCCCTGGTCCGCCAGTCCGCCCGTGCGGCCAGCGCCAGGGCGGCCAGGGCGATCGTCACCTTGAGGAGGGGCATCCAGTCCATGGGGCCGGTCACTCAGGCGATGAATAAAAATCCTTCTTCCAAATTTTCAAGGAGAATCAGTAAAGGCCCTCCTGAATCGGATCGGTCTAGGCGGATCCGGGGGCGATGATGCCAGGCCGCGATGTGGGCAACCCATAATCGCCCTCCCGTCCAATCTGGCTGATGCACGAGAAATTGGCGGTGACAATAGTATTTATCTCTTTGAATTAATAAGGCTTCATGCAATGGGGAAGTAAGAACCGGTTTCAGACGACAGGTTTCCAATTGTCCATCGGAGGAGCGCTCATCATAGCGATAGGCTTTATCCTCACGGTGTTCACTGGATACGATAATTTTCTCGCCGACCAACACTACTCTAAGTTCCTGTTCAGTCTAGCCACGACAATAGTGGGGTCCGGCATCCTAGTCATCGGTGTGGCGGTGATGGTGGCGGGCAGCCTTAGGGATAACTGAGGAGAAATGGGTCTCGATCTCGAAAAACCGTGAACATGAGGCCATAGCTCGCCGGAGCGTTCAATGAATCTGGGTAGGAAAATTAATTAGCAGGCAATCGTTCCGCCCAGGCAATGAGAAAGAGCCTCGTCCTTTCCTTCATTTCCATCTTGTTCGTCTCTCTCCTTCTCGTTCCCTCGGTCGTCGCCGAGGGCGTGAACATCCTTGAGACGAACGATGGATACAACAAGATCGAGGACGCGTCCGAGTCCGTCGATTTCGTATGGGTGGTCTACAACAACGACACCGTGCCGTACCTGATACAGGCCGATGCGGTCATCGGGACAGACGCATCTGGCGAACGGCCCAACCATATTTCCACGAGCCTGAACCAGGACTATGGCTCTCTCGCTCCCGGGGAGAGCAGGGAGATCGTCCTGACCGTTTCCTCTGACCGCATCTCGTCGTCCGTCGAGTTCCCGGTGTTCGTGAACCTCACCTTCACCAAGATGAACGCTCCCGACCAGATGGAAGTGGTCTCGAAGACGGTGACGGTGCACGTGAACGCGATGTTCGAGTCCAGCGGCAACAAGATCTTCGGCATCTGGGAGAATACCCTGCCGGTGCCCTTCAACACCATCCTGTGGTCTTTCGCGCTCACCGTGCTGCTGTGGGTGGTGATCGCCGGTGCCATCTACTTCATCGTCGATCCCATCATCCACCAGATCACCAAGAAGACCAAGACCGACCTGGACGACCGCATCCTGGAGATCACCAGCNNTTCACGCTCATCGTCTCCTTCGGCATCGTGGACTCCCTGGCCATCATCGAGATCTCGCAGGATCTGCACTTCACCATCATGCAGGCCTACCAGGTCCTGGTGGTGCTCATCGTCGCCTACGCCGCATATCGCATCTTCGACCGGGTGGTGATCTTCTACGCCCAGAAGTGGTCGGCGAAGACCGACACGGAGATCGATGACGTGCTGATTCCCCTGCTCCAGAAGGCAGGGATCATCATCATACCCCTCGTTGGCCTGGTGACCGTCCTCGGCATCCTGGGCATAGACGTCACCCTGCTGGTGGCCGGTATGGGGGTCATCGGCCTGGTGGTCGCCTTCGCCGTCCAGAACACTCTGGGTAATCTGTTCGCGGGCTTGCAGCTGATCCTCGACCGCCCGTTCAGGGTCGGGGACATCGTCGAGCTGGACTCCGGGGAGGTGTGCGAGGTAAAGAGGATCGGCCTCCGCTCCACCACTGTGTACAACAGCGCGGACCACGAGACCATAGTGGTTCCGAACAACGACATGGTCAACAAGAAGGTCATCAACTACTCCCGCCCGGACAAGCACCGCTCCATGAGCTGCGAGATCGGGGTCGCCTACGGTACCGACCTGAACAAGGTCAAGGAACTGCTCCTGGACGTGGCGATGACCCATCCGGACGTCATCAAGCAGGAGGGGCAGATGCCCTATGTCCGCCTGGCCAAGTTCGGCGAGTCCTCCGTGGACTTCAAGCTGTGGTATTGGGTGGACATCAAGAAGATGTGGCGGGTCGCCTCCGAGGTCCGCCAGGCGGTCTATGAGCGCTTCGACAAGGAGGGCATCGAGATCCCGTTCCCCCAGAGCGTGGTCACCTTCAAGAACGGCTCACCGGCGGAGTGAGCCAAACCCCTTCCTCTCCCTTTTCCGCTAACCTATTTCTAGCCTAGGCATCATTCTGTAGTTTGAGGATTGTGCATGGACGTGGGCACGGCGATCAGGACGAGGAGGAGCGTTCGCAGATACAAGAGCCAGGACATTCCGGAGGAGGTGCTCAGGGAGGTCCTCGAGGCCGCCCGGTTGGCGCCTTCCGCCGCGAACCGCCAGGCTTGGGAGATGATCGTGGTCAAGGACTCCCAGGTCAAGAAGGACCTGGTGCCGATGTGCAAGAACCAGAAGTTCGTGGCCGAGTGCTCCGTCTTCCTGGTGGCGATCGAGGACCCCGCCCAGAAGTGGAGCCGTGTAGACGCAACGATCATGCTCGACCACCTGACCCTGGAAGCGCACGAGAAAGGCCTCGGCACCTGCTGGATCGGAGCGTTCGATAAAGCCCAGGTGGGCGCCCTGCTGGGCGTCCCGCCGAACAAGGAGGTCATGGCCTGCATGACGCTCGGATACCCGGACGAGGACCCCGAGGCCCGCCCGAGGAAGCCGGCGGAAGAGCTGATCTACTACGGCCGGTACGGCGAGAGGCAATGAGACTGACCCACGAGATGGACATCGGCTGCGAGGACCGGCCCGGACAGAAGGGCTTCGTTCGCGCGTGCGACCTGCTGGACGAAGAGAACTTCTTGCTCGGGGTGAGGTGGATAGCACCGGATTCGACCGTTCCCAAGAAGCCTCACCGGCATCCCCTGAAGCAGGCGAACTACGTCATCGAGGGCACGGGGACGGTGACCAACGGCCTGGAGACCCTGAGCTTCGGGCCGGGCGACATCCTGCTCATGGACGGCAACGAGGAGCACTACTTCACCACCGCCTCCGGCATCAAGATGCTCGAGATCCGCTACCGATGAGGCCGCGCCAGGGGGCGAGGTCGACCTCGGGCCCGGGGAACGGGTAAATATGCGGGAGTTGGTCCACCATGCCGTGCAGCGTCCCTGCGACGGGCCGGACCTCATCTCCATCATATTCGAGGCGATGGACCAGATACCGCCCGGGAAGGTGTCCACGTACGGCGACATAGCCGCCGCGCTCGGGGATAGGGTGGCGGCGCGGGCCGTGGGAGAGGTCCTCGCCCGTTACCCGGGACCGCCCGGGTCACCGAAGCACCGGGTGGTCCATTCCACCGGGCGTGTCGGGAAGGGAGGCCCGGGAGAGGACCCGGCGGCCCTGCTGGCATCTGAGGGCGTGAACGTCGTGGAAGGGATCGTCAGGGACATGGCCGCCCGACGGTTCGCCGGCTTCCGCGTCAAGCCTCTCCTCGCCTCGCTCAGGGAGGAGCAGGAGGGGATAAGGGAGAAGGTGTTCGAGGGCGATGATTTTGGAGAGCTGCGTCGTGTGGCCGGCCTCGATGTCTCCTACGCCGGCACCAAGGCCTTCGGGGCGATGGCGGCCTTTGACGCGCGGACCGGCGAGCTGGTTGAGGAGAGAACGACCGATTGCGATGTCCGGTTTCCTTACATCCCTGCTTACCTGTCGTTCCGCGAGACCCCTGTGCTGCGGCCCTTGGTCACGGAAAGGGAGGGCACCATATACCTGATCGATGGTCACGGCTCCCTTCATCCCCGGGGAGCGGGGGTCGCCGCGCACATCGGCGTCACCCTCGATGTGCCCACGGTGGGCGCGGCCAAGAGCGCCCTGGTCGGCGAGGTCGGGGACGAGGTCGGTGGCCGGGCGCCGGTTGTCCTCAACGGCGAGATCAAGGGATACCGCATCGGCGAGGGACGGAAGGCGACCTTCGTCTCGGTCGGCCACCGCGTCTCGCTCGACACCGCGGTGGAGATCTGCGAGCACCTTCTGGTCAAGGGCATCCCCCTGCCCCTGCGGCGGGCGCACGACCTGGCCGGCACGGCAAGGAGGTCGCCGGAATGAGGATCGCGGTGTTCGGCGCGGGAGCGGTCGGCAGCGTCCTCGGCGGCCTGCTGTCCACCAGGAACGAGGTGACCCTGATCGGCCGGAGAGAGCACGTGCTCGCGGTGAGCGGCGGCGGCCTGAGGCTGAGCGGTACGGTGGAGGGCGTGTTCAGCCCGGCGGCACGGGAGAGCGTAGAGGGCCTGGAAGTGCAGGACGTGGTGCTCATAACGGTGAAGGCGTACGACACCGACGCCGCGGTACGGGAGGTCGCTCCCCTGGTCGGCGGCCATACCCTGGTGGCATCGGTCCAGAACGGCCTGGGGAACGCAGAGAAGCTGGTGCGGGCGTTCGGCTCCCGGGCGCTGGTCGGCGTGCCGGTGCTGGGGGCGGCCGTCCTGGGGCCGGGTAACATCAGGGTCTCCGGGCTGAAGGAGGTCGCGGTGGGCTCCACCGTCGGGCAGCACGGTAACGCCGTGCGCCTGAGCGGCCTGCTCGCCGAGTGCGGCATTCCCTCGCGCATCTCCGCCAGCATAATCGCCGAGGTGTGGTCCAAGGCAGTGGTCAACGCGGCGGTCAACCCCATCACCGCCCTGGTTGGCCTGGAGAACGGGAGCATCCTGCGCGATGAAGGCCTGCGGGAGCTGAGCCGGGCCGTGAGCATGGAGGCCGCGAGGGCGGCCGAGGCGAGCGGGGTCATCCTGGGCGGCGATCCCTTCGAACGGGTCATGGAGGTCGTCCGTGCCACCGCTGGCAACCGGTCCAGCATGCTGCAGGACGTGGAGCGGGGCAGGCGGACGGAGATCGACGAGATCAACGGAGCCCTGGTGCGTGCCGGGGAGGCGAGGGGGCTGGAGATGCCGGTGAACCGCGCCCTGTGGGCCCTCGTTCGCGCTAGGCGGTAACGAGGTATTTATCGGCCCGGTGCATTAGTCGTATCGAGAGCATGGTCGACGTCAAGGAACTGGCCAGACAAGCGAGGGAGCTGAACGGGAAGGGCCTCAGCGACAGGGACATCGCCGACGAGCTGCACGTGTCCGTGGACACGGTGCAGTACCTGATCGAGCAAGGGGAGGACGGCGGGCTGCCGCCCAGCGACGTCAAGATCGGATGGCGCACCCTGGGGGTCAGCGGAACGCGCATCGCCCTGATGAGCGACATCCTGACCGACATCGTGGAGGAGGAGCTGGAGAAGATGGGCGTGGAGGCCCAGGCCGTCCTGGGCATAGCGCTCAACGGCGTCCCCTTCGCCACCTACATCTCCGAGAACCTGGGGCTGGACCTGGCAGTGTACAAGCCCCCCATCGAGCGGGGGAAGGCAGGGGGCTCCATGTCCGCCAACTACGCCTCCGTATCCGGAAAGAAGGTGGTGGTGGTCGACGACGTCCTCACGACCGGCGCGACCGTGGACGAGGCCCTCAAGGATGTCAGGGAGGCGGGGGGCGAGCCCATCCTCATCGTGGTCATCGTCAACAAGAGCAGCCGGAACGAGATCGGCGGGGTGCCGATGAGAGGGCTGATAAGAGCGAGGTCCATGGGCGGTACCATCCTGGGCGGCGGGCCGCTGCACTCCTTCCCCTACCACTGAGATGCCCGAGAAATGGGAGGTCTGCGAGGGTCCCCCCGCCCTCACCCCCGAGGACCGCGCCAAGCTCGTTTCCCGCATCCACTCCCTGCTCTTCTGGGTCGGGGAGCTGATCCCCCAGGAGATCAGGCTGGATAACCGGACGGTCCCCCTCCGGGACGTGGTGTTCCGGTACATAATGAGCGATGACCCCACCGACCAGGAGCGCAAGGAGGCGGCGGCGCTGGCCCACATGCTGGAGGAGCTGGTCAAGGAGATGGAGGAGGAGATCAAGCACGGCGACGTCACGAGGGCGAAGGCGTGTGAGCTGATGAACGAGGCCCGCTCCTACCTTCGCGCGGTGGACGAGCTGCGCACCGTCTCGGGAAAGGAAGCCGAGCTAAAGCGCCGCTCGCTGATGACCCGGGTCGAGGATGCCCGCCGGTGGAAGCGTTTCGTGGAGAAGGTGCGGTGATCTGCGGGCTGCGATGCCTCGCAACCGGCTACGAGAATCGTAACCGCGAGGGTCGACCTTATTAATAATCGGGCAACATAGTTCGAGGCGGACCTGCCGGCATTCGCCATATTTTCGCATTACCCGCGCCTAGTCGCATATAGTTTTATAACATACCTATTGTATCATCAAAATGCCTAAGGAATTCGTAGGAAAAATATCGGAAGGAGTGAACCCCGTGATCGACCATTTGGACGAGAAGATCATCGAGATCCTGAAGAAGGATTCTCGCAGGCCTTTCGTGGACATCGCCAACCAGCTCAAGGTATCCGAGGGGACCATACGCAGCAGGGTCAGAAAGCTGGTGGACGACGGGATCATACAGTCTTTCACCATCAAGACCAGCAGCAAGAACGTCAAGGCCATCATCGAGATCAAGATAAACGTGAACGTGAACACTTCCGACGTCAGCGCCAAGATCGCCCGGTTCGAGGGCGTGTCGGAGGTGTTCGAGGTCACCGGTGAGGAGGACGTCGTGGCCATCATCGACGTGACCTCGTCCCCCCAGCTCAACGAGATAATCGAGCGGATCAGGCGGTTCGATAACGTTCAATCGACGAGGACCCGGCTGATCCTCAAGGAGCATTTCGGAGGAGCCTGACATGTTCTCTGGCTGCGCCACGGCACTCATCACTCCGATGCTGAAGAACGGGGAGATAGACGAGGCGGGGCTGCGTGAGCTGGTCAGATTCCAGGAGGACAGCGGCATTCGCATGCTGGTGCCCTGCGGGTCGACGGGCGAATCGGCCACCCTGAACCACGATGAGCACCTGAAGGTCATCGGGATCGTCATCGACGAGGCGAAGCGATCGAAGGTCATCGCCGGCACCGGCTCCAACGCCACGAGCGAGGCGATCCACCTGACCAAGGGGGCCAAGGACCTCGGGGCGGACGCCGCGCTGTCGATATCGCCGTACTACAACAAGCCGACCCAGACGGGCATCGTGAAGCACTACGAGGCCATCGACTCCGCGGTCGGCCTGCCCACCATCGTGTACAACATCCCGAGCAGGACCGGCTCGAACATCACCGCGGCGACCATGCTCAAGCTGGCCGAGATACCCAGCATCGTCGGGGTCAAGGAGGCCTCGGGGGACATCAACCAGATCGCGGCCATCGCCTCCAATGCGCCGAAGGACTTCACCGTTCTCTCGGGTGACGACGCCATGACCGTACCGGCCATGGCGGTGGGCGCGAGGGGAGTGATATCGGTGGCCTCGAACATCGTGCCGAAGCACATGCTGGCCATGGTCCAGGCAATGCTCGACAGCAACGTACCGGAGGGCCGGCGCATCCACCGCGAGCTCATGCCCCTGCTGTCCGCCCTGTTCATCGAGACCAACCCCATACCGGTGAAGACCGCGGTCCGCCTGATGGGCAAGCCAGCGGGTCCGTTCCGCCTGCCCCTGTGCGAGATGAGCGCGGAGCACCTGAACGCCCTCAAGGGAGTATTGGCCGACTACAAGCTGATCTGAGGCGATGGGCGTGATCAGGGTTGTGGTCGGCGGGGCCACCGGCAAGCTCGGCCGGCTGGTGTGCGAGCTGGTAGCTAACCAGCCGGATATGCGTCTGGTCCGCGGGGTGGTATCGGCGGGCAGCGCGAGCGTGGGGAAGAGGACGGAATCGGGAGCGGAGATCGTCGGCGCGGACCGCCTGGCCGAGGCGGTGAGGGACGCGGACGTGTACGTTGACCTCACCGCGCCCGTCGCGGCCGAGGAAAACCTGCCGGCGGCGCAGCGCAAGGGGCTGAACATCGTGGTAGGCACCACTGGACTGTCCGGGGGGTCGCTCGCCGCGCTCGAGGCCTCGCTGCGGGCCAACGGCACCGCGGCGGTCCTGGCCCCCAATTTCTCGGTCGGGGTGAACGTGTTCTTCAAGACCTGCGAGAGCCTCGCCAGGTCCCTCCCCGACTACGAGGTGGAGATCATCGAGGTGCACCACGACAAGAAGAAGGACGCCCCCTCGGGCACGGCTCGCCGGGCCGCCGAGATGATCTCCGGGGTCACCGGGGTCGACCGAATGGTCTACGGCCGAGAGGGCATGGTCGGGGCCAGGGGCAGGGAGATCGGTATACACTCCGTGCGTGCCGGGGACGTGGTCGGCGAGCACACCGTCATCTTCGCCGGCCGGAAGGAGAGGATCGAGCTCACGCACCGGGCGCATTCGAGGGAAGCGTTCGCCGAGGGCTGCGTGATGGCGATCAGGTGGATAGCGGACAAGAGCGACGGACGGATACATTCAATGGAAGAGGTTCTGGGATTATGATCAAGGTCATGAAGTTCGGGGGCACCAGCGTGGGCAGCGTGGATGCGATGGAGAGGACCGCCTCGATCATCGGCAGGGACAGCTCGAGGAAGGTCATCGTCGTCTCCGCCATGTCCGGGGTGACCAACTCGCTGATCGCCAGCATCAGGGACAGGGCCCCGGTGGACGAGGTCGTTGCCGGCCTGAGGAGCAAGTACTCCTCGAGCGCGAAGGTCATCATGGCCCCGGCGCTCTTCGCCGAGTACGCGGAGGCCTTAGACTCGAGCCTGGACGGGCTGCAAGGCGCGCTCAGCGCCCGCTGGAAGGTCCCGTCCGACCCGGTGCTGGACGACACCATCTCGTCGTGGGGGGAGCGTTTGTCGTCGCTCACCCTGGCGTACATCTTGAGGTCCAAGGGCATCGACGGGGTGCCTCTCACGGCGGAGAAGGCGGGCATCGTGGCGCAGGGCTCCCCGGGCAACGGCTCGGCGGACCTGGACGCCACCCACCGCAACCTGCGGAAGAACCTGCTCCCCCTCCTGGAGGAGGGAGCCACCCCGGTGCTCACCGGCTACTACGGCTGCGACGACCGCGGCCGTCCGATGACCTTCGGGCGGGGAGGTTCCGATTACTCCGGCAGCGTGGTGGCGTACGGCATAGACGCTGACTGCTGCGAGATCTGGACGGACGTCAACGGCTTCATGACCGCGGACCCCCGGGCGGTGCCCACGGCCAAGTGCATCGGGGAGATGGACTATAATGAAGCGGCCGAGCTCGCCTACTTCGGGGCGAAGGTGCTGCACCCCCGCACGGTCGAGCCGGTCCGGAGAAAGGGGATACCGCTGATGGTGAAGAACACCTTCAACCCCGACGCCCGGGGCACCCTGATCAGGGCGCAGAAGTCCGACAACGGCGACATCCTGACCTCGGTGGCGGTGAAGTGCGACCTCTCTATCATAAAAGTGTACTCGTCCGAGATCGTCTACCAGCCCGGCCTCATCTCCAGGCTGGTGGGGGCGATCTCCGATGCGGCGGTCAACTCATATGCCGTCTCGACCTCATTGTCGACGCTGGCGATGGTCATCCCCACCCCGGCGGTGGACGAGGTGCTGAAGCGCATCGACTCGCTCGGGGAGCAGCAGGTCGAGAAGCTGACGGTCAAGGGCAACGTGTCGCTGATCTGCTGCGTGGGGGACAACATGCTGAACGTCCCCGGCGTATCGGCCAAGGTGTTCTCCGCCGTCGCCGACATCGGGGCCAACATCGAGATGATCTCCGAGGGCGCGTCGGACGTGGCCCTAAACTTCGTCGTCCCCAGCGATAAGGCTCTGGACGTGGTAAGGAGCATTCACAATACGTTCATAGGTGGTTAACTTGAGGAAATTCGAGAGCGTGGATGGGCAGATGCTCATCGGGGGAGTGAGGGCGACCGAGATCGTGAAGAAGTACGGAACGCCGGTCTACGTGACGGACGAGGACGCCGTCCGCAGCAACTACCGCGCGGTCTTCAACGCCTTCGACAAGCGCATGCCCGCTAGGATCAACTACGCCTGCAAGGCCAATACCAACCTCGCGATCCTGCGCATTCTGGAGCAGGAGGGATCGTGCATCGACGCCGTGTCCATCGGCGAGGTCGAGGCCTGCCTCCGCGCCGGCTTCACCCCTGACCGCATCATGTACACCGGAGTGAACGTGTCCACGGCCGAGCTGAAGGCGGTCGCGGCGCGGAGGGTGCCGATCAACATCGACTCGTTCTCCGAGCTCGAGCGGCTGGCCATGATCGACCCCAGCCTGCCGATATCCTTCCGGGTGAACCCCGAGGTCGGCGCTGGCCATCATGAGAAGGTGGTGACCGGGGCGAGGTCGACCAAGTTCGGCATTCCCAAGGACCGCATCGTGGAGGCGTACGCCGAAGCGGTGCAGCTCGGGTTCCGGCCCTCCGGCCTCCATTGCCACATCGGCGCCGGGGTGCAGGTGGCCGACCCGTTCGTCAAGGCCACCGAGGTCCTGGTGTCCATCATGCAGAGCATCGAGAAGGAGCTCGGTCTCCGCCTGGACTTCGTGGACATCGGCGGAGGCATCGGCATTCCCTACCACCCGGAGGACCACGCCATGGACCTGGACGCCCTGGCCGAGGGCGTCACCTCGCTGATCAAGAACGGCACCTCGGCCAAGAGGATCGTGGTGGAGCCGGGCCGGTACATCATCGCCGACTCCACGGTCCTCCTGACCACGGTGGTGGACGTGAAGGAGACGCCGGACAAGAACTTCGCCGGCGTCGATGCGGGGATGAACACCCTGGTCCGGCCGGCGTTCTACGGCTCCTTCCACCATGTGGCGGTGGCCAACAAGTTCGACCGGCCGGCCGAGGCCACCTACGACGTGGTCGGCCCGATCTGCGAGTCCGGTGATCACCTGGCCAAGGAGCGTGCGCTGCCGCGGGTGGAGGAGGGCGATGTCATCTGCGTGTACGATGCCGGTGCCTATGGGTTCTCCATGGCCTCGAACTACAACATGCGCCCCTTCCCGAGGGAGGTGCTGGTCCACAAGGGCACCGTGAACCTGATCCGGGAGCGGGAGACGATCGAGGACCTCATGCGCAACCAGCGCATACCGTCGAGGCTGATGCTTTGAGGTTCTGGAAGTACCACGGGCTGGGCAACGATTTCATCCTGTTCGAGGACCCGAAAGCCCCAGTGGACCCTGCCGCGGTGACGAGACTGTGCGACCGCCGCACCGGCATCGGCGCGGACGGCATCCTGTACGTTCGGCCGGACCCGGAGGCGGACGCCTACATGAAGATCATGAACTCCGACGGCAGCGAGGCGGAGATGTGCGGCAACGGCATCCGGTGCCTGGCCAAGCACCTGCACGACCGCTCCCCGGAGCCCCGCGACAGGCTGCGCATCAACACCCTGGCCGGAGTGATGGACACCCGGATCGTCGCGTCCCGCGGCGAGACCTCCGAGGTATCGGTGGACATGGGCGCGCCCCGAATGGAATGCCGGGACATCCCCATGGATTGCGACGGCCGGTTCATCGACCGCGGCATCGAGGTCGACGGCCTCGAGATCAAGGGCACTGCAGTGAGCATGGGAAACCCGCACTTCATCATCTTCCAGGAGCTCCCGGACGATGAGGTCAGGAGGCTGGGCCCGCTGGTCCACGCCCATCCCGTGTTCCCCAGGAAGACCAACGTGGAGTTCGTCCGGCCCCGCGACGGCCGGCTGGAGGTCACGGTGTTCGAGCGCGGCGCCGGGTGGACGCAGGCGTGCGGGACCGGCGCGTGCGCCACCGCGGTGGCCGCCGGCCTGAAGGGCATCGCGCCCCTGGGCAGTGATGTCCAGGTCCGGCTGCCCGGCGGGGACCTGACCATAAATGTGATGAAGGACCTGTCCATGGTCCGCATGACCGGTCCTGCGGCCCGGGTGTTCCAGGGCGAGGTAGATATCTGATCAAGGTGAGAACATGTCGTTCGAGTTCGCTGACCGTTTGAGGAAGATCCCGCCATACCTGTTCGCGGAGATCGAGGAGAAGGTCGCCAAGAAGAAGGCCGAGGGCCTGGACATCATAGACCTGGGGATAGGGGACCCGGACCTGCCGACCCCCCAGCCCCTGGTGGACGAGATCAAGAGACAGCTGGACGACCCGGAGAACCACCGCTATCCGTCGTCCGGCGGGGAGCGGGACACCCGGGTCGCCATCGCCGAGTGGTACTCTAGGAGGTTCGGGGTGGAACTTGACCCCGACCGCGAGGTCGCGGTCCTCCTGGGCAGCAAGGAAGGCCTGGCCAACGTGGCCCGGGCGTTCATCAACCCCGGGGACCGCGTGCTGTGCCCCAATCCCGCCTACCCGGTGTACGCCCAGGGCGCAACCCTGCTGTGCGACGCGGAGCCGGTGAAGGTGCCGCTGTACGAGAAGGACGGCTTCCTGCCCGACCTGGACGCCCTCCCGGCGGACGCCAAGATGCTGTACCTGAACTATCCCAACAACCCCACCGGGGCGACGGCGACGCCGTCGTTCCTGAAGGACGCCCTGAGGTGGTGCAACGAGACCGGGACCATCCTGTGCTATGACAACGCCTACTCGGAGATGACCTTCGACGACTACGTGGCGCCGTCCATCCTGGAGTTCGGGAGGCAGGCCATCGAGTTCGGCTCTCTGTCGAAGACGTTCAACATGACCGGGTACCGGCTGGGGTACGCGGTGGGCGATGCGAAGCTCATCGCCGGCCTGAAGAAGGTCAAGTCCCAGATCGACTCCGGCGCGCCGAAGTTCATCCAGAAGGCCGCCAACGTGGCGCTGGGCGAGTACACCGGACGCTCGAGGCCGAAGATGGTCGAGGACAACGTGAAGGTGTACAAGGAGCGCCGGGACGTCATGGTCCGCGGGCTCCGGGAGCTGGGGTACGACATCAAGCTGCCCAAGGGCACCTTCTACCTGTTCTTCGGGGTGGGCGAGAGCTCCATCGAGTTCGCCAACCGCATGCTGGAGGTCGGCGTCGTGGTGACCCCGGGCATCGGCTTCGGGCAGAACGGGGAGGGCTTCGTTCGCATGGCCCTCACCCAGCCGGTGGCGAGGCTGGAGGAAGCGCTGGAGCGGATGCGGAAGGCCTAGGCCTTCTTGCACTGCTTCAGGGCCTCGATCGCCGGCAGCGGCTTGCCCAGGATGAAGGTCTCCAGGGCCCCGCCGGCGGTCGACACGTACGAGAACTTCTCCGCCAGGCCGAACCGCTCGGCCGCTCCCACGGTGTGGCCGCCTCCGATCAGGGTGAACGCCCGGGAGTGGACCATCGCGGTCATCAGCTCCTTGGTGCCGAGGCAGAACTGCTCCTTCTCGATGAGCCCCGCGGGCCCGGACATGAAGATGGTCTTCGCCGGGGCGAGCACCTTGGCGAACTTGGCCATGGAGAACTTGCCGATATCGTAGATGGGCACGTCGATGGGCAGGTCGCCGACCATCATGTCCCTCCTCTGGCCGTTGATCTCGACCGCGACGTCGAAGGGCAGCAGGATGCGCTCCCCGTGCTCCTTGAACAGGACCTTGGCGGCCTCCAGCGTCTCCGGGGTCAGCTCGCTCTCCAGGATCTTGGTGGACGGCTCCCCCAGCTTGATCCCCCGGGCGGTGAGGAAGGCATTGGCGCTCAGGCCGACAAGGATCACCCAGTCCGCGGTGCCGCTCTTGAGCAGCCGCTCGATTACCTTGATCGAATCGCCGAACTTCGCCCCTCCCAGGATGAACACCGACGGGTGGGCCGGGTCATCGAAGACCGACTGCAGGGCGGTCAGCTCCTTCTCCATCAGCCTTCCGACCGCGGAGGGCAGCACCGCGGGGAAGCCGACCAGGGAGCACTGGGAGCGATGGGCGGCGGCGAAGGCATCGTTGATATAGTAATCTACCAGGGGCGCGAGGACGGTGACCAGCTCGCACTTGGCGTGCTCCTCCATGCTCTTCTTCTCCTGCTCGTACGGCAGCCCGCGCACGTTCTTCAGCATTATCGCGTTGCCCGGGGTCAGCGCCTTGATCTCGGTGGCCGCGGTCTCCCCGACGATGTCGTCAACGTACCGGACCTGCTTGCCCAGGTACTTGGAGAGGTGCTGGGCGTGCTTGTCCAGCGGCGCGAAGTCCCAGTCCCCGGGTCGTCCCTGGTGCGCCAGGATGACCACCTTGGCACCGTGGTCCAGGAGCTCCCGGACGGTGGGAATGATCTGCCGGATGCGGTTGTCATCCTCGAGATCCAAGGTCTCCTTGGACAGTGGACAGTTGATGTCCACTCGCAGCAGGACGGTCTTGTTCTCGAACTGGAAGTCATCGAGCGTGTTGAAGAGCTTCATCATCATCACTGACATCTTGGCTGGCGGTAAGACCACCATGCTCCATGATTGAAATAACCTTTCCGCTGCCGGTCCCCAAATTTATGGCCCTGAGCGGCCATGGGGTCAGGGATGAGGATGCTGTCCTGCCGCCATCGGTTGCTGCCGGAGGAGGAGAGCTTCTGCTGGCTTCGGACATCGGCGTCGAGCGAGGACCGCCCGTCGCTGGTGTTCCTCGGGGACGGCGGTCATCCGGTCCGGTGCACCGCCGCGCTGGCCAAGGCCTGCCCGTTCCGCGAGGCGGGCGAGGAGAGCAAGGAGGACATGGTCCCCTGCCCCCACTGCCGTCGCCGGCACCGCAACGGCTCCAACTCCCAGCAGCTGTGCGAGGCGTGGAGCTCGGCCAAGGCGGCGCTCGCCCTCCTGCGCAAGGAGCTGCCCGAGGGCCGCCGCTACTATGAGCAGGGGACCATCGTGCCCCCGTACGACGAGGGGACCACCCCGCTCATCCGGCGGCTGGTGTGGCAGAGGTTGCAGCCGGCGGTGCTGAGGCGCGATCGGTACCGGTGCCAGGACTGCGGAGCGAGCTTTGGCGCCCGGCGCCGGAAGGTCTACGACCCCAGGCTGCGGCGGGGCCGGGGAGGGTACCGGTGGGAGTCGCTGGAGGTACATCACATCATCGCCCGGTCCGCCGGCGGCTCCGACCACCCCGGCAACCTGAAGACGCTGTGCCCGGCGTGCCACGCCTCCTACACTCACGAGCAGAGCGTGGCGCGGGCGACCGAGCGCCGGGAGCGGGCGGCGATGCTTCGGGCGCTGGAGGAGGCGGGCTACGAGGACGGGAGCGTGTACGATCCCCGGGACTGAAGTGCGCGCATCGCACCAGCGCGCGGGGAGCCCCCATCCATTGCCGGACCAGAATAACCTTTATACACAAACGGACCTGTGTGGAGAGAAGCCCGGGGGCCGGGGACCGGTCCTCTCGGAGGATACCACGTGACCGAAGTCGTCGCATTGGAATGGATCATCTTTTTCGTGGTCATCGGGTCGATGCTGGCCCTTGACCTGGGGGTCTTCAACCGCAAGGCCCACGTCATCAGGCCGAGGGAGGCCATGCTGCAGGTCGCCTTCTTCATCAGCATCGCCGTCGTGTTCAACATCGGTATCTATGTGTGGATGGGGATGGGGCCTGGCATCGAGTTCACCACCGGCTACCTGATGGAACTCATGCTGAGCGTGGACAACCTGTTCGTGTTCGTCATCGTTTTCGCCTCGTTCTGCGTGCCCTCCAAGGACCAGCACAAGGTGCTGTTCTACGGCATCCTCGGCGCGCTGGTGTTCCGCATGGCGTTCATCGTCGCGGGCGTCGCCCTCATCAACGCCTTCTCCTGGGTGCTGTACATCTTCGGCGCGTTCCTGATCTTCACCGCCATCAGGATGGTTGTGAAGAAGGAGGAGGCGAACGTGGAGCCGGACAGGAACATCATGGTCCGGGGGTTCCGCAAGATCATGCCGGTGACCAAGGACTACGAGGGCGACAAGTTCTTCGTCCGCAAGCCAGGTGTCGATAGGAAGGCCGGAAGGACGGTGCTGTGGGCCACCCCCATGCTCGTCACCCTGCTGATCGTGGAGACCACGGACATCGTGTTCGCCGTCGACTCCATACCTGCCATTCTGGGGATCACCACCAACACCTTCATCGTGTTCAGCTCGAACGCCTTCGCCATCCTCGGCCTGAGGTCGATGTTCTTCGCGCTCAACCACATCATCAACGCCTTCTGCTACCTGAAGTACGGGCTGGCCGGCATCCTGACCTTCGTCGGCGTCAAGATGCTCATCGCCGATTTCGTGCACATCGAGCCATTGATGTCCCTGGCGGTCATCGTCACCATCCTGGGCATCGCTATCGGCGCGTCGCTGCTGAAGAACCGCAGGACGAGGACCTGCCCGCCGATCGAGGCGATCAAGGCGGGCGAGGGCGAGGCCTGCCCCGCGCTCAGGCAGCTCGGCGAGATGGAGAAGGAGCCTCAGGCGCCTCAGGCCTCGCCGGACGCCGAGGGGCCGTCCTGCCCGGGGCTGAAGAAGCTGGACGAGATGAACAAAAAGTGAAAGGCGCAGGGGGGACCCGCCCCGCCTCAGCCTTTTTTATCGATAAAAAGGGGCGCCGCGAGCGGCGCAACCTCACTTTCCTATGCCCAGGCTCTTGTCGGTCTTCTTGATCGACTTCATGCCGTCAGGCTCGAGCTTCATCATCGAGCGGATGCAGTCGATGTTCTCTGGGACCACGTCGCTCTCCTGGTGCACTCCCTGGTAGTAGTACAGGGTGTTGCCCACGACCTTGACGCCGTCCTGCCACACCACGATCTCCATGAAGTCGCCGCGGTCGCGCTTCAGGTCCCTGCCGAGCTCCATGATCTGGGCGGTGCTCTTGATGCCGTCCTTGCCGCTGACGAACTTGACCCGGGGGACATTGTCCCATACCGCCAGGACGTCCTGGTCCTTGGCCTTCTTGCGCAGGTCGGCAATGATGCAGTGGGCGTGCATCAGGGTGGTGGGGGCCTTCACCGCCATGGTGGTGATGTTCAGCCAGGGCATGATGGTCTGCACGTCCGGGCCGTGATGGGTCGGCAGCTTGAGGGAAGGCTCCAGCGAGTTGAGGGCGGAGCCCTTTATGTCCGAGGGATCGGCGCCCCTCCTCACGATGGTGGCGGAGACCTTGTCCAGCCCGAAGACCTTGTCCAGCGGATACAGCGTCCTCACCAGGCCGGTGGTGTTGCACGAGACCACCCTAGCGAACTGGGTCCCCCACGCCTCGTTGTAGTTGGCGAAGGCGTTGAAAGAGACGCCGGCGAGCCCGTGGTCCTCTCCTCCCTGGAAGATGGCCTTGACCCCTGCCTTCTCGTATAGCGCCTTGTACTTCTCGGCCACCCCTCCAGGGGTCGCGTCGACGATGATGTCGACCTTGCTCAGCAGGTCCTCGATGCTCCCTGCGACCTTGATCCCCTCCTTCTCGAACGTCGCCACCTGGTCGGGGGTAGCCGTGTACAGGGGAAAGCCTTCCATACCTGCCAGCCTGGCCTCGTAGGACGGCCTGGTCTTGGTGACCCCTACAATCTCCATATCATCCTGGGCCTTCACCGCGCAAGCCACGCGCTTGCCGATGGTGCCATAACCGTTGATGCCGACTCTGACCTTCATGTAGACTTCTCCATATGCTCCCTTCAGGAGGTGTGGATCGCTCCCTGCCCCGCGGTCACGGACCGGGCGCAGTGGCAGATACCCATATGGCATGAGGATTTATTATTTACAGTGCCGAGCGAGCTTTTCGGGGCCGATGACCACGAGCGGACCGGCCGCAGAGAATGCAGGCAGGGACACTGCTGGCGATAATGTACTATAGGATGACCGGGCTAGGCAGGAGCGATCATGAAACGCCTGGTGGAGGCGGATGTCCTGAGGACCGCGGCGATCGCGCTCATCGTCCTCACCCATCTGCCTGACTATCTCCCCCTTCCCGGCCTCCAGCCGTACACCGTCTACACCATCATATTGGGCAACGGCCTGTTCATCTTCCTGTCCGGATACCTGACCCACGCGGCCACCCGGGGGCGCCCGCGGTCCACCCTCGCCTCGCTGATGGGACATCGCCTGCTCCGCCTCATGCCCCTTTACTGGCTGGCGCTGGCGACCTTCGCCGTCCTGGTCCTGGAGCCCGATGTTCCGACCATGCTCATCCACGCAGCGGGTCTGCAGATCGTCCTGGCCCCGGCGGCGGTGACCCCCATGGTCACCCTGTGGTTCGTGGGGATGGTCTTGGCGTTCTACCTGATGTACTACGCCGTGGTCCGCCACGCCTCCCGCCCCCGGGACATGCTCCTCCTGGCCTCCCTCGCCCTCCTCCCCCTGATCGCGGTGAGGGCCGCCACCGGCCTGCTGGAGGTGCGGTTCTTCCTGTACTACTTCGTGTTCATGGCCGGGGCGGTGGCGTGCGAGAGCGGCTTGTTGGAGCGCACCCGCTCCCGCGTCATCGGTGCCGCCATCGTTTCGGCCGTGGTGTCCCTAGGGCTTTTCGTCCTCGTCGGCAGCCCCCTGGTGGAGGAGTCCGGCGGCCTCGGCGACCCGGCCGCGCTCATCCTGTCCATGGTCCTCTCCGACGGGGTGATCATATCCTCGGCGCTCCTGCTCTGGACGGCCGCGAGGAAGGTCGCTCCCCGCCTGTCGTCCAGGTCCATAGGGCTCTTTGCTGCCTGCTCCGCCGCCTCCTATTTCGTGTACCTCTTCCACCGCCCGGCCCTGGTCGCGGCGACCTCGGCGATGTCCCGCATGAGCATGGGCGCGCCGCTGCAGCTGGTGACGGTCGCGCTCCTCGTCCTGCCCGCCCTCTTCATGGCCGGGGCCCGCGTCCAGGGGTGCTTCGATCGGCTGGCTCGCCGGTTCGCTGAGGGATTCAAGGAGGGATCATGCCCGAGCGGACCGCGAAGCAGCCGCAGCGAGTGATCGGACCATCGTCTGGCATCGCCTCCCCGCCGGAACAGCGGAGGCGGGTGCCGCAACCCCGAAAAACGTGCCGGAAGGCTTCCGCGCCCACATATGATTAAATACCATGGTTTTAATTCACCCTAACAATGTCAAAGCGTACCACTGTCCGCTCCATCGTTTCTCTCGGCTTGGGCGTAGTGGTAGTATTGATTAGGTAGAGGCATCCAGTAGTTTTGGGTGTCCTCGCTCATTGAAGGGGATGTTTATTTGAGAGGATCAAAGGCCGTTCTCACATTGCTGGAAAAAGAAGGCGTCGAGGTCATGTTCGGGTACCCGGGGGGCACGACCCTCACCCTGTACGACGACATGCTGACGTCGAAGATACGTCATGTGCTGGTCCGCCATGAGCAGTGCGCGGCGCATATGGCGGACGGTTATGCCCGGGCCACCGGGAAGATCGGTGTGTGCACCTCGACCTCCGGGCCGGGGTCCACCAACCTCATCACGGGGGTCGCCACGGCGTACGTGGACTCGTCCCCCATGCTCGTCCTCACCGGCCAGGTGGCCACCTCGGCCATCGGCAACCAGGCGTTCCAGGAGGCCGACTCGTTCTCCATGATGATGCCTATCACCAAGCACAACTTCCGCCTGCTGGCCCCGTCGGAGATACCTGAGGCCGTCATCCGGGGAGTGTCCATCGCCAACTCCGGACGCAAGGGCCCGGTCCATATCGATCTGCCGGCGGACGTCCAGAAGGGCGAGGTCCCCGAAGCCGCGATGAACCAGCAGTTCCCCGAGCCGCCGCCCCTGGAGGACTTCCACGACCTGCCCGAGGCGGTCAAGATACTGCGGGCAGCGGAAAGGCCGCTCCTGCTGGTCGGAGGAGGCATCATCTGGGCCAACGCCAGCCCGGAGGTCCTCCAGCTCTCCGAGATGCTCATGGCGCCGGTCACCACGACCATCATGGCCAAGGGCGTCATCCCCGAGGAGCACCCCCTGTCGCTGGGCATCATCGGCATGCACGGAAAGGAAGCGGCCAGGAAGGCGTTCATGGAGGCCGACGTGATCCTCGCGGTCGGCACCAGGTTCTCGGACCGCAGCTCCGGCGCGCAGTCCGAGCTCCCCATATCCACGAAACTGATCCACGTCGACATCGACCCCGGCGAAGCGGGGAAGTCGGCGCGCACCCAGGTCCGCCTGGTGGGCGACGCCAAGAAGGGCCTGCAAATGATCATCAACGGGCTGCAGGCGACCAAGGGGGAGACCGCATGGTCGCTGCGCATCAAGGAGATCCTGAGGAACTGCGCCTGCAACATCAACGTTCCATCGTCGCCGGTGCTGCCCCAGTTCGCGGTCTTCGAGCTGAACCGCACCCTGCCCAAGGACGCCATCGTCTGCACCGAGGTCGGGCAGAACCAGATGTGGGCGGCCCACTTCTTCAGGGCCCGCTACCCGAGGCAGTTCATCACCTCCGGCGGCTTCGGCACCATGGGCTTCGGGTTCCCCGCCTCCCTCGGGGCGAAGGTTGCCTTCCCCAACAAGGCGGTCGTCGACATCGCCGGCGACGGGAGCATCCAGATGGTCTCCCACGAGTTCGCCACGGCGGTCTCGGAGAACCTCCCGGTGGTGGTCTGCGTGTTCAACAACGGCTGGCTGGGAATGGTCAGGCAGTGGCAGAAGCTGTTCGCCGAGAGGAGGTACAGCGGCACGGAGCTGCGCGAGAACCCCGACTTCGTCAAGCTCGCTCAGGCTTACGGCGCGGACGGGGTCCACGTCGAGAGGTCCTCCGAGCTCCAGGAGGCGCTGAGGACCGGCATCGACGCCGGGATCCCCTTCCTTATCGACATTCACATGGACCCGGAGGAGGACGTCCTTCCGATGATCCCCCCGGGCGGAAACCCCAATGCGGTCATAAGAGGTAGGTGCACATGGAAGTGATCAAGATAGTCGGCAACGACTCCCCTGGCCTGTTCCAGAGGGTCCTGGTCGAGCTGGGAAGAAGGAAGATCGAGGTCGAGAAGTCGTTCATGGCCCGGGAGAAGGGCCAGATCGTCATCATCGTCGAGGCGGAGACCGGGAACATGAACGGCCGGCTGCTGCACGCGCTCATGGCGCTGCAGGACGTCGAGTCCGCCGAGTACCTGTCCGAGGACTACTTCTGCTTCTGGGAAACATCCCCGAGCAAAGGGTCCGGCTACATCATCGCCTGCGGTCAGGACAAGAACGCTGGCGAGATGAGAAGGACGGCCGAACATTGTTTATACAAAGGTTCGGATTAGGACGGAAAGCTCGTCCGAGCGTGTGAAAATGACCAAGATCTATCACGATTCCGACGCTGACCTCGGCGTACTGAGGGGCAAGAAGATCGCCGTCATCGGGTACGGCAACCAGGGTCGCGCCCAGGCCCTCTGCCTCCACGACTCCGGCATGCAGGTGACGGTGGGCGCGCGCAAGGGCGGCGAGTCCTGGGACCTCGCGCAGGCCGATGGTCTCAAGGTAGCGGACATCCCGGCCGCCGTGAAGGACGCGGACGTAGTCATGATCCTCCTGCCCGATGAGGTGCAGCCCCGGGTGTACAAGGAGCAGATCGCTCCCAACCTCAAGGACGGCGCCGCCCTGGAGTTCGCCCACGGCTTCGCCATCACCTTCAAGCTCATCACCCCGCCCCAGAACTGCGATGTGATCATGGTCGCTCCCAAGTCCCCCGGCCGCATGGTCAGGCAGACCTTCAAGGAAGGCTTCGGCGTCCCTTCGCTCATCGCCGTGGAGCAGGATGCGTCCGGCAACGCCAAGAAGATCGCCCTCGCTCTGGCCAAGGGCCTCGGTTCCACCAAGGCCGGCGTGCTGGAGACCGACTTCCGGGAGGAGGCCACCTCCGACCTGTTCGGCGAGCAGGCCGTCCTGTGCGGCGGCGTCACCGCGCTCATCGAGGCCGGGTTCGAGACCCTGATCAAGGCGGGCTACAAGCCGGAGATCGCCTACTTCGAGGTACTGCACGAGCTGAAGCTCATCGTCGACCTGATCCAGGCCGGCGGCATGATGCACATGTGGGACTCCGTCTCCAACACCGCCGAGTACGGCGGGCTGACCCGGAGGGACAAGGTCATCAACGAGGAGTCCCGGAAGGCCATGAAGCAGATCCTGGACGACATCAACTCCGGCAAGTTCGCGGAGGAGTGGACCAAGGAGTGGACCGTCGACCTGAAGAACATGAAGGCCCTCGAGAAGGAGGAGTCCGAGAAGCAGATCGAGCAGGTCGGCCAGGAGATCCGCAAGCTCTTCGAGCGCAAGTGAGCCGCGAGGCTCCACCTTTCCTTTTCTTCATTTTCCATTATTATTCGTTCCCGTGCGCTGCCGGACGATGTGCCGTCATCTCTCCATCATCTCATCGTTCATTTGCGCGCTCATCGCCATCATCCCATGGGGGCAGTGGCCCGCGGGCGGAAAGGATAACTAGCGGACGGTCGTTCATTCGTTCGAGAGCATGGGTAACCGCATCCTCCTAATGATCGACGAGCACGACTTCTGGGTGGAGCTGAACGACAGCGATACCGCCAACGCCATTTGGCTGGCCGCGCCGTTCGACTCGACCACTAACGCCTGGGGCGACGAGATCTACTTCGAGGTGCCGGTGAAGAACAAGCTGGAGAACAGCAAGAAGGTCCTGGAGGCCGGGGAGGTCGCCTACTGGCCGGAGGGCCGGGCGCTGTGCGTGTTCTTCGGACCGACGCCGATAAGCAAGGGCAAGGCACCGGAGGCGATCTCCGAGGTCACGCCGATCGGCAAGCTGGTGGGAGACCCCCGCGCCTTCGAGGTGGTGGGCGACCGCCGCAAGGTCATGGTGCGCAGGGAGGGGTGAGGCATGTTCCCGTTCTCGGTGCTCATGCCCCTCCTGCCCGCGGGCAAGGAGAAGGGACCGATCGGCAAGGGAGACCACCTCATCTACTCGGTGACCGGGACGGTCGGGGACAAGAAGGTCCAGGGCGCCCTGGGCATCAAGGTGGTGGCGGTCAAGGACGCCGAGTTCATAGTCGAGGTCCTGCCCAAAGGGGTGCCGTTCATGAACCGGGCACGGCTGACCTTCCCCTGGAACGGAAAGGACCTGTCGGACCTCGGGGGCATCATCGCCGGGTGGTCGGTCCTCCACGACGGCGAGCGGTTGGGAAAGGATAAGATCACCACGCCCTTCGGGGAGCGGGAGGTCGAGCACTACATGCGCATCGAGCAGCTGGAGAACGGGACGCTGAAGACCGACCAGTTCGTGGACCCCGTGCACCACCTGCCGTATGGAGCGCGGCTCTCGGGGAAGAGCGGGGACGTGCTCTTCGGCCTCATGGAGACCAGCCTGAAGTGGGTCAAAGGCTGAAGCTCACTTGCTCCCGACGGCCTCGAACCCGTTGAACGCCACGGAGGGGAGGATCATGTCCCCCACCGTCCGGGAGTCGTTGGCGATCTCCACCACGTTCTTCAGCCCCTCGTACATGTTGCCGACGATCAGCGCGTGCTTGATCTGCCCCTCTATCGATCCCCTCCTGACCACGTGAGCCAGCCGGGTCTCCAGGGCGAACGCCCCGGTGTACGGGTTCACGGTGGGGAAGGCGAACTTCTCCACAACAACTCCCTCGTCCATGGAGGCTATGATCTCCTCCGGGCCGCGCCGGCCGGGCTTCAGCACCAGGTTCACCGGGCGGCAGGCCAGGGAGTTCTGGAACATGAACAGGGCGTCATGGGTCCCGCGCCGCATCCCGTTGCCCGACGGCGGCATGGCGGCCACGCTGGAGTTGTAGCTGTCGTAGAGGAAGGTCCGCAGCACGCCGTTCTCCACCACCTTCTTGACGGTGGTGGGCACGCCCTCGTCATCATACGCCGCTGACAGCGCTCCCCGGGGGTCCGAGGGGTCGTCCACGATATCGATCGCTGCCGACGCCACGCTCTCGCCGAGCTTCGCGGCCCACGGGCTGCGCTTCTTATTAACGCTCTCCGCGCTGAGGGCGAAGGCCGCCGAGTACGAGAGCATCTCCCCCAGCTCGCCCGGGGCGATCATGACCGGCGCCTTTATCGATCCCTCCAGGGCCTTGGCCTCCCTGGCCTGTAGCGCCTGCCTGGCGATGTCCCCGCCCATCCGAACGGGGTCGTAGTCCTTCAGCCAGGGGGAGTTGAGGTTGCCGACGCCCTCTCCCGGGCTCGCACCCGGGGCCATGGCGTCATAGCCAGCGAACACCAGCGTGCCCAGGTTGGTGACCTCCAGGTCGTTGGTGTTCATCACCGTGGTGGTGGTCGAGGCGGCCCTGAGCACTCCCCTCGGCACCTTGACGCCGCGGTCGGTGGCCGCGCCCACCGTGCTCTTCACCAGCTCCACCAGCTCCCCGACGTCCAGGTGCTCGATCCGCTTATCCCTCGGTGCCGCGGCCAGGACGGCCTTCGCCGGCGAGGGGAAGCGGTCGTAGGTGCGGGAGGACGGCGAGCGGTCGGCCAGAGAGGCCGCGGTCCGGGCGCAGGCCTCCGCGTCCTCCACGCTCGCGCATGCCGATGACGCCTGGGCCAGCTTCCGGCCCTTGAGGACGCGCACGGCGAGCCCTTGGTCCTCCTTCTCCTCGACTATCTTGATGCGGTCGTCGTCGACATACACGCTCCTGGTGACCGAGTCTACGGCGAACGCCTCGGCCTGGGTGGCGCCCTCCCGCACGGCTGTCTCCAGCGCCCTCCGCGCCATCTCGATGATGTCCATTCAATCCCCTCCGGCGATGATCTTGGACCGGCAATACGGACCTCCGGACGACACCGGCACGTAGTCCTCGGTGCCCTTCCCGCAGGAGCCGGCGTCATGGCTGACCTTCTTTCCCACCGCGTCGGTCGTCTTGAGTATGTCCAGCGCCTTGCCGGTCAGGGTGATGGCGCGCAGCGGCTTGGTCACTTTCCCGTTCTCGATGAGGAAGCCGCGGTGGGCCTTGGCCTCGAAGCCGCCGCCCACCGGGTCCTCCATGCCGTTGATGAACTTGTCGGTCAGGATGCCGAACTTGACGTCCTCGACCATCTCCTCCAGTGTCCAGTCCCCGGCCTCGAAGAAGGTGTTGGTCATGCGGACCCACATCCTCCGGCCGAAGTCCTGCGCCCGGCCGTTGCCGGTCGACGGCACGCCCATCTCCGCGCCGGTCTCCAGGTCGTGCATGTAGCCGCGGTACACGCCGTCCTCGATGATTACCGTCCGCGAGGACGGGGTGCCCTCGTCGTCGAAGGTGATGGAGCCGTAGCCGCCCTCCAGCGTTCCGTCGTCCACCATGGTGATCTGCTCGTTGGCGACGACCTTTCCTACCTGGTCGGTGAGGAAGGAACGCCGCTTGACGATCTCGTCCCCCTCCGACGCGTGCCCCATGACCTCGTGGGCCAGGAGGCCGGTTATCTCCGGGTCGGTGATGCAGGTTACCATGCCCGACGGCGGCTTCACCGCCCCAAGCTGGACTATGGCCTCCTTGGCCGTCCTTACTCCAACCTCGGCGAGGTCGTACTTCTGCAGCAGCTCCATCCCCCTGGTCCCGGCGATGCTTTCCCGGTACGCCTCCATTCGCCCGGCGTCGGCGGCCACGGTGTTGGCGATGAGCCTGATGCGCCCGTCCTCCCAGCGGAGCGATGAGCCGAAGGAGTTGGTCAGCACGGTGGTCCTCAGGCTCTCGGCGTAGATGGCGTTGGTGTTGGCGATCTTGTCCGAGATCTTCTGCGCTTCGTCCAGGTCCTTGACCATCGCCAGCTTCTCCTCGGTCGGCACGCTTGCCGGAGGTATGCGCGCCTTCGCCCGGAAGCTGCCGGTCCTGGCCGGCTGCTCCGGTATGGGCGTTCCGGGGCAGTCGCCGGCCTTTGCGGCCCTGACCGCCTTCCTGGCCATCTCCTCGATGCTCTTCCGGTCGATGCTCGCCGAGGCCGCGAAGCCCCATGAGCCTCCGATCCTGGCCCTCAGCCCGATGCCGGCCAGGCGGCCGTTGGACATGTTCCTCAGCTCGTGGTTGGACACCATGATCGACAGCGTCCTGCTTTCCTGGTACCGTGCATCGCAGAACTCGGCCCCCGAGTCCTGCATGATCCTGACCGCCTTGCGCAGCTCGTCCTCCATCAGATCACCTTCAGCTCCTTCGCGGCGTCGGTCAACAGCTCGCATCCTTGCCTGGTCACCACCGCGTCGTCCTCGATCCTGATGCCGCCGACGCCGGGAACGTACACCCCGGGCTCGATGGTGAACACCATGTTCTCCTCCAGGACCAGGTCGGCGTTGGGGGCGAGCCTGAAGCCGTCGTGGACGTTGATGCCCAGGCTGTGGCCGGTGGAGTGGATGAGGGAGCCCTTGAACTCCGTGGAATCGATGTACGATCGCGCCGCCGCGTCCACTTCCCGGGCGGTCACCCCCGGTCTCATGGCGTCCTTCGCTCTCGCCTGTGCCTCGAGCACCACCTCGTACATCCTCTGGAGGCGATCGTCGACGCGGCCGGCGAGGAAGGTGCGGGTGATGTCCGAGCAGTACCGGCGGACCTTGCACCCGAAGTCGAACAGCGCGGCATCGCCCTCCTTCAGCTTCCGGTCGTCGGGCGAGTGATGGGGCTCCGCGGACGCCTCGCCGAAGGCGGCGATGGTCTCGAACGACACCGAGCTGGCGCCGAGCTTCTGCATGTGGTAGCCGATCTCGGCGGCGGCCTCGTACTCGCTCATCCCCACGCTCACGAGCTCGGGTATGCGGTCGGCCACCCGGGAGGCGATGCGGCATGCCTCCCTCATGGTCTCGATCTCTCCGGCGTCCTTGATCAGCCGGGCGGCGGTGACCGCCCTTTCCACATCCGTCAGCTTGACCCCGGGGGCGGCGGCCTCGATATCCCTGACCCAGTGGTAGGTGATGCCCAGGCTGTTGATGCCCAAGCGGGTCACCCCTTTCAGCGAGGACCTCAGCAGCTCCGCCCGCTCGGCGGCGGTGAAGTAGGGAAGGACCTCCGCGTCGGTGGACCGGGCGGAGGTCTCCTCCAGCCTCGTCGATATGAGGACCACCTTCCCATCAGGGTAGAGGATGGCGGGGCAGTGCTCGAAGAGCCCGGAGGTCACCCCGGTGGCGTGGAAGAACGATGCGTCGGCGATCGGCTCCTCGCCGTTGACCAGCAGTATGGCGTCCACGGGCTCGGTGAGCTTGGAGAATATGCGAAGGACCCTGTCTTTCATGAGCACCGCTGCCTGAGTAGGTCTTGGAAGCGAATAAATGTGATGCCCGCTTCCATGTTCGGCCGCGTCCCTTCGCGCGGCGAACTGGTGGTGCAACGGCTGCCGATGCATTTCCATAGGTTGAAATATGAATAATCACTGTAACTTAAAAAAAGGTGAATTCACATGGTCACGCTTGGTACCGCTTTTGAGGACCTGGACAATGAACTGGAGAGCATGCTGGACATGGTGTCCGAGGCCCTCGACCTGATGGAGAAGGACAAGAAGGAGGAGGCCATGGAAGTGTTGGCCGACCTCGAGGACGCGCTGCTGGACTTCCTGGACTACGAAGAAGTGGAGGAAGAGCCCGAGGCGGTGAAGATCGAGGAGGAGCCCAAGAAGGCCGCTCCGAAGAAGCCCGCTGCGCCGAAGAAGGCCGCGGCGAAGCCGAAGAAGAAGTAAGGAACCAGCGGCCACGAGGCCGCCTTCCCATTTAATTTTTCAAACCCCTATCCAGACGTTCCCGAGCACCCTCTTTATGGCCGCGNNCGCGGAGAGCGCCGCGAGGTAGCTGGTGGACGGGGTCATGGGCGACGGGACGTTGTTGGTCTCGCTCCTCAGCTCCCCGAAATCGCCCTTCACCACCAGGGTGTGGGCGTTGCGCTCGGTCGTCGGGTCGCAGATGATGGTCACCCGGGTCTTGTCGAACCCGACCCCCAGGAGGGAGACGGTCGCCGCGACGTTGAGGTTCTTGGGGAACTGGAGGGCGGCATCGCGGGCGTTTCCCTCGAACACCACCGTAGGCTCGGTCAGCGTGTCGACGTCGATGCCCCTCTGCGCGAGCCCGGGCGCTCCCTTCAGCCCCTTCGGTCCTTTCCTAGTGGTCAGATGCACTTCGTTGATCGCGGCCGCGGAGGCCGCGTGCAGCCCATCGGTCCCGCAGATCGCTCCCGAGGGCACGTAGATGCGGGAGCGGTGCTTCTTGGCCAGGTCGTAGCACCGGCTCTTGAACTCCTCGTCGGCGAACACCCCCACGCTCATGACCATGACGTCCACGCCGTTCTCCAGCGCGAACGGTATGAACTTCCGCGCGGCGGTCTGGCTCGCCGCCTCCACCGCCAGGTCTATCTCCCCCAGCACCTTGGCCAGCTTCCCGTTGACATTGTCGATGTACTCGGCCTTCTCCAGGCTGCTGATGAGGTGAACGGCGAAATCCTTGCTCTGGTCGGTCACATAGATCCGGTCGACCTCCGGCATGTCGTGCACCGCCTTGGCGAGCACCGAGCCGATGGAACCGCATCCGATGATGAGTATGCGCACGACGCCGAGTATGTCGGCGTCGGATAAGAACCTGTCCCATCGCACCGTGTAAGGCATCATCCGACAGGCACCGTCCTCGCCTGCGTCGCCTGGTGAGGCCGTTTTCCACGGCCCTCATCGACCAACCATTTTATCCCGGTCATTCCAATGGGGCGTCGATGAGGTACGAGAACCTTGAGCACACCGCGGACGTGATGATCCGCGCCTACGGGTCCACGATCGAGGAGTGCTTCGAGAACGCGGCCTACGGGATGATGGACCAGATCCTGGACGCGTCCAGCGTGGAGCCCAAGGTGGAGGAGACCTTCTCGGCGGAGGGGGCAACGAGGGAGGACCTGTTGTACAATTTCCTCTCCGAGCTACTGTTCATCTTCGATGCCAAGCGGATAGCTCTGTCCGAGTTCCACGTCACCTTGAAGGACGGCGCCTTGGAGTGCCGGGCGCGCGGCGAGCGGTTCGACCGGGAGAAGCACTCGCCCAAACAGGAAATAAAGGCCGTTACCTATCACATGATGCAGGTGAACGAGAGCGAACCGTCGATCACGGTCCTCTTTGATGTGTAAACTAACCCCCACTATAGCGGGGGCTTTCTCTCTACCTTTGCAGGGAGCATTCGGCTGGTTTACCATTCAGCCTCTGCAAGGCGGATATACCACGATACAGGATGTTGCGAGAAGCGTTCAGATCAGCGTTCAAGGAGAAGCCGCATTTTTGGCATACGAAGCGGGAGCCGTGCCTGTTGGCTTTCTCCGTGTGCCCGCAGCATGAGCATTCCTGGCTGGTGTGCCTGGGGTCCCCACTTCCATCACCGTCTTGCCGGCGGCTTCGGCCTTGTATGTCAGGAAGTACTCGAACTGGTGGAACGACCAGGAGCCGATGTGCTTCCGCTGTTTCTTGCTGCCTTTACCCCTCGCTCCGGTACGCTTCCGGATCCCGGTTAGGTCTTCAAGAACGAACACTTTAAACTCGCTTTCGACCAGCCTCTTGGAGAGGCAGTGGTTCACGTCAGTCACGAGCCGTCGCTCCTTTCCGCTAACCGCATAGTATTGCGCTTAGCGGACCTAGTGCCTTTGGACTGGAGTTCAGATTTTAGGTGCTGGTATCCCGCCTTCACGGCCCGAAGGTGCTTCGAGCTGTAGAACTTGTTGTCGCTGGTGACCAGGATGTTCTTTATGCCTCGGTCGACGCCGAGCATCTCATCCTCGGTGAAGGGAAGTGTCGGCGGGGCGGGCTTCTCCATGACGGCATGGACGAACATTCGGTTTCCCCTTCTTCACGACGAGCATCGCCGCCTTGCATGTCCATCCGTCCCTGCACCATGCGGGGAGATGGACCTGGAAGTTCCGCCTGCCCTCGACGCTCGCCAACGAGCCCTTCCCGGTCAGGACGTTCAGCTTGAAGCATCTGGCATCATAGCGCAACGCCCGGTTCTTACCCGGCGTCACGAGCTTGTTGCCTTCACCGTTGCTCCTGGTCGACCTCCTGGCCTCTGCAACCGTGCCTCCGATGTTCAGAGTCAGCTGCGAAGGATACCCGGGGAATGACTCACGCGCCTTAGCGTACGCCAGCCGATGTAGTTTGAGCTTGCTGTAGCAATCGGCGTCGTAAGCTAATTTCGCGTAATACGAGAACACGTCGCACCCGATGCGGACGGTTTCGAGCAGTACCGCATCGAACTCAATGGGGCACCTGACCGTTCGCATCATCCTTCAGAAAAATGCTGTAAATTAAGAAGGGACTCACCTATACACTTAATCTTACAGGCATCACCATTATGATCGCCGGCAGCCATGGTCATCGAGTATTATATCAGAATTATTGGCATAATCAGTGCAGAGAGCATAAGGGCTTATGTGAAAGCTCAAAAATCTAAGGCAAAGGATCGAGGTTCGATGTATCTGTTACGTCAGCTAGGAGGGGCGCATTCCTCCCCCCGATCAAGGTCGGAGGTTTCCTGCGCCAACGGAATATGAATACCAAGGCTACCGCAATCGCCTACCCCATCCAGGGATTGATCAAGTATCATGGGCTGAGGGACGAGAGGTTCCGCCTCCCGTTCCATGACTCCATATCGGTGTGCACCGCCCCCATACACACCCGCACCACCGTGGAGTTCGGACATGATTCTGATGCTGCCCGCATCGACGGCAAGGACGTCCTGGAGCGTGATATGGAGAGGATACGCGACGTCATCGACCCCCTGCGCGAGGAGGCGGGCGTCCGCACCGGCATGCGCATGGAGTCGAGGAGCGATTTTCCATCGAACATCGGGCTAGGGGCCTCGGCGTCGGGCTTCGCAGCACTGGCAGTGGCCGCCGCCGGAGCGCTGGGGCTGGACATGAGCCTGGAGGAGATCTCCCGCTTCGCCCGCCGGGGGGCCGGCTCGGCCGCCCGGGCCGTCACCGGAGGCTTCTCGCGCTGGTATGCTGGCACCGGGGACGAGGACTCGATCTCCCGCTCGATCCCTTATCCCGAGGACCTGGACCTCCAGATGGTGGCGGCGCTGGTCCCGGCGCACAAGTTCACCGATGTGGCGCACAAGGAGGTTCTCACCTCTCCGTTCTTCAAGGCCCGGCTGGAATACGTGCCCGGGGTGCTGGAGAAGATGGAGCGGGCCATCCGCGCCGGGGACGGGGACGAGATCGGCCGCCTGGCGGAGGCGGACACTTTACTGTTGCATGGCATCACCATGACCGGCTCGGACAGCATGATCCTCTGGCGGCCCGATACCGTCAGGGTCATCCTGGAGGTGCAGGCGATGCGGCGAGAGGGTCTTCGCTGCTACTTCTCCATCGACACCGGCGCCACGGTGTACGTGAACACCAACCGGGACGACCTTCCCGAAGTGATGAGGAGGATCGCCGGGCTCGGCCTGGAGGCCGTCTCGTGCTCGGTCGGCGGCGAGGCCAGGCTGGTGCCCGACCACCTGTTCTGAGCCCCGGGCCAATCTATTTATGCGCGGCGTGGTTAGCTTGGCACCATGGACGTGATCGGCATCGGGGCGTTGAACGTCGACCTGTTCTACGACGTCCCGTCTCTCGACCTCGCCGGGGCGAGGTTCGAGGCGGGGGGCGAGACCATGGACGACGGAACACTGTTCGCCCGGGTGTCCGAGGCGCTCTCCGGCATGGACCTCGTCGCCCGCGACGGGGGAGGCTCGGCCGCCAACACCGTGGTCGCCCTGTCGCGCATGGGCTACTCCACCGGATTCCTCGGCATCATCGGCAAGGACGAGGAGGGAAAGTTCGTCCTCGGCTCCATGGGGAACGTGGACACCTCCCGTGTAAAGCGGTACCGGCGGACCGGGTTGTGCATCTCCCTGCTCCATGAGGGCGACCGCTCCCTCCTGGTGCTTCCGAACGCCAACGACCTGTTCTCCTTCGCCCCGGACGACATCGAGTACCTCAACTCGAGCAAGATCGTTCACCTGAGCTCGTTCTGCAGCGATTCCGCCCTGCGCATGCAGAAGCAGATCCTGGAGCTGCTGGACGATGACGTCTACGTCTCCTTCGCCCCCGGGGAGAAGTACGCCCGGCGAGGGATGAAGCAGATCGGCGACATCGTCGAGAGGAGCCGCTTCCTGTTCGTCAACGAGCGGGAGGTGGGGCAGCTCACGGGGCTGCCGCCGGCGGAGGGCTGCAAGGCCTTGGTGGAGGCGGGGGCGAGGGTCGTCGCCTGCACCCTGGGAGACAGGGGCTCGCTCATCGTCACCCGCAACTCCGAGCTCCGCGTCCCGGCCAAGAAGGCGGTGGTGTTGGACACCACGGGGGCCGGGGACGTCTACGCGGCAGGCTTCCTGGCCGGCTACCTCGACGGGGCGACTCTGGAGGTCTGCGGGGAGATCGCCTCCGCGGCCGCCGCGTTAAGCCTATCGGCCTATGGGCGGGGCGGCTACCCCGACGAGCGGTTCCTGAGGAAGTTCGCGCGGGAGCTGCTCTGAGCACGGACGCCCGCCCGTACGTCCAAGCGGTATGATGCCAAGGATTATTCGGGTGGCAAAAAAGAATAAGCATGACGGAGCTTTATGCCCCCGTCCGTGGCGGGGCGGGCCAGGCTCGGCCGCGAAGGAAGAGGAACCAAGATGGACTTTGACGGGCTTGAAGAGACCATGACCGGGGGGTGGAGGCAGTTCATCAGCGATGGTGAGGGCCCCATCACCAAGAACGACAACGCCTTCGAGCTATGCAGCGAGCTCATCAAGAACGGGGGCGCGTTCTTCAAGGTCATCAGCAAGTACGATGATGTCCTCGCCGACATCCTGCAGCGCCCCAACTACAAGGCCGGGGACACCTTGCGCCTCATCCTCCCGTTCCTCAAGGCCTACGGGGCGACCGACTCCTGGATGCTCGAGTTCTCGCGCAAGAACATCGTGACCGTTCCCGGCGCCCGAAAGACGATGAGGTTCGTCCAGGAGTTCATGACCCCGTTCATAGTCGCGACCTCGTACGAGCATTACATCAGCGCGGTGTGCGACGCCATCGGCTTCCCGCTGGAGAACACCTACAGCACCGCCCTTGACCTGGACTCGGTGAAGATGGAGCCGTGGGAGACCGACATGCTCAAGCGCTACGCCCAGGAGATCGCCCAGATCGGGGAGATCAGGGTGCCTGACAGCGCGCGCAGCATCGAGGACCTCAAGCCGCGGGACCGGGAGGCCATCAAGCGGCTGGACGAGATATTCTGGGAGGAGCTCACGGACCTCGCCTCCTACCAGCTGATCCTGGACGTGAACCCGGTGGGCGGCGAGGAGAAGGCGTCCGCGGTGCTGGACATCCGTAGGCGGACGGGCATCGGGCTGGAGGACACCGTGTACGTCGGGGACTCGATCACCGACGTGCAGGCGTTCCAGCTGGTCCGCGAGGGCGGGGGCCTGACCGTCTCCTTCAACGGCAACGAGTACGCCCTGAGGGAGGCGGAGTACGCCGTGATCTCGGACAACACCGTGATCACCTCAGTGCTGGCGGAGGCGTTCCACAAGGCCGGCATGGAGGGCATCAGCTCCCTGGTGGAGGACTGGAGCCTAGAGGGCCTGAGGTCATCGGGCTTGGTGAACCCCTACCTGATGAGGGAGTTCGAGAGGGTGTTCCCCGACAAGCCCCCCACGGTGGCGAGGATCACCCCGCACAACATGAAGTCCCTTACCCGGCAGAGCCTGGCCTTCCGGCGCTCGGTGCGGGGGGAGACCATCGGGGCCCTCGGCTGATCACTGCGCCTTCTCCACGGCCTCGGCCATCATCTCGGCGAACCTGGTCCACTCCTCTTCCTTGATGTTCGGGAAGACGAACTTGGTGCAAGCTTCGCACTTCGGCAGCTCGCGGTCTACCGCGTCGTCGAGGACGATGCTGACCTTGGGTGACATCCCCGCCTTCTTGAGGATGAGGTCGGCGCAGTGGTTGCGGCATCCGTTCACCGCCACCAGGTGGTTCGGGTCCCCGCCGCTCATCTGCACCAGGATCGGCGACGCCGCCACGGTGCAGGCGCTGAACTGCAGGATGCGATCGAAGTACTTCGGGGCGAACTGCTCCACCGCCTTCTCGATGATCAGCGAGCGCTCGCCGTTAGCTCCGCATATAACGGCCATCACTCTCATGCGCCCATCTCCTGCAAGCTTGCCAGTATCTTCTCCTCGGCCGCGGCCACCGACTTCTCGGTGACCGTCGAGGTCTTGTCGATGATGACCGTCCGGGTCGGCATGACGCCGTACAGCATCATCGTCTGGGTGCCGCAGCAGCCGTCGCAGCCCTCCACCACGATGGTCTGGGCCGGGTCCAGGGCCTTGAGCTCGTCCACGTACTTGGCCAGCCCGGCCCCCGCGGGGCAGGGGGAGAGCACGCGGATGTCCTTCTTCTCGGACACCCTGCGGATGGCCTGCCGAACGACCCTCGCGGAGGGCGAGAAACCGGCGCACATCAGGATGTTCACCGTCATGCTCATCCCTCGTAGAACAGCCGGGGCTTGCCCACGCCGGTCACGGTGATGATCAGCTCCAGCAGGATGTTGCCTCCCCACCCGCCGCCCAGCTTGGCCTCTCGGCGGTAGGTGTCGATGAGGACCTCCACGGTGTCCGCTCCCGACGCCAGTGCTTTCTCCTTCACCAGGCGGCCGCCCTCCGTCCGGGCGTACTGGACCGCGTCATCCATGTGCTCGAAGTCCTTCTTCTCCTGCATCCAGTACAGGGTGCAGGGGGGATTCTCCATCTCCGCCAGGCCCTTCTTCGGCCGGATGAGCAGTTCCAGCGTCTCCATGACGTTGCCCGATATCGCCCCGGCGGCGTTGCCGATCTCCGAGTGCTCGGGCAGCACCAGGCTGGTGCCGAAGATATTGGCCACCGACGGCAGGTATGCGCCGACCGGGGCCCCGATGCCGATGATCGGCTTGTTCAGCGCCAGGTGGCAGGCGAAGTCCCGGCGGCCGGTGCCCCTGACCATGTTGTTCATCAGTGACATCGCGACCTCGTCCAGCTTGGCCTCTCCGACCTCCTCGAACACCAGCTTCTTCAGGACCTCGAAGGTGATCTTCTCGATCGCCGCGGTCTTCACCGCCTGGATGAACTCGGGGACGGGCATTCCGAGGATCTCCGCCTGCACCTTCACCCCGATCCTGGAGGCCTCGGCGTCGTACTCGGAGTAGGAGCCCTCGGCGTGCAGCATGTCAGTGGGAGTGAGGCCGATCCTCTGGATGACCCCCAGCGCCTCCATCTTCTTCAAGTTCAGGGAGAGCGGATGGACCTTCATCATCTCCGCCAGCTCGTACAGCGAGCGAGGCTCGCACCTGATCAGCTCCAGCACCTTCCTCTGGTCATCGGTGAGGTCGAAGCCGTTGACGTCCTTGCAGAAGGTGAAGAACTCCGTGACCTGGGGGATGGTATCGATGTCCATGTACGACGGCACCCAGCGGCCCTTGGCCCCCAGGAGGCTCTCCAGCTTGGGGCGGAGGGTCGGGAAGGTCGAGGACGCGATACACAGCGGGATCACCCGCAGCGAGCTGAGGTGGATCTTCCCGCTGGCCACGACGACGCGCGAGTCGCCCCCGATGCCGGAGGTGAACACGTCCACCGCGCGCACCCTGGTGCGCCAGCCTCCCAGCGTCGCCCCTTCGCCGTCCAGGCGGGGGCGGCCGTTCCTCAGGATGCCGATGTCGGTGGTCGTTCCGCCGACGTCGACGATGATGGCATCGTCCAGCCTGGTCAGCGCCTTCGCCCCGATGATGGACGCCGCCGGGCCGGACAGGATGGTCTCCACCGGCCTGTCCTTCGCCACCGACTCGCCCATGAGCGAGCCGTCGCCCTTGACGATCATGAGCGGCGCCTTGATGTTGAACTTGTCCTGCACCTTGCGGATGGAGGCGATGAGGTCGGCGATGATCGGTATCAGCCTGGCGTTCAGCACCGCGGTGATGGTCCGCTCATGGAACCCGAGGGCCGAGGACAGCTCGTGCCCGCAGACCACCGGACAGGAGGTGAGCTCCTTGACCATGTCCCTGACCGCGATCTCGTGCTCCGGGTTCCTCACGCTCAGATAGCCGGAGACGGCGAACGCATCGACCTTGTTCTTTACCGATTCGACGAACTCCCTCGCCCCCTCCAGGTCCAGCTCCGCCCGCCTTGCCCCCTCCAGGTTGTGGCCGCCCTTGATCCGGGCGATCTCGTCCACCGGGATGTTGGGCACGGCGTCGTGACCGATGACGATGAGACCCACCCGGCATCCCTTTCCCTCGACCACCGAGTTGGTGGCGAGGGTCGAGGAAACCGCCAGCAAGCTGATCCTGTTGTACAGGGACTTGTCCAGGGCGGAGATGGCGTTGCTGATCCCCACCGTCAGGTCCCCCCGAGTGGTCAGGGACTTGGCCTTGCTGAGCACCGCTCCCGTCGTCATGTCCAGGATGGCCGCGTCGGTGTAGGTGCCTCCAGTGTCGATGCCGAGCCCCAAGTTAGCTGCTTCTTCCTTGCTTGATACCGTCATTGTTGCCACGTCCTCATCCTTAGTTGTCCTTATCCTCGTGACCCGTTGGTCCCTATAGTTTGATCTTGGGCTTTCCCGTCGCCGTGGCGGTCAGGTCCACCCAGTTGGTGAACTTCATCTCCTGCCCGTATCCGTCGCAGAAGCGATGCTCGTCCACGTCCATCTTTACCTTGACATCGACCGCCCCGGTCCTTTTGATCCGCTCCTTGACGAAGTACTCGGCGTACGACTTGCCAGCGGCGAGGGCCGAGTCATAGTTCGAGTATTCCATCGGCGAGGAGCCGGGGCCGAACACGACGTACTTGAAGTCCTTGGGGAAGATGCGCACGGTAGCGGTCTCCGTCACCTGGCTCAGGACCGCTCCCACCGCGTTCCCGACGTCATGGTTATCGGGGATCATCACCGGAGCGCCCAGCCGGGCCTCCAGCGGCTTCACCATGACCTGGACCGGTGCGCCCACCCCGACGATGGGCACCTTGGGCCTCGCCCGGATGTCGAGGTCCCTCAGCACGCCCGACCCGGCGGTCGAGCGCAGCAGCAGGTCGAAGCCGCTGGACTGGGGGATCTCCCCGCCCGCGTCGACCAGGCCCTTCTTGACGATCTCCTCGGCGACCCGGGTTATGGCGAGGTCCATGATCATATCGGCCAGCCTGCCCGGGTCATCGCCGTACTTTCCGGCGAAGACCTTGAGGGCGATCTCCGAGGCCTCCCTGTCCCCGCCGTCGAAGGAGCCCTTCACGTGCATGATGTCCGTGGGCGTGAGGCCGGTCTGGAGTATATATCCACGATTGCGCAGCGAGATCAGCTGGTCCTCGACGAAGACCACATCGTCGATGTTGTTGATGGCCTCGAACAGCGTGCAGTCGCCCCGCTCCCAGACGAACCGGAGCACGCTCTTCTCCTTCTCCGACAGCGCGGCGGTCTCCTTCCTCACCGGCAGGAAGAAGGTGAGGGTGTTCTCCGAGACCATCCGTTCCTTGATCCGGGGGCGCTCCACCGCTGCTACCGCCAGCGGGAGCACGCGGTCGGGGCCCAGCCTCAGGCTGCCCTTGTCATCCATGCTGACGCTGGAGTCGCCCCCCAGGCCCGCGGTCCAGATATCGATGGCCCGGACCCTGGTGCGCCACTTCCCGACTATCGAGCCCTCCATATTGAGCCGGGGGAAGCCGTCCTGCAGGTACGCGATGTCCGTGGACGTTCCTCCCACGTCGACCACCAGGCAGGTGTCCAGACCAGAGATGGCCCGGCCGCCCATCAGGCTGGCCGCGGGGCCGGACAGCACGGTCTCCACCGGCCGCTCCTTGGCCACCGGCAGGCTCATCAGGCCGCCGTCGCCCTTGAACACGTAGATGGAGGCGTCGATGCCCCGGGAGAGCAGGGAGCGCTCCATGGAGTCCAGGAAGTCGTTGATCACTGGCAGGAGCTTGGCGTTGAGCACCGCGGTCACCGNNTCACCGTGCGCTCGAATATCCCCAGCTCCGCGGTCATGTCATGTCCCATGACCACCGGCAGCTTGTACTTCGACTGCACCAGTCCTTTGGCCGAGGCCTCCTGGATGGGGTTGGCCACGCTGAACATGCCAGACACCACCACGGCGTCCATCTCCCTGCAGACCTCGTCCACCGCCGCCTCCAGGCCCTTCTCGTCCAGGGGCTCGATCATCTTGCCCATGGAGTCGTACCCGCCGCGGACGAAGGCCGAGCGCTTGGCATCGAAGGACCAGTCCGCCTGAGGGGTCCAACCGATGCCGATTAGGCCGACGTCCCCGCCCCTGCCCTGAAGGATGGCGTTGGTGGCCAGGGTGGTGGACAGGCCGACCAGCTTGATGTCCGCTGGATCTACGCCATTGCCCTTCACCGCCGCGTCTATCGCCCCGATGATCCCTATCGAGAGATCGTGATAGGTCGTGCGGGCCTTCNNCCGCCAAAACCTTCTTGGAATCCAGATCAACTATGGCCGCATCGGTGTAAGTGCCACCGGTATCCACGCCAAGACCGAGCGTCATGTAGCTATCAACCTTTCAGCACCAATGGAGCATCTGGAAATGGATTATGATACCCCCGCATTAGCATGTCTGATTTTGGACAAGCTTATCGCGCCGCTATCAGGGGCGGGGGCCGCGCTGTCATCCGCGCCCCCGAAAGGCTAACTAAGGGTGTCCCCATTACGGCCCAGCCACATGATGGAAGCCGAGTTCTCCATCCGGGGGATGCGGTTCTGGGTAACGGACTTCGCTGCCCGATGGTCCTGCAGCGTCACCGTGACCGAATGCATCCCCTGGAGGAAAAAGGGAGGTCAGGCCATGTTCGAGGTGAACGGGCTGGAGGGGGACGCAGCGGCGGCCATCGAAGAAGTGCGGGCGCGCCCGGAGATCATCAGCGTGGACGTGGTGGAATCGTCCGAGGGCCGGGTGGTCGGCTCGGTGGCCATGCGGGAGCTGTGGATCATCTGGACGATCGTGGATTGCGGCTGCTTCCTCGAGTCGGCATGGTCCAACGGGGACGGGAGGGCGATGTTCAGGGTGCTCGCCGGCAGCGAGGGTTCCCTCCCCAACCTGATCAAGGTGATATCCTCCCGGGGCGTGGACATCGAGATCAATCGCATCTCCCGCATGGTCGATCGCCCGGTGGTCACCAGGAAGCAGGAGAAGCTGCTCCGGCTCGCCCTGGAGAGAGGCTTCTTCGACTACCCCCGGAGGGTGACCCTGGAAGAGCTGGCCCTCATGTCCGGCATGTCCACCTCCACCGTGGCGGAGATGATAAAAAGAGGAGAGAAGAACGTCCTCAAGAACTTCTTCGAGAAAAGGAGATAGGGGCCGGCTCAGCGGTGCCGGGTCCGGCCTATCTGTTCGTTGTAGCGGCGCTCCACCCTGGACTGGTGCTTGGCCACCGCCCTCTCGGCATACTCGCTGCCGCCGATGTGCTGCATCTCGTTGATGTAGAACTCGTGGTCGCACTTGGCGCACCGCACCTTGGGGCAGTTCTTGGTCGACATCGGGCAGCCCCGGCAGGCGATGGTCCTCGCGTAGGTTAGGGAGAACACGAAGCCGCACTGGGGGCAGCGGGACTTGCGGATGGTGGCGAGGGTGTTCCAGCTTACCCCGTGCTCGGCCATCGCCTGAGCGT
Organism: Methanomassiliicoccus sp. UBA6; assembly: GCA_002508545.1. Lineage (GTDB taxonomy): Archaea > Thermoplasmatota > Thermoplasmata > Methanomassiliicoccales > Methanomassiliicoccaceae > UBA6. The sequence goes on from DAVH01000058.1 coordinate 81,998, forward strand.
AGTTGGGATGGATGAAGTCCTTCTGTTTCGGTTCCTCGTCATCGTTCCTGGCCATAGTTCATCCTCCGTGGTGGGCCATGCCCTTCTCTTTCTCGTAGAAGTCCTTGACCACCTCGTAGGTTAGCCCGTGCTTCCGGAAAACCTTCTCGATGCCTTCCAGGCTCTGCTCCCGGACCTCGGGGTCCCATATGCCGTGGACGATCACGTGCATGGTGAGCTCGGCGTCCTGGAAGGTCGCCTCGTTCCCGAAATCGTGGGTGATGTTCGGCCCCCGCTGGGGGTCGATGAGGCTGGCGGACATGGCGCCGTTGGCGGTCCGGAGGAACGCCTTGACATGCCCGACCAGGTCAGCGCCGTGGTCCATGCAGCCCTTGGTCACCACGGCCAGCAGTTCCCCGAGCACCTTGGCCGCCTCCTCTCGGGACATCGCCCGGGGAGCGTGGACCTTGAGCTGGGTAGCGAACTTGCCCAGCTCGTCGGCCTCGCGGTGCATGGCGATGTGTACGTCCTCGTCCATGCTCATCCGCTCCCGTACTCCTGGCGGAGCAGCTCGCGCTCGACCGCCTCGTCATACCTTGACGAGGTCCGATCCGCGATGATGCCGGCGACCTCCTTCACTCCCATCCCCTTGTGGGTAGAGATCCTCATGATCTCGCACTTGGGGTTGATCTCCCGGACCAGGTCCTCCGAGCGCTTGATGCGCGCGTCGTCGGACGCGTCGACCTTGTTGATCAGGCAGACGTCCGCCTCCCGGATCTGGGTGACCACCAGGCGGCGCACCGTTCCCAGCAGGGTATCGATGCGTGTCGAGTCCACCAGCGTCAGCACCGGAGCGTGCTCGATGGTCACCGGCACCTCGGCCTCGGAGTACTCGGCCGCGCGCTTCAGCCCCCAGGGGATGGCGACCCCGGACGGCTCGACGATCACGATGTCCGGCTTGAAGTTGGTCCACAGGAGAGCGAGGGTGTTGGCGAAGTTGCCCGCGATCTCGCAACAGATGCAGCCGCCGGACATCTCCTTGGCCCTCAGGCCGTAAGACTCCACGATCTTGAAATCAACGTTGATCTCGCCGACATCGTTGACCACGATGGCAACGCGCTTCCCCCTGGCCACCAGTTCCTTGGCGACCTCGATCAGCAGCGTCGTCTTCCCGCTGCCCAAAAAGCCTGCGATCTGAGCGATCTTCATGGCGTCACTGCCCTGAGATATGCCCGATACACTATAAAGAGGATTTGCGGAATCCCTTTCCTCGCTCAGGGGCGTCCAGCATGTCCACGCGAGGCCGGCGGCGCATCACCTCGCGGCCGCGTCCGCCGCCCGCAGCCCGTGCTAACGTCCTCCCCACCCTTCTCCTCGAAGTACCTACTCATCGATCTCCGTAGAACGGACCGGGGGACCTCTTCGACGCCGCCCCGCGGCAGGTCGCCCAGCTCGAACGGCCCGTACGCCACGCGGACCAGGCGCATCACCCGCAGGCCCAGATGGGCCATGATGTTGCGGACCTCCCGGTTCTTGCCCTCGCGGATGGTCACCGACAGCCAGCGGCCCGCTCCCCCGTCCTCCTCGAGCTCGATGCTGACCGGCCCGTACCGGACGCCCGCAATCGTCACCCCGCCCGCCACCGAGTCGAGCTTTTCCTTACTGACTTCCCCGCTCACCCGGACCCGGTAGCGCCGTGTCCAGGCGTTCCTCGGCAGCTCCAAATGCCGCGCCAGCTCCCCGTCGTTGGTCAGGAGCAGGAGGCCCTCGGTGTTGTAGTCCAGCCGCCCCACGCTCACGACCCGGGGCATACCCGGCGGCAGCTGCTCGAACACCGTCGGGCGTCCGCGCGGGTCCCTCGCCGCGGTGATGGTGCCCGGCGGCTTGTGGTACCGCCACACCCGGGTCTCCTCCCTCGGGCCCAGGGGTTTCCCGTCGACCGTGATGACGTTGGCGTCCGTAACATTGATCGCCGGGGAGGTCAGCACCCTGCCGTCGACGGCCACCCGGCCCTCCGCGATCAGCTTTTCGGCGTCGCGGCGGGAGCATATCCCGGCCCGGGCCAGCACTTTGGCGATACGCTCGCCTTCGAAATGGGGCTCGCTGTCGGTCAACCCGGCACCGTCCGATCCGCCACCGGGCTCTTTGCTCCGCATCGGCATGGAGCATTCGGTCCCGTTTATCTTATGGTTTCGATGAGCGGACAGCGGCGGCCGTTCAGAAGGCTCCGCTGCAAAAAGGAGATAGAACGATCCGCAGGCTCCTTCCCGACCGAGTCACTTCCTCTTGCTGCCCAGCGCCACCCTCACCTTGCCGACCGCTTCCTGGGCGTTCATGGCGTATAGGTCCGCCCCTATCTCGTCGGCAAACTCCTGGGAGGTCGGCGCGCCCCCGACCATTATCATCGTCCGGGCCCGGACGCCGTCCTCCACCAGTGCGTCCACGGTCACCTTCATCGAGTCCATGGTCGGGGTCATGATGGTGCTCATGGCCACGATGGAGGCGTTCGACAGCTTGGCCTCCCGCACGAAGGCGTCCTCGGGCTGGTCCTTCCCCAGGTCCCGGACGTCGTAACCGGCCGCCACCATCATGGCCTTCACGATGTTCTTGCCGATGTCGTGCACGTCGCCCTCGACCACGCCGATGACGATGATGGCCCGCTCCGATGCCGACTCTATCGAGATGTGCGGAAGCAGGATGTCTAAGGCCGTGTACATGGCGTCCGCGGCCAGGAGGACCTGGGGGAGGAAAATCTTGTGCTGGGCATAGCGGTCGCCGATGATCGTCATTCCCTTGATAAGGCCAGAGTCGATCGCTTCCATCGCCGGGATGCCGTTCCTTATGGCGTTGGTGGCATACCTCTTGGACTCCTCCTTTCTCCCTGAGACCACCGCGTGCTCGAGCCCGGCGAGTATGCGCGCCTTCTCCATGATCGATCCGTTCCTGCAAACGCCGGGACTGGGCCCGGCCCCTAGCTCCAGAGATACGGGGATGCAGTATTAATCCTTGGCACGGAAAATAGTGACTGATACACGACTGTAGAATGCTGGCGACCGATCGAAGATAGAAAAATGTGGGAAAGGGATTGGAAGGGGTTTGTCCTTCTCGCCTCGATCACGCGAAGGTGCCGTACTGCTTGACGGTGTCCACGCAGGTCTTGATGTTCTCCATCTTGGTGGAGAGCGCGGGCGGGACCTCGCAGCCGGAAGCGATGCAGTACCGGGCGCCGAGGCCGCGGTCCTTGAGGGCCTTCACGACCTCGTTGCAGAGGTTCATGGTGGTCTTCTGCATCTTCTCCGGGGTCCAGCGCACGTAGCCCTGGGGATCGATGTTGCCGGCCATCAGGCAGTTGTCCGCGTATCCCTTGCCGATGACCTCCTTGGCGGGCATGCTGCCGGGGATGAGCGGGTAGTAAGCACCGCTGAAGATGGTCGACTTGAACTTGGTGACCTGGGTGTCCAGGTGGGGCAGGTCGGCGCAGTTGTGCACGCAGTTGGCCATGCCTTCCTTAACGACCAGCTCGTTCAGGCAGCCAGCGTACTTGTGCTGGCCCTCGAACTCGTCGTACTCGGTGTCGCCAAGGCAGGAGTAGGAGCCCCACAGGTAGTCCCAGACCAGTCCAGCAGGCTTCTTCTCGGCGAAGGCCTTGACCATCTCCTTGTCGTAGTCAGTGATGGTCTCCAGGGCCTTGTGGACGGCGGCGCGCGAGGACTCGTTGTCGTACATGTCCTTGAACACGAACTCCGCTCCCCTGCTCTGGGTGAGAGCCAGGAGAGGCCCTTCCAGGAACGCGGCGGTGATGACCTCGGAGGCCAGCTCCTTGACGAACATCCCGGTGCCCTCGACCAGGATATAGGACCGGCTCTTGGGGTCCTTGATGTTGGGGACCTCGATCTTCTCGTAGTCCTCCACGGTCTTGATGACCGGGTCGTCGACGAACGGGGTGTTCTGCTCGTCCATGCGGACATGGGAGCCCAGGTCGCCGGCCATGACCGACAGGTCCATCAGGCCGATGGCGAAGTCGAAGTCGAAGTACCTTTGACCGGCGATGAACGCGCTTGCGAAGCGCTTGGGGTCGGTGACCCAGTCGTGGTAGGTGATACCCGCACCGTCGTTCAGCAGCCTGCGGCACACGCCCATGGCGAGCGGATATGTCGGCAGGCGGTCGGCCGGCTTGTTGCTGAGCGCGGCCACGTCCCTCTCGATGTGGTTCATTGTGTCTGCCATCTCAAAACCTCCTTAGATCGCGGCCTTGACCTTGGCCACAGCTTCCTGGGCGTTCACCGCGTGCATGTCCGCACCGATCTCGTCGGCGAACTCCTGGGAGGTCGGCGCGCCGCCGATGATGATCTTCATCTTGGAGCGTAGGCCCTCCTCCACCATTGCGTCCACGGTCGCCTTCATCGAGTCCATGGTCGGGGTCATGAGGGTGCTCATGGCGAGGACCTGGGCACTGTTCGAACGGGCGGTGCTGACGAAGGTGTCGGCGGGAACGTCCCTTCCGACGTCATGCACGTTGAAGCCGGCGGCGGTGAACATGGTCTTCACGATGTTCTTGCCGATGTCGTGCACGTCGCCCTCGACCACGCCGATGACCATCTCGACCCTCTTCGCCGCGGCCTCCTTGGGGATGTGCGGCAGGAGGATGTCGAGCGCTCCGTACATGGCGTCGGCGGCCAGGAGCACCTGGGGGAGGAAGATCGTGTGGGCGGCGTACTTCTCGCCGACGACCATCATTCCCTTGATAAGACCGGCATCAATCGCTTCAAGAGGCTTCACCCCGCTCGAGATGACCTCATTGGCTATCTTGGCGGCGTCCGCCTTCTTTCCGTTCACTACAGCTTGCTCTAAGCCTGTTAACAACTGGTCTTTGTTCGACATATATCCACCTAGCAAGTCTGACCCGAAACGTAGGTTCGGGTACGAGGCTGATTCCCCTCAATAACTGAATTTCAGGATAAGTATTAATGATTGTTATGGATGGTCCATCCATCCATCGACACGCTCGGCAGCGAAATGTCTGGATTCGAACCAACGCGCCGAACGAACACGCTTGCGAAGCGATGAAAAGGGCGAGGACGGGGCCGGCAGAGCGCCGCTGTAAGGCCCCCTGCTCGGGACCGCCGATGCGCCCGTCGCACCCCGCGGCCTCGCTCAATATATACCATCGGCGCTCCCAATCACAGAGCATGTGGAGATATTCGGAGGCCGAGGCGAAGAAGAACGTCCAGAAGGAGGTCGAGCGTATGCCCGATATCGAGAGCGGCATCGACCGTGAGGTCATCGAGGAGATCGAGGACCGGCGGGAGATGGACAAGCAGAGAGATGAAGATGCGGACGCCGGACGCGCCCGGCGGAGCCCGCCTAGCGGATCCGGGCCAGACCGATGAGCGAGCGCACCTGGTTTATGTCCAGGTACTCATCCTCGGCGACCAGGCTGAACCCGGCGAACCCGCCGATGATCTCGACCTTGAGGATAAGCTCCGGCTGCTCGAGGTCCACGATGCCCCTTTGTATCGGATCGGTGAGCATCTTAATCAGGTCCAGGTTGGAGCCGCCCTCGTACCGCCGCTTGTGAAGCTCCAGCTTCCAGCGGTCCTGGTCGCCGATCCTCTCCCCGAACACCCTGGCCGCACTGACCATGGAATCAAGGTCGGAGCTGACCCACTCCTCGATAGGGGTCCAGTGATGAGTATGCTGGAACAGCTCGGGGAACCTGATGGCGAAGGCCCGCAGCTTCCTGACCGCCTCCTTGCCGTCGCCGGTCACCCTGACCAGCGCCAGGCCGCTGACCGATGACTCGATCATGTCCTCCAGTATCAGCCCGTTCTCCTTGATGCGCTGGGCGATCTCCTCCTCGGCCTTCGCCTTGCTGGTGGGGTGGAAAGTCACCACTATGTTGTAGTCCCTCATCGCCATTCCCGTCATTCATTGAGACCCCTGCGTAGATAACTCTATCGCGCCGAGCGAGATATCCGCGCATCGATGATCGAGAACGAGTATCGCCCCATGGTCCCGGAGGACGCTGCCGAGGTGCGGGCACTGGTGGAGCGTACGGTGCGGGAATCGTACCACGGCGTGTACTCGGAGGCGGCCATCGAGTTCTTCGTCCGCTACCACGGCGAGGACGAGATCAGAAGGGACATCGAGCAGGGGTTCAGCATCGTCGCCTGCGACGGGAGAAGGATCGTCGGCACGGCGACGCTGCGCGGCGATTCGATCACCAGGGTGTTCGTTAGCCCCGAGAGGCAGGGGGAGGGCATCGGCGGGCGCCTGATGCGCGTGGTCCTCGACCGCGCCCGGTCGTCGGGGCTCAAGGCCGTCCGCCTGGACGCTTCACTGGTGTCGAGACGCATGTACGAGCACCTGGGCTTCACGGTCGTCGCCGACCGGGACCACGACCTCGGCGACGGCGAGACGCTGCCGTACCATGAGATGGCCCTTTTCCTCTAGTACTTGCCCGTCAGGAAGAACACCCCTGCCCCGGCAACGGTCATCAGCGCCGACAGGAGCACGATCTCCCAGCTGAACTGGAAGAGCATGGCCACCGAGGTGAGCGAGCCGACGGCCGCGGACAGCACGTAGTTGCGGCCCATGTGCATCCCTTTCCGCGCGAACTGGATGACCGACAGGTTCACCGCCAGGAAGACCAAGAAGATCGTGAAGTTGGCGACGTTGGCGGTGAGCTCGATGCCCCCGAGGAAGATGAACAGCAACGAGGCCACGGTGGTGATGGCGATGGCCGACAGCGGCGTCCCCCGCCCCGGGTGGATGTTGGAGATGAAGCTGGGCAGGGCGGAGCGCACCGCCATACCGTAGGCGATGCGCGACGAGGCTATCAGGATGATGAGCACCGTGTTCGCGGTGGCCAGGAGAGCGATGGCCGAGAGGAGGAGCGATACCTCCTGGCCCGACGCGGCCAGGGCGACGTCGGAGAGCGGGGAGGCGGAGGTCGCAAGGTCCTGGTACGGAACGACGCTGACCACCGAGAGGGCCACCAGCACGTACAGCACCGCGGTGATCAGCAGGGACAGGACGAGCGCCAGGGGGATCGTCCTGGTGGGGTCCTTGGTCTCGTCGCCAATTTTGACAAGACCTTCGAACCCGATGAACGCGAAGAAGATCAGGCCGACCGCGGCGATGACCCCGGACGCTCCGCTGGGCGTCTCGAAGTAGTCGACGGTGCCCAGGAACCCGGCGCCCAGGAAGATGACGATCACCACGCCCAGTAGCTCGATGGCGGTGAGGATGACGTTGACGATGAGGGATTCCTTGATCCCCAGGTAATTGATCACGGCCATGACGACGATGAGGAGGATGGCGCCCACCGCGACGGGTATGCTGGTGAGGCCGAAGAGGTAGCCGCCGAAGCCCTGGGCCACCGCAGATCCGGAGATAATGCTCGAGATCAGGACCAGCCATCCGACGAGGAAGGCCCAGAACCTGGAGCCGAAGGCCTGCTCCACGTACACATACTCGGCCCCGCTGGACGGCATCATGGAGGCCAGCTTGGCGTAGCTTAGACCGCTGAACAGCGCGATGCCGGCGGCGATGGCGAAGGACAGCCACACCGCGTTCCCCGCCACCCCGGAGGCCACCCCGATGAGGGCGTACACCCCGGCACCCAGGATCGTGCCCACTCCGTAGGCGACCGCTCCGAACAACCCGATCTCCCTGCGCAGACCCTCGGCCATCGCAACTTGTAACGAGCAACGATGATAAATACCGCCAGGGTCGAGGCTTTTTCTAGTCCCATCAACATATGGGCCCCCATGGTCACGGAAGCACCTTCGCCCCCTCTGCCGCTGGGCTGGTGGCACAGGGCGGTCGCCCGGGAGGCCGACCGCAATTCGATCGGGACGGGCGAGCGCATCGGCAACATCATCGGGATATTCTTCATCCTCCTGTTCTTCCTGATCCTGCTGGACATACAGTTCAGCGGGGCTGGGTTCTTCACCGACGGCTTCGGACCATTGGAGATGGCGCTGCTGTACGGCTCCCTGCTCTACGGCGTCTTCCCCTCGCTCCTGCGCGCGTTCACCGCCAACCGGAACCTCGGCCGGCTGGCCGATATCATCGGCTCGGTGATATTCGTCGTCGCCGCCAGCTATCTGCTCGCGGTGTTCCCGTTCGACGTGCCCTCGCTCCTGGACTACCTGTTCGGGTCGGCAAGCGAGGCGTTCTTCTGGGTCACCAACGAGCTGATGAGGACGGTGCTGCTGCTCGCCATCATCGTCTCGGTCATCTCGGCCGCGTACAACGTCGTGCTTTACCTGGCGGTCAGGGACGCCCTCAGCGGCCGGCGGGTGGAGGGGACGGCCCAGCACCCCGGGCCCGGTCCGCTCTGACCCGTCACCGCCCGCAGCAATCGGGGCCGCAGGTGACCTCCTTGCTGCCGGTGAGCGCCGCCTTGATCATCGCCGCGGCGCAGCCCACCCCCGACTCCACTTGGACCGCCCCGGTCGGGCAGTTGAGCTGGCAAGCACCGCATTCCATGCACCTCTCCGGCTGGGAGAGGACCGCTCTCTTCTCCCCCTGGCGGAACACGCCGTGGGGGCACACCTCCGAGCACCGCCCGCAGTTGATGCACCTTCCAGGCATGTACCGCAGGGTGTTGATCCCGTTGTCATCGACCTTGTCGGCCGCCACCATCGGTATGTCCAACATCACAGCCACCCCGTCTCGATCATCAGCGTCGTCGCCATCAGGGCGCCCCCGACCACCAGCATCGCCACCATGATGGGCACCCACCGGAATATCTCCTTTTTGACGCCGGTCCTCGAGGTGTAGGTGGAGCAGCCGGTGAAGTTCAGCCCGAAGTACCCGACCACCGGGGCGATCAGGAGGATTATGGCTGCCGCGAAAGATGCCGCCGTCCAAAGCGATGCGCCGCTCCCCGCGTGCAGATACGCGAACGGGAGCGCGAGCACCGCGCCTAGCACCAGGCCCTTGGAGGTGAAGTCCTTTGTCGGGAGGAAGGGGAGCAGCAGGGGGAACAGCACCGTTCCCCCGAGGACGGCCGCCACCGCCATCATCATCGCTCCCGCACCGCCAGCGATGTACAGCAGTATCATCGCCGGCAGGAGGTACCTCAGAGATTGGATGACCTCCACCGGCACCAGGACGGCGCGGTCCCGGAGGGGGAAGGCCACCCTCCTCATCTCCGCGGTGGCCTCCCCGCGCCTCAGGTACTCGGGGATGTCGGCCGCCCTCACCGGCCCGTACTCCACGGTGAACCCGGTCTCCTTCTTCACGACATGAGCGGCCACCCCTGGTGCCCCAAGCTGGGGCAGCATCAGCCGGCGGTGATCGACCTGCTCCGCCAGCCCGGTGCTCCTGACCTTCGCCACCAGCTCCTCGGTGCCGAAGGTACCTTTTCCCGCTGCGCACCACACGTTCACGCCCTTGGTATCGAGGACCAGTATGAAGGCGTCGATCCCCCGGAGCGAGGTCCTAAGGGCATCGAAGCTCAAGGTGTAGTTCGCGGACACGAAGACCGGGGAACTCCTCGACGGCGACCCCAGCCGGTAGAGGCCGGGAGCGACGAGGTGCTGCATGCGGCGATACCCTAACCTCGCCTGGACGTGGTCCCAGCGGTCGCGGGAGGTGAGCTCGGAGGTCGCCGTAGCGATGCCTTCGCCCATCTTACCTCTCCTCGAGGAGCGGCCCGAAGCGGTCCTTCATCGTCACCATCAGGTCCTGGGCCTTGAACATGTAGAGGCAGCACACCTTCCCGTGGCGCTCCTTGGTGACCACCGCCAGCTTATCGCCCGGACCGAGCCCGAACCTGTCTCGTATCGCTTTGGGCAGAATGGTCTGCCCCCGCTCGTCCACGCTGATGATGGCCTCGACCTTCAGCTCCTCGGGCGCGCCGCACTCGTCGACCGCCTCCTTTTTCCTGCCCATGACCGCCTCATCGCTGATGGAGAATATGAATTTTCTGATTTCTCTGAATATCCTGAACGTTCAGACCCATGGAAAGATGATTTATATCGCGCTATACCTCCCCGGTGAAGCTATGGACGAGACCGACGTGGCCCTGTGCCGACTGCTGATCTTCAACTCCCGCATGCCCTACTCCGAGCTGGCCAAGGCTCTCGGCATCAGCGTCCAGAGCGCTCACCGCAGGGTGCAGGACCTCATCGCCAGCGGAGTGATATCCGGCTTCCCCGCCGCGTTCACCACGCGGGCCTACCGCTCGACCTGGGTGCTCGTGCACGGCCGCTCCGAGGCGGCATCGATGAACGGTGTGCTGGACGCGCTCGAGAGGGAGAGGGAGATGGACATGGCCATGGTGGCCTCCGGGAACTACCTCTACATCGCCGGTTCGGTCATGGACCCCGGGAAGATCAACAGGTTCACCTCCTCGGTCATCAAGACGGCCAAGCTGTCCCGCCCCCAGGTCGGCATCGTGTACAACCCCGCGCTCATGGACGTGGAGGACGAGGCGATCATCTACCCGATGGACGTGAAGATCGTCGCCGCGCTCAAGAACGATTCCAGGAGGCCGGTCACGGAGGTGGCCAAGGAGCTGGGGGTGGCGCCACGGACGGTCACCCGGCACATCGACCGCCTGCTGAAGGCGAACCTCGTCCACTTCGCCATCGGGTGGCATCCCCAGATGTCCGGGGACATCGTCACCGCCCTGCACCTGAAGGTGCGCAGGGACCGGGACCGGGAGCAGGTCGCCGCCGCGCTGGTGAGGCGCCTGGCCATGCGGGAGATCATCACCTACAGCTTCAGCGACCACCCGGAGTCCATGATCTGCATGGCCTGGTCGCCCACCATCCTCTCCCTGAACCAGTTGGTCAGGGAGCTGGAGGACGACCGCGTTTACGAGGAGGTCGTCCCCAACGTCATCTTGGACGCACGCTACTACGAGGGGATCAAGGGGACCGACCCTCCCGTGAGCTACAAGGCCAGCGTGTAAGGGCGATCGCCCTGCGGGTCATTTCTTTATCGCGCGCGGTTGAAAACTTGGACGGAAAAGGGCCTCCACGGACATCCGTTCAATCCCGCCGTTGACGGAAAAAGAAGAGGAAGACGGACCTCTGAGGTTCAAGGTGAAATCAATGGAACTCAGAACCAACCTCGGAATGAAGCTCGTGGTCCTCCTATCCCTCATCCAGGGGGTCTTGAGGACCTACTTCGGACTGGCCGGCATGGGCACGTTCGGCATCGCCGCGAAAGATCAGGTGATGGCACTGGTCGAGACCCCGGTGTCCAACGAGATGCTGATGATCGCCGCTCCCTTCCTCCTGCTCGGACTGTTCGGCCTCGCCGCTACCGCCGGCCTCGTGATGAAGAGACCGTCGGGCATCTACGCCACCATGATCGTCTCCGTCGCCACCATCCTCTACGATGCCTGGGCGGTCCTGGCCATCCAGTCGTCGGCCGTGATCGGCCTGGTCGTACCGGTGACCTGCATCGTCTACCTGGCGGTCCGGAAGGACGCGTTCCAGGCCCGCAAGGCGGTGAGGGCGTGAGGGCCCTGGTCGCGTTCGGCACCAAGTACGGGTCGACCGCCCGCCTCGCCGNNGGTCATCGGCGAGGAGCTGCGGGGCAAGGGATACGAGGTCGACGTCCATGACCTCCGCGGCGGTCACGCCGGGGTCAAGGACTATGACCTGGTGGTGATCGGGAGCTCGGTCTTCATCGGCAAGTGGACGAAGGAGGCCCAGGAGTTCATCGAGGCCTCGTCCCCGGACCTGGCGGGGAGGCGCGTAGCGCTGTTCGTCAGCTGCAGCGACGTGCTGTTCCCCGAGAAGGTCGACGCCGGCCGGAAGATGTACCTCGAGGACGTCGCCGCCAAGGTCCCCGGCCTGGACCCGGTGGCCTTGGGCATGTTCGGCGGGGTAATCGACTTCGACCGCTACAGCACCCTGACCAGGGTGCTCCTCGCCGGGGTCGGCACCAAGAAGGCGCTCAAGGAGAGGGGCATCGAGACCTCCAGGCCGTACGACTACCGCAACTGGGAGGAGATCCGGACATGGGCCCGGAACCTCTGACCCTCATTCCATGAAAACGATGTTCTCGTGATTGATGACCGCGGTGCCGTTCCCGTTCTTCCCCTCGGCCTTCTCCGCCCTGCACTTCTGGACCATGGCCTGGACCTCCGCCGAGGAATAGTTGGATATGCCCTTGCCCAGCGAGTTGATGCGCAGGACGTCGCCCTTCTTGAACCTGCCCTCCACGGACACGATCCCGCAGGGCAGGAGCGATCTCCCGGCGTGGATGGCCTTCTCCGCACCCTCGTCGATCTCCACCCTGCCCCGGGGGCAGGCGAACAGTATCCACCGCTCGCGGTTGGTGTAGTGGGACCGGGCGGTGAACAGCGTGCCGATGTCCTCACCCAGGGCGATGCGCTCGATGACGTCCTTGGTCCGCCCGTTGGCGATGACCATGTTGCAGCCCGACTGCATGGCGATCTTGGCGGCGTTGATCTTGGTCCGCATCCCCCCGGTCGAGCGCTCGTTCTTCCGGCTTCCGGCGATCCGCTCGATGTCCTTGGTGATCTCGTCGACGATGGGGATCAGCTTGGCCTGGTCGTCCGCCTCGGGGTTGCGGTCGTAGAGGCCGTCGACGTCCGTGAGCAGGATCAGCAGGTCGGCGTCCATCTTGCTCGCCACCAGCGCGGAGAGCTTGTCGTTGTCGCCGAAGATCTCGTCGATCTCGTCGGTGGATATGACGTCGTTCTCGTTGACCACCGGGA
>DAVH01000058.1:94727-97924 GCA_002508545.1 Methanomassiliicoccus sp. UBA6
CCATAGGTCAGCAGCACCTGCCCCACGCTCTTGCCGTGATTGCGGAACGCATCCCGCCAGGCGAGCATCAGGGTCGCCTGCCCGACCGCGGCGCACGCCTGCTTCATGGCGATGTCCTTGTTCTTGCCGTCGAGGCTCAGCTCCGACGAGCCGGACCCGATGGCCCCGGAGGTCACCACGATGCTCTGGATGCCCCTCCTATCCAGCTCGACCACCTGGCGGGCGACGTCGTCGATGTACCCCTGGTCCACGGTCCCGTCGTCCCTGCAGATGGTGTTGGTGCCGATCTTCACCACGATGCGCTTGGCCTGGAGGTCCCTCATGTCATCTTCCTGTGGGTGAACCTGCGGCCGTCCTTCCCCACGTACTCGGCGACCGTTTGGCCGCTGCCGCGCAGCTTGTACTTGTAGATCGCCAGGCCCTCCAGCCCCACCGGGCCCCGGGCGTGGGTCTTGTTCGTCGATATCCCCACCTCCGCGCCCAGACCGTAGCGGTAGCCGTCAGCGAACCGGGTGGACGCGTTCCACATCACCGAGGACGAGTCCACCAGGTCCATGAACCTGCTGGCCGCCTCCTCGTCCGACGTGATGATGGCGTCGGTGTGGTGCGACGAGTACCGGTTGATGTGCCCGATCGCCTCGTCCAGCGAGCCCACTACCTTGATCGACAGCACCAGGTCGTTGTACTCTGCGCTCCAGTCCTCCTCGGTCGCCGGAGCGGCGTCGATCACCCTCCGGACCTCCTCATCCCCCCGCAGCTCGACCTTCGCGTTCACATACGCTTCTGCCATGCGGGGCAGGAACGCCCGCGCCACGTCGCGGTGGACCAGCAGGGTCTCCATCGCGTTGCACACCGCCGGGTACTGCACCTTGGCGTCGTAGCACACCTTCACCGCCATGTCCAGGTCGGCGCTCCGGTCGACGTAGGTGTGGCATATGCCGGCGGCGTGGCCGAGCACCGGGATCCTGGTGCTCTCCATGATGGAGCGGACCAGCTCGTTCGATCCCCGGGGAATGATCAGGTCGATCAGGTCATCGTGCTTGAGCAGCTCCCGGAACTCCTCGCGCGTGGAGAGAACCTGCACCGCATCCCTCAGCCTCTCGTCGCCCGCGAGGGCCTGGTCGATCGCCTCGGCCAGGGCGAGGTTCGTCTCCCTGGCCTCGGTGCCGCCCTTCAGCAGGACGGCGTTCCCCGAGCGCAGGCACAGGCAGGAGATCTGGACCAGGGCGTCCGGCCGGGACTCGAAGACCACGCCGATCACGCCGATGGGGCAGGACACCTTGTCGAGCACCAGCCCGTCGTCCAGCTCGGTGCGGGCGAGCAGCCTGCCCACCACGTCCTCCTGGGCCATGAGCGAGCGGATGGATTCCACCGACTCCTCGATCTTGGCCCGGTCGTACCGGAGCCGCTTGACGAGGGCCTGGGGCAGGCCCTGGGCCTTGGCCGCCTGGAGGTCCCGGGAATTGGCCTCCTCGATGGCCTGCGCCCTCTCACGTAGGGCGGCAGCGATGCTCTCGATGGCCTTGTTCCTCGCCTCCAGGGGCAGGCTCGCCATCCGGTACGATGCCTGCTTGGCCCTCTCCGCCGCCTCTCGCACGCTGACCATAGCGGGCCAGAAAAAATGTAACCAGGGCATATACCTTTCGCTTTCCATAGCGCCCTATCCCCTCCGGCGACCCGAGCGATGGCCGGCCTGGGGGAGGAAAAAGAATATCAACCCTCGGCTAAGGATTGTTACTCAAGAGGTGATGTCGACGGTGTTCAAGCTGTTGAAGTTCTACATCATGATGCTCATGGTGGTATGGGTCGCCGCGATGGTCTCTGCCATGATGAACGCGGGCATGATGATGGGAAAGAAGATGGGCATGCACAATATGAAGGGAAAGTGGCAGAAGATGGCCCACATGCAGGAGAAGGCCTGTGAGGAGATGGAGAGAGAAAAAGGATCCATGCCTTGATGCCCCTAAACCCCTGAAACCGCTTTGTTTTTTCTGTTCAACAACGCCGGCACCATTGACATGAAGGACAGCGCCAGGTACACGAAGGCGCAGGCCCGCAGCGACTCCAGGAACAGGCTCTCGTCCCCCGGCCCCGCCGGGCTGGTGCCCAGGAGGATGGTGAACGCGATGATCGCGACGACGTTGCTCATGGTCATGCCGGTCAGCCTCGCGGTCTCGGTGGCCGACGATGCCACCCCGTAGTCCTCGCGGGCGATCGAGCTCATGGCCCAGTTCATCACCGCGGGCATGAACAGCCCGGTGCCGATGCCCACCAGCGCCATGGCCACCAAGGTGAGGGGGACGGGAGTGCCGTCCGACAGGGTCATCAGGATGACAAGGCCGGGGACGTTGATCACCGCGGCCAGGAGGGTCAGGACATGGTTCTCCGTCATGGCGGTCAGTCTGCCGCTGATCGTGCCCATCACCGACATCAGCACCTGAGGCAGCAGGAGGGCGATGGCGGCGGTGCGGGCATCGAAGCCGGTGATGAACTGGAAGTACAGGGAGAGGAGCAGCGGGATCGCGAACGCGCCGGCCTGGAAGGCGATGTTGGTCACCACCGCCGCCAAGAAGTGCCGGTTCCTGGAGACGCCCTTGCCGAAGATTGGAATGGGAGTGCGCCTCAGCCTCAACATCAGCAGCCCGACGGCCACGCCTCCCGCGGCCAAGGAGTACAGTCCGATCGGCCTCACCACCTCCGACAGTCCGAGAATCAGCAGCAGCATGCCCAAGCTCAGGAGCACCATGCTCGCGGGGTCCACGCCCCTGGACCGGGACAGCTCGCACTCCCCGCGGACCCTCGTCCGGATAAGGACGAAAGTGATGGCGGCGAGGATGGCGGCAACGACGAACAGATACCTCCAGCTCAGGTAGTAGGTCAGCAGGCCCGAGATCAGGAGACCGATGCTGAACCCCGCGAACTGGAAGGTGACGTTGAGCCCGATGGCCTTCCCTCGCTCCGACTCCGGGAAGACCAGGCTGAGGAGGGCGACGGAGGTCCCGAACACCATCGCTCCGCCCACGCCGGTCAGACCGCGGCCGATGATGAGCACCTCCATGGTGGGAGCGAGGGCGCACATGAGGGCGGAGACGGCGTACACGACGATCCCCACGGTGAACACCTTCTTCGAGCCGCGCATGTCGGCGATCCGCCCGATGGGGATCAGGAGGGAGGCGGCCACCAGGAAGAACGCCGCC
>DAVH01000023.1:0-4626 GCA_002508545.1 Methanomassiliicoccus sp. UBA6
CTCGGGCCGGACGCGGTGAAGGACCGGGCGCTGGACTGCGGCGCAAGGTATGTCGTTACCTCGCCATACCTCTACAAGCGCTTGGAGCCGGTCATGGATGACCTGGTCACCGTGGAGAAGTACATCATCGTGGGCGATGATGCCGGGATGGGCAACAACACCGTCAAGTTCGATGACCTGCTAGCTTCCGGGAATCCGAACTACCAGGCGGCCAACATGGCCCCGACCGACCCGTACATCATCCACTACACTTCGGGCTCGACGGGAAAACCGAAGGGCGTGCTCCTCGGCCACCAGGCGATGGTGCAACATTTGTTCACATCTAAGCACGTGCTCGACCTCCGGGAGGACGACATCTACTGGTGCACCGCTGACCCCGGCTGGGTCACCGGCACGACCTATGGCATCTTTGGGCCATGGTGCCTGGGCTCTTCGATCGTGTCCTATGAAGGCCGCTTCGACGCGCGCATGTGGTATTCCATCCTGCAGAACTATGGTGTCACGGTGTGGTACACCGCGCCGACCGCGCTGAGGATGTTAATGAAGGCCGGGGACGAGGTGGTCAAGGAGTTCAATCTCTCCGCACTGAGACATGTTTGTTCCATCGGCGAGCCGCTGAACGCCGAGGTCGTGCGCTGGGGCATGAGGGTCTTGAACCGCCGCATCCACGACACCTGGTTCCAGACGGAGACAGGAGCGATCATCATCTGCAACTACCCGTGCATGGACATCCGGCCCGGTTCGATGGGCAAGCCCATCCCCGGGGTCAGGGCGGGCATCGTCGACGAGGAGGGGAATGAGGTCCCGCCCGGCCAGGAAGGTTTCCTGGCTATTCGGCCCGGATGGCCGTCCATGATGCTCGGCATCTG
The DNA here is from genome assembly GCA_002508545.1 of Methanomassiliicoccus sp. UBA6. GTDB lineage: Archaea > Thermoplasmatota > Thermoplasmata > Methanomassiliicoccales > Methanomassiliicoccaceae > UBA6. The sequence continues at coordinate 870 of DAVH01000023.1, forward strand.
GCGCAACACTCCGAAGTTCAAGGAGTACTTCCGCGTGCCCGGCTGGTACATTTCCGGCGACCAGGCGTACAAGGACGGGGACGGCTACTTCTGGTTCCTCGGCCGCGCTGACGATGTGATAAAAACATCCGGCGAGCGTCTCGGACCGTTCGAGGTCGAGTCCGCTCTCATCGAGCATCCTGCTGTGGCGGAGGCCGGCGTCATCGGCAAGCCGGACGAGCTGAGGGGCGAGATCGTCAAGGCGTTCATCACCTTGCGTCCAGGCCACAAGCCGACCGAAGAGATGAAGGAAAGCATCACTCAGTTCGTCAAGACCCGGCTCGCCTACTATGCATACCCGAGAGAGATCGAGTTCGTCGAGACTTTACCGAAGACTCGCTCGGGCAAGANNAGGAGCTCGGGCAGCCGCTGGGAGACCTGTCGACGCTGGAAGAGTGAGGAACACCCGCGCCGCAACACCGGCGCGCAACCTGGGCGGTCAAGCGCTCGATCAGAACGCCTAGGCGTTCCTGCGATGCTAGACCGCCCTCCGGACCGGTGCCGCGCGAAGCTCTCGGCGGCACCAAATCTCCATCTTTTTCGGAACCAGGGTATTAACATTATTAATAATGCGGACTGTCAATTTTTACGCATGGACGAGCTAGATCCGAACGTCGGCTTCAGTTTGACCTCTCCTCTTCCCTATGCCCTTGTCACCTCGGTGGACAGCGAAGGGAGGCCCAATGTCATGGGCGCCTCATGGGTGACCAAGCTTTCCTTCGAGCCGTTCCTCATGGCCGTGTCCATCGGCCACAAGCGATACTCTCATGACCTGATCAAGAACTGCGGGGAGTTCGTCATCTGTTACCCATCAGCTGAGCAGGAGAAGGAGGCGATGTACTGCGGATGGCACTCCGGCCGGTACGAGAATAAGTTCGCTAGGTCCGGCCTGGTGGCCGTGCCCAGCAAGAAGGTGAAACCTCCCACGGTCGACGGATGCACGGTGGCCTTCGAGTGCAAGCTCGTCCAGACCTACGAGGTCGGGGACCACACGCTGTTCATCGGCGAGGTCGTCACCGTCACCGGGGACCCGGAGAGGCCAAAGCACATCTTCGTCACCACCGGCACCAGGTCCATGGCCATGGACCAGAAGGGTAGCATGTGATCATAGGGGCGGAGACGTCGCCGGTACGGCGCCATCATTATGCCCCATAACCTCAATCGAAACCTCATGGACAACATTGGAGAGCAGTTCCAGGAGCGCACCAAGCACGTCCGTTCGGCCATGGCCGGAAGGGGACTGGACTGGGACCGCAAGCCTCTGACCTATAAGGAGTATCCCGAGGCGAAGCGGTTCCCCCTGCCGCCTCCGGCCGCCAGGACCTCCTCGGTCCATGAGGCTCTGAGCAACCGGCGGAGCGTTCGCCGGTTCGCCCCCGGCCCGATGACCCTGGCCGATCTCTCGTACCTGTTATGGGCCGCGACCGGCATCAGGGAGAGCAGGGGCGGCCATGCGTTCAGGACGGCCCCTTCGGCCGGCGCGTTGTACCCCATCGAGACCTACGTGGCCGTCAACTCGGTGGAGGGATTGCCCCAAGGCCTCTATCACTACGGGGTTCGAGAGCATGTCCTTGAGCAGCTGCGGATGGGGCCGGTCGGTGAAGAGGTGTCACAGGCCGCTCTGGACCAGGACATGTGCTCCGAGGCGCCGGTCGTGCTGATCCACTCCGCGGTGTTCGAGAGGACGGTGTGGAAATACGGCCAGAGGGGATACCGTTATGTATACCTCGACGCCGCGCACGTCTCCGCTCAGATGAGCCTCGCCGCCGCCTCCCTGGGACTCGGCTCCTGCCAGATCGCCGCCATCTACGACGACGAGATGAACGCCCTGCTCGGGGCGGACGGGGTCAGGGAGAGCGCCATCTACCTATCGGTCATCGGTCGGCCAGCGGGAGGGGAGTAGCGGCCGCGAACCATGATGGGAAGCGCGAACGGCATAATGTTCTGAGGCGGGCGCTCGATCCTCGGTCATCTCCCGCATCGTGGAGGGACATACCCACGCGACAAGCACCGGATCGACGGTGGGTCGGGTAAAAACCCTTAATAGAGCGGTCCCGATGGCGTGGCGTGAAGGTTCGCGTGGAGACCTACGGATGCACCATGAACCAGGGCGAGGGAGCGGAGCTGGCCTCGAAGCTTGCCGCCTTAGGCCATGAGATCGTAGATGATCCGGCGGAAGCGGACCTCGTGGTCCTCAACACCTGCACGGTGATCAAGGAGACCGAGAACCGCATGCTCAAGCGCATGGCCGAGCTGAACCGGCAGCGCAAGAAGATCATCGTGGCCGGATGCATGGCATCGGTGCAGCCGGACGAGATCGTCAGGCACGCGCCCAACGCCGTCATCATGGCCCCGCGGGACTATCCCACCTTCACCTCCATGGTCGAGAGCACGTTCGGACGGGGGGACCCCTCGCCCATCGTCGTGCAATCGGCCCCGGTGTCCTCGGTGCTCCCGGTCGCGCAAGGCTGCATCGGCGCGTGCTCGTACTGCATCACGCGGTTCGCCCGGGGCACACTGTCCAGCTATCCCATGGACGAGATCTTGCGCTCGGCGAGGGCGGCGCTGAGGAACGGAGCGCGGGAGCTCCTGGTCACCGCACAGGACACCGCCTGCTACGGGTTCGACGCGGGCACCGACCTGCCTGCCCTGCTGGACCGCATCACCTCGCTCCCCGGCGATTTCACGGTCAGGGTGGGCATGATGAACCCCGACAACCTCGGGCGGATCATCGGCCGCTTCCTTCCCTCCTGGACCGCGCCGAAGGTCTACCAGTTCATCCACCTGCCGGTCCAGAGCGGCAGCGCCGCGGTGCTCGAGGCGATGAATCGCGGGTATCGTCCGGAGGAGTTCTCGTCCCTGGTCGCCCGGCTGAGGGCGGCGTCCCCCTCGATGACCCTGTCCACCGACGTCATCACCGGGTTTCCCGGCGAAACGGAGGACGACCATCGCGCCACCGTCGAGCTGCTGAGGCTCGTTCGCCCGGACATCGTCAACGTGACGAGATTCTCCCCGCGCCAGGGCACCCCTGCCGCCCGAGCGAAGAACCAGGTGCCCGGCTGGGTGTCCAAGGAGCGCTCCCGGGAACTGTCGAGGCTACGGTTCGAGATATCCTCGGAGGTCAACGCCGCCCTGGTCGGCAGGAGGGAGAGAGCGATGGTGACCGAGGAGGGCAAGAACGGCACCTCCATCGCCAGGACCTCCTCCTACAAGCCGGTCGTGCTGCCCGGGCGCCTGAGCATGGGCACTATCCTGGAAATCGAGATAGTCGACAGCGCCCCGACCCACCTGTTCGGCCGGGTCATGTAAGGGCAGGATCGAACAATCTATAGCCGAAATATTTATATATGGCAGTTATTAAAATATCTGCTCGCGAACTCGGCGAGAGGATCGGACAGCGGCATTCGGTCTCACGCTCATGAACGAACCATCTGGCCGCCGTGATCGATGGAAGAGATCGAAGAATAACGGAGCATCGGCGAAGAAGGTTTGGAGCCAGGTGTTGCAGTATGGGGGTCAGTTGGTGGCATCTAACGGACAACAGGCATATTCGTTACCTGATAGGCCAGATGACCCCATTCGGCATCCGTTTCTCCAACCTCGTCCTCTACCGGATGAGGATCGACCGCTTACTGGATCAAGAGAGGCCACCGTCGAACAGCATGACCTTTCAGGTGTTCGGGCCGGATGATCACAAGGCCGCCAAAGCTCTTGCCCT
>DAVH01000023.1:4686-12623 GCA_002508545.1 Methanomassiliicoccus sp. UBA6
GAGCTGGAGAGGGAGGAAACATTCGTAGATGGTGTCTACCTCTTCAGCCTGTTCACCAATCCGTCAGTTAGGCGAAGGGGAATAGGAAAACTACTGATCATAAGTGCCGTAGAGGATGCTCTGAGAAAGGCCAACTACCATTATGCGTACATGTACATCAGAATGGAAAACCTCGCTTCCAGGAACCTAGCGGAGTCTCTTGGGTTTGAGGCTGTAAGTGTCACCCATTACCTAAGGGCGTTCAAGCTCACCAGCTATCAAACCGAGCCGCCCCCACGGCCGTTGAGACGAATGGAAAAGGTCGACGCTTACGCCGGGGCGTCTCAAGGGCCGAGCGCTTAATGCTCCTCGATGGAACCCTCCCGCTCGACCCATGCTCTCTGACATGGCCTCTAGCATGAACGGTCAAGCATTGAATGGGCTTCAACCAAGAAGGCGATCGCTCGATCGCCGGGCATCATGCTAGTGGAACAGGGACGAGCACATCGCTCTGCCCCCGTTCTGACATATCATGCGAATATGAGAGACAATAAGTGCATTTATTACATGGGCTCCGTGAGATGGTTCTCATTTGCTCCTGTTTTCCATCTCCGATATCACACTGCCTGCAGGCAGGGCTGTCCTCCTAACCCATCATGGATTGTTAAATAGATTGAATATTATCGGGTTCTCCGACAGCCCCGTAGTGTAGTGGTCAATCATGCNNGTTCGAATCTGCCCGGGGCTACTTTTCTCCCTTCCCTGCCATAACGGTCACCAGCGATCGTAGTGAACCAATCCCTCGATCCTTACCCGGGGAGGCCTGGCGATCTCTTCCCGGGGCTTCCCCACCGGCACGAGGGTCAGAGGGCGCACGTGGGGCGGCAGGCCGAGCGCAGAGGATACCTTCTTCTCGTCGAACGCCCCGATCCAGCATGCTCCGTAGCCGCGGGCGGCGATGTACAGGAGCATGTTCTCCACCGCGGCCGAGACGTCCTGTATGCAGTACAGGTCCCTGCCCCTCGGCCCGTACTGTATTATTCGGTCGAAGTTGGCGCAGCCCACGATGATGGCCGGGGCCTCCCGCAGAAACCGGTGGCCCGGCGAGGCTTCCGCCACCGCCCTCCTCATGTCTTCATCGCGGACAACGATGAAGTCCCTGGCCTGGAGGTTGCCGGCCGACGGGGCCAGGTTGGCCGCGAGGAGGGAGTTCTCGATGACCTCGTCCGGCACCGGTTCGTCGGCCAAGGTCCTGACGCTCCTCCGGTTCTCGAAGAACTCCATTAGGTCCATGGCATCCCGATGTTCGATTCGAGCCCCCGGTATTTATTGCTCCCGAGGGACGAAGCGGTTCCTGCAAGCTTTTTTCCCCAGGCCGTGCATCGGGAGTCCGTGAGCGTCGATTGCGAGATCGTTCTGGAGTACGATGACGAGCGGGATGCCATCGCGGTGATGGAGGCGATATCCCCGGACAACGCCCCCTACGCCGAGGCGGAGCGGGACGGACGGAAGGTCATCGTACGCTCGCGCTCCGACACCTGCCCCCAGATGCTGCACACCATGGAGGACCTCCTGGCCTGCGTCAAGGTGGCCGAGGAGACGGTCAAGGCGTCCAGGTGATCAGAGCTTAATTCCCTCGCGGACCTTGACCGCGATGCCGGTGCGGAAGGAGAACATCTCGTCCCGGGTCAGGATCGCACGGCCCAGGGCGATCAGCTCGTCCTTCTGGTCCACCACCATGACCTCGTCCATCGGCCGGACCTCGGGGTCGCACTCGGTCACGAAGGCGCAGAAGACGTTCTTCCCCTCGCGGTTGAAGGGGATGGAATCGTCCTTGACCGTCACCCTGAGCTTCGGCGCGGGGAAGCCCTTCTTGAGGCGCATAGCGCCTGGCGGGCGCAGGGTGAAGAAGCCGTCGTTCGCCCGCATCGACAGGATGTGCTCCCCGTCCACCAGGACGTTCCTTATCTTCCCAGTGGTCTCCGACTTCTTGAGCACAACCTCGCCGTCGAGCAGCAGGTCCGCCGCGCCCTTGCCGAACTGGTAGTCGCTCACCGCCCGCACCCTGGCGAGATCGATGTCGAAGGACGGCTTCTTCTGGCACATCATGTTGAGGGTGTCGATGGTGGCCTGCCCGTCCCATGCCACTCCCAGCGCGTAGGGGTGCTCGTGGGATAGGTGCTCCATCTGCTCCCTGATCCGCTCCAGGGTCTGTTGGTCATGCGGCTCCGGGAAGAGCGATTGAGCTACGGGGTACATCTCGTCGAGCTCGATGGGCACTGCGCCGATCGGCGACGCGACGAAGAAGTGCGCATCGCAGGTCTCCATGACATCGGCCATCTCCTTCTGGTAGTGCCTCGCGTACGGCTTCCCGGCCTCCTCGAACGCCACCATGACCTCGGTTTCCGGGTACTTGTAGCGCTCGAAGAACCTCTTCTCGTAACGGAGGAACACCGGGCGGTTCAGCGTCTCCGGCCCGGTGTACAGCAGGCTGTTGTCCCGGCTGAGCGGCTCAAACCTCTCCAGGTACTCCTTGTGCTTCGCGAGGCGGCGCAGGGCGCTCAGCAGGGCGGGGTGGGCACGGCAGCGCCTCTCCACCAGCTCCCACAGGTCGCCCTCGAGGATGGCCCGCTTGATCCGCTGCACCTCTTCCAGCGACACCCACAGGTTGTGGCGGGCGATGAGCGCGGCCCGCTCCGCCGGCTTCATCGACGCGATCTCCTCGTAGGGGTGGGACTGGCAGGCCGGGCAGTGGCAGTGCACGCCCTTCATGTCCGAGAGGCTCGCGGTCCCCTCGGGGAACATGAACCGGTCATCGCGAGCGAACTTGGCGTAGGACGCGGAGTCGAACATGTCGCACCCCAGGAGGGCGGCGAGCGCGAACACCATAGGGTGGCCGGCGCCGAAGAGATGGACCGGCCTGCTGGGATCAAGCCCCTTCTTCGACGCCACGATGACGTCGACCAGCTCGGCGAAGCGGTACTGCTCCATGAGCGGCACCACGCCGCCGATGGGGTGCACATCGACGTCGACGAGCGCCAGCCTGTGGGCGCAGTCCTCCCTCAGGTCCTCGTACACCGAGCCTTGGACCACGCCGGCGAGGAGCATATTCCCCTTCAGGTCGGCGGCCTCGATGGTCCGCTCCATGGTGACGTCCACCGCCTGCGAGGTCTTTTCCTTGCTCCACTCCGGCTCGGTGAAGATGTCCAGCACCGTGCCGATGTCGGTGCCGATGTCCCTCTGGAAGTTCACGATGTCCTCGTTCCTCAGCTCCACCTCACCATACATGTGCGACTGGAAGGTGCCGGAGTCGGTCATGATGACGCCGGGGAAGTCCAGCATCTCGTGCAGGCCGACCTCCATCGCTTTCGCGTTGAGCTTGGGATCGTTCCTGATGATGTATGAGTTGGTGATCAGCGCCCGGAAGCCGAACACGTCGTAGAGTTCCCGGGGAGGGACGGTCACCAGGCGGGGGTTCACCACCGGCAGGAGCGCCGGCGTCTCCAGCTGCCCGTGCGGGGTTTCCAGCTTTCCTATCCTGGCCAGGCCGTCGCGCCTGATGAGCTCGAACATATCCCAGGGATGGCAGGTCGGTTAATAAGCCTTTTACTGATGCCTATGAAGCAATAATTATTCATTGTGAAACATACATCTCCGTCCGAGGTTCTATAGATGGGGAAGGTTCGAAGTTCGGGCACCGTTCTGTTCGTTATCGCTCTGGTCGCACTGACAACCGCAGCATCGGCGATATGGATATACTCGCCCGCCGTTGCGCAGAGCGGGCAGGAGAGCTGGGCGGTGAAGGGCGGAGACAACCTGACCTACGAGGTCTCCGGTCATCGCGACGGGGCTCCGGTCACCGGCATTGCCTATTCGAACTTCACAGAGGTGAACATCGCCGAGAACCTCATGATAATTAGCGGCTACCACTCCACAGACCTCGGTGAGTGGGTCGGGCGGGGCGTCACCTCTGCGCTTGGACAGCCATCCATGGGCCAATGCCTGGGCGAAGCGAAGATACGCACTGACTTCGGGACCAAGTATGTCACGAGATATCTGTCATATTTCTCCGGCCCGGAGGCGAACACCTCATCTATCCAGATGATCTACGCAGGGGTCGATTCACGGGTCATCTACCGTATAAACGTCTCGGCCCCATCATTCTTTCTGGAGCTCAATCTGAAGGACGCAACGATCGGGGGATTGCAGCAGCTGGATCGTCACCCCTCGGCGATCCTCCCCGGGGCCATAAGGCCCACGGAAACGGATTGGACGGAGACTTTCGGATCTCCCGGGGGCATCATGTCCGGCGTGTTTGACCTCCCTGTCGGGACGACATTGACAATCTCCGTGGAGGGGAACGGTTCGCGGTGCTACTTCTTCAACGAGGACGACATCCTTGAGATGGAGAACGGCGGGACCCTCGGAAGCGGACCGGCGCTGACGCTGGACCCGCCGGGCGTCCGCACCTGGACGGTAGAGGGCGATGTCTGCATGTTGGTGGTGGACATGATCCCGGCCGTAGGGCAGACGGTGGTTCACATTTCCATAGAGCATCCATCCTGACCGCCCTCATCAGGATTATATGCCATCACTCACTAACCGCGCAGCGTAGTGATCTCAATGGAATACAAGCTCGTGATCGTGGTGCGCTGGGACCTCAAGCTGTCGGCCGGGAAGATGGCCGCCCAGGTGGCGCACGCCGCGGTCAACTGCGCCTTCGCGGCCAAGAAGAGGAGCCCGGATTGGTTCGACCGATGGTACGCCGAGGGACAGCGCAAGGTCGTGGTCAAGGTACCGACCCTGGACGACCTCTATGAGGTGAAGAGCAACGCCGAGGCCCTCCGCCTGGTCACCTCGCTGATCACCGATGCGGGCATGACCGAGATACCGCCCAACACCGTGACCTGCCTGGGCGTGGGGCCGGGGCCAGCGGACCTCCTGGACAAGGTCACCGGGCACCTGAAGCTGGTATGATCCTGAAGCCCCACATCCGCATCCTGGGCATCGACGATTCCCCGTTCGACTTCAGCTCCAGGAAGGCCCTCGTGGTCGGGGTGGTCGCCCGCCTGCCCATGTACATCGAGGGGATCATGCGCACCGAAGTGGAGGTCGACGGCCGGGACGCCAACGACGCCATCGTCGCCATGATCGAGCGCTCGAGATACCGGGAACAGCTCCGCCTCATTCTCTTCGACGGCGTGGCCTTGGGCGGATTCAACGTCATCGATATCGATGACCTGTACCGGCGGACCGGCATACCCTGCGCCACGGTCACTCGGGAGATGCCCGACTTCGACCGGATGGAAGCGGCCCTGCGCTCTCACTTCCCCGACTGGCAGGAGCGGCTGAGGATCATAAAAAGGAAGCCCCTGTTCGTCGTCGGTCCCCGGCGACGGTCGCTTTATGCCACCCTCGCCGGCATGGACGCCGAGACCCTGGAGCACATCCTGAAGGAATGCACGGTCCAAGGCCGCCTCCCCGAGCCGCTGCGCATCGCGCACCTGATCTCGAGCGCGATGGTGCGGGGGGAGTCCCACGGCCGGGCCTAGGCTTCCTGGTCCAGGGCCTGCTTCAGCGTCGAGCAGAGCTCTGTGCCCGCCGGGTCCTGGCATTCCACCATGACCTCGGTGGCGGACAGCGGCTGCCTCTTCAAGGTGATGAACACCTTGCTGTCCGGCAGTTCCATCGTGGTGACCTTTCCGTTCTTGATGACCTTGAAGCTGTACCCGATGTTCTGGGTATCTATGACGGCCTTTATCTCCTTGGCCAGGTCCTCGGCTCCCTTGCGGTAGAACTTGATGTCGGTCCTCTCGTTCTGTACCTTGTACCTGGAGTTGTAGGCCATCACCGCGATCATCAGCATCGCCAGCATGGCGAACACCGCGAAGGTGAGGGGCTGCTCCGGATCGAGGCCCTTGGTGGTGGACATCAGGGACACGCCGAACACCGCGGCTGCGGAGATGTAGATCGTTCCCACCAGTCCGGTGGCCAGCCTCTGCGGCATGGTGTTGCGGGCCCAGCATACGTAGTGGAGCCTCAGCGCAAGGTATGCCGGCGCCACCATCAGGGCCGCGAAGATAAGGGCGACGAAGAAAAGCGGCGTGAACATCTCGTCATATATCACGTATGAATAGAGCATCGAGGTCAGAAGCAGCGGTACTGCGAACGCTAGGCTGTACTCTATCGACCGCTGTGCTTTGTTGAGCCTGCGGGCTGCTGCATCCCCTTCGTCGCCCATATCCCATCCCAGCGGGGGATTGGGGCATCTTGATAAATCTCTTTCGACCTCCATTCACTGGTCCGAGAGCGAACATTCCCCAAGGCGCGCCCGTATCGCGGCCTGATCGGACCTGGGCAGGAAGCATCGGTTTTTTACCAGTCAAATATGGGAAAGGACGGCCATACGGCAAAAAGTTCATAACGTCCTCCCCGGCAAGCCTTGACGGAGAGCCCTGCTTCATAGCTAGGCTTGCCAGCATGTTTTTCTGCGCACCAAATAGTATTAATATCGAAGCCTAATAAGAGTAGCCTGAACGGTCTCTGAAAAACCCTTAACCCTTAAATATAACTACCATAATAAGGAGCCCGCTTCTCACAAAGAAGGTGAATCATTTGGCTAGAGGTCTTTACACGGCTAGGAAGCTCAAGGGCGACCGTCAAAAATTCAGATGGTCAGACAGCACATACAAGCGGAGAATGTTGAAGCTCCGGGAGAAGTCCGACCCCCTGGAGGGTGCGGCTCAGGCCCGTGGCATCGTACTGGAGAAGGTAGGTATCGAGGCCAAGCAACCGAACTCCGCCATCAGGAAATGCGTCAAGGTTCAGCTCATCAAGAACGGTCGCCAGATCACAGCGTTCGCTGTCGGTGACGGCGCCATCAACTTCATAGACGAGCACGATGAGGTCATGGTTGAGGGTATCGGCGGCAGGCTGGGAAGGTCTTACGGTGACATCCCTGGCGTCCGTTACAAGGTTGTCCAGGTCAACAACGTTTCTCTCAACGAGCTCGTCAGGGGCCGGAAGGAGAAGCCGGTGAGGTGATTATTGTGGATGGAGAAAATCAAGCTCATATCGCTAGCGGCGTACTGCTCTTCGGCAAGTACGAGATGACCGGAATAGGCATCAGGGACGGTGGCCTAGCCAAGTACATAGACCTCACCCCCGTCGCCATCCCCCACACCGGGGGCAAGCATGCCAACCGGTCCTTCGGAAAGTCCAAGGTCAGCATCGTCGAGCGCCTGGTGAACAACCTCATGAGGACCGAGGTATACACCGGCAAGAAGGCAAAGTCGTTGGGAGCGGTCAAGGACGCTTTCGAGATCATCGCCACCAGGACCAAGAAGAACCCCGTACAGGTCCTGGTCGAGGCGCTGGAGAACGCCGCTCCCCGCGAGGAGATCACCCGGCTGCAGTTCGGCGGTATTTCCGTCCCCAAGGCCGTGGACGTATCTCCAGGCAGGAGGCTGGACATCGCCCTCAGGAACATCGCCAGGGGCACGGTGGATGCCTCCTTCAAGAACAAGAAGCCGGTAGAGGAGTGCCTCGCTGACGAGCTCATTCTCGCTTCCAAGGGAGACATGAACTCGTTCTCCGTCGCCAAGAAAGAGGAGCTGGAGCGCGTCGCTTCATCGGCTCGGTAATCAGGATCAACATAGGTGAGTTCATATGGGACGCAAGGAAGACAATATCGCCAGGGCGCAGGCGATCTCGAAGAATCCTGAGTTCATCAGGAATATAGGGACCGCTGCCCACATCGACCACGGCAAGACCACGTTGAGCGACAATCTCATCGCTGGTGCCGGCATGATGTCCGAGGACCTTGCCGGGAAGCAGCTCATGCTCGACTTCGATGAGCAGGAGCAGGCCCGTGGTATCACCATCAACGCCGCCAACGCTTCGATGGTTCACAAGTTCGAGGGCAACGAGTACCTGATCAACCTCATCGACACCCCGGG
>DAVH01000023.1:12649-31002 GCA_002508545.1 Methanomassiliicoccus sp. UBA6
ATCATGCCCCAGACCGAGACCGTCATCAGGCAGGCCCTCAAGGAGCGTGTCCGGCCCGTTCTGTTCATCAACAAGGTGGACAGGCTGATCAACGAGCTGAAGGTCACCCCCGAGGAGATGCAGAAGAAATTCGTTACCATCATCACCGAGGTCAACCGCCGTATCGCCTCTCAGCTACCCGAGCCCCTGAGCAAGGAGTGGCAGGTCAGGGCCGAGGACGGGACCGTAGCCTTCGGCAGCGCGTTCCACAACTGGGCGGTCAATGTGCCTTCGATGAAGAGGACCGGCATCAACTTCGCCAAGGTCTACGAGTACTGCAAGAACAACGACCAGAAGACCTTGGCCAAGAAGGCCCCGGTCCATGAGGTCCTGCTGAACATGGCCATCAAGCATGTCCCCAACCCGCTTGAGGCCCAGAAGATCCGTATCCCGGTCATCTGGAAGGGCGACAAGGAATCCGAGGTCGGCAAGTCCATGCTTACCTGCGACGCCAAGGGACCGGTCGCGCTGATGGTCACCAAGATCATCGTCGACCCCCACGCCGGCGAGGTCGCCATCGGCCGTCTGTTCTCCGGCACCGTCACCAGGGGCATGGAGCTTTGGGTTTCCGGCATGCCGAACCCCCAGAGGTCCCAGACCATAGCCCTGAGCGTCGGAGCGGACAGGATACCCATCGACCACATGGAGGCGGGCAACATCGTCGCCATCGCTGGTCTGAAGGATGCCATCGCCGGTTCGACTGTCACCTCCGACAAGAACATGGAGCCGTTCGAGAAGATCTCTCACTACACCGAGCCCGTGGTCACCGTGGCCATCGAGGCCAAGCACATGAAGGACCTGCCGAAGCTGGTCGATGTCCTGAGGACCGTGGCCAAGGCCGATCCGTCCATCCAGGTGGAGATCAACAACGAGACCGGCGAACACCTGCTGTCGGGCATGGGCGAGCTGCACCTCGAGATCACCACCTACCGTATCGTCAACGACCACAAGGTCGAGATCAAGTCCTCCCCGCCCATCGTGGTGTACCGGGAGAACGTCAAGGGCAAGAGCCCGGCCTTCGAGGGCAAGTCCCCGAACAAGCACAACCGCTTCTTCGTCGAGGTCATGCCTCTTGAGCAGCCCATCATCGACGCCATCAAGAGCGGCGATCTGGTGGTCGAGGGCAAGATCAAGGACGCCAAGGAGCTTGCGAAGAAGCTGCAGGACCTTGGCATGGACCGTGACGAGGCCAGGGGCGTCGTGATGTTCAAGGACAACAATGTCTTCATCGACGCCACCAAGGGTATCCAGTACCTCAACGAGACCATCGAGCTGTGCAAGCAGGGATTCGAGGAGGCAATGAACCTCGGGCCGCTCGCGCAGGAGAAGGTCATGGGACTGAAAGTAAGGCTCGTGGACGCCAAGCTACACGAGGACTCCATCCACAGGGGCCCGGCGCAGGTCATTCCCGCGTTCCGCTCCGCCGTCTACGGCGCAATGTGCCTCGGCGGCAGGATCCTCATGGAGCCGCTCACCAAGATCTACATCAACTGCCCTGAAGCGGTCATGGGCGACGCCCTGCGCGAACTGCAGCAGAGGCGCGGCACGATCGAGGACATCCACCAGGAGGGCGAGGCTACGATTATCGTCGCCAAGGCGCCTGTCGCTGAGATGTTCGGATTCGCATCCGCGATCCGTGGCGCGACCCAGGGTCGTGCCCTGTGGTCGACCGAGAACTCTGGATTCGTTCCAGTACCTACCGAAATCCAGAACAAGGTCGTGGCCGAGATCAGGACCCGGAAGGGACTGAAGCCAGAACCGTACGACGCTGCGTACTACTCTGGCTGAGGAGTGAACAACGGTTAAATACGAAAAATGGTATGGAGTAAAAACTCAATATAAGGATATATAAACGTAGGAGGCAGAAAAATGGCAGAAAAACCACACTTGAATCTGGTCTTTATCGGTCACGTTGACCACGGCAAGTCCACCTCCGTAGGCAGGATGCTTGCCGACACTGGAAACGTAGATGCGTACCTCATCGAGAAGTACAGGAAGATGGCTGAAGAGAAGGGAAAGGCGACCTTCGAGTTCGCATGGGTCATGGACTCCCTGAAGGAAGAGAGGGAGAGAGGTGTGACCATCGATGTCGCCCACAAGCGGTTCAACACCGACAAGTACTACTTCACCGTCATCGACGCTCCCGGTCACCGTGACTTCGTCAAGAACATGATCACCGGTACCTCCCAGGCCGACGCCGCCGTTCTGGTCGTGTCCGCCATTGAGGGACCCCAGGCCCAGACCAAGGAGCACATCTTCCTGGCCAGGACCCTTGGTGTGAAGCAGATCATCGTCGGCATCAACAAGATGGATGCCACCAAGCCCGCGTACTCCGAGGAGCAGTACAAGAAGGTCAAGGAGGATGTCGGCAAGATCCTGAAGTCCATCGGCTACAAGGTCGACGAGGTCCCCTTCGTTCCGTACTCCGCTTTCAAGGGCGACAACGCCACCAAGCTGTCCCCCAACACCCCCTGGTACAAGGGACCCACCCTGCTGGACGCGCTGAACAATCTCAAGGAGCCCGCGAAGGCCACCAACCTGCCGCTCAGGCTGCCCGTCCAGGACGTCTATACCATCACCGGTATCGGTACCGTTCCGGTCGGCCGTGTCGAGTGCGGTGTTCTCAAGCCGGACACCAAGGTCATGTTCGAGCCCTCCCACGTCGTCGGTGAGGTCAAGAGCGTAGAGATGCACCACGAGCAGCTTCCCGCCGCCTACCCCGGTGACAACGTCGGCTTCAACGTCCGTGGCATCGCCAAGAACGATGTCAAGCGCGGTGACGTCGCCGGTCCGGTCGACAACCCGCCCTCGGTGGCCAAGACCTTCACCGCCCAGATCATGGTCCTCAACCACCCGTCGGTCATCACCGTCGGATACACCCCGGTGTTCCACATCCACACCGCTCAGGTGGCCTGCACCTTCCTGGAGCTCCAGAAGAAGCTGGACCCCGCGACCGGTGCCGTCAAGGAGGAGAACCCCCAGTTCCTGAAGACCGGTGACGCTGCGATCGTCAAGATCCAGCCCTCCAGGCCGATGGTCATCGAGAAGGCCAAGGAGTTCCCCCAGCTCGGCAGGTTCGCTGTCAGGGACATGGGTCAGACCGTCGCTGCGGGTATCTGTCTGGACGTCGAGAAGAGGGTAATGTAAACCCCTTCCTCCCATTTTTGGGGGGGACTCAACTATGGCACAGAGAGCAAGAATATCGCTGAGCGGCACTGACCCCAAGAAGGTCGACAGTGTCTGCGGACAGATCAAGTCGATCTCCCAGAGGACCGGTGTCGCCATCCGCGGACCTATCCCCCTGCCCACCAAGCGCTTGGTGGTCCCGGTGAGGAAGAGCCCCGACGGAGAGGGCTCGGAAACATGGGACAGGTGGGAGATGAGGATCCATAAGCGTCTCATAGACCTTGACGCTGACGAGCGTGCACTGCGCCAGCTCATGAGGATCCAGGTCCCTGACGGCGTGAATATCGAGATCGTCCTCAGGTCCTAAGCGGCGAAACCCCTTCTTCAAACAACTTACCAATATCATCTTTTTCGTATTATTATTGCGAAAGTCTGACCGGTAGCCGTCCTCGGAGGGCAACCATAATGAACCCATCGTCGATGAGGCTAGCATGAGCTGGCTCGACGAACCAATCATTGACAACATCACGCCGTTCGCGCTCATCGTGTTCATCATGCTGCAAATCGCGGCGGTCATCATCGCTCGCGTCGGCAACATGCTCATCCGCCAGTATCTGGACGAGAAGATGGGGAAGCGATTCTCTAAGGGTGTTGCGCGAGTGTTCCAGTACACGGTCCTGATAATCGCTGCGCTCATCGGCTTCAACGCCGTCCTGAATCTGGACTTTCAGGCGGTCGTGCTCTCCCTTGGGGTGGCCGGTATCGCCGTGGCGTTCGCGTCCCAGCAGGTCATACAGAACGCGATCGCAGGCATACTCATCGCCATCATCAAGCCCATTCAGCTCGAGGACTGGGTAGAGGTCGGCCCTTTTCCCTTGACCGGCATCAGCCGGGTGAAGGACATAACCCTCATGAACACCGTGCTCCGGGAGGTGGACGGCCGGATCATCACCGTCCCGAACTCCCAGATCATCAACGGCAAGGTGATCAACTACAGCCGGGCGGGGTTCACCGCGGTGAACATCCCGCTGTGGATCGGGAACATTGCCGATCTGGAGCGCATCCAGCAGATCGTGCTCGATGAGGCCGACAGGAACCCCTACATCCTCCCGGTGGTGGAGGGGGAGGAGAAGGGGGCCCTCGCCCGGCTGTTCGAACGGAAATCGGTCCGCATGCTGTTCGGCAACGAGGCCAATCTCAACGCCCTCGACCCCCAGGTCAACATCGCCGAGGTCCAGGGCACCCGGGCCCGCCTGATGATCAAGATCTGGATACGGGAGCCGAACCGGAGGGAGGAGATAGTCTCGGGCTTCCTGTCGGAGGTATGCAGGATGTTCGCGGAAGAGGGCATCGAGCTGCGTGACCCCTGAGCACGTCCGGCGCATCGCGCCCCGGCACGTGGGTCCGGCGGGGGCTCGACAATCGCCACGGGTCCGCTGCGCCGCCTTCAAGCCGATAGGCCGATCATGCGCTCGTCGCACGGCCATCGGCCTCCCTAGGATTTGGATGGGACATGTCCTCTGATGGCCTTGGGAACCGTTTTCTATCATGAGTGATATGTGCCGCCCCGATAAGATGCGGAGCGATCAGGTCAAGAAGGGACTGGAAAAGGCCCCGAGCAGGAGCCTGCTGCGAGCTTCAGGCGTGACGTCCGAGGACATGCCAAAGCCGTTCATCGGCATCGCCAACTCCTGGAACGAGGTAGTCCCCGGGCACGTGCACCTGAACAAGCTGGTGGATGAGGTCAAGAGAGGCATAGTGGAGGCCGGAGGCGTGCCCTTCGTGTTCGGCGTGCCGGCGGTGTGCGACGGGATAGCCATGGGCCACTCGGGAATGCGCTACTCCCTGCCGTCCAGGGAGACCATCGCCGACTGCATCGAGATCATGGACAACGCGCACATGTTCGACGGGTGGGTCGGCGTGACCAACTGCGACAAGGTCACTCCGGGAATGCTGATGGCCGCCGGCCGCCTTGACATCCCGGCGATCATGCTCACCGGGGGAGCGATGGAGGCCGGGGACCTCGAGGGAAGGAAGCTCGACCTCCAGGACGTGTTCGAAGCGCTGGGAGAGCTCGCCGCGGGGAAGCGTACCGAGGCCGACGTGATGAGGGTGGAGTGCGCCGCGTGCCCGGGCGAAGGCTCCTGCTCCGGCCTGTTCACCGCGAACACCATGGCCTGCCTTACCGAAGCGATGGGCATGAGCCTGGTGGGCTGCGGGACATCGCTCGCCGTGAGCAAGAAGAAGCGTGAGATCGCCCGCGCCACCGGCTGGCGCATCGTCGAGCTGGTCCGCGACCACGTCTCTCCGAGGGAGGTCGTGACCAAAGGCTCGTTCCTCAACACCATCAAGGTGGACATGGCCATCGGCGGCTCGTCCAACACTGCGCTGCACCTGCCGGCCATCGCCCACGAGTTCGGGATCGAGATCGACCTGCGCACCTTCGACGAGATATCGCGGAAGGTGAAGCACATCACCTCCATACGGCCGTCCGGGCCATATCACATCGCCGACCTGGACCGTGCCGGGGGCATACCCGCGATCCTGAAGCGGCTCGCTGACCAGCTGTCCAACGAGGACACCGTGTCGGGGAAGAAGCTGCTGGACATCGCCGCGGAGGCGGTCATCGCCGATGAGGAGGTGATCCGCCCGTCCAGCCGCCCGTTCCACGAGCAAGGGGGCATCGCCGTGCTTTACGGCAACCTCGCTCCCGAGGGCTCAGTGGTCAAGCAGGCCGCCGTGTCGGAGAAGATGATGAACTTCACCGGCCGGGCAAGGGTGTTCGATTCCGAGGCCCAGGCCATTGAGGCGATCGTCGCCGGTAGGATCGTCAAGGGCGACGTGGTCGTGATCCGCTACGAGGGCCCCAAGGGCGGGCCGGGGATGGCGGAGATGCTGTCGCCGACCTCCCTGATCTCGGGGATGGGCCTCTCCAACGACGTCGCGCTGATCACCGACGGCAGGTTCTCCGGAGCCACCCGGGGACCCTGCATCGGCCACGTGTCCCCGGAAGCGTACGCCGGCGGCCCCATCGCCGCGGTGCGCGAGGGCGATATCATCACCATCGACATCCCCGGACGGAGGCTTCAGCTGGAGGTGCCGCAGCAGGAGATCGAGGCCCGGCTGAAGGACGTGAGGCCGGTGGAGCGCCCGGTCACCGGCATCCTGGCCAAGTACCGCCGGCTGGTCGGCAGCGCCGCGCAGGGCGCCGTGCTGCGGTAAGGACATCGTCTCCCTGCGGCTGTGGGCGCCGCTCGGGCTCGAGACCATGGCCCAGCATCAGGCTCGCGTCCGATACTGGGTGCATGGCAACATATTTATTCGACATGGCGTTACGAGGGACACAAGGGCGGATAGATCAGCTCGGAAGATCGCGTGATTTGCAATCACGAGGCCCCGGGTTCAAATCCCGGTCCGTCCATCTTTCCCCGTTTCTTCGCCCATGATGCCCTCATCGGAGCATCATGGCATCTGACCGCTGCCTCATCGCTCCTGATCTATCTCGGGATCGAGGCCACCCCTAGGATTAATCCATATAGGCTTACCGTGCATTGTATGATGCTAGAACGGTCACCAGGCAGGTGGTTCCATGTCAATGGGGACAGCTGACACTATCCGTTTTCAATATGCAAGGGCGAGGAAGGGATTAGGATATCTTTCCAGGGATAAAAGGAAACCCTGAGGGGAATCGCCGTCCCTGGGGATACTGAAAGTGTGCGCAGCTGAGCTGGGGATAAAGGTGGAGAAGTTTGTCGATGGCACCTATGAGTTTAAAAGCGGAGGCATCACCCGGCTCATGGGGGCCTCTCTGGAAAACGGCTCTGCCAGATGGCTGTGCGGCAACAAATATGCAACCTTCGAGATCCTGAAGAAGTACGGATTTCAGCACATGCCTCGCTATCAGCGATACTCGCTGGGAACGATCAACGAAGCACGACAGGACTTCCTGGCGAGGAACAAGGGGGTGGTGATCAAACCCTCCGGACAGACCTACGGCGGGACCGGGGTGACAGTGAAGATACGAAGCATGAAGGACCTGAACAAGGCCATCTTCAACTCCCTGGCATATAACAACGAATATCTCATGGAGGACTTCGTCGAAGGGGACAATTACAGGCTCCTTTTCTACAAGGGCCGGTTCCTGAACGCCATCCAGAGGATCCCGGCCAACGTCAAAGGGGATGGCAAGAGCAGCATAAAGCAACTAATTAGCAGGGAGAACGAACGTAGGGCCAAGGGGCAGGGCCTTTTCTGGCTCAATCCGATCGATATAGACAACGACGTCAAGCAGACCCTCCACAACCGGAAGATGTCCCTCGATGATGTTCCAGCAAAGGACGAGGTCGTGTATGTCAGGGCGGTCTGCAACCATCATGCCGGAGGGGAGACCAGGGATGTCACGAACATCGTGCATCCAAGCATCGTGACCGACTGCAGGAGCGTCATGGGAATCATGGGCATTACCCTGGGAGGCATCGATATCATCACAAAGGACATCACCAAGCCCCTGGCCGATGTGGGAGGCGCGGTCAACGAGGTCAACACCTCTCCCGCCCTGGATATCCATGACCGGGCCACGTCCATGAACGTGCTGAAGTTCCTGTTCAACAGGCCTGATGGCGTGGAAGATGTCCACAGCTAAAGGGTTGGAGAGGTGTCCAGCGACCTCTTGCCCGGGCCGCATGATCGTCATGTCGCTCTCAATCCGCAGTGCTCGTGCCGATCCGCGGTCGCGTACCTCATTCAGTCCACGAGGAACTCCACGTCGTTGGCCCTGTTCCTCTTGGCGTTCGTGCGCGAGATCATCCCGGCCTCCATCCATCCCGCGCTGATCAGCCCGGCGGGGGCGAGGCAGTTCGCCGACATCCGGCAGTTGCAGTAGCGGCTCACGATGCCGCTGTTCACCTTGTCCGTCAGGTCGGTGAGGGTGATCTTCTCGAGACCTTCAGAGAACTCCTTGACGTTGACGCAGTCGGTCTCTATCTTGCAGCTGAAATCGCCGTTCTCATCCATGTCGACCGTGATGTAATGGGTCTTTCCGCACAGCCGCATGTTCACCTTGACCTTCGATGTCATGTTCGCTCCTCTACGATCTCTCGCCGTCGCTACGTCCCTGGGGGATAAGTCGTTTGGCCCGCAAATCCGATCTTCCTCGTCCGTGTCGTCGCCCAAGCCCCGTGGTCACCGGAAAGCAGGGCCGCCTTAAGGATGCTCGGGCGCTTCATATGGCCATGGGCTTGGACGTCGAGAACATCTTCCTCCCTCCGAACGAGGATCGAGGTACCGGACATCAAGGAATGGAGGAAAGATGGACCGGAGGCGGAGCCACCGCCGTCCTTCATGCCTCTCCCGAACGTGAGCATCGCCCTGGCGGGGTCCGGGACCACAGCCTCCTGATGGCATCCTCGTCGCCGAAGCCGCCGTTGATGCTGGCGCTGTACATCCCCTGATGAATGGAGCCGTCGGGTCGCCGCAGCGCCGCGGTCCGGCGACCGGGCATCTCGAGGTGGCCTACCGGGTCGATCTCCTGGATCCATTCGTGGAGGTTCTCGAGCCACCAAGCACGGTAGGCGCCCGGCTGGTTGGCGAACCAGCTGATCTCGTCGAAGCCCCACCAGCTGATCTCCTCGCCGAACGAGGGGCGGTCGAGCAGCCTGGGATCGAAGCCGTTCCAGTTGTCCAGCTCCACGAAGTAGGGCAGGCTGTCGCACTCCCAGCCGCTGGGGGCCGTCCCGCCCAGGCTGTGGGTGAAGATGGAGTCCCGGTAGGTGAGGTCCCTACGGTCCTTGCCCAACCCCACTCCGGGAACGATCTCCTGCGGCTCGCTCTCCGTGGGCGGGTGGGGAACGGAGCCCTCCGGCGCCCGGCCGCGGACCGGGAAGGAGTGAAAGTCGAAAAGCAGCCTGCCGTCGGCGCCGGTGATGCCGAAGGTGTGAGCGTTCACGAGCACCATCCCGCGGCGGGCGTGGTCCCTCGCGTACGACCGCACCTTTCTCAGGAGATCCGTCCATCTTGTCCATCGCCGATCACGGGCGCCCATCAGGTGCACCTGGCCCAGGTGCAGGCCCTCGTAGCCGGCGTCGATGTGCTCGCACGCGAGGTGGTAGAAGAACATTCGGGCCTCCATCCTCCGCATGTCCGGAACGCTCATCCCGGGGCCGAAGCGATCCCGGTTGGGGCCGAACCGGAACACCATCCGGCCGTAGGAGTAACACCGATCCTCGGCCGGGAGGCCGAACGCGGCGAAAACATGCTCGGGAATGGCGATATCGTTTACCGCGCGGCCGACGTTCTCGAATATGCAGGCCTCGAGGATCATGTCGTGGTCTCGTTCGTGGATGGCGGCGATGGTCTCCTTCTGCCGGGGGAGCGAGAGCATGTACGCCTTGTCCGGTACCCACGTCCCTCCGGCCCGGGCGATGTACCTGGCCCCGGTGCTGCGGACCATGCGAAGGTCGTCCTCCCCGCCGCAGGTGATCAGGCCGGAGACCACCATGGCGCGGGACAGGTAGCCGCATAGTGTCCCCTTGGAGATCGTGCGATCGAAACCAAGGTCGATCTCCCGGTCGGATGGCCTTCCTTCGGATACCATATGCGATCGCTATGACGGATCGCCAGCTAAACAGGCTTTTTGTCCCATCGCGTGATGGGCGTCAAGTCCTAAGATAGAGAATGCCCGCCCTGCCTCAATAAATCTATAATGAGCTGATTGCGTATCCCTGGTCATGAAGCGTCCGTCCCGAGACCGCTCTGGGGTGGTAGGCATACTCATAGCGGTCCTCGTCATCGTCATAGTCATCATCGCCGCGATCGCGCTGTTCCTCATACCGTTCAAGAGCGTGAGCATCAACGAGTCCAGGCAGGCGGAGCTCGCTCCTGGGGCGACCTCGTTGAGCATGAACGTGTTCATGGACGCCGGGAGCGTAACGGTGCGGTTCGTCAACGACAGCTCGGTGGCCGCCTCGATGAGCGTTACAGGCACCCACCGCTCCGGGTTCCTAGCTCCGGACCGACCGGTCAACGTCAGCTGGAGCGTCGCCAACGGAACCGAGAGCATGGCCATCGACCTCAACATCACCATGGGCAGGAACATCGGGCTGTTCACCAGCAGCGATATCCGGTGCACGCTCGACATCTCCAGCCAGCTGCGGACATCGCTCTCGGTGACCAGCTCCCTGGGCGGGGTGAACGTCACGACCGCTGAAGGGGTTACGCTCGCCGGTGCGGACCTCAGGACATCGGCAGGCGGCATCAGGATGAACATGACCAGCGGGACGACTCTCGACGGTCCGCTGAAGCTGAACACCTCCCTCGGCGGCTTGGACCTCGGGTGGACCGATCTGACCGCCACAGAGAACGCCAGCGTGGACCTCATGGCATCGGCCGGCGGCATCAGGCTCATGATGCTGCAGACGAGCGATCTGGGAAGCAACATGACGGTGCGGTCATTCGCTTCCCTCGGAGGGATAGATCTGACCCTTGACATCCGGGGCAACAACTCCGCCCGGGTTCAGTCCCATGCCGAGCTCGGCGGGGTGAGGATCGAGCAGCGCAACGGGTTCAACGGCACCGATGCGGACCTGACCTCGACGAACTATCCCGCGAGCTCCAACCTGGACATCGCCTCCAACGCGAGCGCCGGTGGGGTCAACTGCCGCCTCAACTACGCGGAGTGAGCGGAACGACGGCCCCGCCGCCCGGCGCGGCGGGGTCCATGGATTTTTCTACACAGGTCCTGGCACGCATCCCTCAAGAGGAAGGCGAGCGTTATTATGGGCGGTAATAAATTATATTATCACACCAATCATAATCCTGAGCTCCCATGTTCAAGCCCAAGGTGCTGTACGACTGCATATGCTGTAATGGGCCCATACACCAGAAGGACCTGCAGATGCCCTGCTCGCTGTGCGGCTATGCGATGCACTATCAGTGCGGGGTGAACAACCTTAGCCGCTACACCCCGCAGCAGATCGGGTGGTTCAAGCGCAGCTACCACCTCAAGCAGGTCTATCACTACGGACACTACCACTATTCGTTCTGCCCCCGATGCCAGAACGTGCTCGGCAACCAGTTCCTGGGGGAGCTCGCCCATCGGCTGGAGCTGACCGCCAGGTACGAGGAGCTGGCGCAGCTCTACGAGGACTTCGGTTATCTGGCCCAAGCGGGCCAGGTCAGGAACAGGAAGAACCGGCAGGTGGTCAAGAACATCAACGTGGACGTCAACGGGCTGATCGAGCAGATGAACTCCGGCAGTCTCAACATCCCGTACAAGTGTCCCAGCTGCGGGGCCGGGCTCAGCGTGCACAGCGATCTCGGCGGGAACGGCGTGAAGTACTGCCAGTACTGCGGGACCGCCATCAACACCGAGGCGGTGTCCAACGTGATCAAGCAAGCATTGAAGTGAGAGAAAAGTGGCTGACAGCGTTCCACGGTTCCCGCGGGCTCGCGCACCGCAGTACAGCGTGGAACGCGGGCGGGCTTAACTTCCGGGTTCGAATGGGACCGGGTGTATCCCCGCCGCTATGGCCGTCACACCAAAACCACTGATGGATAACATCTATTTATTCGTTTCCGTTGCATCGCCCCGCCCTAGAACGGTGCATGCCCCGGAGGTGGGCCTCCGGGGGGCCGGTTCAGAACCGCTTGCTCCATCCCAGGAACCCCGTCAGCTCGGCCACCGGGTCCTTGGTCGGCACGGCCCCGACGTGCTCCCGATATCTCGCCATCCGGTTGTCCAGGATGATCGCCACCCCGCGGTCCGTCTCCGTCCGGATGAGGCGGCCGACGGCCTGCTGGACCTTGCGCACCGCCGGCACCGCGGAAGCGTAGTCCCACCCTCGGCCGGGGCCGTACTTGCGGTCGTAGCGCTGCTTCAGCTCGTCCAGGAGCAGCGACGGGGGCGGGTAGGGCAGCCCGACGATGACCGCGATGTCCAGCTCCTGCCCGGGGAAGTCCAGGCCCTCGGCCACCTTCCCGCCCATGACGGTGAAGAACACCCCGCCGCGCCCCCTCTTGAACGCCTGTATGCTCGAGGCCAGTCGGCGTGACGCGCCCGATTCCTCCCAGTACAGCGGCCTGTCGATCATCTCCTCGATCCTCGGCCGCATCGTGCGCAGCATCTCGTAGGAGCGGAAGAACACCATGGTGTTGCGGTCGGTGGCCTGACAGATCCTGATGATGTGGTCCTCGATGCGGGCCTTCATCGTAGGGTCCTCGCGCATCTCCCTCTGCCCGGCGCTCACGTCCTCGGCGTACAGCACCAGGCGGTTCTCCGGAGGGAAGGGTGACGGAAAGATCCTCAGCTCCCGGTCGGCCGGCAGGTCCAGGATGTCCGCGTACTGCTTCAGGGGCTGCAGCGTCCCGGACATGTGGACCACGCCCTTGACCTCCCTCAGGAAGGAGGTGGTCTCCTGGGGGTCCATGCAGCACGCTTTCAGCGACCCCAGGTCATCGGACGATACCAGCTTCACGAACCTCGAGTCCTCGGCCCGGAACCAGTTCTCCAGGAGCGATCCGAGGCGGAGGGTCGCGGAGGTCGGCTCCTTCCCCTGCTCCAGGCGGAGCTCGACCTGCTTCTCCCCGATCCCCACCATGTTGGCGCACATGGAGTGCAGCTCCTCGTCATCGAGCTTCAGCTCGCTCCTCAGCTTTCCCTCCAGGAACCTCCGCCCCAGCCTTGCCTCGTAGGCGTTGCGGGGGACCTGCTCCCGAACCGCATCGTCGATTATCCGGCGCAGCGTGGCGCACAGCGTCCTGTGGTCCACCCCGGTCACCAGGCGAGGGTTCCCAAGATCCTTGGCCTCCTCCTCGGCGGCCTCGATGTCCCGCATGGAGATGTCGAAGCTCTCCTGGTCCCTGGCGGCGTCGATGAGGTTGTGGGCCTCGTCGACGATCATGACCACGTCGTCCATCGTCAGCTGGAGGCGGTCGAACAGCTGGGACCGGATCTCCTTCGAGAGCACCTGGACATAGGGGACCGCGACCACGTCGACGAGAGGCACGATCGCCTTCCTGGCCTCGTACGGGCAGGCGCCCTGCTTCTCGCAGAAGCGGTCGAACTCCGCCGCGGTCGGCAGCTCGTCGGCGCAGTACTTCAGGAAGCTCATCTCCCCTATGGCGAGGAAGTCCGCGAAGTGCGGGCATCCGCCCCTCTGCTTGGCCAGCGTGCGGGACTTGCGCTCCTCGCATATCCTCGACAGCGCGTGCGGCGGTATGTCCTCGAACTCCTCCAGGGTGCGCAGCAGCAGGCAGGACCGCCTCCGCCCCTGCATGGCGAGGCCCGAGACCCGCTGGCGGCGGGAGATGGAGCGCAGCTCCTTCATCACCTGGTCGCTCTGCGATATCGTCCGGGTGAGGTACAGCACCTTCTTCTTGTTGGCCTTGGCGTGCTGCAGCGCCCCGACCAGCGAGCAGATGGTCTTCCCGGTGCCGGTGCCCGACTCCATGACCAGGTGCTTCCCCCGGTCCATCGCGTCCTGCACCGCGTGCACGATCTCGACCTGCGACGGCCGGGGCTTGTAGGGAAAGAAGGGCGGCCGCTCCGCCTCGACCTTCTCCTCTCCGACGGGCTCCTTTCGCGTGGGCGCGGCCATCTTCCCTGATGTCCTTCGCACCTGCCTCACCCCCTCCCCGCAGCCCGGGCATACATTGGACTGCGGGTCAAGGAGGCACCCGCACTCGCAGAACCGTCCTGCCATGTCCGAAGCATTGATGGATAGCATATAAACATGACCCAGGGTGTGCCGACAGCACCTCGGGTTCCGATCGCCGCCCGAGGCCCGGCGGGCCGCCACGCGCAGCGAGGCGACGGCGCCAGCCCCTGATCCGTCATATCCTTTTTATCGAACGGCGATATATCCTCGCAGGCTCCTTGCTTCAGGTGATATCACATGGCTCTGATCGTCAGCCTCGACTCCTTGGATGAGAATATGGACGGCCAGGTCGGAGGGAAGTCGGCGAACCTGGGCAGGTTGATGGCGGGCGGGTTCCGCGTTCCGCCCGGCGTGGTGGTCACCGTCGAGGTGTACGAGCGCTACCTGGAACGCACCGGCATCAGGGCCAGGATTAACGAGGTACTGTCCTCCGCCGACATCACGGACGAAGGGTCGCTGGAGCGGGCGTCCGCGGAGATAAGGTCGCTCTTCTCCGAGGACCCAAAGGACGGGACGGCGGAAGTGCTGGACGATGCTATCAGGCGCATCGACCCTCACGCCCTGTGGTCGGTGCGCTCCTCAGCGGTGGCCGAGGACCTCGCCAGTGCCTCCTTCGCCGGGCAGCAGGATACCTACCTGAACGTGCGCCGGGAGGATGTCATGGCCAATGTCCGGAAATGCTGGGCGTCGTACTGGAACTCCCGGGCCATCGCCTACCGCCACCGGGCCGGGGTGGACCAGCTCGCTACAGGCATGGCGGTGGTGGTCCAACGCATGGTCGACGCCCGCGCCTCGGGGATCATGTTCACCACCGACCCGGTGTCGGGGAGGAAGGACCGGATGATCATCGAGTCGTCCTGGGGCCTGGGGGAATCCATCGCCTCCGGCCTCGTCACCCCGGACCGCTTCATCTGCGACAAGAGGACCGCGCGGCCGGTGGACCGGGCCATCAACCGCAAGGTGACCGGCATATTCCTCTCGCCCGACGGCACCACGTCCGTTACCATCGATGAGCTCAAGCAGACCGCGTCCTCCCTCACCAAGGGGGAGATCGCCAGGGTGGCGCGGATGGGGAAGCGCATCGAGAAGCACTTCGGCTCTCCCCAGGACGTCGAGTGGGCCATCGAGGGCGACGACGTGCTCCTCCTCCAGTCCCGTCCGGTCACCAACCTGGCCGAGGGCTCCGACATCCTGTGGACCCGGGCCTACGGGGACGAGTACTGGTCCGACGTGACCTCCCCGCTGTTCTTCTCCCTCCTCGGAGAGCTGCTGACCAAGTACGTCAATCACGAGGGCTCGGAGATAATGGGCTACTGGAACCTGACCGACAAGGAGCTCCTGAAGGTCCACAAGGGGCACATCTACTTCAACGCCTCGGTGCTGGAAGAGGTGTTCACCTACAATCCCAAGTTCTCCCGTACCAGCGAGCTGCTGAACTACTTCCCCCAGAAGGACCAGGGGCGCATCGCCAGGGCCGACACCAAGATCGCCCAGCGGCTGTGGGCCGAGGTCCGGATAGCGTTCCTGGACAACGAGGGCACGATCTTCCGCACCGACAAGGCGTACCGCAAGTGGGCCGATGCCTTCCTGCAGGAGTCAAGGCGGCTCGACTCGCTGGACCTCGCCGGGCTCACCGATGAGCAGCTTCTGCGAGAGTACACCAATTATCGCCTGGCGGGGCTGAAGCACTACCAGCTCATCCGCTACGGCATGGTGACGCACTCGATCGGCACCAACCTCATGGTCAAGCAGTGGCTGGCCAACTGGCTGGGCGACCGCAGCGGGGCGTACTACTCCAAGCTGATCTCCGGCCTGGAGGACAACAAGACCCTGAAGACCAACATCGCCATGGCCAAGCTGGCCCGGGCGGCCCAGAGCGACGAGGCGGTCCGCTCCGCGCTGACCGCCGGGGATGCGGGGCAGGCGCTCCAAAGAATAAGGGAGGATGAGCGGATGAGAAGCTTCAGGGAGGAGCTGGACACGTTCCTGGAGGAGTTCGGCCACCGCTCCCACACCCGGGAGATGTACTTCCCGCGGTGGGCGGACGACCCCACGCTGGTGATCGACGTGGTGCGGGCCCTCATTTCCTCGGAGGTCGGTGACCTCGAGAAGCTGGAGCGGGACCGGGCGAGAGAGCGCAGGGAGGCGGAGAAGGAGGTCATGGAGGCCCTCGGCCGCCTGCGATTCGGGTTCGCCCGCAAGCTGGTCTTCCGGCCGGTGCTGGGCTTCGCCCAGACCTACCTGATGTTCCGCGAGAACCAGCGGTTCTACCTCGACCACATGATCTATCGCTGGCGGAAGCTCTTCCTCGAATACGGCCGGCGCCTCACCGAGCGCGGCCTTCTCGACGATCCGACGGACGTGTTCTTCCTGAGCAAGGAGGAGGTGTTCGACCTCTGTGCCAAGGGAGGGGACCTCCGGGAGGCGATATCCGCCCGCCGCGGGGAGTTCGAGCGCTACCGCGATGTCCTGCCGCCGAAGTTCCTCCGCGGAAATGTGGAGTTCGACGACACCGTGGTCCGGGGAGCGGACACGGTCCGGGTGTCCGGCGTGTCCGCCAGCCCCGGGGTCGTCACCGGTCGCATCAGGGTGGTGCAGAACATCGGGGCGCTTCCCACGGTCAGGAAGGGGGAGATCATGGTGACGTCCAACACCGACCCGGGGTGGACGGCGGTGTTCTCCAAGCTCGGCGGACTGATCACCGAGACCGGCGGAATACTGTCGCACGGCGCGGTGGTCTCCCGCGAGTACGGCATCCCCGCGGTCACCGCGGTCAAGGACGCGACCGGGTTCTTCCGGACCGGGCAGAGGGTAACCCTTGATGGTAACGATGGAACAATATACATCTTGGAAGAGGAAGGATCATGAACACTGACTACGTGCATCAGGCCGGACCGGAGAAGGAATGGAACGAGAGCTTCTACTTCAACGTCTACGACGCGGAGAACGATGTCTGCGTCGTCATGCGGATCGGGCTCAAGCCCAACATGGATGAGCGATCGGCGTTCTGCTTCATCATGATGCCCGACGGTTCGGTCGTGGGCCTGAAGGACCAGGAGGCGTTCGGTAACGGCGCGCTATACGCCAAGGGATTGGAGTTCGACATCGTGGAGCCGGAGAAGCGGTGGAGGATGACCTTCAACGGGCACATGGCCAGGATGACCGAGCAAGGTCCCGCTCCCGTTCCGGTGTCCTTCGTCCTCGGCTTCGAGGCGCGCAACGAGGTGTTCGATTACCGCGAGTGCGTTGACGCTGAGGGCGAGCGCATCTCCCAGCAGGTCGCGTCGGAGCACCTGGAGCAGTTCGGCAGGGTGACCGGGTCGCTGATGGTCGGCGAGGAGCAGTTCGACATCTCCGGGCTCGGGGAGAGGGACCACTCCTGGGGAGTGAGGGACTGGAACGCTCCCAAGATGTGGATCTGGCTGACCGCCCAGTTCTCCGAGAGGGTGGCGATGAACGTGACCAAGCTGTTCACCGATGAGGGGGAGGTGTCGGCAGGCTACTTCCACATCAACGGGAAGAACCTCCCGCTGGTCAAGGCGGACGTTCGCACGGTCCTCGATCCCGACGGCACGCCCCGCTCCCTGGCCATGTCCCTGGTGGACAAGTTCGGCGGCAAGCACAAGGTGACCGCGGAGGTCATACGCCTGGTAACGATACCTTTCCCCAGCCGGGATGGGAAATCGGTCTCGGTCATGCACGAGACCCTAGCCGAGTACAACTTCAACGGGCAGAAGGGCTACGGCATCGCCGAGTACCTCGCCCGGAAGAGCTGAAAAAAGGGGAAGGCCTAGGTGGCCTTCTGGGTGATCCTCTCGTCCACCTCATCGAACTTGGCGGACAGCTGGTCGATCCTGGACCGGTCGAACATCTGCTTGGCCCGGGGGAACATCTGCTCCTCTTCATCGATGACGTGGTCGTTGATCAACGAGGTCAGGTCCTCGATGCTCTCGATGAAGGAGTCCCCCTCCTTGCTCGACCGCCCGATCTCCATGAGCATCTTGTCGATCCCCCGGTGCTCCTCGGTGGCGTGCTGCACCATCTCCCGCTCCTGGTCGTTCATGGCCGGGTACAGGGATTCTTCCTCGGCCTTCATGTGCGCGGCCAAGGACAGCCTCAGCTTGTTGAACACTTCCTCATCATATCCCTGGCTCAACCGCTCCAGCATCGCCTCTACCTCGCGGTGCTCTTTCATGATGTGCTCGAATATGTCCATTCCATCTCCTCCGACCATCATTGGTCCATGGTCAGGACAGCCTCTCCAGTCCAACGTATAATAAGATTGTACGCCGGAACCTCAGTGGCAGTGGTGATGGTGCTCCCTGGCCCCGGGCTCCAGCTCCGACACCTTCTGCAGCCAGCGTTCCGCGTCGGCCCAGTCCCGGCAGACGATGTGATCGTCCGTGAGCCCCGTATCCCTGGCGATCTCGTACTCGTGCTCCGGGCCCGGCGATTCGAAGTGAAGGACGTAGAGGCGGAAGGTGCCCCTCGCCCCGGCGTCGGCCTTCGGGGCGGAAACCACCGACGCGCCGTAAT
>DAVH01000007.1:0-4492 GCA_002508545.1 Methanomassiliicoccus sp. UBA6
CTACGCGCAGCTGGCCGACGCCGGCCAGGCCGAGGCGGAGGGCCGGCGCGCGCTCGCGCTCGACCGCTACGCGGAGGCGATGCGGGGCGTCGAGCGCCTGGCCGTGCCGGAAGACCTGGTCGTCGCCGGAACCGCCTACGTCGACCTGTTGATCGAGGCCAGCCAGCTGGATGCCGCACGCGCGGTCGGCGGTCGCATCGCGATGTGGGCCGACCGCGATGCGCGTGCGGCAACGGCGCAAGTGCGCCTGTTGCGCGCGCTCGGGCAGGACGACGCTGCCCGGCGGGCAGAGGGAGCGCTGCTGCAGGATCCCACCGCCGTCGCTGAACGGTCCGCTTCAAGGCATTGATTCAGAAGCGCTTCGCATCGTTCGCACATCGACTGCACATCAATCCCGAATGCGCTCCCTCCGCACGGAAGGCAGCCTTCGAGTGCACCCGGGGACGTTCCGATGGATTCGGACCTGCTGCGCCACGGAAGACGCGCTCGCGGATCGGGTAGGCACATGCTCGATCCGTCGGAGCCGCGCCCGGAGGACTTCGGAATGGAGTTCTCCGGACCTTCCCGGACGGTGCGCTCCATCCACTACTTCACTGCCGGGCCGGCTCCTTGCACGGGCCGGGCAGACGATACGGGAGTTCCGATGCACGCAAGAAAGACCTGGCCGGGGATCGTCTCGATCGTCGGCTTCATCATCGCCGTTCCGGTGGCGGCGCAACCCACGGTGGTCGGATTCGACGACGGCGCCGAAGGCTGGGCGGGGGCTGGCGGCCAGATCGAGGTCGAGACGGGCGGCGGCAATCCCGGCGCGCACGGCCACCTGACCCAGGGCGTCGCCGACTGGGCCGGCGTCGCCACGAGTTCGCATCCGGCGTTCCTCGGGAATCTCGGCCTGACGTCCGGCATTGCCGTCGGACTCGACGCCAAGGTCGAGTCGCTGGACATCCTCGGCAGCCCGGTCGCGAAGGAGTTCTTCGTCGCGTTCCGCACGCATGCGCTCGCGTCGGAGGGCTATCCGGTGGCCTCGGTCTGGGCCAGGATCGGAACCTTGCAGGCCGGTCCGGACTGGTCGCGTTTCTCGATCACCGTCGATCCGCGTTCGGCAGCGCTGCCGGCCGGATGGAGCGGCAGCGGTGCCGAGGATCCCGCTACGGGCGACGCGGTACTGCCGCCGGGCGTCAC
Organism: Methanomassiliicoccus sp. UBA6; assembly: GCA_002508545.1. Lineage (GTDB taxonomy): Archaea > Thermoplasmatota > Thermoplasmata > Methanomassiliicoccales > Methanomassiliicoccaceae > UBA6. The sequence goes on from DAVH01000007.1 coordinate 1,183, forward strand.
GTTCGCCTGGGTGCTGGCGCACGTGGACGAGGTGGCGTTCACGACGGACAAGCCCGGCTGGTCGTCCACGCCCCTGACCTACGACCTGCGCGTCGACAACATCCGCATCGAGCGCATCGCGCAGGCGCCGCCGTCCTACGAGGTCGTCGATCTCGGCGATTTCGGCGGTGAGCTCGCCAATGCGCACGACATCAACGACGCCGGGCACGTCGCCGGCACGGCGGAGGCGCCCGACCGCACCACGGAAGCCTTCCTGTGGCGGAACGGCGCCTTGACCAACCTCGGCAGCCTGATGCCGAACCATGCCCACGACTACGGCGTCGCGCGCGGCATGAGCCAGAACGACTACCTCGTCGGCGAATCGATGACGCCGATGCAGGGCTTTCCGGGCGCGAGCGTCAGCCATGCGTTCTTCTGGTCGGAGCAGACCGGCATGATCGACCTGACGCCCGGCACCGACAACATGTCGCAGGCCTGGGACGTCAATTCGTCCGGGCAGGTCGTCGGCAACTACACCGGCGCCTTCCTCTGGTCGCAGGCCGACGGCTTGCGGAACATCGGTTTCGGAGGCATGGCCAGCGCCGCCGAAGGCATCAACGAGAACGGCGAAGTCTGCGGCTACGAATGGAACGCCGAAGGTACGCGCCTGATCGGCTGGGTCTACGACAGCCGTTCCGGCGCGATCCGCGAGCTGCCCTCGTTCGGCGGCAGCACGCAGACGCGCCGCATCAACGACGCCGGAGACGTGGTCGGCGCCAGCAACGGCACGGATTTCACCCCGCACACGGTTCTGTGGACGCACGACGGCCAGTTCGTCGACCTCGGGGCCGCGCCGCTGCCCGACTATTCGCCCGGCATGGCCAATGCCCTCAACGAGGCGCGCTGGATCGTCGGCGAGGACGACTACAACGGGGGCGGCGTTCCCACGCTGGGCTGGCTGTGGATCGACGGCACGAAGTACGACCTGCGCACGCTGATCGCCGATCCGGCGCAGGCTGCGGCGTGGAGCGACCTGGCGACGCCGCTGGGCATCAACGCACGTGGCGAGATCGTCGGCATCGGCATCCGCGACGGCATTCCGGGGCGCGCCTTCCTGATGCGCCCGCTGGCCGCCGATTCGATCTTCAAGGACGGCTTCGACGCGCGCTGAGGCGTCGATCGCGAGGCGAGGGCGGCCACGTCGCCCTCGCCTCGGCGCGGAGGCTCTACACTCGGGGTTTTGCCCGAGGGAGCCGCCGATCGTGGAAGACGCGACGAAACAGGAATCGAACCCGACGCTGCCGCCGCTCGACGCCGTCGAGGCGCGCGTCGTGGGTTGTCTGATCGAGAAGGCGGCGACGACGCCGGAAGCGTACCCGCTCACGCTGAATGCGCTGGTCGCGGCCTGCAACCAGAAGACCAGCCGCGAACCGGTCATGGACCTCGATCCCGGCGAGGTCGGCCATGACCGCGGGATCGGCGCTCTCGGTGTGCAGCACGACCGGGCACGATGCCTCCTTCGCCAGCTCCATGCCGTAGCGCATGATATCGTTCGACGCCTCCATGATCTCCGCGCTCACCGGGAAGTGAGGCCGGCCGATTTCCCCGATCGCTACCGCTCTCCTCTCAAGCACCAGCCTCTTGGCCTCGTCCATCCCGCCCTTCATGATGTCTACGGCGCGGGGGAGCCCGAACCTCTCCGCCAGGCCGATGAGGAGCACCGGGTACGGGCCGACGCAGGCGAACACCTTGACCTCGGTGCCGGCATTCGCTCGTTCTGCCATCCGGAGGGTGATGCCGTACGACTCTGCGAAATCCTCGGGGGTGCTGATCGGAACTTCGGAGTAGGGCATGTGGCAGAGGACCGCGTGAGTGCCCCCGGCCTTGAAAAAGTCCTTTAGGGCCTCCAGCCCCCTGCCTGAGGGCTGGAGGTGCAGATGGTTGTCGAAAACGGGAGGAGCGCTCAGCGCAGCAGCCCCGCCGCCTTGAGCTCCTCGGTGATCTTATTGACCGCGGCCTCGACGTCCTGCGGCTTCCTCGCCCCGGTGCACACCAGCTTTCCGGAGCCGAACAGCAGCACGACCACCTTCGGCTCGTCCAAGCGGTACACCAGTCCAGGGAACTGCTCCGGCTCGTACTCCACCCTCTCCAGCCCTAGGGAGATGGCGATGGCGTTGAGGTTGATCTCCTGCCCCAGGTCCGAGGAGGCGACGATGTTCTGCACCTCGACCTTGGGCTCCGTCTTGATCACGATGCCGGCCTTCTCGATCTGCTTGGCGACCTTGTTAATGGCCACCTTCACATGCTCCAGGCTCTTCGCCCCGGTGCACACGACCTTGCCGCTGCGGAACAGCAGGGTCGCGGTCTTGGGTTCCTTCAATCGATAGATAAGACCGGGGAACTGCTCCGGCTCGTACTCCGCGCCCTCGAGGGCCAGAGCGATCGCCTGCAGGTCAAGCTCCTCACCGAGCGATGTGGAAGCGACAACGTTCTCAATCTTTATCTTGGCCATAAGGTCACCTGGTCCTGGGTATTTATATAGCTTTATAAAGCTTTTGCGTTAGCATGAGGATGCCGGGGACGTCCAGTCGTCCTGTTCCGCCCCCAAGACCTCGGGCGCGTCGGATGTGTTCGGCGGAGCGCCCTGGAGGATATTTGATTCGAATGCCAGAATAAATGAAGCCTCGGCGCCAGATGCTGGACTGGCTCCCTGAGAGCCGGCGCTATAACCTTATATACTAAATACTCTATAATGACGTTTGTCCGACAAAATTGTCAATATCGTCGGACATACTCTCGAGCGGTAACATGAGCGAGACGGAAAGGATCACCATCAGGATACCGAGCGACAAGGTCGAGGCTCTGGGGATATTGGTCAAGGAGGGGAAGTTCCCCACCATCTCCGATGCCATCCGCGCGGCCATCGACAGCTTCGTGGAGAGCAACTTCACCCCGGAGCACATCGAGCGGGTCACGGTGGAGCTGCCCAAGGGCAACGTCGTCGAGCTCGAGTGCCTGGTCAAGGACGGCGACTCCGTCTCCATCGATGATGCGATCAGGAACGCGGTGAGGGAGTACACGAGGAAACGGCTGACCAAGATGGAGGAAGGTCACTAGCCGCGTCCTTACTTGGATGCGAGCGGGGCGGTCCTGTGGTGGGTCAATTCGATACCGAGGAGGAGCTGCGTCGGGAGTGCGCAGATCTCAAGATCCTGGTCATAGGATGCGGCGGAGGCGGCTGCAACAGCGTGCATCGCCTGATGAGCATCGGGATACGCGGCGTCAAGACCGTCGCGATCAACACCGACAAGAGCCACCTTCGCACCATCAA
>DAVH01000007.1:4500-32562 GCA_002508545.1 Methanomassiliicoccus sp. UBA6
GTCGGGGAGGCGTGCATGGAGAACGCCCTGGAGCCGCTCAACGAGATCCTCAAGGACGCCGACCTCACCTTCATCACCGTGGGCATGGGCGGAGGAACTGGGACCGGTGCCGCGCCGGTCGTGGCCAGGCAGGCGAGGCGGAACGGCTCGCTGGTGATCTCCATGGCCACCACCCCGTTCGAGTTCGAGCGCGGGCGGCGGATGGAGGCGGCGCACCAGGGCATCAGCAAGCTCAACGACAACTCGGACATGATGCTCCTGCTGGACAACAACCGTCTCATCGACATGGTCAACCACCTGCCCATGGAGCAGGGGTTCGGGGTCATGGACCAGCTGGTCTCGGAGATCATCAAGGGACTGGTGGAAGCGGTCACCATGCCCTCGCTGGTGAACCTCGACTTCGCGGACCTGCGGACCATCATGCGCCACAAGGGCGTATCCACGATCCTGTACGGCGAGAGCACCGACCCCGAGGGGGCGGTGCAGGACGCGCTCAGCAACCCCCTGCTGGAGATCGACTACGAGGGCGCGACCGGGGCGCTCATCCACGTCACCGGGGGAGAGAAGCTCTCGGTCAAGAAGGCGACCAAGGTCCTGGCGGGCATGAGCGAGCAGCTGGACCCCGAGGCCCAGGTGATCTTCGGGGCTCGGGTGGACCCGGAGTGCAAGGACCTCATCCGGGTGATGGCCGTGATCACCGGCATCAAGGAGCTGGCGCCCAAGGACGGCAAGCGGTCCAAGGAGCGCAAGGAGCTGGACGACACCCTCGAGGAGCTGGTCAGCCGGCCACGAAGGTACTGATCACTTCTTGCTTTTCTCGATGAGCTTGGCCGCGTCGCCGATGACGCCCATGATGGTGTAGAACTCCCACTTCGTCGGCACGCTCCGCCCCATCATCCGGCGGAACATGACCTCGGTGTTATGCCGCCGGAACTCGGGGTAGTCGATCGCCACCAGGAGGCGGGCGAAGTACTTGTACAGGAGCTCGCGCTCCTCCTCCGAGGAGACGGGGTTCCGGGATATGCGGCGCCCCCTGGTCTGGAACAGCTCGTAAAGAACTATGCTCACCGCGTGCGACAGGTTCAGGGTGGGATACTCCTCGCTCGACGGTATGTGCGCCAGCAGGTCGCATCTCGCGAGCTCCTCCTGCGTGAGCCCGAGGCCCTCCCGGCCGAACAGCAGGGCGATGCGGCCCTCGTGGTCCGCGGTCCTCGCCGCCAGCTCGCGCGCAGGCATGGGGATGCGGACGTACCGCTTCGGCCCGTGGGTCACGATGCCGGTGGTGCCCACGACCAGGGAGCAGCCCTTCACCGCCTCGTCGACCGTGTCCACGATCATCGCATTGCTCAGGATGTGCCCGGCGTGCTTCGCCCGCTTGAGCGCCTCGTCGCCGAGGGGGCAGGGGTTGACCATGCACAGGTCGTCGAACGCAAAATTACCCATCGCCCGGGCCACCGCCCCCACGTTGCCCTCATGCTCTGGCTCGACCAGAACGACCCTGAAATCACCCATGCGCTCGGAACCCTTAATAGGCCAGTTCTACTTAATCCTGACGTGGTCTGGCATGCCGCCGTCAAGCTCGCCTACGATGGGCGGTCGTTCATGGGCTCCCAGAGGCAGCCGGGGGAGCGCACCGTGGAGTCGGAGCTCATCGCCGCCCTGCTGAAGATCGGAGCGATCGGGTCGGTGGCCGCCTCCCGTTTCCGGGTCGCCAGCCGCACCGACCGGGGCGTGAGCGCGCTTGGCAACGTGGTCGCCTTCGATACCGACTTCCCGCGCGATGCGCTGCTCCGAGCGTTGAACTCGACGGTCCGCGACATCTACGCCTACGGGGTGGCGGAGGTGCCCCCCGCCTTCAGCCCGAGGCGCGCGTCCGGACGGTGGTACCGTTACATCCTTTCCGCGAGGGACCTGGACTTCGAGGCGGTGGAGGAATGCGGCAAGGTGTTCGAGGGCCGCCATGACTTCCGAAGGTTCTGCAAGCCCGAAGGCCGCTCGACGGTGAAGACCCTGGAGAGTGTCTCGGTGCGCGAGGCCGATGGCGTGCTGATCATCGACCTGAGGGCGAGGGAGTTCCTGCGGAACATGGTGCGCCGGACGGTCGCCGCCATGGTGGAGGTCGGAAAGAAAAGGGTGACCGTCGACGAGGTCCGCTCAGCGCTGGAAGGAAGGGACATCTCTTTCGGCCTCGCACCTGCTGAAGGCCTCACCCTCATGGACGTGACCTACGATGTCCGCTTCCTTTTCGAGTGCCCCCCGACGATGTCCAGGAGGCTCGACGAGTACCGCCTGGACGCCTTCGTCCGCCTGGGCTTCGCCGACGCCCTCCTCGAAAGGTGCCGGTCCTGATCACTCCAGCGTGCGGAAGAAGACCTGCGCTATGACCCTCCGCTCGTCCGGGCTGGCCGCCGACCACAAGTCCCTCATGAGCTCCTCTTCCTTGGTGGCGGCGCACACCTTCTCGGCGAGGAAGTCCCCCAGGCGTACGCCGATGTCCTTGATCTCCTCGTCAGATATGCCCATGCCCTTGGCGGTGGCGATGGCCTCCTTGAGCGTGTCCCGCCATGAAGCCCAATCCTGAGTGAAGTCGAGGGCGTTTATGCACTTCGTCACCTGCTCCTGCGATCCCTGCTGCCGTGTCTGGGTCTCTCTCATAGGTTCATCTCCTCTTCGGTGACGTTGCATACTCAAGGCATCTCCATATATGCTTTACCCGTCGCCCCATGAAACGCTTGGCTGGGCCGCGAGGACGCCGGGCCGCGGTCCTCTCTTGAACGCGGTATCCGGGAGCCCGGTGGCGAGCGTACCGCGAAGCTGTCGGGACGATGAAAACAGCGGCGTTGCCGTTTCTTGAGGTCAAAGGCGTTTTGGGTCAAGCGATCGTCCCCATCGGAGCACTGGATGGTGCCATCTGCGGGAAGGACGCACTCTCTAGGCTCATCATATATGAAGTTACCTGGAGCATGCTACAAAACCTGTTTAATATACAAAACCATGTGGTGCACTGGCCCGAGACAGGAGGAGGTCCACGGGGTGCGAGGGGTACGGGGCTCTGTCCCCGCCCCTCGTTATAATTGTGATAGTTTTTATCCGTGCTGTCCGTTCTTCCGTACGTGATCGTCTCTCTCACTGGCACCCCGGGCACCGGAAAGAGCAGCGTCGGTTCGGTCCTGGCGACGAGAGGCCGTCTGGTCCTCGAGCTGGGCGACCTGGTCAAGGAACACCGCCTGTACGAGGCCATGGATGAGGAGCGGCAAAGCCTCGAAGTGGACCCGGAGGTGCTGGAGGAGCGCCTGCCCTCGCTGCTCCCCTCCGGCGACTTCATCCTGGTCGGCCACCTGTCGCACCTCGTCCCGGTGGACCTGGTGATAGTGCTGCGCTGCCGCCCTTCGGTGATGGAGCAGCGGCTAAAAGCCAGGGGATGGCCGGAGGCGAAGGTCAGAGAGAACATGGAGGCGGAGGCGCTGGACGTGATCCTGGTGGAGGCGGTCGAATCGGAGCAGGAGACGGTGGAGATCGACACTACCTCGTTGACCGTACAGCAGGTCGCCGATGCCGTGGAGGAGATCCTGGCGGGAGAAAGGGAGAAGTACGCCGTGGGGAATATCGACTGGAGCCAGGAGGTTCTGGGATGGTACTAGATTCCAAGCGCGACAAGGTCGAGTTCATCATGCTGCCGACGGCGAAGAGGCTGTCGAGGTTCGATCCCAACTCCATCTCCTGGGCCTCGTTCGTGGTCGCGTGCATCGCCGGCCTGTTCATCTTCTTCAGCCCCCTGAGCTGGGAACTTCTCCTCCCGCTGTCCGCGGTGGCGGTGCTGATCAGCGGCTTCCTGGACGCGGTGGACGGCAAGGTGGCGCGGATCACCGGGCGGGCATCGAAGCGTGGCGACCTCCTCGATCACATCCTCGACCGGTACTCCGACGTGGTGATGATCGGCGCGGTGGCGGTGAGCGCGTGGTGCAACCCCTACATCGGGATGCTGGCGATCACCGGCGTGCTGCTGACGAGCTACATGGGCACGCAATCGCAGGCCATAGGCGCCGGGCGGTTGTACGCCGGGCTCCTGGGCCGGGCGGACCGCGTGGTGCTGCTGACCGCGGCACCGATCGCTCAGGCGTTCTTCGTGGTGCTCTTCACCGGCGACGCTTCTCCAGGCACTGCGTTCATGCCGATGACCTTCGGATGGATCAACTTCGGCGCCGGCATATACCTCTCGGTGTTCGAGATCGTCATGCTGTGGTTCGCCGTGATCGGCAACCTCACCGCGGTCCAGCGGGCGCTCGAGATCTGGAGGAAGGTGAAGAACTAGGGCCGCCCTTCCCCTGGCGGGGCGGGAGGTTCTTGATGCGGTAGTACGACAGCGGATGCTTCACGTACTCCTTGGGATGGTTGCACAGCGAGTCCGGCTCGAAGCAGATGCCGTAGCTCTTCATGGTCGCGCACTCCGGCGGGGTGTACTCCGTGCCCGACGTCTCGCCGGTGATGTGGTCCACCTGGTACTTCGTCTTCGACTGGTCGAAGTCCGGGGAGGTCGCGTACAGCGCCAGGATCTCGTCCGAGGATAGGCCGACGTGGTGAAGGAACGCGGTCAGCGCGAATCGGCCGGAGTGAGGTATGTTCTCCCCTGCCTGGGCCATGCCGATGAGGTGCTTCATGCACGGCGGGAAGTTCTCCACGCTGACCTTGCCGAAGTCCTCGGCCTTGAACTGGTCGCGCTTGATGGCGGTGCGGTCCTTGAGCTCCCGCAGGTCGTCCCCTAACGCGCGCACGATGTCCTCGGTGACCGGGAGGGGCAGCTCCTCCTCTATCTTGTCCTGGAGCGCCTGCTGCATGACCCGGGCGAACTTCACCTGGCCCAGAGCGACGAAGCCGTCCCGGACCTCGGTGTTCACCAGCTTCCATTCCTTGCTGCGCATGCGCGACGTGTACCGCAGGTAGTCGGAGAAGTGCATCTTGACCATGAGGTCGCCCTTGCCGTCGACGTCCGTAGTGACGGGCACGCCCAGCTGGTACGCGACCTCCTCGACGACGTCGCTCTCCTCCCTCTCCAGCCGCTCGCACATGGCCACGCCCTCGGCGAGCGCGTACCGCCTGGTGAGGAATTTATCCCCCACGCCGGAGACGAACATCCTTGCCATGGGGTACGAGAGGATCTCCTCCAACTGCTCGGCCTCGGTGCCCATGGGACGCAGCCGCACGATGCCGTCCTCCAGAGCGTCGATCACGCGAGCCTTGCCCCTGGCCCGGGCCTGGCGAAAAGCCTGGTGCGAAAGAAGATCGTCCAGGGTGACGCCCTGGTCCTTCACGTGCTCCGCCGCGTCCTTGAGGAACGGGTACTTGGCGAGGTGAAGGCCCTCCATGATCGAAGTCAGGCCATCCGCGCATAAATAAGTTGCAATCGTCGCTTCAATCGAACGTCACGAGGTCCTCGAGCTCCCTCGCCACCTTGGGGTCGTCCAGCGCCGCGGCCAGATCGGACATGCCCTTCATCGGCCGCTTGCGGAACAGCCTGATAGCGCGCTTCCTCCCGACGCCGGGCAGCGCCTCCAATGCTTTGAGAGAGCAGGAGTTGATCCTCAGCGGGTATTCGATGGCGGTGATGCTGCGGTACCCCCAGCCAACGACCTTGACGTCGATGTACTTGCCGACCTCGACGGGGTACGGTATCCCGACCAGCAGGGGATAGGAGCCGATCTGCCGGCCGAAGGTGGTGTTGCCGTCCCGCAGCTCGGTGAACACTCGGCGGAGCACCCTGCCTTGAGGCACCATGCGCTCGAGCATGGGGCGGTCCACGTGCTCGCGGACGAACTCCTTGAACCGCACGAACTCTTGATGGCTCACGGTCGGCGGGAACTCCCGGCGCACCGGGATGACCTGGCGGACGTTGATGCGCCTTAGGATCAGGTTCTTGTCGAGCACCGCGCGCAGGAAAGCCTTGTCGAGCTCCAGGCTCTCTTTGGTCTCGCCCTCCAGGCCGACGATGAAGTTCAGGCCGGGCAGCAGCTCGGGAAGGCCGCTCTCGCCGACCTCGCCGCCGATGCGGTTGATCATCCGGATGGCGTCCATCGCCTGCTCGGCGCTAGCATTGAGGTTGTTCGCTTCCCTCACCGCGGGGTCGGCGCATTCGAGACCGAGCGCGAGCACGTTCCCGCTGGTGCAGTGCTCGACCAGGGACTTGAGAACCGCTTCCGACTCCTCTGGATACGAGGATATGACCGCCGGGTTGGCGTTGTCCACGTGCAGGACGTCCGGCCCGAGGGCAGCGATCCCGGCGAAGAGGCGCTCGACCGCCTGGGGGTTAGGCCGGGGAGGGTCGCCCGAGGATATGTCGGCCTTGTACGATACGATGCAGGTCTGAGCCCCCAGCCTGAAGTTGGTGACACCGAGCCCGCGCAGCTTGCGGCACTCGGCGATGATGTCCTCTTCGTCCCTGAATGCCGGCGCGCCCTTCATCGGCTCCACGCAGAACGAGCATCCCCCGGAGGCGTAGCGCACGCATCCGCGGTAGGTCTCGACCTCGGCCACCAGCGGTTGCGGGAAGTCGGGGTGGCGGAGCACGGTGTCCGCCCCGGCCAGCAACCAGGCGTTCCACTCCTCCATCGACCGCCAGCGCTCCTTCGCGCTGCCGGCGGTCAGCAGGTCGTACACCGCGGCGGCCGGGTCTCTTTGAGCAAGATGATCGAACCTGGCAAGGTTCCCGTCCTCCAGCGCGGCCGGCCCGCCCAGCACCCTAGTGCCCGGTAGCCGCTCCGCCAGGGCGGCGACCTCCCTTCCCGAGGCGGGCATGGCCCTCAAGTACTTGCCCGGGACCGCCGAGCCGGCCATGACCAGGCTGACCGCAGCATGAGGTAGCTGCACGCCTCGGCGCACCTGGTCGATGGTGATGTACTCCGCCTCCGCTCCGGCGACGCGAGCGGCGCCCACCGCCGCCCTAACCTGCGGGGATATGTAAGGCGGCACCCCCAGGCACGCCGGCTCGTCCACGTAGCCGTCGACGATGAGCGCCCGGAGCATCTTGGTCATGCTTTGTGCGAAGGGGCCGGGCATATATCTAGACTGGCACAGCCTGTCGCGACACGGGCGCCAAAACGTCTTCCCGAGACATCACCGTTGATATCAATGCAACGCAATAACGTCTAATATCCAGAAAAATGGCAAATGTTTCGATGTAATGTTACGAATATAGTAGCGATGCCGCCTCCATCGAACGAGAACGCGTCGGAAGCTAGATGCACCTACCGAACAGTTTAATAATAATATGGGGGATTTCGACCCAGTCCGGGCCTTGTTATCATATATCAAGCCCGGCGGAGCGAATTTCCTATGACGATGGACAAGAAGACCGAGGAAGAGCTGTTGAAAAAGGCGTACGAGCCGGCCAGGCTGGCCATGAAGTACCATCCCTTCTACGAGGGAAAGATCGAGATCACTGCCAAGTGTCCGGTCAGGAACTTCCAGGACTTCGCCATTTGGTACACCCCCGGCGTAGCGGAGCCGTGCAAGGACATCAAGAAGAACCCCGAGAAGGTCTACGAGCACACCAGCAAGGGGAACATGGTCGCCGTGGTCTCCGATGGCACGAGGGTCCTGGGTCTCGGGGACATCGGTCCCGAGGCCGGTTTGCCGGTGATGGAGGGAAAGGCCCTCTTGTTCAAGTACCTGGGCGGAGTGGACGCAGTGCCCATCTGCCTGGCGACCAAGGACCCCGAGGAGATCATCAAGACGGTGAAGTACCTCGCCCCCTCCTTCGGCGGCATCAACCTCGAGGATATCGAGAACCCCAAGTGCTTCGAGATCCTGGACCGCCTGCGGGCGGAGATGGACATTCCGGTGTGGCACGATGACCAGCAGGGCACCGCCACCATCGTTACGGCTGGCGCCATCAACGCCCACAAGGTCGTTGGAAAGAAGATCCAGGAATCGAAGGTCGCGATGGTCGGCGCCGGCGCCGCGAACATCGCCATCGCCCGGGTCATGGTCGCCGCGGGCTTCGACATCAAGAACATCGTCATGTGCGACAGCAAGGGCACGCTGCACAAGGGCCGCGAGGACATCAAGAACTCGCACGCCGAGAAGTGGTTCATGTGCACCCACTCCAACGCCAGGAACGTGGTCGGCGGGATCAAGGAGGCCATGGAGGGCGCGGACATCCTGGTCGCCGCTTCCCGCCCCGGCCCCGGCGTCATCCAGAAGGAGTGGGTGAAGGGCATGGCCAATGATGCCATCGTCTTCGCCACCGCCAACCCCATCCCGGAGATCTGGCCTTGGGAGGCCAAGGAGGCCGGGGCGCGCATCGTGGCCACCGGACGCTCGGACTTCCCCAACCAGGTCAACAACTCTCTCGGGTTCCCGGGCATCTTCCGCGGCGCCCTGGACGTTCGCGCCAGGACCATCACCGACGAGATGTGCATCGCCGCCGCCCTGGAGATCGCCAAGACCGCCGAGGACAAGGGCCTCACTGACGAGTACATCGTGCCGACCATGGACGACTGGGAAGTGTTCCCCAGGGAGGCCGTGGCCGTCGGCCTGAAGGCCATCGAGACCGGCGTGGCCCGCGTGAAGCTGAGCCGCGACGAGCTGTGGGCGCGGGCCGAGGGCGCCATCAAGCGGGCCAGGGACGAGACCAAGCTGCTGATGGACACCGACTTCATCCGCGCTCCGCCAGAGTAAACCCCTTATCCCTCTCTTTTTCATTTGGTGAGCGTATGAAATACTCCGAGGCGGCCAGGGGCCGGGTCTTCATCATCCGGCTGGAGCAGGGCGAGGTGGTCCACGAGGTTCTGGAAAGATTCGCTTCGGACCACAGTGTCCGCTGCGCGGCCCTGCTCATGGTCGGCGCCGCCGACCGCGGCAGCGCGATCGTCTGCGGCCCCCGGGACGCCGACGCCCGTCCGGTCGAGCCCTTAAGGCACACGCTGCCGGACGTGCACGAGATGACCGGCGTGGGTACGCTATTCCCGGACGAGGACGGAAAGCCGATGCTTCACGTTCACGCCGCGTTCGGCCGCGAGGGGAAGGCGTCGGCGGGATGCGTCCGCAGCGGCGTGGTGGTGTGGCAGGTGCTCGAAGTGATCATGTTCGAGCTCATCTGCCCGAGCGCCCGAAAGGTCCGCGACGCGGAAACGGGCTTCGAGCTCCTCGAGCCCTAGGGCTAGGAGCGAGACGTTAAAAAATGAGCACTGGGCGCTGGCGCGCCGAAGGGGTTTTCAGACCAGGGTGACGGTGGTGTTCTCGACGCTCTGGACCTTGGGGATGGACCTGAGGGCCTCCTCCAGCTTCTCGATGATGCCCGAGGTGTCGTCCATGATGGCGGTCACCTCGATGATCTTGAGGCCGAAGGCGAAGGGCTTGATGGAAACGCTGTTGATCCCTACGCCGTCCGGGAGCACCGAGGGCAAGGCCTTGACGATCTCCTCGGGGTTGACCTCAGGGCTCTCAGGAACGACGTTGTAAACGGCGGCAACTTTTCCCATGATATTCACCTAAGGTCCGGTGAACCCGCACTTGGTGCAGGTGTAGGTTACGCTCTGGTCCCTGCACTTGGGGCAGCGGCCGATCTCGACCTGGCCGCACTCGGGGCACTTGAAGAACGTCATACCGTCGTTCTTGCCCAGCCTGACGCCGCATGAGCTGCAAATCTTCTCTGTCTCCATGATGATCACCGAAATTTGAGCCGATAGAGTTTTGTCTTGGTATATAAGACCGCCGTTATTGTCAGAGCCAGCCCCGACGCCTGAACAATAGGATCATCAGAACGGCGATGACGACCATCGCCCCCACCACACCTGGATAGCCGATCGGCGACCTTAGCCCGGGCATATAGGCGAAGTTCATCCCGAAGAGCCCTACGATGAAGGTGAGCGGCGCGAAGACCACCGAGATCACCGTCAGCACCTTGACGATCTTGTTGAGCTGGTTGCTGACGTTGCTCTGGTAGATGTCGAGCATCTCCGACAGCATGTCGCGGTGCGTGTCCACCGTGTCCATGAGCTCGATGGTGTGCTCGTAGGCGTCGCGGTAGTACGGGGCGGTGTAGTCGTCCACCAGGTCCGACTGCCCCTTGACCAGGATGTTGATCGCCTCCCGCAGCGGCCAGATCGCCTTCCGCACCCTGATGAGCACCCGGCGGATGCTTTGGATCTCCTGCAGCGACCCGGTGCCGGTGTCCTCCAGCACCCTGTCCTGAGCTTCCTCGATCAGGTCGCCGAGGTCCTCGGAGATGGCGAAGTAGTCGTCGATGACCGTATCGATGATGTCGTACAGCAGGTAGTCGGCGCCCATCCGGCGGACCTCGTTGTGCTCGCTGCCCAGGGCCTCCAGGGTCCTGGGGAAGCGGTATCCCGCCGGCACCATGGTGATCAGGTATCCCCCGCCCAGGAGGTTGACGGCCTTGTCCTCCTCCAGGTCCCGGTCGACCAGCCGCAGCAGCTTCCAGGTGATGAGGATGTGCTCCTCGAAGTCCACCAGCTTCGGTCGCGTGATGAACCTCTCCTCGATCTCCTCGATGACCACCGGGTGAAGGTCCAGGCGCTCCCTCAGTGCATCGAGATCGCCCTCGCCGAGCTTGCCCCGCACGATGATCCAGGTGACCTTGCGCAGGCCGATGCGGTCCAGCGCCTGCCCCATCTCCGCGACCTCCTCGCGGACGACCGCCGAGCTGTCGTAGGACATCACCGTTATGGTCGTGCCGCCGGTCTCGGACATCAAGGTGATAAATGGGACGAGGGAGGATTTCAATGCCCCTAAGGCGGCCCCTGAGCACGACCTCCTCGCGCAGGTCGTCGGTCCTGATCTCTCGGACCGTCAGCTCGCGCCCAGCGACGTCCACCAATCCTCATGCTGGGGGCATCGCCGGCAGGCGAGATGGCTCGCATCCGCAGACATTATGCTCTCGCGCCCCATGCAGGGTTCGTGGTCAAAGAGCAGGTCAGCGTCGAGAGCATCATGTCCGAGCTGAGGGCCCGGTCCGATCCCGAGTCCAGGGTGGGAATGGCCCGCTACGGGATCGACACCAGCACCGCCCTGGGCGGCACCACCGTCCCGGTGCTGAGGGCCATGGCCCAGCGGGCGGGAAAGGACCACGAGCTGGCGGCGGCGCTGTGGGCCACCGGCGTGCACGAGGCCCGCATCCTGGCGACGATGGTCGACGACCCGGTCCAGGTCACCGAGGAGCAGATGGAGGCATGGGCCGCGGAGTTCCGCTCCTGGGACATATGCGACCAGAGCTGCAACAACCTATTCTGGAGAACGCCGTTCGCCTGGCCCAAGGCGTTCGAGTGGTCCCTGCGCCAGGAGGAGTTCGTCAGGCGCGCCGGCTTCGTCCTCATGGCCGTGCTGGCGGTGCACGACAAGCACGCCGGCGATGAACGGTTCGCGGAGCTCCTGGAACGGATCGAGAGGGAGTGCGAGGACGAGCGCAACTACGTGCGCAAGGCGGTCAACTGGGCGTTACGGCAGATCGGGAAGCGAAACCTCGAGCTGAACCGCGCGGCCATCGAGCGTGCGGAGAGGATAGCGGCTCACGACAGCAGGGCAGCGAGGTGGATCGCCGCCGACGCGCTCCGCGAGCTGAGGAGCGAGGCGGTGCAGGCCCGCCTGCGGGCGAGAGGGCGATGAGCCGAAACCTCATCCTATGAATATATTATGTCAAATAAGGAGCGACCGAGGCATCTCCGGCCCGTCGAGGCCCAAATATCGTCGCCGCACCGGTCTCCAGCTCCGTACGTTAAGCAATCTTTAAATAATCAGAGTCTTTACATGGGGTTCTGCAAAGCCAATTAGCTTGCAATGGGCCCGTAGCTCAGCTAGGTAGGATGGTGGGGACAGTTCTCATCGCCGTCCCTAGAAAGAGCATCTGGCTTTTAACCAGGTGGTCCGGGGTTCGAAAGGCGCGCGGCCTTCCCGCACGCTCCGAAAATCCCCGCGGGCCCGCCCTGGAAATAGGAGAGGAACGATGGAAGGTACAACGTTCGGGAAGCCAGCGAGGCGATCTTTTATTACCCTGACTCTTAGTCAAAACCAATTTCCAACATCAACGGGCGAGGTGATCTAGGTGGTAGAGTCGGATTTGAACGTTTTGGAGCACGATCTCGTGCCAGAGCATTCCCTGCTCTCGGAGCAGGAGGCCGAGCAGGTCTTGGCCAAATTGAGGATAACCAGGGACCAGTTGCCGAAGATCCGGAGGGACGATGCCTGCATCCGGCTCTTGGAGCGCATCGAGGGACCCATCAGCCCCGGCAGGATAATCCAGATCAGAAGGAAGAGCGACACTGCCGAGGAGTTCATAGTATACCGCCTTGTAATAAGCAAGGAGCTCAAGGGGTGAGAACGAATTGCGCGATCTGATACAACTTTACTTCAAGGACCGGTCCATCGTAAATCATCACATCTCCAGCTTCAATGATTTCCTGTCCACCATGGACAACCCCAACAGCCGGATGCAGAAGATCGTGGACAACCTGAGGGTTTCCGCGGACGACACCAGCCGAGGGGTCATAAAGCTGGAGGAGGACCGCACCGACGGCCGCAAGGTCGAGATCCGGGTAGGCAGGCGCAGGGACGAGAAGACGGGCAACATCGACCCCCAGTACAGCCGGCCGACCATCCGCATCCTGAACCCGGTGGTCCGGGAGGCCAACGGGGCGACGCACAAGCTGACGCCGATGGAGGCGAGGCTGAGGAACCTCAACTACCTCGCGCCCATCGAGCTGGAGTTCACCATCATCGAGGACGGCATCGAGAAGGAGCCGGAGAAGGTGCACATCGGCGACCTGCCGATCATGCTCCGCTCCAAGCGCTGCAACCTCTACAAGGAGAACATGGAGGAGGAGCGGGAGCTCACCGACAGCGAGTACCGCGAGAAGCTCATCGAGGCCGGCGAGGACCCGGCGGACCCCGGCGGATATTTCATCATCGGCGGGACCGAGAGAGTGCTGATCTCTCTGGAGGACCTCGCCCCCAACCGGGTCATGGTCGAGTACAACGAGCGCTACGGAACGCAGCTCGAAGTGGCCAAGGTCTTCTCCCAGAAGGAAGGGTATAGGGCTCTGACCCTAGTGGAGAAGAAGAAGGACGGCATCCTCATGGTCACCGTGCCCGCGGCCTCCGGCCAGATACCGCTGGTCATTCTGATGAAGGCCCTGGGGATGGAGAACGACAAGGAGATCTACGACGCCATCGTCAGCGTGCCGGACATGGCCAACATCGTGTACGCCAACATCGAGGAGTGCCACGACAAGAAGCTGTATCCCCCTAACGGCGTGTTCACCACCGAGGACGCCCTCAACTACCTGGAGCGCAAGTTCGCCACCGGGCAGGCGCGTGAGTACAGGGAGAAGAAGGTGGAGTCGATCATCGACCGCTCCCTTCTCCCGCACCTCGGGGACACCAAGGACGACCGCATCAAGAAGGCCTACTTCCTGGGCAGGATCGCCCGCTCGGTGCTCGAGCTGAGCATTGGGATGAGGAAGGAGGACGACAAGGACCACTACGCGAACAAGCGCCTGAAGCTGTCCGGGGACCTCATGGAGGACCTGTTCCGGGTCGCCTTCACCAACCTGATGAAGGACCTGAAGTACCAGCTGGAGCGGTCGTTCGCCAGGAAGAAGGACCTCCGCATCGGGTCGGCCATCCGCCCGGACCTGCTCACTCACCGTCTGCTTCACGCGCTCGCCACCGGCAACTGGGTCGGCGGCCGCGCCGGCGTGTCGCAGCTCCTGGACCGCACGTCCAACATGAGCACCCTGTCCCACCTGAGGAGGGTGACCTCATCTCTTACCCGCTCGCAGCCTCACTTCGAGGCCCGTGACCTTCACCCGACCCAATGGGGCCGGTTGTGTCCGAACGAGACCCCTGAAGGTCAGAACTGCGGTCTGGTGAAGAACGCCGCCCTGATCATCGACGTGTCCGAGGGATTCCGCGAGGAGGACGTGCAGTGGCTGCTCCGCGACCGTGGTGTCGTGGAGGTCAAGGCCGGCGAGGCCGTCACCGGAGCGAAGGTGTATGTTAACGGTGACCTCGTAGGATACATCGAGAACCCCCGCGTGCTGGTGTCGGAGATCCGCGCCGGAAGGCGCCAGGGGCTCCTGTCCAACGAGATCAACATCCGCTACGACGAGGAGATGGGCGAGGTCATCATCAACTGCGACGAGGGCCGCCTGCGCCGTCCCCTGCTCGTAATCCAGGAGGGCCGCCCGGTCATCACCCGCAAGCACCTCGAGGACATCCGCGAGGGCAAGGTGAAGTGGGCAGACCTGCTGCGCGAAGGGGTCATGGAATGGATCGACGCCGAGGAGGAGGAAGACTCCCTGGTGGCGGTCGAGCCCTTCGAGCCCCCAGAGCGGTGCGCCAACTGCGACCGCGCGCTGTCGCCGACCGACGTCGACTGGATGAACCCCGGGATGGACACCAAGGACGCCGTCGTGAGGTGCAAGCACTGCGGCGGGGACATGAGCGTCCCGCTCCTGATCACCGCCGAGAACACCCACATGGAGGTCGACCCCATGGTCATCTTGGGCGTCGCCGCCGGCGTCGTGCCCTATCCGGAGCACGACTCGTCCCCGCGTGTCACCATGGGCTCGGGCATGGCCAAGCAGTCGCTGGGCCTGAGCTGCACCAACTACCGCAAGCGGCCTGACACCCGCGGGCACATCCTGCACTACCCGCAGCAGCCCATGGTGCAGACCAAGCCCATGGACTTCGTGGCGTTCAACGACCGCCCGGCCGGGCAGAACTTCGTCGTCGCCGTCATATCCTACCACGGCTACAACATGGAGGACGCGCTCATCCTGAACCGCGCGTCCATCGAGCGCGGTCTCGGACGATCGTCCTTCCTCAGGACGTATCGCGCGGAGGAGCGCCGGTACCCCGGAGGGCAGGAGGACCACTTCGAGATCCCCTCCCCGGACGTCCGCGGCGCAAGGACCGACCTGTCCTACGCCAACCTGGGCGAGGACGGCCTGATCTCCCCGGAGACCCTGGTCTCCGGCGGCGACGTGCTGGTCGGCAAGACCTCCCCGCCGAGGTTCCTGGAGGAGGAGACCGACTTCCTCACCCCGCAGAAGAGGAGGGAGACCTCCATCACCATCCGCCCGGGAGAGAGCGGCTGGGTCGACTCGGTCATGCTCACCGAGTCGGAGAACGGCTCCCGCCTGGTCAAGGTCAAGGTGAGGGACGAGAGGATCCCCGAGCTCGGGGACAAGTTCGCGTCCCGTCACGGGCAGAAGGGCGTCATCGGTCTCATCGTCCCGCAGGAGGACATGCCGTTCACCTGCGACGGCGTCACCCCCGACCTCGTGATCAATCCCCACGCCATCCCGTCGCGTATGACCGTCGCCCACGTCCTGGAGATGATCGGCGGCAAGGTCGGGGCGATGGAGGCGCGCTCGATCGACGGCACCGCCTTCTCCGGCGAGAAGGAGCAGGCGCTGCGCGAGGCGCTCGGCCGCGCCGGGTTCAACACCACCGGCAAGGAGGTCATGTACGATGGCCAGACCGGCAAGAAGATCGAGGCTGAGATCTTCACCGGCGTGATCTACTACCAGAAGCTGCACCACATGGTGTCCGGGAAGATGCACGTGCGTTCCCGCGGACCGGTGCAGATCCTGACGAGACAGCCGACCGAGGGCCGCTCCAGGCAGGGTGGTCTGAGGTTCGGTGAGATGGAAAGGGACTGCCTCATCGGGCACGGGGCGGCCATGGTCATCAAGGACCGTTTGCTGGACGAATCGGACGGCACTTTCCTGTACGTGTGCGGCAACCCCGCCTGCGGGCACATCGCCATGATGGACCGCCGGGGTGCCATCCGCTGCCCGGTATGCGGCAACAACACCAACGTGCACCTCGTACAGACGAGCTACGCGTTCAAGCTGCTGCTCGACGAGCTGCTGTCACTTGGAGTCGTCATGCGCCTTCAGCTGGAGGACCTAAGATGATGCGAGGCGTTTCAAAGAGGATCGGCTCGATCAAGTTCTCGTCACTGTCTCCCGATGAGATCAGGAAGATGTCCGCCACCAAGGTCATCACCGCGGACACCTACGACGACGACGGGTTCCCGATCGACATGGGCCTCATGGACCCCCACTTGGGGGTCATAGAGCCGGGTCTTCGCTGCAAGACCTGTGGGAACAAGGTGGACGAGTGCCCCGGGCACTTCGGCCACATCGACCTGGCCATGCCTGTGATCCATGTAGGCCTGGTCAAGGAGATCAAGAAGCTGCTGCAGTCGACCTGCAAGACCTGCGGCCACCTCCTCATGACCAAGGAGGAAGCGCTGCGCAAGGCCCAGGAGTGGGCGGACATGGACGACCTGGGCGGCGACGCGATCGACTACCGCCTGCTGGCCAAGGGAACGGCCAAGGACGCGTCCAAGAACACCACCTGCCCCTACTGCGGCCAGGAGCAGGGCAAGATCACCCTGGACAAGCCCACCACCTTCCGCGAGGACGGCCACAAGCTCACGCCCAAGGAGGTCAGGGAGCGCCTGGAGCGCATTCCCGACGAGGACCTGCCGCCGCTGGGCATCGACCCCAACTCCTGCCGTCCCGAGTGGATGGTGCTGACCGCCCTGGCAGTTCCGCCAGTCACGGTGCGCCCGTCCATCACCCTGGAGTCCGGCGACCGGTCCGAGGACGATCTCACCCACAAGCTCGTGGACGTCCTCAGGATCAACCAGAGGCTGAGGGAGAACCGTGACGCGGGCGCTCCCCAGCTGATCGTGGAGGACCTCTGGGAGCTGCTGCAGTATCACGTCACCACCTACTTCGACAACCAGACCTCGGGCATCCCGCCGGCCAGGCACCGCTCCGGCCGGCCGCTCAAGACGCTGGTCCAGAGGCTGAAGGGCAAGGAGGGCCGGTTCCGTTCCAACCTGTCCGGTAAGCGTGTGAACTTCTCCGCCCGTACCGTCATCTCCCCGGACCCGTCGCTCTCGATCAACGAGGTCGGTGTCCCCGAGGAAGCGGCCCGTGAGCTGACCGTGCCGGTCCATGTCACCAAGGCGAACATCGAGTTCCTGAGGGCAATGGTGAAGGGCGGCTCGAACCCGCCCAATGTGGACGGCAGGTACGTGCCCGGCGTGAACTACGTCATCCGTACCGACGGACGCAGGATGAAGGTCACCGACCGCAACGCCGAGTCCATCGCCGAGGGCCTGGAGGTCGGGTACATCGTCGAGCGCCATCTCATGGACAAGGACGTCGTGCTCTTCAACCGGCAGCCGTCCCTGCACCGCATGTCGATGATGGCCCACACCGTGCGGGTCATGCCCTGGAAGACCTTCCGGTTCAACCTCTGCGTCTGCCCGCCGTACAACGCCGACTTCGATGGTGACGAGATGAACCTGCACGTGCTGCAGAGCGACGAGGCCCGCGCGGAGGCGATGATCCTGATGAGGGTGCAGGAGCACATCCTGTCCCCGAGGTTCGGAGGCCCGGTCATCGGAGCCATCCACGACCACATCACCGGGACCTTCCTGCTCACCCACCAGGACCCCAAGTTCGACAAGCAGGAGACCCTGAGCATCCTGTCCAAGGTGAAGTACGACACGCTGCCCGAGCCCGTGGTGGTGGACGGCAGGGAGTACTGGACCGGACACCAGCTGTTCTCCACCATCCTGCCCGAGGACTTCCACATCACCTTCAAGGCGTCCATCTGCCGGAACTGCCCCTCCTGCAAGAAGGAGGACTGCGACCTCGACGCGTACGTCAAGATACGCAAGGGGAAGCTGCTCACCGGTACCATCGACGAGAAGGCCATCGGCTCGTTCAAGGGCAAGATCCTCGACAAGATCACCCGCGACTACGGCGCTGACGCCTCCAGGGAGTTCCTGGACGACGTCACCAGGCTGGCGATCGGGGCGATCATGGTGCGCGGGTTCACCACCGGCATCGATGACGAGGACATCCCCGAGGAAGCGACCAGGCAGATCAACGAGGTGCTCTCCGACGCCATCCGCAAGGTGTCGGAGTTCGTGCAGGCATACCGGGAAGGCATCCTGGAGCAGCTGCCCGGCCGTTCCCTCGATGAGACGCTGGAGGTCGAGGTCATGAAGGTCCTGGGACGCGCCAGGGACGAGGCCGGTCAGATCGCCGGCCGCCACCTGGGTATGGAGAACTCCGCGGTCATCATGGCCCGCTCGGGCGCCAGGGGCTCCATGCTGAACCTCTCGCAGATGGCCGGCTGCATCGGACAGCAGGCCGTCCGTGGCGAGCGCCTGTCCAGAGGGTACTGGAACCGGACGCTCCCGCACTTCAAGAAGGGCGACCTGGGCGCGGAGGCCAAGGGGTTCGTTCAGAACTCCTATAAGAGCGGCCTCACCCCCACGGAGTTCTTCTTCCACTCCATGGGTGGCCGCGAGGGTCTCGTGGACACGGCCGTGCGTACCTCGAGGTCCGGTTACATGCAGCGCCGTCTGATCAGCGCGCTGGAGGACCTCAAGCTGAAACAGGACGGCACCGTCCGCAACACCGCGGACATCATCGTCCAGCTCAAGTACGGCGAGGACGGCGTGGACCCCTCCCGCAGCGTGCAGGGCGACGCCGTGGACGTGGACGACATCCTGTCCGAGGTGCTGGGCGACGACGCCGAGGCCCTGGCCCGCATCGAGGAGAAGAAGCTGGCCGGCTACGCCACCATCGAGAAGGACCTGATGGAGACCATGGAGGAGGAAGAGGTCGAGGAGCCGGAGTATGACACCGGCGGTGGCGGAGGTGAGGACTGATGGCCCGTAAGGACACGTTCAACGCACTGCAGAAGAGGGGAGTGGAGGCGGCCGTCGCCGACAAGCTCCTCCAGAAGTTCACCAGCATCGCCGACATCGCCTCCGCCAGCGCCGCGGACCTGGTCTCCCTCGGGCTCACCGAGGAGCAGGCCGCGGACACCCTGGCCAAGCTAGGCAAGAGCAAGAAGGACTCCGGCAAGAAGGCCGCTAAGAAGGAAGCGCCCGCCGAGCCCGCCAAGAGGATCGAGTTCCATCGGGTGGTCAAGGCCAAGCCGGTCACCGAGATGGAGATCAGGCTCAACGGAATGCTGGACGAGCTCGGCCTGGAGCTCCCGCGCCGGGTCGTGGTCACCCTCGGCGAGCGGCTGGAGGGCACCGACATCTCCGAGGCCAAGATCAAGGAGATCCTAAAGAAGGCTGCCGAGAAGTACGAGCTCCACAAGATGGACGCCAACGAGTCGGCCGGCATCCTGGCCGCCCAGTCCATCGGCGAGCCCGGTACCCAGATGACCATGCGTACCTTCCACTACGCCGGTGTCGCCGAGATCAACGTCACCCTGGGGCTGCCCCGTCTCATCGAGATCGTGGACGCCCGCAGGGTGCCGTCGACCCCGATGATGACGGTGTACATCCAGCCGGAGTACCGCGAGAACGTCGATGAGGTCCGCCGGGTGGCGTCGCGCATCGAGAAGACCACCCTGCTGGACATCGCGGACATCGAGACGGACATCGTCAACATGAAGGTCATCGTGCACCCCGACATGTCCAAGCTGGAGCAGAAGGGCATCACCCCGGAGCAGATCGTGGAGAAGCTGAACAAGGACCGCCGCCTGCGCGGGCAGGTCGCCCTGGTCACCGACGAGGACGACCCCTCCCGCAAGCAGGTCGTGGTGTCCTCGGACGAGCCCAGCTTCAAGAAGCTGCAGGGAATAGTCCAAGCCACCAGGGATTCGGTCATCCAGGGGCTTGACGGCATCGAGAGGGCCATCCTGAGGAAGCAGCCCAACGGAGAGTACGTCATCTACACCGCGGGGTCGAACCTCCGCGAGGTGCTCGCCGAGGACAAGGTGGACCGCACCCGGACCACCACCAACTCGATCCAAGAGATATACGACGTCCTGGGGGTGGAGGCGGCCCGGAACTCCATCATCAACGAGGCGTCCAGGACCCTGGAGGAACAGGGTCTGACGGTCGATATCCGGCACATCATGCTCGTGGCCGATCTGATGACCAACGACGGTGACGTCAAGGCCATCGGCCGGCATGGGATCTCCGGCAGGAAATCGAGCGTGCTCGCGAGGGCCGCGTTCGAGATCACTGCCACCCACCTGCTCCACGCCGCTCTCACCGGAGAGACGGACGACCTGGACGGAGTGGCGGAGAACATCATAGTGGGGCAACCCGTGACGCTGGGGACAGGTGCTGTCAACCTGGTGTACGAGCCCAAGAAGAGGCCCAAGGAGGCAAGCCAATGATAGATTTGGGAAGAGCAATCAAGGCCGCTGCGACCACCGGCAAGGTGGTCTACGGCGTGCAGCAGGCAGAGAAGGCGGTGAACAGCGGGGCGGCCAAGATGGTCATCTACGCTGACAACTGCCCGAGTGAGTTCCTCAGATCTGGAAACCACAGCATCAAGGTTGTCAAGTTTGAGGGTACCAACATGGAGCTAGGGGCTCTGTGCGGGAAGCCGTTCTCGGTGTCCGCCCTGGCGGTCATCGACAAGGGCACCTCCAACATCCTTTCGTTGTGATCCTATGCCGGCTGAGATAACTTTCACCGAGGACACCCTGAGGTACATCAACCTCTTCGAGGCGGTTACCAAGACCAGGGTCAAGGACTGCATGGAGACCGAGGAGAAGCTCGTGTTCGTCGTCGAGCCTGGCCAGGCCAACCGGGCCGTGGGCAAGGCCGGCGAGAACGTGATCCGCCTCAAGAACCAGACCGGGAAGAACATCCAGGTTATCGAGTACTCCGACGAGCCGGAGAAGTTCATCCGGAACGTGTTCTACAACTACAACGTGCAGAACGTGGTGATCGAGAACCGGGGCAGCGTCGTTCACGCGACGGTGACCGTCGACCCGAAGGTCAAGGGGCGCGCCATCGGCAAGAACGGGCGCAACCTCAAGATCGCCCGGGACATCGTGAACCGGCACCACAACGTCCAGAGCATCAGCGTGGCCTGAGCGGTTCCCGCTCCACTTCCAGCCGGTCGGCGGTGGGGTACTCCTCCACCAGGAAGGACTCGTAGGGAAGCTCGGAGAACAGCTCTTCGAGCACCCACGGGGCCACCTCAACCCTTTTCTTTTCTTTGTCCTCGCGGAACAGCTCCTCGGGCACCTCCAGCTCGCGGAGCGTGGCGATGATCTCGTCCGCCGGCCCCTCGACCACGCCCTTGAGGAGCGTGCCCTCCTCAGTAATAACGTCCGAAGGCAGGGCGGTCCTCAGCGCCCTCCGCTTGATCCTCTTCCTCAGCTGCACCGAGTCCTTGAAGCTCGACGAGCAGTAGTGCACCGGTATCTTCTTCGACGACGCCACCAGCTCGAGTGCGAGCTCCTCGCTGCCCCGGACCGCCGAGGAGACGTCGTCCTTCACGTCCATACCCCTCGCCTGCAGCCTTTCCCAGTTGCCCTCGGAGAACTCCAGCTCGTTGAGGTTCACGAAGTCCAGCCCGGACTCGGCGGCGAAGGCGATGAGCTTCTTCAGTCCCTCCTTCTCCCCGGGCAGGGCGGGCACCTCGAGGCCGATCCTCATCCTGGAGGACCGCTTGAACTCCGCCAGCCCCGTTCCTTCCATCGAGGCCCACATCTCCACCGGCGGGTGAAGCCGGAGCTCGTCCAGGCCCGCCTCCTCCAGCGCCCGGAACGCGTCGAGGTCCAGGGACGAGGTGTACAGGTGAACGTGATGCCTCGGGCCGAACTCCTCCTTGAGCCGCCGGATGAGGCGCGTCGTGCGGTCTAGGCACGCGACGGGGTCCCCGCCGGTCACCCCGGTGCCCTTCGCGTCGATGCTCCTCGCCTCCTCCAGGATCTCGTCGTCCGAGGCGACCCTGCGCTCGTTGGCGTAAACGACGTCCTTTCCCCGCTTCTCCAGGGAGAGGGGGCAGTAAAAGCAGCCGGTGGAGCACCTGCCGGACACCAGCAGCACCATCTTGGCGCCCTGGCGGCACAGTACGCACCCGCGGGGCAAGCGGCCGGTGTGCGCCGAACCGGCCTCCATGGGTTGGACCTTCATCGACCGATTGAGGTCCGGGCGGCTAATAAATCTTTACTCCGAGCGACCGACGGTCGGCGCCAGCTCCGCCATGGCAGCGGCCCCGGCATAGCACGATTATATATAGAAGCGGTTCAAATTTTGTATGGGAGGAAGTTATGTCAATCAAGGTGGTCGAACCGGAGGTCTCTTACGATTTAGAAGGGACGAGAGCAGGTCTCAACGGGGGCGAGCGGCTGATAGCCCGTCCCGCCGGCGAGATGAATATCGTCCCCAAGGACCTGCCGACGAGGTGGGCCGAGGTGCCGGTGAAAGAGCCGGAGCGGCTCCGTGGCGACAGGGACACCTACTCCGTGTCCAGGTTCGCATTGAAGGACGGGCGGAAGGACTTGGGGCAGCTGTCCTTCGAGACCGTGGTGTACCGGGACCGGAAGACGGCGGTGGACGTCCTGGTGAAGACGCTGAGCAAGATGTCCTGCCTCAAGCTGAGCCGGGTCGACCTGGGCGACGCCGGGGCGATGATGGAGGCGGTGGGCAAGGCCGGGAGGGTGATGAAGGCCATCGCCTTCGTCGAGCGCAACGTGTACGGCCTCATCATGCTGTCCTGCGACGCGGAGTGCAAGGTCCCCGATTCCTGGCTTATCGGCATGGGCCGGCTGATGGTATCCCGGATGCGCTGAGCACATCTAATATACGGTATGGCCTTCACCTCCGCGGTGCATGCATGAGGGCCGATACCCGGATGATCTTAGCGCTGGACGAGACGGATGAGAGCAAGGCCTTGAAGGTGGCCGGGGAGGTCCGGGACCTGGTGGACGCCATCAAGATCAACTGGCCGCTCGTTCTTTCGACATCGCCGGAGATGATCTCGAGGCTCGCCCGCCTGGCCCCGGTCATCTGCGACTTCAAGATCGCCGACATCCCCAACACCGACCGCCTGATCGTCGAGCAGGTGCGGCGCCGGGGGGCCAGCGGGGTCATCGTCCACGCGTTCACCGGCACCGACTCGCTGAAGGCGGCGGTGGAGGCCGCCGGGGACATCGACGTCTTCGTGGTCACCGAGATGTCCCACCCTGGCGGGCAGGAGTTCACTGCCCCGCTGGCGGAGAGGTTCGCCTCGATGGCGGTGGAAGCGGGCGCCGCCGGGGTCATCGCCCCCGCCACCCGGCCGGAGAGGATCGCCAAGGTGCGCTCCATCATCGGCGATCTGCTGATCCTCTCGCCCGGCGTGGGCGCGCAGGGAGGCAGCGCCTCCGACGCCATCGCCATGGGCGCCGACCACGTCATCGTCGGCCGGTCGATCTACGGCGCAGCGGACCCCCGCGAGGCCGCCATCCGCCTGGCGGAAGAGATACGCGGGGTGCCCCGGCGGAGCTAGTGCCCCCTCGGTCCAGGCCCGCGCGGACCGTCCGCTCTGCATCGTCCTCGGGGCCCTCGCCCGGTGCGGACCTGACGTCGGGCAAGGGCAATTGCCGGAGAGGCTTCCACAGTTGTGCCAGCAGGATTAACAAACGAGACAGACTTTTTATACTGGACCGGTAATCACAGACAGATTCCGCCTAGGAGACTCTAACGATGGAAGCGAAAGCAGGGAGGCCCGAGGGCCGATCCCAGAAGGAACGGAAGCCAGCGAAGGACGGTCTCCGGTCCCGGTTCAAGGACACTTGGCTGGGCAGGAACTGGGGAACCGTGCTCATCCTGGTGGCTGTCATATTCCTCGCACTGTTCGTGCGCAGCTACTACGGGTTCGCCACCTCGGTGGACAATGGCTTCTTGGTCGCAGGAGGTTCTGACTCATACTATCACATGCGCGTGATCGAGCATGTGCAGGATACCGGTGAGCACCTGGTCCAGGACCCCCTCCTGAACTATCCGATGGGCATCAGGAACATGAGGCCTCCGCTGTATGACTGGTCCGTGGCGGTGACCGGCACGGTGCTGTCAGGGTTGTCCGGCCTGTCGCTGGATGACGCCACCGGCTTCGCCCTGGTCCTGTCCACCCCGGTCTGGAGCGCGCTGACCATCATCCCGCTGTTCATGCTCACCCGGGCCGCCTTCGGCACCCGGGCCGGCCTGCTAGCGTCGCTGCTGTTCGCGCTGATGCCCGGCAACATCACCAGGAGCGTCATCGCTGACGCCGACCACGATGCCATGATCCTGTTCTTCGTGGTGTTCGCGCTGTACTTCCTGTTCCGTGCGCTGGTCTCCATGAAAGGCACGAAATGGGTCACGGATTGGAGGGACCGCAAGACCATACGGCCTGGTATCAAGAACTATCTGGACACCAACAAGAGGTCGCTGATCTACGCGATGTTGGGCGGGGTATGCATCGCCACCGTGGCCATGACCTGGACCGGCTACACCTACCTCCTGATCATCATCCTGGTCTACTTCCTCGTGCAGGTGCTCATCAACCGCTTCCGCAACGTCGACTCCATGGGCGAGTTCTTCATCGTCTTCGCCATGCTGATGACGGCGTTCGTGGTCATGGCCCCGCTCTACTGGCAGATGAACTACTGGGGCCAGTGGTTCGACGTGCCGTTCTACCTGTTCCTCGGCTCGATGATCATCGGCGGCCTGTTCATGGTCTCCCGCGACTACCCCTGGACGCTGGCCATACCGGTCGTCATAGGCATCATCGCCATCGGGCTGATAGCGATATTCTTCATCGCTCCCAACATCTTCGAGGCGATCATCACCGGGCAGGGATACCTGGTCAAGAGCAAGCTGTACTCCACCATCTCGGAGGCGCAGGCGCCGACCTTCTCGTTCCTGGTGCTGTCCTTCGGCGCGGTCACCTTCTGGCTCGCCATCATCGGCGTGGCCTGGGCCGCAGTGAAGATACCCAAGAACCCCTCCCCGTACCTGGTGTTCATCGTCGTATGGATGGCCGTCAGCATCTACATGGCGGCCTCGGCCAGCAGGTTCATGTTCAACGCCTCGCCGGCCTTCGCCATGTCCGCCGGGTGGATACTTGCGCTGATCATCGGGCTGCTCAAGTTCGAGGAGGTGCCCAAGGCCCTCAGCGGCTTCCGCGCCAACCCCTGGACGACCATCAAGAAGGCGGTCAAGGTCCGCCATGTAATAGTGGCGCTGTTCCTCGCCTTCCTGGTCATCCTGCCCAATGCCTGGACCGCGCTCGACGCGGGCATCCCGTCGGAGACCAAGCGGGACTACGACCGGCAGATCTTCTACGCCCTGCCGGACTTCCTGCACCCCTCCGGCTACGACGTCCAGAACGGCAGCTACTGGTACCTGGGAGCGTTCAGCTACTCGCTGCCGCTGCCCACGAACTACTATCCGGCGGCATGGTCATGGTTCGCCACTCAAGATACTGACCTCGAGATCGAGGACCGGCCCGCGTACCTATCGTGGTGGGACTACGGTTTCGAGGCGGTGCAGGAAGGCAGACACCCCACCATCGCGGATAATTTCCAGAACGGCTACGAGTTCGCCGGCTCGTTCCTCATGGCAGAGGACGAGAACGACGCCGTGGCCCTGATGATCGTCAGGCTGCTCGAGGGCTCCGGGTTCAACGATCAGGTAAAGAGCGCCCTGGAGGCCAGCGGCGTCGACGCCGCGGCTGTTCAGGACATCATGGAGCACCCTGCGAACTACGTCCAGACGGTCAAGGACAACCCCGAGGTGTACGGTAACTTCACCGATGACCTCAGCCCGGGCAACGCCAAGTACGCCGCCGCTCGGGTCGAGATCAGCAAGATCGGGCTGGACGACATGGTCTCGCTGTACCACGAGCTGAGGGAGGTCACCGGCGACGACATCGGCTATGTCGCGGTCGACAGCCGGCTGTTCCCCTTCAGCGCCACCAGCAGCAACATCTTCTACGCCCCGGCCAAGCTGAACGACCGGGTCATCGACGACCGGACCAACGCTCCGACCGACTACTACACCATCAAGGCGGTGCTGACCGACTACTCCATCGTGGACGTCAAGGACGTGACCCCGAGGGACAGGGTCCTGGGATACCAGATCTACTACACCGATCTGTTCTACCAGACCATGCTGTACCGGTCGTTCATGGGCCTGAGCCCCAAGGACGTGGGCGCCACCAGCCAGGGCATCCCCGGCATCTCCGGGTCGATGACCAGCTATGACGCCATGCCCGGCTACAACCTGACGCACTTCCGTCAGGTGTACCGGACCGCGTACTTCAACCCCTTCAGCGCCGACGAGGTCGCCAACCACCCCGATGCGTGGAAGGCGATATCCTACGATGAGGCGCTCTTCCTCAAGGGAGAGATCGACGCCGGCAGGATGAACGGCTCGGTGGACCTGTCCGCCGGCGCCCTGCAGTCCGGGGTCACCTTCCTTCAGTACTACGACGGCGCTCCCCTCAGCGGGGTCGCCACCTCCAACGACGGCGAGCCGCTCGCCGGCATCCACGTGACCGTGGTCGACGAGTACGGCATCCCGCACCAGACGGTGGAAACCGACGCGGACGGCAGGTACAGCGTCCTGCTGCCCTTCGGCAACGTCAGCGTGGTCTTCTCCGCCGGCGACCTCAAGGGCAACACTCTGGTGGGCTCGGAGCTGGACCGCCTGGACTACATCGTGTCCTACGNNCACCGTGTCCTACGCCCAGTCGATGGGCCTGGAGGAGTTCAGCGCCAACGGCGACGTCAGCCTGCCCGCTTCCGTGGTGTCCGGCGCGGTCTTCTGGGACGTCAACGGGGACGGCCGCTTCAGCCCCGGCGATGAGAACATCTCCGGCGCGACGGTCACCCTGTCCAACAACGCCACCGGCTTCACCGGCACCTACACCACCGGCGACGACGGCAGGTACCGCATCATCGCCATCGCCGGCGAGTCCAACGATCTCTACGCCACCTACAACGGCCACGAGTTCGGACGGATGACGCTGACGACGGTGGGAGGCGAGAACGCCAACCGCAACATAGCGGTCCGGCCGGCCACGGTCACCGGCACAGTCAACTTCCTGAGCGGAGGCACGGCTGAGGGCGTGCAGGTCAGCATCACCGACAAGAAGACCGGTGAGGTGACCAACACCACCAGCGGGTCCGACGGCACCTACACCTTCGACCGCCTGCTGCCCGGCGACTACACCGTCGACACCGCCGACGCCAACATCAGCGCCGGATCGGTGTCGGTGACCGTCACCGCCGGCGGCACCCACACCGTGGACCTCAACGTGCAGTCGGCGACCCAGGTAAGCGGGACGGTAACCCTCGACGGCGTGGCCCAGCCCAACGTCGCGGTCGGGTTCGTCTCCGCTTCCAGGGAGCAGTTCACTACTACGGACTCATCGGGCAACTACCGCATCACCCTGCCCCAGGACACCTACACCGTTTACGCGCTGACCAGCGCGGGCGGCGAGGACCAGGTGGCCATGCAGTCCCTGAACGCCAACGGCAACACCGCCACCGTGGACCTCTCGCTCGCGGCCGGGTCGGTCATCACCGGCACGGTCAAGAACGGCGACGCCGCGGTCGGTTCGGCCAAGGTCGTTTACACCAGGACCTCCGACGGAGCGTTCGCCACCGCGACGACCAACTCCGACGGCGCGTACCGCCTGGTGCTCCCGAACGGCGACTACTTCGTCTACTCTTCGGGAGCGAGCAAGTCCTTCTGGAACACCGTGTCGGTCACCGGCGCGGCGACCCAGGACCTTTCCCTGGTGGACTCCGCGTATATCACCGGACGCACCTGGTACGATACCAACGGCAACGGGGAGATGGACAGCAGCGAGGGCATATCCGGCGTGGTGCTGAAGGTCAGCTCGACCTCGGCATCCTCACAGACGGTGTCCTTCGTGTCCGGGAACTCCGGCAGCTACAACATCACCCTGCCCCAGGGCAACGGCTACCAGCTGGGCGCCGCCAAGAACGGCTACCAGTCCTGGCAGAACACCTTCGATCCGCTCAGCTCAGGGGTCCGGGAGAACATCCCCATGGTGGCCGACAACCGCACCGTCACCGGGACCGTGACCTCCGGCGGCTCCGCCCTCGACGGGGTCACCGTGACCTTCACGGCCAACGGCGGCGGCGCTCAGACCACCACGGCGACCACCGACGGCTCGGGCGGGTTCAGCGTCAGCCTGAAGCCCGGCACCTACTCCATGATCGTGGACCAGGAGGTCACCTCGGGCGACG
>DAVH01000029.1 GCA_002508545.1 Methanomassiliicoccus sp. UBA6
TGGCGATCGTCACCAACGCCGGGGGCCTGGGGGTCATGGCCGCGGACGCGGTCTCCGACAACGGCCTCACCCTCGCCACCTTCGCGCCGGAGACCGTGGACAAGCTCAAGGCCGTACTGCCGGAGGAAGCGAACTTCTACAATCCCGTGGACGTGATCGGCGATGCCGACGCGGCCCGCTACGAGGTGGCCATCCGGACGGTGATGGACGACCCCAACGTCCACATGGTGCTGGCGCTCCTCGCTCCGACGGACATCCTGGACATAAACGCGGTGGCGAGGACCGTCGCCTCCTTCTCCGGCAGCTCCCGCGTGCCGGTGGCCACCGCCTTCGTGGGCGGCGAGGATGTCGCCGAGGGCTCCCGCATACTGATGGAAGCGGGAGTGCCGTCGTACCAGTCCCCGGACAGGGCGGTCCGGGCGCTGGGAGCAATGGTCCGCTACAAGGAGCTGAGGGAGCGCCGACCGGCGGAGAGCGTGCCGGCGGTCCCCGGGGACCAGGCCGCGGTGCGGAAGCTGCTCGACCGGGTCAGGGCGGAGGGCAGGACGGCGCTGAGCGAGAGCGAGGGGAAGGAGATCCTCATGGCCTACGGCCTGCCGGTGCCCCCGGAAGGGGAGGCCCGGACGGCCGACGAGGCGGTCAAGCTGGCCAACATGATCGGGTATCCGGTGGTGATGAAGATCTCCTCGCCGGACATCGCCCACAAGACCGACGTGGGCGGGGTCGCGGTCAACCTGAGCAGCGACGAGGAGGTCCGCCGGACCTACGGGCTGATGATGTCCCAGGTCAGGGACCGCATGCCCACGGCGCGGGTGAACGGCGTCACGGTGGAGAAGATGTTCTCCGGCCGGGAGGTCATCGTGGGCATGGTGAGGGACGAGACCTTCGGACCGGTCATCACCTTCGGGCTGGGAGGCATATTCGTGGAGATCATGAAGGACGTCAGCCAGCGCATCGCGCCGGTGACCGAGGAGGGCGTCGACGAGATGATCCGCTCCATAAAGGCGTACCCCATACTCACCGGCGCCAGGGGGCGCAGGCCGGCGGACATCGACGCGCTCAAGAAGGTAATATTCGGGGTCGCCCAGATCGCCATGGACTTCCCCGAGATCACGGAGCTGGAGATCAACCCGGTGATGGTCGGCGATGCCGGCCAGGGATGCGGTGCGGTCGACGCGCTGGTAACGATAAGGAGGGTAGTTTGATGAAGACCCTGTTTCTGGGATCGGTGGTGGAGAGGTCAGGCAAGAGCATGGTGACCCTGGGACTGGCCAAGAACAGCCCGTTCAAGGTCGGCTACTTCAAGCCGTTCAAGGAGGTGATGATGAACCTGGACGGCCGGGTCATCGACCAGGACGCCTACCTGATGAGGAAGGCCCTGCACCTCCCCTACGACGAGGAGGAGCTGTGCCCCCTCACCTACGACATCTACCAGCCGGTGGGCATGGATGACATCCTGAAGCGCTTCGAGCGGGTGAAGGAGGGAGCGGAAGCCATGCTCATCGAGGGGACCCGGGACATCACCACCGGGTGCATGGGCTCGGTCTCGGGGATGGCCATCGCCCACGCCGTCGATGCCAACGTGGTCCTCGTCTCCTCGGCGCAGCTGCCAGCGCTGGACAAGATCTGCATGCTCCGCAAGCTGATGGACCAGTACCCCCTGCACTTCCGCGGCGTCATCCTGAACCAGGCCGAGGACCTGAAGATGGGCCGGCTGGTCGAGAGAAGGGGGATCAAGGTCCTCGGCTCCATACCTCCGATGCGGGAGCTGCGGACATTCCGGGTCCGGGAAATGGCCGAGGCCCTGGGGGCCGAGGTGCTCAACCCCGAGCGGGGCATGGACGAGCTGGTGGAGAAGGTGATGATCGGGGCGATGACCCCGGAGACGGCGCTGATGTACATGCGCCGGCTGGCCCGCAAGGCCATCATCACCGGCGGCGACCGCGCGGACATCCAGATGGCCGCCCTGTCCACCGACACCTCCTGCCTGGTGCTGACCGGAGGACTGTATCCCCCGAAGCCCGTGGTCGCCAAGGCCTTCGAGGTCGGGGTGCCTATCCTGGTCACCCGGCACAACACCATGGAGGCGGCGGAGATGGTCGACCGCCTCATCGCTCGCATCGATCCCTCGGACGAGAGCAAGATCCATCGCATCGCCGAAACGGTCAAGAGGCATGTGGACCTGGACGCGATATGGAACGAATGATATCTATTAATGAGGAGAGATATCATCGGTAACAGGTGGAGCTTAGGGGTCATACCATGAACGAAACCGTGCACACGAAGGTGAGCAGGAGCAAGTTCTCGACCAAGCGCCTCGTACCGGGCGAGCAGATACTCTGGGAGGGGCGGCCGTCGATCATCGTGTACTTCCTGCGCTCGCTGCTGCTGACCATCTTCGGGGGCATATTCGCGGTGTCGGCGTTCCTGCAGGCGGGGAACGTCATAAACACCTCGGACATGGGGTCGTACTCCTTCCTCCTGGTCATGATCGCCCTCGCCATCCTGATGTTCGTGGTCCACCGCAAGTGGGGGATAGCCCAGGGGATCGTGGCCATCGGAGTCATCCTCGTGGTGGTGGCGGGGCTCGACAGCGCCTGGCCGCTTTACTTCGTTCCCCTGATCATCGGGCTCATCGCCCTGGCGGTCGAGTACCTGGTGTGGTCGCACACCTACTTCGCCATCTCCGACCGTCGGATCATGACCCAGACCGGCATCTTCAGCCTCAAGTTCGTCGACACCCAGATCGACCGCATACAGAACGTGTCGGTGGTCCAGCCGTTCGTCGAGCGCATCCTCGGCTACGGCGACGTGATGTTCGCCACCGCCGGGGAGATGGGAGGCATCGACAGCGATGCCTGGAACCAGAAGATGGGGTCGGGCGGGGCGATCGTATGGGACAACATCCCGCGCCCGTTCGAGGTCCGCAAGATCGCCGAGAACATCATCTTCCACGCCAGCAAGCCGCAGGCGCAGTACGTGCAGCAGCCCTCTGCCCCCACGCCCCCCGCTCCGACGGCCCCGTACGCGGTGGAGGCGACCGAGCGCCTCACCAAGCTCAAGGAGATGAGGGACAAGAACTTCATCACCGAGGACGAGTACCAGAAGAAGCGGCAGGAGATCATCAGCCGGCTGTGACCTGCCGTTCTCCTAATTTTCTATGGTGCTGGTGCCGTCCTCCAGCTCCTTGATGGTGATGACGTTGCTCATCAGGTCCTTGGTATCGTCGATGTGGCTGATGAGGATGATCTGATGGAACTGCCCCTCCAGCCGGTTCAGGGTGCCCATGATGTTCCTCTTCCTGACCTGGTCCTGGGAGCCGAAGATCTCGTCGAGGATGAGGAAGTTGATGTCGTTGCCTGAGCGGTCGGCGAGCACCCGGGATATGGCCAGCCGGAGGCTTAGGTTGGCCAGGTCGCTCTCGCCCCCGGAGAACCTCGAGAGGGGATACTTCTCCCTGCCGTCGTAGACCTGCATCTCGTAGTTCTCGTCCAGCTCGATGCCTCCATACCGCGAGTCGGTCATGTCGGCGAACAGCTGGGACGATATCTCGGAGAGCGTGGGGACCACCC
Source organism: Methanomassiliicoccus sp. UBA6 (assembly GCA_002508545.1). Taxonomy (GTDB): domain Archaea; phylum Thermoplasmatota; class Thermoplasmata; order Methanomassiliicoccales; family Methanomassiliicoccaceae; genus UBA6. Next base: position 3,573 of record DAVH01000029.1, read on the forward strand.
TCTCCATGACGTTCTGCTTGAAGTCGGTCATGACCTTCTCCAGGGTGGCGAGCCTCTCCACCGCCCCGGCCCGCTCGGCGATCTCTCTCTCCATCGAGAGGACCTCCTCCAGGGCCGCCTTCCGGTCCTCCACCCTGCCTGATGCCAGCTCAAGCGCGGAGGCGCGGCGGGACACCTCCCCGTAGGCCGCCTCCCGGGCGTGGAACGCCGTGTCGTACGCCTCCGAAGCGGCCTTAAGGTCGCCCTCGGTGTACCCGACCGCCAACAGGTCAGCCTTCGCCCTCTCTAGCTCAGAGTTCTTGGCCGCGAGCGCTCGGCCGGTCTCCTCGGCCCGCGCCTCCAGCTGAGGCAGCCGAGAGCCCTCACCGCGAAGGGAGTTGCACTTCTCGGCCAGGGGGCGGAGGGCGGCGATGCGGTCCTTCAGCTCGCGGTAGGCCCGCTGGTCGAAGCTCACCTCGCCTATGGCCTCCATTTCCCTCTGGGCGCTCTCCAGCTCGCCGTCCAGCCTGGCCTTCTCCGCCTGATGCCTCTCGATGGCGGCGGAGAGCCTCAACAGCGCCTCCGCATCGCCCTTGAGCTTGGTCTTGCGCGCCTCCATGGCCGATCGGCGCCGCACTGCCACGTCCAGCCACTCCCTCAGCGAGGTTAGCTCCGCGTCGAGCCCTTCCGCCCGCTTCAGGAGCTCGCTCCTCTCGTCGCTGAGCTTGGACAGGAGGTGGCCGTGCTGATCGCCCAGCTCCCGCCCGCAGGTCGGGCATAGGCTCTCCGGTCCCAGGCTGGATATGTCCCCGGCCCTGGACCCCAGGGCGGCGGCCTCCTTCCTGAGGCGGGCGATCTCTGCCTCCAGCACCCCGGCCCTCTCCCGCCGGGCGCTGGACTCGGCCTCCAGCTCCTGGAGGTTGGCGGTCACTCGGTCCAGGCTTTCCTGGGCGTCCTTTAGCCGGGGCAGCTCCTCCGTGGCCTTGGCGAGCGCCTCCGCGGTCCTCCGGGCATCCTCACGGACGCGGTTGAGGTACTGCGCGGCGCTCTTGCGCTGCTCGAAGCGGGCCAGCTCCGATTCCATTCCCTCCTTGGCGGCCACCGCTTCCTTCAGCTCCCGTTCCTTGGCCTCCAGTCCGGGCAGGGAGGCCAGGCGCTCCCTCAGCGCCCTGAGGTCCCGATCGACGAGGGCGGCGGTGCGCTGCATCTCCTCGATCTCCTTGCGCCGCTCCAGCACCCGCCTCTCGACCTTGCGGTAGTCCTCCTCCTTGAGGGCGGTCCACTCCTTCCGCCCCCGGGCCGCCTCCACCTCCTTCTCCCGGGCGGCCGCGGCGGCATTGGCCTCTTCCAGGCCGGACTTGAGCTCGGCCACGCTGGCCTCCAGCTGCCCGATCTCCTCGGCGAGCACCTCCTTCCTGCTCCTGCGGTCCGGGGTCAGCAGGCGCTCGTTGTACGACTGCAGGAGCAGCTTGGCGTCCCTGCCGTCCCGCCTGATGCTGTCCAGGACGTCCTGGAGCACGTCCAGCTGGAGCATCCGCATGACCAGCTTCTTCCTCTCTCCGGGGGTCAGCACCGACAGGGCGGAGAGGTCCTTCTGCCTCGCGAACACCGAGATGAAGAAGGCCTGGTGGTCCATGCCCAGGATCTCCTCGACCTTCTGGCTTACCGACCTCTCGCTCTTGGCGATGATCCCCCCGCCGGCGGTGAGCTCGGCCTCGGCCTTGAGGTCCTTGCCCCGGAGGCTGCGCTTCAGGCGGTACTGCACCCCGCCGAGCTCGAACTCCAGCTCCACCGAGCACTCCTCATGGGGACCGGCCCCGCTCCTCTTGATCCCCTCCCGGCCGTTGCGGCACTCGCTCTTGTTCCCGTACAGCGCCCAGGAGATCGCCTCGATCAGCGTGCTCTTACCTGCCCCGTTGGGCCCCATGATGCCGATGACCCCGTCGGGGAACTCGATCCGGGCATCGCGGAACCGGCGGTAGTTGTGCAGCTCCAGGTACCTCAGCCTGATCCTTCCAGCCCCCTCTTCAGGTAATCCAGTCCCTGCAGCTTCAGGGCGTCCTTGTCCACGTTGCCCACGGGGTAGCGGTCCAGGAAGGAGACGAACTCCTCCTCCAGCGAGCTGAGGGTGGCCGAGCCGGACTGCACCGACACGTGGTCCTGGCTCACCTCGAACTTGGGCTCGAAGTGAACGGCCGCGGAAGCCAGCTCCCGGAGCCGCTTGAAGTCCACGGTGACGTACAGCGTCCTCGGCACGTTCTTCACCACCAGGCGGGCGATCTTGCCCTCGAGGTCCTGGGACAGGAGGGACTCCAGCTCCGTCCGCAGGGAAGCGGGGTCCATCCCGTGCGCGTCCACCGGGCCGAGGTCCACCATCGGGCGGGTCGGCAGCTCGATGAACTCCCTCTTCCCGCTCCCGAGGTCGATATGGAAGAAGCCCTTGGGCTGGCCGGCCTCGGCGAAGGAGAAGTGCTCGGTGGAGCCCGAGTAGCACGCGTTCCTGGTGACGTCGTACTTCTGGTGATAGTGCCCCAGGGCGATGTAGTCGAGGTCCTCCTTGAGGAAGCAGCTCTCCACCAGCTGCTCGTTGAACTCGTTCATCCGGAACTCCGAGAAGCCGACGATCCCGGCGTGGAGCATCGCCACGTTGTAGCGGGTCTCCGGGCACCGTTCGATGAGCGGCAGCTGCTCCTTGAACCCGTCGCCCTCTGAGTGCGGCACGGCATGCACGGTCAGGTCGCCGATCACCAGCTGCTCGTACGATCCGCGGTACACCGGGTGGATGCCCTTGAGGTGCTCGAACAACCGGAACGCGCTGCCCGTCTCCCGCAGCCTCGGCGTGGAGTGGTTGCCGGCGATGACGACCGTCGGGATGCCTGCGTCGGAGAGGCGGACGAACTGCTCCAGGGCGAAGCTCAGGGCGCGGTTGGACGGGCGGACGGTGTCGAACAGGTCGCCGCTGTGCAGTACTGCGTCGGGGCGAAGCTCCAGCACCCGGTCGACGAACGCCTCGAACGACCGGTAGGTGTCCACCTCCCTCTGGTTCAGACCCCGGTATTGAGAGTCGTCCTCGCACACCTTCCGGTATGCCGAGAATCCGAGGTGGGTGTCAGCGACATGCACGATCCTCAGATCATATCCCCCGAGCCGCGGGCCGAATGCGCAGGCCCGCCATTTGTAGTTTCCCCTGCTTCCCCTGCATCGCCACGAGGCATCATGGTCAGTAGAATCCCCGGTCCGGCGCCGTCCTCGCGGCCTTCGGCGGCGCCCTCGCCAGCTCCCTGGCCAGGTAATCTTCGTACAGGTGGATCTTCACCGGCACGGCGAACGGGGTGAACGGCGAGGCGATCAGGGCCTCGCCGGGCATGAGCATCTGGATCTCGTTCTCCAGCTGGGAGATGTCCTGCTTGGCGGAGTTCTTGAGGATCTCCCGGTCCTTGCGGTCGGCGAGGCCGAGCACGAACAGGGTGTTGAACTGGGAGATGATCTCGGTGTCGATCAGCTTGGGCTGCTGGGACACGGCGCACAGCCCGGTCTTGAACTTCCGGCCCTCGCGGGCGATCTGGGCGAAGATGCTCCCCTTGGCCTCGGTGAGGACCCGCTGCGCCTCCTCCAGCGCGATGAGCACCGGGGGCAGCCTGTCGAACCTCTGCTTGTCCCCGTACAGCTCCTTGTTGCGCTGGAATATCGCCCGGGACAGCACCGTGGATATTAGCAGCTCCTCCTCCTCGTACATGTTGGAGGTGTCGGCGAGCACCACCTTGCCGTCGTGCAGCGCGTCGATGATGTTGCCGGTCACCGACAGCTTGGGGTCGCGGGTGATGAGGTCCAGGCGGAAGAGGTTCTCCAGCCGGCGCTTGATGACCGATACGGTCCCGTCCTTGTACTGTTCCTTTAGGTCCTTGACGATGGTACCCACCGGCCGATCGTTGAGTTCCACCAGCCAATTGTCGCCGTATGTGTACTGCGCGGACTGCATGCACTCTTTCTGGGCGCCGGTCATCTCGTAGAGGCTCTCCAGGTCCGCGATCTCGATCTCCGACGCGGCCAGGTGCAGGCTGTTGTACGGCCCGTCCAGCTTCCGGGAGGAGAACACCACGAGCGCGTCGCTCTTCCCGGCGTGCTTCAGCCCCCGCTTCTTCGCTTCGCCCCCATCATAGTACTCGCCATGGGGATCGAGGATCAGGAACCCGTACTTTCGCAGGCTCATGCACGAGAGCGCGAGGTTCTTCATCAGGTTGCTCTTCCCCATGCCGGTGGTGGCGAAGATGCCGATGTGGTGCGGGATGGCCTGCCCGGTTATCCCTACCGGGAAGTCGAGCACCTGGTCGCCGGAGCGCAGGTTGCCGACCTGGATGTCCCCAAGGCTCTCCTTGAGGAACTCGTAATCGGTGATGTCGGTCCGCCGGACCTTGGCGAAGTGGTTCGGTATGGTCTTCGTCTTCCGGAAGGAGGAGCCGATGCACCCCAGGGGGATCGACACCCCGGCGCAGAACAGCTGCGGCCTTATCCGCTCCAGGTCGTAATCGACATTGTTGGCGTCGCCCCGCAGCACCTGTCCGGCGAACGTCTCCATCCAGCCCTTCTGGTCGGAGTCCGCCCCGTGCTCGATGTCCATCACCCGCACCAGGTAGCGGTCCGGCGAGGTCTCGTTCTCCACCACGAGCATCTCCCCGACCTGCAGAGGCTCCCCGAAGTTCATCCTGAAGCGCGTCTCCATGACGCTGTTGCCGACCACCCTGCCGATGTGCGTAAGCCTCTCCTCCCTTTCCTACCGGAATGGACAATGACCGACCGACCATTTACCCTTTGCCGATGGCACCGCTCACGGGAGAAAGACCACGGCCAGGTTTATGGCGAAGAGGACCAGCAGAGGGATGATGGCGATGGTGAGGGCGTGAGATAGGTACTTGCCCCCGATCTTGGAGGTCGTGACGATCTCCTTGGCGAGCAGGAGCATTGCCAGCGCTATGGTCACCACCACGAACTCTATCTTGGCGTCGATCCCCCAATCGAACCAAGCAGTGAGCTGCCCTAGGCCGCCAAGCAATGAACCAGAGAAGACCACGGGATTGTGAAGGACGTGATGACGTATATATAAATTATGTGATAGAACTGGTCTGCCCGACCTGACGGAAGCCATGGCGCTCCGCTCCTGGCCAGGGGTCGAGCGGGAGGGGGCACCGTACACGAGCTCGGCGGCCACCTTCATGCCGCACCCTCGTGAACTCGCGGTCGGGACGATAGGCCATCTCGCGCCCCTCGTCCCGTCGTGGGGCCGTCAGGCGCCCTTCGAGGCGGCGGCAAGCTTGGCGAGGGCGCTCATCATCCACGCCTGCCCCCACCTCATGTAGGGGATGCGGTTCACGAACCGCTCGTGGCGCTGGTGGTAAAAATACCCCCGGGGGTCCTGCATGTTCTCGATCGTCCAACGGGCGATGTTCGCCGCGACGCTGAGCGACTCGGGCTGGCGGGCGGAGAGCTTGGAGAAGGTGATGATGCCCTGGGCCTGATGGTGGATGTCCACCGGCCACCTCTGGGGAAGCCGCCACAGGGAGCGGCCGGAGGGCTCGAACTGCCGGTCCCGGTAGAACTCCGCGCCCCGCCGGAGCGCCTCAGCGTACCGCGCGTCGGACCGGCCGGAGAAGGTGATGTAGTCCAGGAGGGCGTCCAGGACGAAGCCCTGGTGGAAGTCGATCTGCATTCTCTTCCGCCCGGTGGAAGGTTCGATGCTGTAGGCCCAGGAGCCGTCCGCCTCCTGCTTGGCCACCGTGAAATCCACCGCCCTTGTCGCCTGCTCCATCAGGTCCCTGCGTCCAGTGACCGAGGATACCCTGGCCATGAATGCGGCCCCGAGCATGCTGGCGTTGTGGACCACGTGGCGGTCGATGGGGGTGTAGCTGAAGCAGATCCCGTCCCCGTCCTCGTACACGCTGAGGTCCTCCTGTATGAAGTCGACGATCCCCGAGGCCAGGTCCAGGTGCTCTTCCCGGCCGGTGAGGTCGTACAGGTCCAGAAGCGCGTTCCCCACGAACGATGAGACCACCACCGTTGGAAGCCCGCACTTGGAGAAGCGGGTGACGTCCTGCCAGTCGAAGTTGAAACCCCAGCAGCTGCCGTGGTAGCCTGGGGATCGGGAGGCGACCAGGCTCTGCACCAGGTCCTCGGCGGCGCTCGAGAACGCGCTCTCCTCGATCATGCCGGCCCTGAACATGTCGCAGTAGGCGCTCAGGAACAGCGCGACCGCCTTGGGGTTCCTGCTCCTCTTGACATCGAAGGCCCGGCGAAGGTCCACCGGGGAGTAGACGAAAAGTTGGGTCACCGCCACCTTGGGCAGCTTCCCCGGCAGGGAGCGCAGCAGGGATGAGTTAAGGGCGTCATAGGGGTCCGCTCCCTGGTAGTCCATGGAGCGGACGTAGCTCTCGAGCCGGGTGAGCGGGCCCTTGAACCATTCCTGCTCGTCTGGGTCAGCTGCCACAGGCTTCCCGGATGAGCCTGATGACATCCTCTCTGACCCTCCTGCACCTGCTGAGGTCCGCTCCGCCGCTCCCATTGAGGCTCGACATGACGTGTTGGAATATGGCCTTTGGGTCCCGGGAATGGAACATCTTGTTGCTATCGATGAGCTCCCGGTCGACGGACAGGAGGCCGTTCCCGGGGAAGAACGACACCGAGGTCTTGCCCATGCATGCGGCCTCCCTGGCCATCGTCCCCGAGCCGGTGAGCACCGCGTCGGCGTGATAGCAGAGATCGAGGCCGTTGAGCGCCTGCTTGGGGACGTAGGCGTCCAGCCCGGCGGCGTAGTCGGCGTCGCCCTTGTCCCGGGGGAGGTACACCACGTTGATCTCGTTCTCCCGGAACAGCCGGACCAGGTCGGGAACGATGGTCCGGTTCTCCAGCACGTAGAACGATGCCAGGGCCTCCGGCCGGATGACCACGTAGTTGTCGAACGGCAGCTTCTCGAGGAAGTGAGAGTCGGGGACGTGGTCGGCTATGTACACGTCCTCCTTGTACCCGTCGTAGGCGTACAGGCCGTTCCCGCTCATGTGCGAGGAGAACGCGCCATAGCAGGCCTGGGGGATGATGATCCTGTCGGCCAGGTCCTTGATCCCCGTCTCCATGTACTGCAGCATGGACTTCTTCTGGAAGAACTTCAGGTCGTTGTCGCACAGCAGCACCGACCTTCCGCCCTTCATCTTCGAGACCCACACGCTCATGCCGTTCTCGAACGACAGCGCGCAGTCGAAAGCGTCCACCGAGGTCCACAGCGCCAGGGTGCGTCCCACCATGCCCAGGGACTTCTTCACCCCGTTGCGGTGGTCCGAGCCGATCACCCTTCCTTCGATGCCCAGCATCTTCGTCAGCTCCACGGTCTCGGCGCGCTCCCGGATGGTGACCTGGAACCTCTCGTCCTGCAGATGCCTGAGGACCACGTTGAAGAAGAGCGCATGCGACGGATTGATGATATCGACCCAGATGTTCATGGGATCCCCTAGATCCTCTGCGCCACCAGCACCTTGTCCTTGACCCTCGGGGCGTCCATCTCCATCACGGGCTTGAGGACCTGAGCGTTGCCCAGCACCTTGACCGTGTATCCCGCTCCGACCCACATGTCGTGATCGAGGCAGTTGCGGGTGTCCAGCAGGTTCTTGCTCCTCATGCTGAGATGGAGGGGATTGATGGTCCTGAACGAGTCGTGATCGGTCACCAGCACGATGCAGTCGCTGTTGTAGGTGGCGTCGTTCAGGGACTCCAGCTCGGTCTCGAAGCGCTTGACCATGGGATCGTGGCACCTCACCCGGATGCCCTCGTTCTCCGCAAGCCTGATGATCCGGTGGGCCGGGGTCTCCCTGGCATCAGAGACGTTGCCCTTGTAGGCCACGCCCAGTATGGTGATGGTCGGGTTCTCGACATCCTTGACCATCTCCTTGACCGTCTTGATGACGTAATTGGGCATGTTGTCGTTGATGTCCCGGGCGGTCTTGATCAGCTGGCAGCACATGGAGTTGTCCGCCAGGAACCACGGGTCTATCGCTATGCAGTGGCCGCCGACCCCCGGGCCCGGCTTGGCGATCTCCACCCTGGGGTGCTTGTTGGCCAGCTCCCTGGCCTCCCAGATGTTGATGTTGTTGTCCTCGGCGACCTTCGCGAACTCGTTGGCCAGCGCGATGTTGACGTCCCGGTAGGTGTTCTCCATCAGCTTGATGAACTCGGCGGTCGTCAGGTCCGTGAGGTGCAGGGTGCCCCGTACGAACGAAGAGTACAGCTCCTTGGCCTTGGACGCGGACTGCCAGTCCTTTCCCCCGATGATGCGGTCGTTGTGGACCATCTCGTAGACCACGTTGCCCGGTATGGCCCTCTCAGAGCAATAGGCGGCGTAGAACTGCTCGGTGCTCAGTCCACCGCTCCTCAGGATCGGCACGACCAGTTTCGCGGTCGTTCCCGGGGGCACGGTGGACTCGAGGACCACCAGGTTGCCCTCCCTCAGCTTCGGAGCGATCATGGTCGCGGCGCTCTTGACATAGTTGAGGCCGGCCACACGCATGTCCTTCTCCAGCGGAGTGGGCACGCAAATGATGAACGCGTCCGCATATGGGACCTGGGTCTGAGCGTGGAACCTTTCGGACGCCCTCCGGTAAAGGTTCAGCATCATGGGCTCCTCGTCCCCGATTGCCCCCCGATTGAGCCGCTCGACGACCGCCTCGTTCACATCCACGCCGATGACCTCATGGCCAGCGTCGGCCAGTAGTAGGGCTGTCGGGAATCCTATGTACCCCAGGCCCAGTACGCATACTTTCATGTTTTCCCCCCTCTTATCAGCTATCTTGCATCTTAGACTATTTTTAACCTGTTTGTAATGAGTTTGCCCCTACGAATCCTAAGTTTTTAGCTTCAGAGTGCTTTGTATCATACTCTATATATATTTTATGCATTTTTTTCCGCCGGATGGGTCCGTCGGTGAGGGACCCTCCGGCCCTCCTTTCCTCATCTTTCCGCCGCCTCTACCTTGATCACCTCCTTCCCATCGAGCACATCGTTGACCGATCGAAGACCGTCCTGGCCTTTGATCATCCTTGAGATCGATGCGAGCACAAGCCCGGCTATGAGCATGCCCGCCCCGAGGTTGACGAGGGATTGAGCGACCGCCGCCGACAGTCCCCAAGACCATCCAAAGGGGTACAGGCCGGTGATGACGGCCGTTCCCATGATCAGCCCGGCGGCGGCCATGGCCGTTCCCGGCGCCCCGAAGAACAGCAGCGGCCGCCTTTGTCCGAGCTCGGAGACCAGGCCGCTGATGAGGCCGAACCCCATGGACAGGGGGTTCTTCTTGTGCTTGTTGGGAACGTCGTAGCTCACGCTGATCGGCACCTCGGTGATCCTAAGCCCCCGGGACGCGAAGTGCATGATCATCGCCGACTCGATGCTGTAGCCGGAGGACCGGAAGTCCATGTTCTGGGCCCCCTTCCTCCCCATCGCCCGGAAGCCGGACTGGGTGTCCCCGATCCTCACTCCCGATCCCAGGTTGGTGAATCGGTCCAGCACCTTCTGCCCCAGCCTGCGGTACGCCGGGACCTCGGCACCGCCGTCGATGAACCGCGAGCCGATGACCAGGTCCGCCTGGTCGGTCATGATGGGTGCGATGACCTTGGGCAGGTCCTCAGGATAGTGCTGACCGTCAGCGTCCATCATGACCGCGACAGTGTAGTCAACGCTCTCCAGTTCCGCGAATCCCCTCATGACCGCGGCGGCCTTACCGCTGTTCACCTTCATCCTCAGGACCCTGGCCCCGGCCATGGTGGCCGTCTCCGCGGTGCGGTCGGACGAGCCGTCGTCGACCACGATCACGGTGTCCGCGAACATCCTGGCCCTCAGAACGACCGACCCGATGGTCAGCTCCTCGTTGTAAGCTGGAATGATGACCGCGATCTCGGACGACAGCGGGAATCTCCCGTCGGCTGTGTACATCTTCTGCTTGCCCCCGAATCTGCCCGGCGTCGAGCCCCCTCGAACCAAGGCACGGTAGTGTTTTAGAAGAGGACATATATATTAATTTCTTTTATTATAGTCTGAACCTCCCTCTCGGCCGTTAAGGCGGCCCGGGCGTTCCCACCCTGCCTGCCGTGGTGACCATTTAGAGATATTATCAAATGGATGAAATTTAGCAGGGAAGATTTATGTCCGCCCTATTGATAGTACATCGAATGGCGCGAGAAGTGATCCCCCTTGGCCTTGGAGATGGAAAGGCCCGCCCCAGGCTCAAGGCCGTGGGCATTGGAGGAGCCGGTTGCAATGCCATCGCCAGTTGTGATTTCGATGCCGTTGCCCTCTGCAGCTCCCGGGATTCCTTCGTCTCCCGCCCCCACCACCGGAAGGTGGTGCTCAGCGAGGAGAGCGCCCGCTTCATCCGCTCCATCTCTCCCGGCCTGCTCAGCGCCGCCGACAGCGAGGCGGTGCGTGGGATAAAGGAAGCGCTGGGAGGGAGCGACATGCTCTTCCTGTTCACCGGGCTGGGAGGGGAGACCGGTTCCCACCTGACCCCGGGACTTGCTCACTTCGGGCGGAGGTGCAGCGGCCTGGTGGTGGTCTCGGCGGCCCTGCCGTTCTCGGTCGAGGGCAGCGGCCGCAAGGAGACGGCGAGGAACGCCCTCCCGGCGGTGATCGATGCGGCCCACGCCACCATCACCTATCCCAACGACGGGCTGCTGAAGCTCACCCCTAACCTGCCCCTGCGCCAGGCGTTCAAGGTGATGGACAGCATCATGATGTTCCCGGCCATCGAGCTGGCACAGGTGATCACCCGGGACGACCTCACGGCCCTCCGGGAGGACCTCACCTGCGTCAGGGAGCTCCGCCTGGGCGTGGGCGAGGGCGGAGGGCTCAACCGCGAGGAGCAAGTGGTCGCCGATGCGTTCACCTCTCCCTGGTTCGACCGCCCGCTGGACAAGGTCGCCCTGGCCATCATGGTGGTCTCCGGGCGGGAGATCGATCAGTACGTCGTCAAGGGCGTTCTCGACCACCTGCTGTACCGCATCCCCAACGCCAAGGTGAGGTATGGGGGGCGCTCGGACCCCCGGATGGGCGACGGTCTCAGGCTGATGCTACTTCTGGGCTTCGCTCCCTGAGCCGTCGTCAAGGATCTCACGTGGGGCGTGGGCGAGGGCCACCAGCGCCTGCGCTTCCATGAAGTGGAGGCGGCCGGGCATGACCATGCAGTGCAGCGGGGGGCCGAGGTCAGCGTTCAATATGTCATCGGGAAACCCGGCGAGCAGTGCCTGCCGGTCGGAGCCCACGCGGGCGGCGGCGCAGAACAATGACCGCTCGCGCACCAGCCCCTTCCCCAGACGCTCCTCCGCGTCCAGTAGCCAGCGCATGGCCATGGGCGCGGTCATGTAGCGCTCCTCCTCCTGCTTGATGTCCAGGAGTATCAACGTGTGCAGCCCCCGGGAATGGTTCTCCAGGATGTTCTCATAGGGCGAGGACGGCAGGAACCGGGGCTCGGGGAAGGGGATCGTGACCGCCCGGCCGAACTTGTATGGCTGGAGGCCGAAGGCGGCCGCGCAGGAGACGAAGATGGATACGCCGTTGATGAGTTCGGTGCGGATGCCCTCCTCCATCGCCCTCAGCCGCAGGTCGACATGGGTGGTCGCGGACATGGGGTCGCCGGCGGTGATGAACGCGACCCTCTTCTCCCTGGCGGCGGAGACGATGATGTCCTTCTCCTCCACGTCCGCCCTCCTCAGGATGGTTATCTGCTTTCCGATGAACGCCTCCAGGTCCTCGGGCTGCGCGTCGTTGAGCTTCGAGGTATAGAACTCGGCGAAGATCTCGTCGCAGTTGCGCAGGGTGGTCAGCGCCCTTACGCTCATATCTTCTGGCCTGGACATCCCTAAACCGACAAATATCAATTCGCCCATTGGCAACACCGTGCGCACCATTTGCCTGAAGGTACCGAGGGGGGAAGCTGAGTCCACTCGTAAAAAGCTTTTAGCCCTCGACCTGCTGGACATCTCCCGCCGGATNNAAGCAGGGGGACCTGCCTGACCTGGGGTACGAGAGAGTGGAGAAGGATCTCGAGGAGAGGGAGCTGGCGGAGACCGACTACCGGACACTGGTGGACGTTCCACAGGAGGTAAGGGACCGCCTGCCCGCCTCCTTCGATATCATCGGGGACGTGGCCATCATCCGCCTGGACGATGACATGGTCGACCTCGCCCCCAAGGTCGGGGAAGCGCTCAAGCGAACCTTCCCCCGGCTGAGGACCGTGGCCCTGGACCGCGGGGTGAAGGGCGAGCTCAGGGTCCGCGACCTGGAGGTGATCGCCGGGGAGCCCCGGACGGAAACGGTGCACACCGAGTACGGCATCCGCCTGCTGATCGACCCCGCCAAGGTGTACTTCAATCCCCGGCTGTCCAACGAGCGGAGGCGCATAGCCTCCCTGGTGCGCGACGGGGAGAAGGTGGTGGACATGTTCGCCGGTGTAGGGCCGTTCTCCATCATGATCGCCAAGCACGCCCGCCCCGAGATCATCTACGCCATGGACCTCAACCACGACGCGATCGAGTACATGAGGGAGAACATCCGGATGAACAAGGTGACCAACGTCCTGCCGATCGAGGGTGATTCCCGCCAGCTGGTATTCGAGGTGCCGTGCGCGGACCGGATCATCATGAACCTGCCGCACTCCGCCCGGGAGTTCTTCCACGACGCGCTGACCCGCCTCAAGCTCGGGGGGATCATCCACTTCTACACGATCTGCGAGCGGGAGGACATCGAGCCCATACTGGAGCGGCTGGTGACCGAGGCGGCGGGCATGGGCGTCCTCATCGCCGTCCTGCGCCAGGAGGAGCTGAAGACCTACTCACCGTCGATGAGCGTCTTCTCCGCGGACATCGGGCTTGTTGACTGGTGCTAGCGTCACGCCGTTCTGTCCCTGGTAGTTCCCGCTCCGCTTGCCGTAGGTCATGCTGGCCGGGGAGCTGAGGGTCTCAAAGACGATCTGGACGAAGCGGTCGCCGACCTTCACCTCCACCGGCGCGGAGGAGACGTTGACGGACATGAAGGTCAGCGTGCCCTGGAACCCCGCGTCCACCTTACCCAGGCCGGCCAGGAGCCCCTTCCTAATCCACGACGTCCTGAGCCAGAGCTGGGCGCACAACGAAGAGGGAAGGCCGACCCGCTCTATAGTGGATATGAAGAACATGCTCCCCGGGGGGATGGTGACGACGCCTTCCCTGACGATCTCCCTTCCGGGCAGGGAGATCTCGGCGATCCTCAGGTCGTAGCCGTTGGGAGTGAGCGAGGCCTCGGAGAAGTCATCGATGATCAGGTCGCCGCTGCCGCGTCGGGCAACGATCTCATGGTCGGGGAGGACGCACATGCTCCCGGCATCGCCATGCCGGTAAAAATACTGCTGGCCGCCGAGCGGTCCGGCCGTGGACCAGTAAGCTCGATATCATCGCTGGTAACGGTCCCGGTCCGTTAATATAATGGGTATATCGTCTTCGATATAGCGGGGGAGAATCCCTACTCACTGCCGCCATGCAGCTGTTTCCTCCTAATGGCTCCCCCGTTTTTCCTAAGATGCTCATCATGCCAACGATTGCGCTGAGAGCCGACCATGAGTTGGACAGCCTCAAATATGCGGTCCGTGTTACGGTGAGGCACACAGGCGATTGAATTGAAGTTCAAGACCCGTAAGGTTGAGACGAGCAGGGTAGGCACGGTCGACTTCGACCATCTGAGCTTCGGAGAGACATTCTCCGATCACATGTTCCAGATGGATTATGCCCACGGGGAGTGGCAGGAACCACAGATCCTCCCCTTCGGGAAGATCGAGGTATTGCCTTCCCTGTCCACCCTGCACTACGGGCAGAGCGTGTTCGAGGGCCTGAAGGCCTTCCGCTCGGCGAAGGGCGGCATCAACGTCTTCCGCCCGGAGAAGCACGCCGAGCGGATGTATCATTCATCCGACCGGCTGTGCATTCCCCGCGTGGACAAGCAGCTGTTCCTCGACGCGGTCGACGCGCTGGTGACCCTGGACCAGGAATGGGTCCCCAGCAAGAAGGGCACGGCCCTGTACATCCGCCCGTTCACCTTCGCCACCGAGGACTACATCGGGGTGCGGGTCTCGGAGAAGTACAGCTTCTTCATCATCACCGGGCCGGTGGGAGCCTACTACAAGGAAGGCTTCAACCCCGTCTCCCTGATGACCTCGGGCGAGTTCGTCCGGGCCGTCCGGGGCGGACTGGGGGAGGCGAAGACCGCGGCCAACTACGCCGCTTCGCTCCTCCCGGCCTACGAGGCCAAGAAGAGAGGGTACGCCCAGGTGCTGTGGCTCGACGCGCTGGAGGAGAAGTACATCGACGAGGTGGGCACGATGAACATCTGCTTCGTCAAGGACAACGTCCTCATCACCCCGCCGCTCCAGGGGACCATCCTCCCGGGCGTCACCAGGGACAGCGTGCTCCAGCTCGCCAGGCACTGGGGGGTTCAGGTCGAGGAACGCCGCATCTCCATCGACGAGGTCATGTCGTCCATCAAGGACGGCAGCATGACCGAGGTCTTCGGCACGGGCACCGCAGCGGTCATCTCCCCGGTCGGGGAGATCTACCACCGGGGCGAAACCGCGATCGTCAACGGCAACAGGACCGGACCCCTGGCCCAGAAGCTGTTCGACGAGATCACCGGCATCCAGTCCGGCGAGCGGTCCGACCCCTTCGGCTGGGTCCACCACGTCGACATCTAAACCCCTTCCGCAATCCCTTTTCTCTTTTCCGTTCCGTGATTCATCCAACTCTAGGAAAGGATATATGTGCAGTCCAACATTCGGTATCGGTTGGATGATACATCCAATTTGATTTGAAAACGGGAGGATTGAAATTGGATTCCGGGAAGAGAAGAGTGATAGCCATAGCCTTGGTGGTCGTGCTCGTCGCTGCCGCAGTGGCTGCCGTCATCATGGTGGGCGGCAACAATACGGCAAAGGCATTGACCGTGACCGATGCGTCAGGAACCCCCATAACCCTGGACAAGGTCCCGGAGCGAATAGTCTCAGGGACGCCGGACATATCTGAGATCGTGGGGGCCTTGAACCTGACCGATTCCATCGTGGCGGTCACAGACTACTGTGACTACCCGGCCTCGATGGTCGCCCTTCGCGACAAGGGAGCCACGATCGGAGGGTTCTACACTCCCAGCTTCGAGAAGATCGTTTCCTTCAACCCGGATCTGGTACTCCTCAGTGATGCGGTACCCGCCCAAAAGGACCTGACCGCCCAGCTGCGCAGCGCCGGCTACACCGTAGTGATGATCTATGCCGCGGAAGACCTCGCCACCACCTACAAGAACATAGAGATGGTCGGGACCGTGACGGGCAAGCAGACCGAGGCCAAAGCCCTGATCGACAGCATGAAGGCGCAGGTCGCTGACATCGCCCAGGCCGTTTCTGATGAGAGCAAGCCAAATGTCCTGTTCGTCACCTATTCCGACCAAGGCTTCACCAATGTGTGGCCTGCGGCCGGGTCGACGCCCATAGGGGAGGTCATCAACCTGGCCGGCGGCACGAACGTGTTCGCCGACATGGATGGGTACAAGATGGCATCGAGCGAGGTCCTCACGATGAAGGCATCCACGGTGGATGTCATCGTCATGACCAATATGTACTCCCAGGAATCGCTGGAGAACAAGAGCGCCTGGTTCCACTCCGACTCCATCTGGAAGGAAAGCCCTGCGGTAAAGAATAATAAGGTATACTTCCTGACGGGGCAGGCCGAAAGCATCTACCATCGCCAATCGGTGAGGACGGTCGATGCGGTCCAGTTACTGGCAGAGATACTGCATCCCGACGCGTTCACGTCGAAGGTCCCGTACTCGGCTGATAGCACCAACATCATCGGGGACGAGTATGCGAACTATCTCCCTTCCGGGACCGCCTCCCAGGCCTCCACAGTCACCGTGGTCTCGGCGGTGGCTCGTGACGATTAGGCGCTTTGGAGAGATGACATGGAAGGCTCGATGGTCCAGGCAACAAAAGGAAGATTGCTGCTAGTCCTGGCCATCGGCCTGATAATCCTTTTCTTTCTTCTTGTTCTATCTTGGTCGGTCGGCGCCGTCGACATATCCTTCGGTGCGGTGCTGAACGACCTCCTGGCGATAATAACGAACCTTGGTCCGGAAGAGGGCAACTGGGAGCAGGCGATCGTGTGGTCCAGGGTGGTCCGCTCGGTCGCGGTCATCGGCGTGGGCATAGGCCTCTCGGTCTCCGGAGCGGTCATGCAGGCCCTCATCCGCAACCCGCTGGTCGACCCATACATAACCGGTGTTTCATCGGGTGCCGCCTTGGGGGCGATCCTGTCCATCCTGGTCGGGGTCTCTGTCGTCGCCGTCGCCGAGTTCGCTACTCCGGCCGCTGCGCTCATTGGCGCCCTGGCCGCGTTCTTCATAACCATGGCCCTGGCCGAGTCGGCAGGCGGGAAGTCGATCAACTTCGTTCTCAGCGGGATGATCGTGGGCATCGCGCTCTCGTCGTTCACGACGATCATCATAACTTCGAGCCAGGACAGCAAGCTCCACGGCGCCCTCTTCTGGCTGTACGGATCGTTCGCCTTCATGGACTGGATCAAGGCGCTGATGATCATCGCCCCCGTCCTCATAATCAGCGCGATCCTCCTGCTGTACGCCAGGGAATTGAACGTCGTGTTGCTGGGTGACGAGCACGCCAAGCATCTGGGCCTGGACGTCAAGGTGTTCAAGAAGGTCATCATAGCCCTGACATCTATCCTCACTGCCATCTCAGTGGCGTTCTGCGGCGTCATCGGCTTCCTCGGCCTTATCGTTCCACACACGGCCAGGATGGTCGTCGGAGGGGACCACCGCCTGCTGCTGCCCACCTCGATAGTCCTCGGTGCGGTCGTGCTGCTGGCGGCGGACATATTCGCCAGGGTGGCCGTCAGGCCGGACGAGATGCCGGTCGGTGCGGTCATCTCGCTCATCGGCGCGCCGTTCTTCATCTATCTCATGATCAAGAGGGGGAAGGAATATGGCGGATGAGCCGCAGGTCTCCATCAAGATCGAGGGGGTCAAGTTCGGCTACAACGGCACCGAGGTCCTCAAGGGCGTCGAGTTCGAAGGGAAGAGAGGAGAGTTCATCGGCCTCATCGGCCCCAACGGCGCGGGCAAGTCCANNGCCCCAACGGCTCGGGGAAGAGCACCCTCATGCGCCTCATGAACAAGATCCTGAGGCCGGAGGTGGGGACCATCTGGCTGGAAGGCCAGGACCTCAGCAAGATGAAGGTCGATGAGATCGCCAAGGTCTGCGCCAACGTGCCCACCGAGTTCACCGAGGACTTCAACATGTCCGTGCAGAACCTGGTGTTCCTTGGACGGTACCCGTTCGCCAAAGGCCTGTGGTGGGACAACAAGGAGGACGAGGAGATGGTAGTGGAGGCGATGAAGCGCTTCGGCGTCTACCATCTCAAGGACCGCAACTTCTCCGAGCTGTCGTCGGGAGAAGCGCAGCGGGTGCTCCTGGCCAAGGCGGTGGTGCAGTGCCCCCGCGTCCTGCTGGTCGACGAGCCGTCCGCGCACCTCGACCTCAAGTACAAGCTGGAGGTCATGGAGCACCTGAGGGACATGCTCTCCGGGAACGTGACCATCGTCATCGCCTCTCACGACCTCAATCTCCTGGCCAAGTACTGCGACAAGGTCATGATCCTGTCCAAGGGAAAGATCGTGGCCTTCGGCACGCCGGAGGAGGTCATCACCGCTGAGATGGTGGAGCGGGTCTACGGCGTGGAGGTCGTCATCCTGAAGGACGGCGAGGACATCTACGCCATTCCCAAGAGGACAAGAAGGAAGGAGGAGGCGAAATGAGCATCGAGCAGAGGGTCCGTCCGGAGGTCCGGGCGATGGCCCGGCCCCGCCACGGCGGGGACGTCTGGGGGCGGCTGCAGGTCCGTGACTTCAGCTCCAACGTGAACCCCCTGGGGGCGCCGGAGCGGCTGGGGGAGTACATCGCCGAGGCCGCCCGGGACATGGAGAACTACCCGGACGACAGTTGCGCGGAGCTCAAGGACGCGATATCCTCGAGGTACGGGGTGCCGCCCTCCAACATCGTGGTCGGCGCCGGGTCGGCCGAGCTCATCCGCCTGTTCCCGGAGGTGTTCGTCCGCCCAGGAGACAGGGTGGTGATGCCCCGTCCGACCTTCTCCGAGTACGGGTTCGCCTGCCGGCTGATGGGCGCGGAGATGGTCGATCTGCCGCTACCTGAGGACGACGCCTTCCGGCTGGACATCGGCAGCATGGTGTCCATGATGCTCCCGGGGACCCGGGCGGTGTACGTGTGCAACCCCAACAACCCGACGGCCCGCATGCTGTCCCGGAAGGAGGTGCTGGAGCTGGTCGCCGAAGCCCGCCGCCGCGACGTCATGGTCTTCCTGGACGAGACGCTCCTGGAGCTGTCGGAGAGGGACGCGGACGTGACCTGCGTGCCCGAGGTCGAGAGCAACGACAACCTGTTCATCATCCGCTCGTTCACCAAGTCCTTCGCCATGCCCGGCATCCGGGTGGGCTACGGGTTCGGCAGCAGGGAGGTCATCAGGTACATGGACGCCGCCCGGCTGTCCTGGAACCTGGGGACGCTGGAGCAGCGGGTCGCGACCAGGCTAATGGCCGAGGAGCAGGAGCACGTCCGCAGGGCGGTCAGCATGCTGGTCGGCGAGAAGGACCGCATGCGGAGCGGCATCGCCCGCATCACCGGGACCAAGGTCGCGCTGCCCGACTCCTACTTCTTCTTCCACTCGCTCGAAGAGCTGGGGATGACATCCTGCCAGTTCAGGGACGCCATGCTGCGCCACAACGTGCTGGTGCGCGACTGCTCCTCGTTCGGTCCTCCCTGCCACGGCTACTCGAGGTTCTGCGTGAAGACCAGGCCCAAGGACGACGAGTTCCTGGGCGCGCTCCAGCTGGTCGTGGAAGAGATCGGCGGAAGGTGAGCCCATGGAGCCGTGGATATACGCCATCACCATCCCAGTCATGGCCCTGGCCATCGACCTGCTGGTGGGCGAGCCTCCCAACCGCTTCCATCCGGTGGTGTGGATGGGCAGGCTGATCGGCTTCCTGGACGGCAAGGTCAGCAGGAAGGAGCCCCGCCGGGCCGGGCGGGAGAAAGCGCTGGGGGTCCTCGTCGCCATCATTCCCATCATCGTCTTCGTGCTCGCCTTCACCGCCCTCCTGGCGGTGGTGCGCGAGTTCCTGGGAGTTATCATCTGGGCCCTCGCCTGCGCGGTGCTGTTCAAGACGCTGTTCGCCATCCGGGCGCTGGAGACGCATACCGCCCCGATGGTCGAGGACCTGCGGCGGAACGACCTGGACGCCGCGCGGAGGAAAGCGGCGATGGTCGTTTCCCGCGACGTCAACAAGCTGGACCGTCCGCATGTCATCTCCTGCGCGGTGGAGACGGTTTCCGAGAACCTCGTGGACTCGGTGCTCTCCCCGATGTTCTACTTCGGGCTTGCGGGGATACCGGGAGCGACGGCCCTCAGGGTGTCCAACACCGAGGACGGCATGATCGGCTACCTCAGCGAGAAGCACCGCAACGTCGGGTGGTTCGCCGCCCGGCTGGACGACGGCATGCACTACGTGGTCGCGCGCATGTCGGTTCCCTTCATCATGCTCGCCCTCGCCCTCATGGGGAAGGACTGGAGGGGTGCCTGGAGAGCGGCCAAGCGGGACCACAAGCAGACCTCCAGCCCCAACAAGGGGTGGCCGATGGCCGCGGTGGCCGGCGGCCTGGGGGTCCGGTTCGAGAAGATCGGCTATTATTCCATGGGGGAGGGCGAGGTGCCCACCGACCCGACGGTGATCAGGGACACCATCAAGGTGATGAAGCTCACCGGGGTGCTCTTCTTCATCCTCGTCCTCATACCTCTGTTCGCGGTCCTGGGCATACAAGTGCAGCTGTTCCTGGAGAACCTGCTGCTGGGGTTGTGGTGATACGATGTCCGAGTTCGATGTGAAGATCGAGAAAGGGGAATATCTCGGGAAGCCGGTGGTCATCGTCCGCCTTCCCGGCAGGTACAGGGTCCTGAGCTCCACCATCATGGGCGGGGGGTTCGCGGAGACCGACACGCTCTTCATCCTGGAGGTGAAGATGGGCTACGACAACAACAGGCCGGAGGAGGACCTCGAGGAGGTCTGCCGCCGCTACTCGCTCCCGGACGACTGCGTGGGCTTCATGACCGCGGCCGACGTGAACCGCGTCCTGACGATCAAGCGGGACGAGGTGAACGGCAAGAAAGTCATCGCCGTGATCACCGCCGGGGTCACCAACGCCGTGTACGCTGGCGAGCGCCTGCCGCAGGAGGTCATCGACCTGCTGCCGAAGCACGTGGCGGGCACCATAAACATCATCGCCGTCGTCGACCAGCCCATACAGGACTGCGGGATGGCGGGCGGGTTCATCACCATCACCGAGGCGAAGTCGGCCGCCCTGATGGACATGAAGGTCAAGGGGACCGGGACCACGAGCGACGCGGTCGCCATCGCCTGCCCCCTGGGGGACGGCGACAAGTACTGCGGCCCGGCGACCGACGTCGGCATCGCGGTGGCCCGCGCGGTGCGCGAGGGGGTCGCCGAATCGATCCGCAAGTGGAACGGGAACACCTTCCGCGCCAAGGACTTCGGGTACCGCCTGGACGAGCTGGGCGTGGGGGCGGAGGAGATGTGGGCGGCGGCGTCCGAGCTCTACATTCCCGATCCCTCGTGGGACATCGAGCGCATCAAGACGATGTTCATGCGCCACCTCGCGGTGCTGAGGAAGGACATCAACGTCAACGCGATGATCTTTGCGGCCATCAACATGGAGGAGATGGGCAACCGCAACGAGATGTTCGGCCTCGACGACGGCCGCTTTCACGAGGACCCCGTGCACCTGGTGGCCGACGAGCTGCTGGGCATCGCCCTGGCGGAGTACATCGCCGGGACCAAGGGCCTCTTCGAGTACGTGCGCTACGACAAGAAGAAGCCCGGAGTGCTCGGGACACTGGGGCCGTTCCTCGACGACATCGTCGCGTCGCTCATCGGCTCCATCATGTCCCGCATATACACCGAGCTCCTGGAAGGTGAGGACAAATTAGGATCGTAGGCGCGCTGAAGGCACTGTTCTCCCTGTTCACGGTGATCCCCGTGAACATCACCGGCGAGGACATCGACGAGCTGTCGCGCCGGTTCTGGCTCACCCCGATCATCGGCCTGTTCTACGGCATCGTGGCCGGCGGCTCGTTCTTCCTGCTCACCAGGGCCTTCGACGGCCTGGTGTCGGCGGTGATCGTGATCCTCATCGTCCACGGCCTGAACCGCTTCCTGCACTTCGACGGCCTCATAGATCTGGGCGACGGTCTTATCGCCACCGGCCCGCACGAGAAGAAGCTGGCGGCCATGAAGGATACCAGGGTGGGCGCCGGCGGAGTCGGCTTCGGCATCATGTTCACCCTGCTGACCGTCGCCGCCCTGTCCTTCGTGAGGGAGGCGCCGGTGGCGGAGATGATGTTCTTCCTCCCCCTGGCCATGGAGGTGCTGGCCAAGAACGCGCTGGTGACGGTGGCCGCGCTGGGCGAACCGAGGGAGGGGCTGGGCAGCCCGTTCGTCCGCAATACTCCGAGGAAGCACGCCGCATTCTCCGCCCTGCTCTCCTTTTTCCTGCTGGTGGTGGCATTCGGGCTGGTGTATCCCGCCACCTGGGAATATGTCCTGCCCTTCGTAGGCATGATCGTCCTCACAAGCTCGCTCGTGGGTGCGCTGGTGGCCTGGCGGGGGGAGAAGAGCTTCGGCTGCGTCAACGGCGACATGATGGGAGCGACCAATGAGCTCGCGAAGCCCTGGGTCCTGCTGTCGGGCATGGTGGGGGTGGTGCTGTTCCTGTTGACGTTCTACTGACCGCCGGTGGCCGGGGCAGCAGGATGCGCGATGTCCCCGGGGAGAAGCCCCTGGTCCGCGTTCTCGGAAGGCCGATGATCGACCGCGTGCTGGACGCCTTCGAGGGCGCCCGGTGCGTTGAGAACGTGCACGTGTCGGTTAGCCCCAACGCGCCGGAGACCAAGAGGCACCTGGCGGAGAGGGGCGCGCGTCTCATCGACACCCCGGGGATCGGGTACTGCGAGGACCTCAACCTCGCGATGTCCTCGATCCGCTCGGACAAGGTCCTGGTCTGTCCGGTGGACCTTCCCCTCCTGACGTCCGGGAGCATCGACGCGGTGGTCGAGGCCTCGCAGCGCTCCTCGGCCGGCTCGTTCTGCGTGACCGTGCCAGCGGAGCTCATGGCCTCCCTGGGCATGGAGCTCACTTATTCCTTGGATGTCGGCGGCCGGAAGGTGGTGCTGTGCGGCGTTTCGGTCGTCGACCGCGCGCTGATGCTCACCGGCCGGGAGCTGGAGCAGGACTACCTCGTCACCGAGGCGGAGGAGTTCGCGCTCAACGTGAACACCCTGGCCGACCTCCGGAGGGCGGAGGCGGCCCTCATGCGGCGGGACCGCCGCTAGAGCACCGACGAGAACAGGCGGGCGATGCCCTCCTTGCCCCTGACGACCACGGACCGCTTCGCGTACCTTTCCTTGGTGAGCTCGGTCGAGAGCTTCAGGTCGTCCTCGAAGTGCCTCCTCTGCTGCTCCGCGAACTTGGCGTCGTAGATGACCGCGTTGGTCTCGAAGTTCAGCCGGAAGCTGCGGATGTCCCAATTGGCCGTTCCGATCGAGGACACCAGGTCGTCCACGGTGATCGTCTTCGCGTGTATGAACCCGTTATCGTAGGTGAACGTACGCACCCCGGCGTCGAGGAGCTCGCCGGCGAAGGAGGTGGTGGCCCAGTACACCAGGGGATGGTCCGGCTTGTTGGGGATCATGATGCGGACGTCGATGCCCGAGAGAGCGGCGATGCGGAGAGCGCTCATGATGGCGGGGTCGGGAACGAAGTATGGGGTCTGGATGTAGACGTGCTTCTTGGCGATGGAGATGAGCTTCAGGTACTGCTCCTTGATGGGGTTCCACTCGTTGTCCGGTCCCCCGCTGACCACCTGGACGGTCGAGCTCCCCTGTCCCGGGGGAAGGGGAAAGTACCTGCCGGTGACGGCGAGGCCCTCCTTGGTGGCGTAGTTCCAGTCCAGGATGAACCTCAGCTGCAGCAGTCCCGCCCCCCTGCCCCTGATCTCCACCGCGGTGTCCCGCCAGAAGCCCAGGGGCCCCTTGCCCAGGTACTCCTCTCCGATGTTGAAGCCGCCCAGGAAGCCGATGGTGCCGTCGATCACCGCGATCTTGCGGTGGTCGTGGTAGTTGATCCTCAGGGTGACGGCCGGGATCAGCGAGCGGTAGAACACCGCCACCTTTCCTCCGGCGTCCTTGAGGGCCTTGTACCCCTCGGCCGGTATCCTGTTGCCCAGGGCGTCGTAGAGCAGGCGGACCTCGACCCCCTCGCGGGCCTTCTCCGTCAGGGCGGCCACGATCTCCCGCCCTAGCTCGTCATCCCGGATGATGTAGTACTCCATGTGGATGTGGTCCTTCGCTCCCCTGATGGCCTCGAGGAGGGCGTCGAACTTGTCCCGGCCGGTGACGAACGAGCGGACCTCGTTCTTCTCCGAGATGAGCGACTGGTTGTTGGCCAGTAGGAGGTTCATGGTCTGGACGAGAGGCTCCCGCTCGCACTTGCCGTCGATGCCCGCCCTCTCCAGCGCCTCCTTCTGGTCCTTGACCAGGCCGGCCAGCGTCTCTCTGTCCCCGCGGGCCTTCAGGGCGAACTTCTTCTCCTTGAAGTAGTGCTGGCCGAACAGCAGGTAGAGGATGAAGCCCAGGATCGGGAAGATGACGAGCGTCAGGATCCACACCGTGGCGTTGCCCGGCTCCCTCCTCTCGAAGAAGACGATGTACAATATGGCGCCCACATCGAAGGCTATAATGATGTACAGAACGAGCTGCCCGAGGTCCATGGCCATGACGGTTACCCCATGAATGTTTGTCAACCCCTGGAAGATAAAGCCGATGGACGGCCCGCAGGCTCATCTAGGCGCGAGTCGGAAGGAAGCCCGCCTGCCGGGGAAAGTATTAGATAACGAGCGGCTCCGACGTACCAATGTAGCAGGGGTTAGCAGCATGAGGGCAGCGGGAATCATCGCAATAATCATCGTAGTGGTCATCGTGGTGGTCGTGGCCATATTCGGCTATCAGCAGTATCAGGAAAGGCAAGCGATCGAGGACCTACAGTTCGAGGTGGACGGGGTCAGGATCGAGGATGTGACCCTGGAAACCGCCGACCTGAACTTCACCCTGAGGGTCACCAACCCCAGCGGCAACCAGGCCACCATCGATCGGACGAACTACACCGTGTACATCAACAACATCAGCCTGGGCACCGGTGAGAACCAGGAGAGGGTGACGATCCCGGCCGGAGCAACGGTGCTAATCCCCCAGCCGTTCGTGGCCAACAACAGCGGGGCGGCCCAGGGGGCGTGGCAGTACCTCACCGACGACCAGCTGGAGTGGAGGATCGTGGGCACCGCCTACTACGACACGATCCTGGGCACCGTTAGCGTGGACTACGAGCGTAGCGGAACGACCGCCGGGGCCCTGTCGGAATCTTGAGGGCCGCACCATGGTCCGAGAGCGGCCGGGCACCTGAGCCAGGGCGATGGAGACTGGATCGGATGATCGGCAGGGAGATCGTCCCTTGACTGGATTCCAGCTGATGATCAAGCCCGTTGGGCCGGCCTGCAACCTGCGCTGCACCTACTGCTACTACCTCCCGAAGCAGGCGATGTTCGGCCCTAGGTCGTCGGTCATGTCCGAGGAGACCCTCGAGGAGCTCACCCGCCAGTACATCGGCTCCCAGGATGGGGTGATCACCTTCAACTGGCAGGGAGGGGAGCCCACGCTCGCCGGACTGGACTTCTTCCGCCGGGCGCTGGAGCTGCAGGACCGGTACCGCTGGCCGGGGACGGTGATCGAGAACACCCTGCAGACGAACGGGACCATGCTGGACGACCAGTGGTGCCGGTTCCTCCGCGACAACCGGTTCCTCGTCGGTCTGAGCGTTGACGGGCCGTGCTCCCTTCACGATCTCTACAGGCGGGACGGCAAGGGGCGGCCGACCTGCGAGAAAGTGATCCAGGCCGCCAGGGCCATGCGCCGGCATCAAGTGGAGTTCAACACCCTGACCGTCGTCAACCGAGCGAACGCCCGCCACCCGCTGCAGGTGTACCGATTCCTCCGCAACGTCATAGGGGCGAGGTACATGCAGCTCATCCCGTGCGTCGAGCCGAAGGGATACGAGAGCATACCGCCTGGAGGCCAGCATGAGGAAACCCTCGCCAGCATCGAAGGCCCTTCGGTCCGTCCCGGTGCCCCCGGTTCCCCGGTCACCGATTGGTCGGTGGATCCCGAGGACTACGGGGCGTTCATGATCGCCCTCTTCGACGAGTGGCTCCGGAATGACGTGGGCCGGGTCTTCGTCATGAACTTCGAGGTCGCCCTGGCGTCCTGGCTTGGTCTGCCCGCTCCCGCATGCGTGTTCGCGGAGCGCTGCGGCAACGCCCTGGCGGTGGAGCACGACGGGAGCGTGTACTCCTGCGACCATTATGTTTATCCCGAGCACAGGCTGGGTACGATCCACGAAACCGAGCTGGCGGTGATGGTGTATTCCGACCGACAGGTCAGGTTCGGGAAGGATAAGGCCGAGGGCCTGCCGGCCCGCTGCCGAAGCTGCGATGTCCTCTTCGCCTGCCGGGGGGAGTGCCCCAGGAACCGCTTCCTCCGGGATCCGAACGGGGAGATGGGACTCAACTACCTATGCCCCGGCCTTCGCCGGTTCTTCCGACACATCGATCCGTGGATGAGGCTCATGGTCGCTGAGGTCCAGGCCGGCAGGAGCGCAGAGAACGTGATGCGGTCGCACGCTGCCCGAGCAGGCAGGCGGTAGCCCGGCCCGCCTCCGGACGGGAGCGTAGATGTCCTTCGGAACACCGGCCGGTCCAGATTTATTATTCCACCAGTTAAGAACGTTTAATTATCCCCGCCTCACAACGTTGACCAGCTCAGGGATGCGAGCGCGGAACGGAGGTACATGCTGATGATGGAAGCACGTCAACAGGAGAGGATTATGGGGCCGGTGGACTGGCTGGTGGTCAGGTTCCCGGGGAACAGGTTCAAGGGAAGGATTGCCCCGGAGATACGCAGGCTGGAGGATTCCGGCATCGTCCGGGTGATCGACCTGGTGTTCATCCGGAAGGACAAGGACGGCAACGTCGCGGCCTTCGAGATAGATGAGCTCGGAGGAGAGGATGAGAACGCGTTCAACATCTTCTCTGGAAGGGTGGACGAGTGGCTCTCCCAGGACGACATTGACAGCATCGGCAGGGATCTGCCGAACGACAGCTCGGCGGGTGCCATTCTCTTCGAGAACCTCTGGGCGATCAGACTTAAGGAGGCCATGCTGGACGCAGGGGGCGAGGTCATCGCCCAAGGGCGAGTCCCGCCCGAGCTTATCGAGCAGGCAAGACAAATGATTAGATCTTCCAGGTCAAAGTGAGCGGAGGTGTGAAACATGAGAGGAAGAGGAATAGCGCTGGTGGCGGGAGCAAGGATGGGGAAGCATTCGGCCGCGCAGCAGATGGAGGTCCAGGACCAGCAGCACCAGGCCGAGCTGCAGACGCAGAAGGCCCAGATGGAGGCGCAGATGGCCCAGCAGCAGGCCCAACAGCAGGCGCAGGCGTGGAGCGCTCCAAAGGTGGACATCGCCGCCGAGATCCAGAAGCTGGCCCAGCTCCATCAGTCAGGAGCGCTCTCCGACGCGGAGTTCGCCACGGCCAAGCAGAAGCTCCTGTCGCAATAGATTCGTTACCTTGGCCGCGAGCGCAGGGCGGCCCAATTCTCTTTTTCCTGCCCCTGGTCCATCATGAACAGGGCCGATCTTTGATTTCTCCGTCCCCGCGACCGGGCAGGGCCTTACCGCACCGGCCTCTGGTGGGAAGGTCCGCCCGGCCGCCGCCTCAGGTCCTGGCCATCACCGCTCTGGCCTCCTTCTCCAGGTCAACATACTGCCGGCCGGAGAGGTCGATGGCCACCCGGTCGATCGTCCCGTTGAACGCCCAGGGGCTCTTCCCGGGGAGGTCCTCGGTGACCCCCTGGCCGTGCCCCCGGCCGACCGTGCAGTAGGTTCCCAGGCCGAACCTGCCGGGCTGGGTGCGTATCCTGCCTTCGCCGACCTTCTCCTCGTTCACGAACAGGGACAGGGTGCCGAAGGCCACTCCCGGGGGCTTTTCTCCCTCGCGGTCGAACACCGCCGCCAGGATGATCTTCGATCCTCCAGGCACCTTTTCCCGGGATGACACGATGGTGGTCTCAAGGCCC
This sequence comes from Methanomassiliicoccus sp. UBA6, assembly GCA_002508545.1. Lineage (GTDB taxonomy): Archaea > Thermoplasmatota > Thermoplasmata > Methanomassiliicoccales > Methanomassiliicoccaceae > UBA6. The sequence goes on from DAVH01000029.1 coordinate 30,938, forward strand.
ACGAAGTTGTACGCGTACTTCAGGTAACCATCCTTCATGTACAGCACGTGCCCGCCGAAGCGGGTGCCCTCCTGGAAGAGGATGCCCTCGCCGCCTTCCTCCGGCACATCGGCCACCGCGCCGACCTTGAAGGAGCGGTTGAGGATCACCGGGGCGACCGCCTCAGGCACCGGATCGGTGCCCGGGAAGTACACGTAGCGCTCCATCGGTTCTGTAGGCTGAGGCCTTGGCGAGCCGAGTATTTCTAAGACCGTCCGGTCGTCGACAGGCAGCCCACGGAACCTTCCGGCCGACGCGTACCACAGTGCCTTGAGCTCCTCCAGCTTCTCCGGGTGAGCGTCAGCAAGGTCCCTTGACTCCGAGCGGTCCTCATCGACATGGTACAGCTCCCAGCGGTCCTGGTCGAAGTGGCCCCAACCGCTGAGGGTGGGGTGGGTCGTGCTGGCCTTCCAGCCGTCCCTCCATATGCCCCGGCTGCCCAGCATGCTGTAGTACTGCGCGTCCTTCCTGGTCGGGGCGAAGGCATCATCGAAGGTGCAGCGCATGCTCACGCCCTCGATCGGCCACTGGGTGTATCCCTTGACCGATTCGGGCAGGGACATGTTCAGGCAGTCCAGCACGGTCGGCACGATATCCACCACGTGGTGGTACTGGTGCCTTATCCCTCTGCCCTTCGTTCCCTTGGGCCAGGATATGATGAGCATGTCGCAGGTCCCCCCGCTGTAGGCGGCATACCGCTTGAACATCTTGAACGGGGTGCAGAAGGCCGCAGCCCAGCCCGTGGGATAATGGTTGTAGGTGTTGACCCCTCCGAGCTCGTCGATCATCTTGAGGTTGGCCTTTATATCGTCGGGCATGCCGTTGAAGAAGAGGTTCTCGTTCACCGAGCCGTTGGGGCCACCCTCGCCGCTGGCCCCGTTGTCGGAGATGGCCACCACGATGGTGTTGTCCAGCTGACCGATCTGCTCCAGGAAGTCGATCAGGCGGCCTATTTGATGGTCGGTATAGCTCACGAAGCCTGCATAGACCTCGGCCATCCGGGTGAACAGCCTCTTCTCATCGTCCGAAAGAGAGTCCCACGGCCTCACCGTGTCCAGCTCCGGCCAGTCCTGGCCGTCCGGCCCCTTCTCCCCGGTCAGGGGATTCAGCGGGGTGAGCGAGGTCTCCTTCGGCAGCAGCCCCATCCTCTTCTGCCTCTCCAGGGTCGCCTCGCGGTACTTCTCGTAGCCCTCGTCGAACTTTCCCTTGTATTTGTCCGCCCATTCCTTGAACACGTGGTGGGGAGCGTGGGCACACCCGGGGCAGAAGTACATGAAGAACGGCTTGTCCGGGGCGATCTGTTTAGCGTCCCGGATCATCTTGATCGCCTGGTCCGCGAGGTCCTGGCTGAGATGATACCCCTCCTCCGGCGTCGATGGAGGGTCGACCATGTGATTGTCGTAGAACAGGTCCGGATACCACTGGTTGGTCTCCCCTCCCATGAAGCCGTAGAACCGCTCGAAGCCGCGGTCGGTGGGCCAGTTCCTCTTGGATGAGGACTGATTGCTTTCTTCCTCCGGCGTGAGGTGCCACTTGCCGACGGCGTAGGTGTTGTAGCCGCGCTCCACCAGTATCTCGGCCAGGGTGGCCGTCTCCGGCGGTATACGGCCGCTGGTGCCCGGGAACCCCGTGGTCGCCTCCTCGACGCAGGCCATGCCCACCGTGGTGTGGTTGCGCCCGGTCAGGAGGCACGCCCTGGTGGGGGAGCAGAGGGCAGTGGTATGGAACTGGCTATAGCGCAGGCCATCATCCGCCAGCCGGTTCATCGTCGGGGTCTCGATTATCCCGCCGAACGGCTCCATGGCCCCGAAGCCCACGTCATCCCATACGATGAACAGGACGTTGGGCGCTCCCTTGGGGGCCTGAGGTTGCTCATACGGTCCCCAGTCGGGGACCGAATTTCGAACGTCGATGTTGATGACACCTTCGAACGGTTTGCTCATGCTCATCACCTCTTCATCCATCACTTGAAATGACTCGGCCAATGGTCATGACCAACGTGCCCGGCTCAGGATGATAATAGATTGGACGCATCCTTGGCGGAAAATGGCCCCTAGCATGGAGAACGAGCGCCGCCGAGGGAGCGGTCGCGATCATATCAGATGGAGGCCGAGCCTCTTGGCGTGCTCCGCCGCCGCCCGGTGATCGGACCTCGACAGCCTGGTCCGCAGCTCGGGGAACTCCGCCGCCCGGTGCTCCGGGCGGTACTGGGCCATGATGTTGACCGGCGCGTCGGGCATGTGGCCGGCGAGCCAGTCCAGCAATGGCAGGGTGCAGCACTCCAGGTGGCCGGGCAGCATGAGGTGGCGCACGATGACCTCGCACTGCGCGGCGGCGAGGAGGTGGTTGCGGGTCACGATCCGCCAGTAGTCCTTGACGCCGGACAGCCGCTCGGCGCAGGCGTCGTTGCCGTACTTGAGATCGGTCAGGTAGATGTCGACCACGCCGTCCAGCAGGGACATCGCCCTCTCTGACATATACATATTAGAGTTCCAGACCTGCGCGATGCTGGCCCTGGCCAGGCTGAGGACCTCGAGGACATAGTGCAGGTTGGGAGTGGGGTCCCCTCCGACCCAGTTGACGTTCCTGCCTCCTCGGCCGAGCACGGCGTCGAACTGCGCGGCAAGCTCGCCGGCCGGAACCTCCTCCCCGGCCTCCGGGTCCGTGCTGATGTCGTAGTTCTGGCAGAACGCGCAGAGGAGGTTGCACCCGGTGAAGAACACCGTATACGAGGGGACCAGGGGCTCCTCCTCGCCCATGTGGAAAAACCGGCTGGCGATGCGCGGGGTCCGTACGCCGCACCTTCCCCGCTGCGTCCTCCGGTCCACACGGCAATCGACCTCGCAGAAGCAGCAGGCGGTGAACAGCTCCCGGGCGATCCTCAGCTTCAGGTCCAGGAGGCTGGGGGTCGTGGGTTTGGAATCGCTGTCCGCCAGGCGCCGGTACTCCTCCACGCCGCGGTCGTGGAGCTCCCACATCCTCGAAAGGGAGAGATCCGGGCTCAGCTCGACCGGGACCGATCGGGCGAGGAGGTACCTGGCGCGGGCCCTCCCAGCGACTATGTCAGCGTACTGCTCGAGGGGCGAGCCCATCCTCCCCTGAAAGTGGCGGGCCAGCGGACCGAGGCAGCCTCATACCCTCCGCTGACGCCACTTCAAGCGCGCGGGGAGGCCACCGGCCGGTACACATACCCGGACAGCCTCTTCTGCACCTCGAACGGTTGGGGGACGTTCTCCCAGACCACTCCCCCGCTCGAATGCAACCTCACGCCCGGTTGCCTCCGAACGGCGCGGCCCAGCTCTCCCGCGGTGACTATGGCTATGTCACCGAACCCGAACAGCCTCTCCAGCAACCGCTGGTTGGCGGAGATGTTCTGCACCTTGTCCAGCCCGGTGTCGTTGTACTGCACGTTCAGGAACCCGTACTGGCTGATGATGCGCCGGTCGGTGAGAGCGAACGCGGTATGCCTCCAGTACATGTAGGTCATGATCAGCGGCACCGCGCCCAGCACCACCGGGATGAACACCAGGACGGCCAGCGAACGGTCCAGGGAAACGAGGATGGCCACGGCCGCCCCGGCGATGGCCGCCGGGATCCCTAACCGCCGGTCGAACGGTATAAGCAGCGCCGCCAGGACCAGTGCGATCACCAGGTAGAGCAGGCTGCCGTCATATGTCAGTATGATGCTTGCGAATATGAGGGCCACTACCAGCATTAGTATCGGCCTCAGCATTACCAAGGTCCACGCCGGCCGGCTCTCCCAGATGACCTTCTCGCCCTGCAAGAGGTGCTTCCTGTCGAGAACCGTCTTAGCGGGGACTTCTGTCCTCTCCGAGATAGTCTCAGTGGTCTCTCTTGTAGTCTCGTCCATACGGTACCTCCCTAAATGGTCGGTGCCTCAGCGCTCGTGCGCTGGCGGCTCGATGATGGCTTCAAGGAGCCTGCCCGATGACGTTGGGCAAAGGTCAATATTTAAGCTAGCCTGCTTCGGCCAGCGCCTGCTCGCTAGTTGTAGCATGAAAAAAGAGGGGTCGCCGCCCGGCGTGCGGTATGGACCGGGCGGGCAGATATTATATTTATATGGAGCGGGGGCCGGGCGCTTACCGCGCCC
>DAVH01000033.1 GCA_002508545.1 Methanomassiliicoccus sp. UBA6
TGAGCCCCTGCTGGTACTGGATCCCGATGAGCGCGCAGCCGAACTCGTCGGCGATGCGCATGGCGGCCACGTACATCCTGCACTGCTCCAGCACCTGACGCTCGGTGAGCTGGGTCTTCTCGTCCTGGCCGAGGTCGAAGGTCATGCCCCGGTCGACGAGCCACTGGTAGACGGCACGCGCCTCGGTGTCGCTGACGGTGCGGCTCTTCGCGTACAGCGCCGATTGGCTGAGACGCTCCTTGAAGATGCCGAGCGGGAACAGGAGCTCGTCCGGGATGATGGCGTTGTACATGCCCATGCACCCCTCGTCGAAGATGCCCATGATCGACTTCCGCCGGACGAGCTCGGCGGCGAACTTGGTCCCGATGCCTGCGGCCCGGGCCGGTGCGTCCTTGGCCACGAAGGCCTGGACGTGGGTGGCGTCGTGCCGGACGGCCCCGCGCTCCAGCCAGTGCCTCAGCCCCTTGACGAAGTACGGATCGGTGAAGTCCTCGCTCCAGAGCGAGCTGTACTTCTTGTCCGCCTTGGTCAGGCAGCCGTTGAGGTTGAGCATGCCCACCAGGCCGGGCCACTCGCCGCTCCAGTTGCACACGGTGAGGATGGGCGCCGTCCGTTCCAGCAGGCCGGGAAGCACGTGGTGGCTGTACTGCCAGACCGCCTCCGCCACCACCACCGGTGCGTCGTAGGGGATCTCGCGGAACACCGCCAGCCCCATCTTCTGGCTGTCGATGAACCCGTGTCCCTTGCTCGGGTCGAAGGGGTGGGCCCGCACCACCTTCACGCCCTCGCGGGCGAACGCCGCCGTGAGCTTCTCCTCCATCGCCGCCTGGGCTGCCTGGCAGGTGAGATTCGCCGAGAGCCGCAGGTCCCCGCTCGCCACCAGATGGACCGTCTTCATGTCGCTTGCTCCTCGAGTGAGATGCCGTACCCGAAACCGCTCACGAGGCGCGTTTCCTCGAAGCTTCGTCCGTGCCGTCCACGCCTCGGGCCGGCGCCGTCACCTGGAACTCGGAGATGCAGTTGCCGATCTTGGTGCTCGTTTCCTTGTAGTCCCTGGAGGCGTTCTCGATCTCCCCGACGATCCGGTTGCCGGAGAAGACCAGGATCCGATCGGCCAGCTTGATGATCTCCGGCATGTCCGAGGAGATGAGGATGATGCTCTTGCCCCTCTCCGCCAGGTTCCAGATGAGATGGGCGAAGTACTCCTTCGCCCCCACGTCGATGCCCACCGTCGGCTCGTCGATGATGAGGATGCCGCTGTCGGCGGCGAGCCACTTGCCGAGGTTCACCTTCTGCTGGTTGCCGCCGCTGAGCGTGCCCACCTTCTGCTGGGGACCCACGGTCTTGATCTCGAGGTCCTCGATCTGCTTCCAGGCGACGGCGTCTTCCTTCTTGCCGGCCACGTAGCCAAGCCAGGTCGCGAGCCGGTCCCAGATCGTCATCGTGACGTTGGTCTTGATGTCGAAGGAGAGGATGAGCCCATCCTTCCTCCTGTCCTCGGTCATGTACCCGAGTCCGTAGCGGGACATGGCCTCGTAGATGGAGCGGATCCTCGCCTCCTTTCCGCGGACCAGGATCTGCCCCCGGTCGTGGCGGTCCGCGCCGATGAGGATCCGGGCCAGCTCGGTGCGGCCGGCCCCCACCAGGCCGTAGAAGCCCAGGATCTCGCCCTGGTGCAGCACGAACGAGACGTCGTAGGCCTTCTTCTCCCGCGTGAGGTTCCTGACCTCGAGAACCTTCTTCTCGCGATCGATGACGCGCCCGCCGAAGCCGTTGGTCTCCTCGTCCCGGCCGATCATGGCGTTCACGATCCGCCGGCGGTCCATGTTGGCCTTGTCGTCGGTGACCACGCACCTTCCGTCCCGGAGGACGCTGACGCGATCGGCGACCGCCAGGACCTCCTCCAGCACGTGGGAGACGAAGATGACGAGCACGCCGCTCTTCTTCAGCTTCTCCATGACCCGGAACAGGTACTCCGCGTCGTTGCGGGTCAGGGAGGACGTGGGTTCGTCCAGCATCAGGATCTTCAGATCGGAGGAGAGGGACTTCGCGATCACGACCAGCTGCCGCTGCGCCACGCTCAGCGTGTTGATCCGGGCCATGGGGTCGATGTCGAGCCCGACCACCGCCAGGTACTTCTCCGCCTGGCTCTTGATGGCCTTCCAGTCGAGGACGCCCGTCCTCCCGCGGCTGGGAAGCCGGTCCAGGACGATGTTCTCGGCCACGCTGGCCATGGGGATGACCTGGAGGTCCTGATAGACCGTGTGGATGCCGCGCTGGATCGCCTCCAGCGTGCTCCGGACGCTATAGGGCGCTCCCTCGAGGAACATCTGGCTGCCGCGGTCGGGTTGCTGGTAGCCCGAGACGATCTTGATCAACGTGCTCTTCCCGGCTCCGTTCTCGCCGAGGAGGGCGTGGATCTCACCGGGGTTGAAGCGGATGGAGACGTCCTCGAGGGCGGTCAGCCCGGGATACGTCTTTCGCATGTTCACGAGCTGGAGCAAGGCTCATCTCCTCTCGACGCCTGGC
>DAVH01000024.1 GCA_002508545.1 Methanomassiliicoccus sp. UBA6
TCCGGCACCAGGGTGCTGACCACCCTGATGTACGCGATGCAGGACCGCGGCGCGCGCACCGGCCTGTGCACCCTGTGCCTGGGCGGCGGGAACGCGGTGTCGATGATCGTCCGCCGGGACTGAACCCCTTACCCGCGCCCGCGGGCCCTTTCTTTTATTCCCCGTCCGCTCGGCGATAGACTTTATTTCACATCGTCCATTCCCGTCCCGGTGAATCCCCTGCCCACGATGGACGAGCTGCTGAGTTCGGTGGAGAACTACCGCGACGACATGATCAAGCAGATGACCGCGATGCTCCGGATCCCGGCGATGGGGCCGGAGAACGGGGGCCAGGGAGAGGACGAGCGGGCCCGCTTCATCCACGACCTGCTGCACCACATCGGCTTCGTGGACGTGGAGACCATCGGCGCGCCGGACCCCCGGGTGCCCTCCGGGGTGCGGCCCAGCGTCATCGCCCGGCGCAAGGGGAGGAGCGAGCGCACGGTGTGGATCGTCTCCCACTCGGACACCGTCTCCCCCGGCGACCTGAAGGCGTGGAGCTATCCCCCCTTCGACGGCACGGTGGCGGACGGCAAACTTTATGGTCGGGGATCGGAGGACAACGGCCAGGCGGTCATCTCCTCGCTGTTCGCGGCCCGCGCGCTGCTGGACACCAAGCTCGAACCGGAGTGCAGCATCGGTCTGGCCGTGGTCGCCGACGAGGAGGCGGGCTCCGACTTCGGCATCAAGTACCTCATACGCCAGGGGCTGTTCGGGAAGAACGACCTGTTCTATGTCCCCGACGCCGGGGAGGCCGACGGCTCGGTCATCGAGGTGGCGGAGAAGTCGATCATCTGGCTGAAGGTCCTGGTGAAGGGCAAGCAGGTCCACGCGTCCACGCCGAAGAAGGGGCTGAACGCCCTCAGGGTCGGCTCGGAGCTGATGGTGTTCCTAGCCGACCAGCTGGCGGGGCACTTCCCGGCGGAGGACGACCTGTTCTACCCCTCCGGCTCGACCTTCGAGCCGACCAAGCGCCTGGCCAACGTGGAGAACATCAACACCGTGCCGGGCGAGGACGAGTTCTACTTCGACATCCGCCTGCTGCCACAGTACGATCCCGAGGAGGTCGTCAAGGTCGCCAAGGACGTGGGCAAGCTGTTCGAGAAGCGCACCGGCGCGGCCATCGAGATCGAGGCCATCCGGATCGACCCCGCGGGAAAGGCGTCCAGCGTGGACGGCGAGGGGGCGAGGGCGCTCATCGCGGCGGTGCGCCGGGTGCTGGGAGTGCGGCCCAGCATGACCGGTATCGGCGGGCAGACCTGCGCCAACTGGTTCCGGCAGGTCGGCCTGGACGCCTACGTCTGGGAGACCCTGGACGAGATGGCCCACCAGGCCAACGAGTACACCCGGATCGACAACCTGGTCAACGACGCCAAGGTGTTCGCGGCCCTGCTGGCCAACCTGTGCTATCCCGGGGCGTTCAAGGAGACCCAGCCGGAGTACTGAGCTTGGGGAGCCGGTAGCGGAGCCACACCGCGCCCCCCTTCAGCTTCCTGGAGGACATCAGCTCGGCGTTGATCGCCGTCTCCCCGGCCCCGAGATCGGGGGCCACGAACATCGAGCTCGGGGAGGTGCCGCCGATGAGCTGCGGCTGCACCATCACGCTGACCTCGTCCACCAGCCCGGCGCGGAGCAGCGTGCCGTTCAGCGTGCCTCCCGCGTCCACCCGGACCACCTTGACCGCATGCTCCTCGGCCAGCTTCTCCAGCGCCGCCCGGAGGTCCACCTTCTCCCTGCCGGCGACGATCGCCTCCACCCCCTCTTCCCTGAGATATTTCAGGTGCGATGCCGGGGTCGCCGAGGAGCACAGCGNNACCCCGGCCCGCCAGTACATCGACGGGACGGCCTTCCCCCAGCTCTTGAACCGGCCGCGGGAGTCGACCACCCCGAGCAGGGGGCAGGAGGGATCGGTGGTGCCATCATGCTCCCAGTTGTCCAGCCCCGCCTTCAGCATGGTCTCCGAACCGCACAGCGTGAGGTCCTCCTTCCAGGTGGATGCCAGAGAATAGTACAGCTCCATGTTCACGTCCAGTCGGTCCATCCGGCCGTCCACGCTGACCGCGTTATGTATCACCACGTAGGGAAGCATGCGAATCCCTCGGGTGCAGGAGAGCGGACGTTAAGAACATTGTCGGGGGTAGGCCGAAGACCGAGACCACCCAAGCAGCGGAAGGGGGGCGAAAGCGGCCCCTCGCCTTCCTGTAGAGGCGGTCCGGCGGGGGCGGACGAGAAAAGATCGATGACTACGAGAACAGCCGGTCCAACATCCACTTGCTCTCGAACTTGATGATGTCCTCGTACCCCTGCCCGGTGGACAGGAACGCTATCGGCTTCCCGATGGCGTTGGCGATCGAGAGCGCGGCGCCGCCTTTGGCGTCGGTGTCGATCTTGGTGAGGATCACGGCGTCGATGCCCACCGCCTTGTCGAAGGCGATGGCCTGCTCGATGGCGTCGTTCCCGGCCAGGGAGTCGCCGACGAAGATCACTAGGTGGGGCTTCACCACCCGCTTGATCTTCTTCATCTCGTCCATCAGGTTGGCGTTGGTCTGCATCCTGCCGGCGGTGTCCACCAGGACCACGTCCCGGCGCTTGGCCTTCGCATGGTCGACCGCGTCATAGGCCACCGCCGCCGGATCGCCGCCGGACTGATGCTTCACGATCCTGGTGCCCAGGCGCTCCGCGTGCACGTTCAGCTGCTCGATCGCGCCGGCCCGGAAGGTGTCGGAGGCCGAGAGGACGGTGGTGAGGCCCATCTTCTGCAGGCGGTTGGAGAGCTTGGCGATGGCGGTGGTCTTCCCAGTGCCGTTGATGCCGACGAACATGATTACCACCGGCTTCTCGTGCTGCCTGACGAACTCGTCGAAGTCGAACTCGCTCTTCTTCAGGACGGACCCGATGGCGTTCCGGAGCGCCGCCTCGACCACCTGGTCGAGGGTGAACTTGCGGTCCACGCGCTTTCCCAGAAGCCCCTCGCGGACGCCCTCCTTGATCTGCTCGATGACCGGCAGGGCGACGTCCGATTCCAGGAGCCCGATCTCCAGGTCCCACAGCAGCTCGTCGACGTCGTCCTCGTTGATCTTGCGGCCGGATTCGCCGATCGCGGCGACGGCCGCTGCGGTCTCCTCCTGCTTCCTCGCGGCCTCCTGGGCCGCCGGTGCCGGCGCTCCCGGCTGTGCCGGAGGCGCTGCTGGTTGCTCGGGCGCTGCCTCGGTCGCCTTCCCCCGCAGGGCGGAGAGCTTCTTCTTCAGCGACTCGAACAAGCGCTCACCAGCCTAAGGACCGCGCTGTAGCGCCTGGAGCTCCCGGTCCACCGCCTGGGACAGCATCGCGGCCTGCTCCTCGATGGCCATCCTGCGGTCCGCGAGCTTCTTCATGGACTCCATGAGCTCGGCGGCGCGGTCGTCCATGGTCTTGATGGCCTCGTCCATCGACTTCTCCACCGAGACCCCGGTCCCGATGCCCACGATGGCCTTGGCGTTGGTGGCGACCTTGGCGAAAACGAAGGAGTTGCCTCCCACGGGCACCAGGAGCTCGTCCCCCTCGTTGGCCTTCTGGTACTGCACGAGGGTCTCCTTGGCCCGTCCCAGCTCCTCCAGGGAGATCTGCACCAGTTGCTGGTTCTGGTTGATGCTCTCGAGCTGGGCGCGGAAGATCTCCAGCGTGGACATCGCCTGGCGCAGCTCAGCCTCGTTCATTGATGCCCCTCGGTGAGGTACTTCACCGCGTGGTTGACGATCTCGTCGCCCTGGATGTTCTTGATCTCGTTGATCTTGATCTGGGAGCGGTTGAGCTTGTGGCGGCTTCCCAAGTTGGAGTATATCTGCTCGGTGACGCCGGCCTCGTTCTCAGCTGCCACCTCGATGCTGAACTTCTGCCAGCTGAACTTCCCGGTCTTGAACTCACCAGTAGCGCGATAGGCCTTCATATAAATCCTCGACCCTTGGAATGTAATCCCTCCAATAAACCTTTTGGTATGGGAGAGCGTAGCGGGGCCATGGCCCGGCCGCTGCATTTCTACCGACCAGGAAAGCGCTTCCCCGCCTTCTCGGTGACCGGGGAGCGGTGCGAGCTGCAGTGCGACCACTGCCGGGGCCGCTACCTCCGGGGCATGAGGGCGGTGTCCAGCCCCGACCAGCTGATCTCTGAAGCTCGGGACCTGGCCGCTTCGGGAGGCGAGGGCCTCCTGCTCAGCGGGGGTTGCGACGCCCGGGGCCGGGTCCCCCTCGGTCCCTTCCTCGGCGCGGTCCGCGAGATCAAGGGGACCACCGACCTGGCGGTCAACCTGCACCCCGGGCTGGTCGACGCTGCCCTGGCCCGGGAGCTGCTGGCCTCCGGGGCGGACGTGTTCTCGGTGGACATCCTGCAGGACCGCCGCACCATCGCCGAGCGGCTACATCTGGATGCTTCGCCGGACGATTACCGGCGCACCCTCGAGCTCCTCGCCCCGGGAAAGGTCGTCCCCCACGTGTGCGTCGGGCTGCAGTCGGAAGAGGGGGAGAGGAGAACGCTGGACCTGCTGTCCGGGGCGAGCATCAGCGCGCTGGTGGTCCTGGGCCTCATGGCCCCCTTCCCGGGCGGCGCGGAAGCATCGACCGAGCGCCTGGTCCGCTTCGTCCGCGAGGCGGTCAGAAGGGTCGACGCGCCGGTCCTCCTGGGATGCATGCGCCCCCGCGGGCGCCCGGAGGCGGAGGTCGAGATGATTGAGGCCGGCATCGCGGGGGTGGTGAACCCCTCGCCCGCGGCGGCGGAGCGGGCCAGGTCATCGGGGTACGAGATAATCGAGCGGCAGGCGTGCTGCGCCCTTCACTTGTAGGCCACGCCCTTGGTGTACTTCTTGCGTATCGTCGACGCCAGCACGATCCACGCCGCGTAGAAGCCGATGAACAGGATGGCGAACATGGAGACGAAGGCCACGAAGGTGGGGGATAGCGTGCGGTGCACGGTGTAGGTGACCTCCACCGGCGTCTCGCTGTTCACGACCAGGTAGTACTCCCCGAACTGCGCGTGAGGGAACGCCAGGTTCAGGCCCGGGGACGCGTCGTCCACCGTTAGAACGGCATGATGCTTCAGGCCCTGCATGTCCCCGGCGTATATCTCGTAGTTCCCCTGGGACACGATGATGACCTCGGCCGGGGAGCTGCTGACGACGTGGATGTTGTCCACCGTGGTCAGGCCCAGCTCGTCCCGGTTGTGGAAGACCGCGGCGGTGGTGGTGCTCCCGGACTCGCTAGTGGCGTTGGCGATGGCGTTGGCCACGAAGGGGGTGAGAACGAGGAACAGGGCCACCGCGGCGAGGGCGATGACCATCATGCTCCGGCGGATGGACCGCTTGAGCATGTACGACCGGGCGCTGAAGCTCTTGGTGTACCACTGCTCGAGGTAGGTGAAGAAGAAGCCTTCCACTCCGACCACCAGCGCCATGAGGATGATGAAGTACAGCACCGACCCGATGTTGAAGTAGAACGGCTTGAGCTGTATCTCCCCGCCCATGTAGGTCAGGACGATCACCGCGGCGACCACGATGACCACCTGGACTATCATGAGGTCCCGTTTGGTCTTGCGCACATGGGCGAGACGTACCCCGCCTTCCAACGTGTTGCCCAAATCCATAGGAACCCGGCTGAAATTTTTCTTTGCGGATAAATATCTTTGCTCCTAGATGCTCCCCCTGGATATCCACCCTCACTCGTCCGGGGGGAAGTCCAGCGTGGCGATGCGCCGGCCGATCATGAACATCGCGGCGTACACCGGCACCTCGCACCGCCCCTCCACCTCGAGCCTGAGGTCCTTGATCTCGACGACCGACGGCTTGCGCACGAACACCTCCACCGTGCGGTCGGGGTACAGCGACGGGACGGCGTCGCGCAGCGGGTCGAACCGGTCCAGCTCCTCGCGGTCCATGGGGGTGACGCACAGCCCGGTCTTCCCGTGCAGCGACCACGGCAGGCGGATGAGGCGCTTGATGTCGCTGGTGACCGGCTCGTCGATCTCCGCGCTGAAGCGGGGGACGACCTCCTCCTTCAGGAGCTTCAGGAACAGGTCCAGGTGGCGGCGGTCGGAGAAGTTGGACAGTGCGTTGCCGGAGAGCATGAGGTCCGCCCCGTCCCTCGCCCCGCTCTTGGAGTACAGGTCCTTCAGCATCCCTTCTATCATGGCGTCCGACGCGCCGGCCAGCGCGGGCAGCCGGGCCCGCAGGTCCGGGAGGTCGCGGGAGCGCATCTCCTCCACCAGCCACATCATCCCGTGGCGCATGCGGCGGCGCCATCCCCCGGAGGTGGGAGACGGCGTCGAGCGCACCCTGCTCTCCTGCACCCGGCCGTTGATCTCCCTCGAAGCCGTCGTACGCTCGGGGAACACCCATTCCATGTTGAGGTCGGTGCCGGCGATGTAGTCGACGATCTCCCTCCGCTCGTGGCTCCTGAGGCTGGCGAGACGGGCGTCCATTACGTGGATGTGGTAACCTCTTCCGCCGGAGAACACGATCCTCAGGTGCGAGGCATCGAACCCGAGGTCGCCGAGCAGGAAGTCGTCGATCAGCCTGAGCAGCTCGACCTTGATGCGGGCGAGCATGTCCCGGTAGGACATCGACTCCGCGCCCTTGACGTGGTCGGCGTCCAGGTCGAAGATCAGGTCCGCCCCCAGCCACTTCTTCTCCTCCATGGTGGCCGCTCCCGGGAACTGGTAGTAGGCTGAGGAATAGTAGGCGTGCGACGGCACCTGGCCCTGGATGAAGGAGTGCAGCTCCCCCGGGCCCTCGAACCCCAAGTGGCGCTGGACGTACTCCCGGTCGAAGAACATGAACCCGAACTCCCGCCGGTCCATCCGCTCCGGCGGCCGGGGGGGCCGGTTGAGGTAGTACCGCTGGAACCACTCCCTCATGAACTCTTGGTCCGGGCCCATGACCGATAGGAAGGGCATCGTGATATTTGTAACTGCCAGGCCGGCTAGCAAAGCTCTAATACCTTCCGTTAGAGAGATGGAAAGCATGATGGCCCACATACTGCTGGAGTACTCCTCCGACGGCCTGCCGCCCTCCGCCGTGGACCACAGGATGCGGGAGCTGGGGCTCGCCCGGGACGGACCGTTCTTCGCCCTCAAGGCGTCGACGGAGGAGGAGATGCGGGAGCGGATCGATCGGCTGCACGACGCGCTGCGGGGGAGCGGCGCCCGGTACACCATAGTGTCCGGCGGCGAAGGGGAAGAGGAGCTCGAGGACGTCGACGTGGACGAGGGCGATCCGCTGGAGAATAGGATCGAGGAGCTCGAGGCCCTGCTGCGCGCCCGATCCCAGAGCTTCAATGACCTCCTGGACGCCATGAGCATCGGCGAGGACGAACTGGAGGAGGCGCTGGAGGCGATGGTCGCCCGTGGCCTGGTCACCGCCCACCGCCGGGACGACGGCATCAGCTATCGTCTCGGGGGTCCGATGCTCCGCTCGATGGTCCGTTGAGCCTCTGCCGGCCGGTCAGCAGGAGCGCCACCAGGGCGATGGGCACGGTGATCCATATGGAGGTCGCCACCGACAGCAGGCCGGCCGCGGTCGCCGCCGCCAGGGTGACGCCCACCCCGGCGAGGATGTCGGTGATCACCGCCACGCTCCCGCCCCCGGCGGGGAGGAAGAGCTGGAAGGTCAGGGCCAGGGAGGAGGCGATCACAACCGCGGGCAGGGGCGCGAAGACCTCAAGGGACCAGAAGATCAGCGCCAGGCGGGCGAACTCCAGCGCCCACACCGGGACGGTGAGGAGCGCGGCGATGACGACCAGCGACCGCTCAGGGCCCCAGGTGCTCTGCCTGGCGAGGTCGAACGAGCCGACGGTCTTCTCCACCTCGCTCTCCACCTCCCCGGCGTAGCGGCCGCCGCGGAACCGTCGGGCGATGCGGTTGCTCACCCTGCCGCCCCACTCCACGATGTCCGGGCGGCGGAGCAGGACGATGATGCCGAGGTTGAACATCGCCACCAGCGTGGACAGCGCGGCCAGGGGGCCCCATGCCCTCAGGGGTATGGCGGGGTACAGCGCCGCCACCGAGGCCAGGAGGACCGAGGTCACCAGCACCAGGTCCATGACCTTCTCCGTCATCACCGTGGCCAGCCCGGTGCCGATGGGAACGCCCTCGACCCGGTTCACCCCCCAGATGCGGGCGCCCTCCCCCAGCACCCGGGCCGGGGTGAGGTCGTTGATGGCCTGGGCCATGGCGTACTGGGACAGCGCCACCGTGCCCCGCACCCGGTACCGCGCTGCCGTCAGCAGCAGCCTCCAGCGCACCGCCTTCATGCCCAGGGCGGTGATGTACAGGACCACCGCCATCCCGACCAGGAAGAGGTCGGCCTTGGCCAGCTGCTCGGCGAGCTGCCAGGGCCCCGCCAGCAGCACCAGTCCGATCACCAGCGCCGCCGACACCACCAGCACGATCGCGTACTCCCTGGCCCGTTCTCCCGTCATCGGGGCTACAAGAGCGCTCCGTGGTCATAAGGGCGCCCGTCCCGGGAGCGCCAGGAGAGCCTGCGAACCGCTTCGACAAGCCTAAATACAGCGATACGAATGGATAAGATTTGATAGGTGACATAGATGGGAGCTGTATCCGCAAACCTCCGGGTGCTCATGATGTTCAGCGTCCTGACGGCCATATTCGTGGCCATCGGATGGGTCGTGGGCACCTTCTTCTTCTTCGGTGACTGGGTCACCGGAGCGATAGTCTTCCTGGTGATCGCCGGGGTCTTGAACTTCGTCTCGTACTTCTTCTCCTCGAAGATCGTGCTGACGTCCTACCGGGCGCGGGTGGTCAACGAGGCGGAGTCCCCCCGGCTGTACCGCATCGTGCGGCAGATAGCGAGCACCGCCGGCATGCCCATGCCCCAGGTGGCCATCGTGCCGTCGATGAACCCCAACGCCTTCGCCACCGGGCGCAACCCCGAGCACGCCACCGTAGCGGCGACCGAGGGCATCCTGCAGCTGCTCAACGATGACGAGCTGACCGGGGTGCTCGCGCACGAAATGGCCCACGTCAAGGACCGCGACATGCTGGTCATGACCGTGGCGGCCACCCTGGCCGGCGCGATCTCCTTCGCCGCCCGCTCCTTCCTGTGGGGCAGCATGTTCGGCGGGGGGGACCGCGACAACGGCAACTTCATCATCCTGCTGATCGTCGCCATCACCGCGCCCATCGCCGCCATGCTGGTCCAGCTGGCAGTATCGAGGAGCCGCGAGTACCTGGCGGACCACGAGGGAGCGATGATGATCGGCCGGCCCATGGCGCTGGCCAACGCCCTCAGGAAGCTGGAGGCGGGGAACAAGGCGAGGCCGATGAACATGGGGAACCCCACCTCGGCCTCGCTGTTCATCGTCAACCCCTTCCGCGGCGGTGGCCTGGTGACGCTGTTCTCCACCCATCCCCCGATGGCCGAGCGCATCCGGCGCCTCGAGGACATGGCCGGCGGCCTGCGCCGGTGAAACCCCTTCACCGAACCTTTCTTTTTCAGATCACCAGATCGCCGAGGAGGTTCGTCCTCCTCAAGAAGCGGTACGCATTGTCCAGGTTGTAGACCTCGGCCAGCGAGTGGTGGACGTCCGTTCCGACCGACACCAGCACCTTGCCGTGGAACTCCTGGTAGTACCGCTCCGCCTTCTCCCAGTACATCTGCCCGTCCCGCTTGTACGGCCACGCGGTGTTGATCTCCACGAAGACGCCAAAGGAGGAGATGTGGTTGGCGACCGAGTCCGGGGGCCAGGGGCCGAAGTTCTTCTCGATGTCGTTGTGGGCGAGGCCGCACGGCACGTCCAGCTTCGACAGCAGCGGCTCCAGGTCGTCGAGGGAGGTCCCCTCGTCCATCTCCACGTACTCGAACAGCACGTAGTCCAGCTGGTTCAGCAGGTCGACGGGCAGCCGGGACAGGTCGCAGCGCTTGGGGTTGGTGTCGACCTCCACCCCCACCAGCACCTCGACCCTGGGATAGTCGTTCTGCAGCTCCCGGACGATGTCGATGTAGTGCTCCAGCTCCGTCTCGAGCAGGGAGTTGCACTTGCTGGTCATCAGGTGATCGCTGATGCCGATGTGCGTGAGATGGTTCGCCTCCGCAGTAAGGATGATCTGCTCCGGGGTGAAGTCCCCGTCGGAGAAGGTGGTGTGAGTGTGCAGGTTGATCAGCGAATCTGCTCCCATCTCTCTAGCTCCTGTACCTTGGACAGCGTGCCGCCGCGCTTGATCTCCTCCCGGATGCGGTTCTCCCGCTCCGCGACGTCCACCGCTCGGTTGGCGATCTCCACCGCCCGCTCCTGCGGTATCACGACGACCCCGCTGTCGTCCCCCACGATCCAGTCGCCGGAACGCACCAGCTGCTGGCCGCAGACGATCTCCAGGCCGATCCCCCCGAAGCCCTTGGGCTCTCCGGCGTTGGGCGCCACGAGCTTGGAGAACGCGGGGAACATCATCTCGTAGATGGCGTCCAGGTCCCTGATCGCGCCGTCGATGACCACCCCGGCGACGCCCCTCATGCGGCAGCTCCACGCCGCCAGCTCGCCGAACACCGCGATGTCGCTGCCCCCGGCATCGATGACCAGGACATCGCCCTCGCGGGCATGGTCGATGGCCTCCACCGGCTTGCACCAGTCGCCCTTGGCGGTCTGCACCGTCAGCGCGCGGCCGACCATCTTGGTCCCGTGGGCGCTGCGGGGATGAATGTCCATCATCACCCCGGCCTTGTGCATGGCGTCGGCGATGTTGCACGTCGACGCCTTCGACAACGCGACGAGTATCTCGCTCTCGCCGTACTTCTTGGACATCTCGGCGGCGATCGCCTTCCCCGATTCCATCGATTCCTTCACGCGCCGCGTCGCGCCGGTGACGTCCTTGTCCTTGATGATCGCCCCGCCCACGATGACGATCGACGCCCCGGCGGCCAGGAGCTCCGGCGCCGTCTCCGAGGTGATGCCTCCGGCCACGGCGATGGGTATGGAGACCGCCTTGGCGACATCCCGCACGGTCTCCGCCGGCGCGGCCCCGCCCTTCATCTGCTCGTCGATCCCCACGTGCAGGCAGACGTACGACGCCCCGAGCTCCTCGGCCTTCTTCGCCCTCGCGGCCTTGTCGGCCACGCCGATGAGGTCGATCATCACCCCCGCGCCGTACTGCCTGGCGGACAGCACCGCCTCGTGCACCGTCCCGTCGTCCGCCAGCCCCATGACGGTGACCACGTTCGCGCCGGCCTTGGCCGCTATCTCCACCTCGAAGCCGCCCACGTCCATGGTCTTCATGTCCGCCACTATGGTGTGCTTGGGAAACCTCCTCTTCAGCTCGCGGAGGACGTCCGAGCCCTCCGACTTGATGAGAGGCGTCCCTGCCTCGATCCAATCCGCACCACCCTCCACCGCCTCGGAGGCGATCTCCACCGCGCGCTTCAGGTGCATGAGGTCCAGTGCAACTTGCAGGACCGGTCGCATACGGTTAGGGACGCGTTGAGGCGTCTTAACCTTTGTGCGCCACATTTTCCCCCCTGATAATTCTGTAAAACGCCGCTTCAGTATCAGCCGGGAGCAACGACCAGATAAGTTCTTTAGCTCGGTAAGTCGTTCGCGGTGCGATGATCCTGCCGGGGAAGAAGGAAAGGTGCGTCACCGGCATCGAGGGGCTGGACTCCATCCTCGGAGGCGGGTTCCCCCGGGGCAGCCTGGTGCTCGTGACCGGAGTCCCCGGCGTGGGTAAGACCTCCCTGGCCCTGGAATTCGCGCTGCGCGGCGCGATCATGGGCGAGAAGAGCATGGTGCTCACCACGGTAGAGCGGCCGGAGAAGCTGGTGGCCTCGGTGCCGCAGTTCGACTTCTTCGACTGGGGGCTGATGGACCGCGGGCTGCTGGAGATCAAGGACATCGGCGAGTTCGCCGGGGGCGGCCCGGTGTACGGCGCGTACGAGGCGCACGAGCGGTTCGCTCGCCTGGGGGAGAGCATCGCCTCGTACATACGGGAGAACGGCGTGCGCCGGCTGGTCATCGACACCTACCACACGCTGTTCTACGGCGAGAAGGACGATGCTACCTCCCAGAACCTGTTGCTGTCCCTCTCCGAGACGATGTACGCCAACGCCTGCACCGCGATCCTGGTGACCGACGCGAGCCCCAATGCCAGCATCGAGAGCATCATCGCCGACGGCGTGATCGTGCTCGGCAACTTCGAGCGCCGCTCGGACCTGCTGCGCACGCTGCAGGTGCTGAAGATGAAGGCGACCAGCCACTCGCGCGCCAAATACGTCATCGACCTCACCGACTGCGGCGTTCTCATAACCCCGATGCTGAGGGGTGGGGCATGAGCGAGGACATCGGCGCCGCGGTGGCGACCAGGCTCAGCGAGGTCGGGCCGTCGGTGGCGATGGCGTTGGAGTTCCCCATGGGGGCGTACTTCGACGTGCTTCGAGGCCTGGTCGACAACTTCGCCCGGGCGAAGGAGGTGCAGACCATCTACATCACCTCTGCGGTGCCGGCGCGGACCATCCAGGGGACGCTGGAAGCGCTGGAGATCGACCCCTCCGGAATATCGTTCATCGACACCATATCGCAGATGATCATGGAGCGGCTCGACCGGGACAACAGCTCGATCATCTACGTCGAGAGCCCGACCGTCCTGGAGAACATCGTCCTCAAGGTCGACTACCTCACCAGGAAGTTGAAACCCGGCCCCAAGCTGGTGGTGGTCGACTCCATCAATTCGCTGGCGATACACAACGACGCCAAGATGCTGTCGGAGTTCCTGCACGTGCTCATCTCCGGGCTCAGCGCCAAGGAGGCGTATCCTGTGATACTTTCGATGCAGGAGCAGCTGCGCCCGGACGTGCACGAGATGCTGTCGCTGGTGTGCGACCGGGTCATAAACTTAAACGAATCATAATATTATATGATATATTTTTTTTACAATTATCTATCTGGAAAGTTGTTATCCCAGTACAATAATTACACGGAAATGTTTATAATCCGCTGTAAAACTTCCAGTCTCAGGTAGATTAGTCTACCAATCAATGGAGGACTAAAAATGATGAAGAAGATGTGGAAGAACCGCTCCGGTGTATCCCCGGTCATCGCCACCATTCTGATGGTAGCGATCACTGTGGTTCTGGCCGCGGTCCTGTATGTGATGGTCATGGGCTTCGGCGGAAACCCTGCATCTACGCCGACCGGCCAGTTCAAGGCCGCTGAGAGGTCATCGGATGGCGAATCCTATAGGATTCAGGTACTGAGCATCAGCGAAGCCAAGTCTGTGTCTGAGATGAGGTTCACTGTTGACATATCTGGGACCAGCACCGTTTACACAATTGGCGAAACTGGAACACTGACTTCGCTCGCTGGAGTTGCATCCACCACGATGTCATTTACCGACCTGAATGGGGATAAGAAGGTAAGCACTGGTGATTACTTCACCATCACGGAACCCACCGCTGAGAAAACCTACACGGTAGCGCTGTCCTTCGCTCCATCGAGCGGAACTGGCGGAGTGGTCTGCGATACTAGCTTCACCGTCCCTAAGGCGGCCTAAATTCCTTAACTAAACTCCTTTTCTTTTGATTTCACTTTCGGGCGACTTTGCGATTATTATTGAAAATAATGTCTCGGCAAAATGTGGTGGCCAATGCCACTGTGGTAAAGGCTCAGGCTCTATCTCTAGGGTGCAAAGGCGGTAGTTGACATTGGGTTTTAACGTTTCACCCCCGAAATTATCACGCCTTTACTGAGCAAGACCTATCGTTTGAATAATATGCGGACGCCTTCTAAGAGGATAATGTCTACATAAGACATCTTTACTAAGTAGTCGCCTTCAGTGGTCCTTGAGATTCTCCTCACGTGGTAGTAGAGATGAAGAAGTTTTGGAAGAACCGCTCCGGTGTATCCCCGGTCATCGCGACCCTCCTACTGATTGGCATCACAGTCATTCTTTCCTCGGTCGTCTTCGTGATGGTCATGGGGCTGGGTGAGAGTCAAGATAAACCTACTGCTGACCTGTCTGCCAGCTCGATCTCCGGTGATCAGGCGGATAAGGTAACGATCACATCCATCAATAAGGCCGTAGACTATGCCAGCATGAAAGTCGCTGTAATCGTCGGTGATCAAGCAAAGACCCAAAACCTAGTTGAAAGTTACCCGGACGGGATCTGGCCTGCCGGAATTCATTCAATCACCTTCATCGACAGGGCGGGGAATGGCAAGGTCGACACCGGGGATTACTTCCTGGTCGACGCCGATCAGGGCACCGAGATCACTCTGCACCTCATCTACGAAGGGGATGCGGGCAGCATCGCCATGGTGACCTGGACATCGCTGTAGGCTGGTTCGATCACTTCATCACCTGCCTTGCCGCTCGCCATGAGCCCACACCGCCCCTGGACCCCATCTTTTTATTCACCATCACTCTTGCCGAGTTCATGGACGTCGGTTCGGAGCGCTACGAGGTCATTAAGAAAGCTCTAGGCAACCGCTGCCTCACGACGATCGAACTGGAGGCGGTGCTGGAGAGCGAGGGCGCCCGCTGCCCCGACGATCTCGCCCGCACGCTCAACGTCATGCGCCGCAAAGGTCTCATCAGAGGAGAGGTCTCCACCGGGCGGGGCGGCTGGATATGGTGGATCGAGGACGACAAGGAAGCTGAATTATAGGAGCGCTCTATCATCAGGGCGTGGAAACCCTCGACGTGGACGGCAGGGAGCGAAGCTATCTTCTTCACCTTCCTCCCCAGCCGGCCGGTAGACCGCTGGTCATCGCCCTGCATCCCCTGGGAAGCAACCCCAAGCTGATGGAGTCGATGACCTCCTTCTCCGCCATCGCCGACCGCGAGGGCGCCATCGTCGCCTACCCCGAGGGCACCAAGGTCACCGAGGGCGGCATCCGCTCGTGGAACGCGAGGTTCTGCTGCCGTGACGCCAGGGAGGTGAACGCCGACGACATCGGGTTCCTGTCGAAGCTCATCGACGAGATGAGATCGAGCTACAACGTCAGCGCCGTCCTGGTCACCGGGTTCTCCAACGGCGGCATGCTCACCCATCTGGCCGGCGTCGAGCTATCGGACAGGATCGACGCCATCGCCCCGGTGGCCGCGACCATCGGGCAGCCCATCATCGAAATGAATCCGCGCCGACCGATCCCGGTGCTCATGATCCACGGCATGGACGATTGCGTCCTGCCGGTCGGCGGCACCGCGGACGGGCGCCTTCTCCCAGTGAGTCGCGCGGTCGAGTACTGGACGCGGGTCAACGGGTGCGGCGAAGCACCGGAAAAGGAAGAGGGGGACGGGATCGAGCTGACGAGGTACACCTGCCCCGGCGCCGAGGTCCTGTACTATCTAATCAGGGATGCCGGCCACGTTTGGCCTGGCAGCCGCGTCCGCATGCGCTCCGAGCACGACCCGGGGAGCATGAACGCTTCCGAGGTCATCTGGGGGTTCTTCTCCTCTCACCTGCGTTAGCTCAGAGGTCGATCTTCCCTTCCTTGCGCTGCATGCGCGGCCTGGGCTGCGGCACCTTCTTGCTGCGCGGCACCGCCGGATAGTAAGCGATGACCAGCGTCCTGGCCAGGGTGTCGGACCACCGCTTGCGCGGGTCGCCTTCTATCGCAAGCCCGACGAACACGTCGAACGGGAGGAAGATGAACCAGAACAGCTTCGGTATCGACCGGATGAACGTCTGCCTGTAGGTCCGGCGCTCGCCCATGGACACCACCTTGTGCCGCACTAGCGCCTTGCCGACGGTGCGGCCGTAGCGGCCCTCCATGAAGCCGGCGTACAGGAACCATCCCACGCCGGCGCTCAGCCCGGCCACGATGGTCGTGTTGGTCACGTTCCCCAGCGTCAGCGCGAAGTAGATCGGCACGAAGACTATGGCAATGTCCACGAACCCGGCCACGAACCGCCGCAGCCAATGGCTCCGCAGAGCACTGCTGCTCTCCAGTATGTCGAAACCTGTGTGCATCCCTGATCCCGCCCAGGGAATGGCACGAGGGACAATAAGACTTTTCGTATAATTATTGGGCCGGAGCGGTCGCAGAACCCCTATCCAGCGGTATCGGAACGGAATCTTCTACGCATCATGGCCGCACATGCACGCCAGGCCAGCATGATGCCCGCCCAGTAGAACACCGCATATGCAATGGAAGCGCGAGTGATCCCGGCGAAGAAGTTGGTCAGCGCGAACCACCTGATGTCCATTAAGCCCTTCTGATTGAACAGGGAGAAGAGATACAGGGGTACGGTGTCGACCATGATGGGGGTGCTGAGGATGAGGTAAAGCCCCAAGTACCTGGTTCGGTCGATGAACCGATGCATACGGTTCATGAAGCCGCGGAGGAACCTGTTCCTGGAGAACAACCTCTCCGTCCTGCCGCCGATCCTGTCGCCGAGCGCGAACACCAGCACCGAGCCGACGGCCTTGCCCGCGCCAAGGAGCAGTGCCTTAACGATGATCGGCGTCTCCGGACTGTAGAACAGTCCGAACTCCACCGGGATGGGGAGAAAGGTCGTGGCCGCGACCGCGTACAGGAAGAAGACGATGCTGTAGACCACCGGGTCGTGGGATAGCCCTTGGAGGAACAGCATGAGGTCGTACAGCGAGGCCACGGTACGGATAATGGCTGCAGGAGCTTAACGTTGAGGTTGCTAATGCCGGCGCGCTGGAGTACGTATCGTGTATTATGGAAGGGATAAAAGGGCGGCTGTACTTTCCTCGGATCGCCCATCATTCATCACCAAGTCAGTTCTGATGTTATCGTCATCGGAAAGTGAATAACCATTGTCTCATCGACAATAAACATATCGCCTGCTCCCCCTTCGCTAAATGGCGGGAGTGGGGCCATTCGTTCAGTTACGGGCATTTCGATCAAGGTTCGATATAATCGGCGATTCACAGGCGCTCTTCATCTTTCTTTATAAGATATTACGATAATCTGTTATCGTAATAAGTAAGAGTATATAAGCCAAAGCTCATTCCGATATCTAATTATGATAAATAATTACTCTAATTTAACCCAGTTTAAACCACGGGGTTATCCGGTCAGCCACAAGCGGAAGGTGCCGTTCGCGCCCCGCATCGCCATCAGCAGGGAGTTCACCGAGCGCATCAACCGCGTAAGGGAGCTCGACCAAGAGTTCGAGCGGTTCATCCTGAGAGCCGATGACTACCTGGACCTGGTCGTCAGCGCCTATGCCTCCAACATCCACTGGTCCACAGCCCTGGAAGGAAATCCGCTATCGGAGGAAGAGGTCCGCAAGGTGACGAGGATGACGATGACCGGGCGGATGGAGCACCCCGGCGGTCCTAACCAGGAGATAATCAATCATCTGGTTAACGTGTACATGCCGATGGGCTTCCAGCTGCCCTGGACCAGGGAGACGCTGTGCCGACTGAACGAGTACCTGCTGGAGGACACCGGAAACCGGTCGAGGACCGGCACCTTTCGCACCAAGCTAGCGTATGTCGGTGATCCCCGCATAGGAGAGGTACACTTCAGGCCCGCTCCCCCGGAGCACATCGGGGAGGAGATCGACTCGCTGCTGGACTGGGTCAATAACGAAGCGCCGATCTACAACCCCGTCATCGCCGCCTCGGTCATGTTCCACGAGTTCGAGAGCATCCATCCGTTCGAGGACGGGAACGGCCGGACCGGGAGGTGCCTGTTCCACCTCTACCTGAAGTACACCGCCCTGAAGAACTCCCATCTCTGCAAGATCGATCACAAGATGCTCGAGAACAGCGAGCTCTATTACGGCCTGCTCGGCTACGCGGACCAGGAAGGCTCATACAAGGAACTGCTGGACTTCATATCAATCGCGCTGTTGGAGAGCTACGAGGAAGCGCA
This sequence comes from Methanomassiliicoccus sp. UBA6, assembly GCA_002508545.1. Taxonomy (GTDB): domain Archaea; phylum Thermoplasmatota; class Thermoplasmata; order Methanomassiliicoccales; family Methanomassiliicoccaceae; genus UBA6. The sequence goes on from DAVH01000024.1 coordinate 17,859, forward strand.
TGAAGAGCTGATGAGCAAGGACCTCCTGAGCTCGTCGCTGGACGAGACCGCCAAGCAGCTGCTGATCAGGGCGCGCAGGCACAAGGATTACTTCTCCATCCGGGAGGCGAGGTCCTGGATCAACGGCCTGAGCGAGCAGACCATCGCCAAGAGGCTGAAGGAGCTGGAGACGGAGGGCGCGCTGGAATCGAGGGGCAGGACCGTGGGGCTCCGATACCGGTTCAAGGACCCCTTCATGGGGACCAGGGAGCTCCTCCAGCGGAGGCTGAGGGAAAAGGAGGCGAGCGATCGACACTAGGCGGGGAACCCACCGATGCCCTTCGGGTCCACTGGCCGCGCAGGCTGGTCTCCGCCCCCTGCCTTGTCCCGCCCCTCCATTCGGCGCCATCTTAAGATATCCGGCCTTCTCTAGAGCATGAAGAGGATGAACATGGCACAGGACATCGATTCACCGGGGCCGCCCAAGCGCGTCCTCTTCGTGTGCTGCGAGAACTCCGCCCGCTCCCAGATCGCCGAGGCGGTCCTGAACGCCCGGTACGGCTCGAGGNNAGCGTACTCCGCCGGCACCGAGCCGGCCGCCAGCATCGACCCCATGGCGGTCAAGGCGCTCAACGAGATCGGGCTGGACATCTCGCAGAAGCGCACCAAGAGCGTGGACGACTTCATACGCGACCGCACCGTTTTCGACTACGTGATCACCACCTGCGTGGAGGCGAAGCAGAGCTGCCCCTACTTCCCGGCCCCCGAGCAGGTCCACGCCAGCTTCGACGATCCCAAGCTGGCACAGGCGGGCGAGGACGCCCTGCAGGCCATGCGCCGGGTCCGCGACCAGATCATCGACTGGATCGAGCGCTTCTTCGGCCCCCGGGCCTCGCTGCTAGAGATCGAGAAGGAGCAAATAGGTTAAGCAGCTCAGCGCCGTCAGCGGCACCCCGACGCGGGCGAACTCCCAGAAGCTCAGGGTCTCGCCCTCCTTCTCGGCGTTCTGGATGATGATGACGTTGCTCGCCGCGCCGAGTATGAGCAGGTTCCCGGCGATGGTGCTGCCGGCGGCCAGGGCGATCATCTCCGTCGGGCCGCCGCCGGCCTCCGCCAGCAATGGCATGTACAGCGCCACGAACGGCACGTTGGAGATGAATTGGCTCAGCACGACGCTGACCCCCAGGATCATGGGCAGCGAGGTCAGGCCGTTCACCCCGCCGAGCATCTCCTGGAAGAAGCCGGTGGACCACACTGCGGCCATCAGCACGAACATCGAGGCGAAGAACACCAGCGTCGGCCAGTCGATGTTCCTCACCACCTCGATGCGCCTTGACGATCCCAGGACGATCGGCGCGGCCGCCGCCAGGGCGATGTAGGTCAGCCGGAAATCGATGTCCGGGCGTAGATAGACCAGAGAGATCTTCAGGGTCACCAGCACGGCGATGATGACCAGGCTCGCCTTGCACAGGCCGGCTAGCTTCAGGTCCTTGATCTCCTCGCCGTCGAACTCCAAGCTTCGCGGAGAGAACTCGTGACGGTAGAAGAGCCGCAGCAGGCCGTAGGCGAGCAGGAGGTTGATGACCGTCGGCAGGAGCAGCCGGGAGAAGAACGCCACGAAGGGATCGGCGATCCCGCCGTTCAGCGCGATCAGCAGGTTCTGCGGGTTCCCGATCGGCGACATCACGCTGCCGGTGGTGACCGCGAACGCCAGCGCCAGCAGGAGGAGCTTCGGAGAAATTTTCAACCTAGAGGCGTAGTGCAGCACCAGCGGCGTGCCCACGATGGCCAAGGTGTCGTTCATCAGGAACGCCGACAAGAAGCCGAAGGAGAACAGCAGCAGGAGGACCACGCCGTCCACGCTCCCCGAGCGGCGGAACACCCGCTGCCCGAGGTAGAACAGGTACCCGCTGCGGTGCATCGCCTCGCCGACGATGAACATCCCCAGGAGGAATAGCATCACATCGAGGTCGATCGCCGCAAGCGCCTCCGGCACCGAGATCTGCAGCGTCACCAGCACCGCCAGCGCCCCGCCCAGCATGATCTGCCAGATCCTCAGGCGGAACCGGCCGACCTGCCGCACGGCGATCAGGCCGAACACGACGAAAAGCACCACGACCGGTACGCTGAGCTCCATCCCCAGGGTGAAACGTCAGGGGAGATAAAGATGTGCCCCGGTCAGTTCTATATCCTACGAGCGCCTAGAGGAGGGACGATGGCCGTGCGCCTGTACGTCTACGACGAGGACCAGTGCGATCCCAAGAAGTGCACCGGGAAGAAGCTGGTGAGGTTCCACCTGGCCCAGGAGATCGGCTCCCTGAAGCGCACCCCCTACGGCGCGGTGGTCCTCACCCCGTACTCGAAGAAGTCCATCTCCCGCGAGGACCGGGAGGCCGCGGAGAAGCACGGCCTGCTGGTCATGGACATGTCCTGGAACAACATCGAAACGTTCCCCAGGCTCCGCAACGACCTGCGGCAGCGCTCGCTTCCCTACATGCTCGCCGCCAACCCGGTGAACTGGGGCAAGCCGCTCAAGCTGTCCAGCGTGGAGGCGCTGGCGGCCTCGCTGTACATCATGGGGTACAAGGAGCAGGCGCTCCAGGCGCTCTCCAAGTTCTCCTGGGGGGAGCAGTTCATCAAGCTGAACCAGGAGCCGCTGGACCGCTACTCCGAGGCGGAGACCAGCGCCGAGGTGGTGCGGATCCAGTTCGAGTACGTCCCGCCGGAGCGCGAGGAGTGATACGGCGCCCCGGGCAATATCTTGATAAGCGTCGGGGACGTCAGCCAACTGTAGTGCGCAGGGCCAAGGCCAGCGGCCGCCTCGGGAGCAAGGACAAGGCTATATAGGCTCCGGGGGATAGACGGACCCCTGCGCGGACATAGCGGGAAAAGGTGAGCGTTTGGCGGGCCAGGACGATGAAGGGTTCGACACGGTGGTGAACGGCGCGACCGGAGAGGAGCCGGGGGACGAGAAGCTCCGTCCCGGCGTGGACATAAGCGTGGTCTCCAAGTGGGAGGCGTTCTTCCAGGGCACCGAGTACATGCAGAAGGTGCGGGAGGTCGCCGACCTGTACCCCGAGGTCCGGAGCGTGAACGTGCGGTACGACGATCTGGACCGCTTCGACGCCGACCTGGCGGCCGGATTGCTGGAGCACCCCGACCTGTACCTCCTGGCCGGTAAGCAGGCGATGAAGAACCTGATGCACCAGGACATGCGCCGGGCGGGGATCAACCTCCGGATACTAGCGCTGCCGAGGGACTCCAGGGTGGAGATCAGGGACCTGAGGGCCAAGCACGTCGGAAAGCTGGTATCCGTGGAAGGCCTGGTCCGCAAGGCCACCGAGGTCCGGCCGAAGATCACCGATGCGCTGTTCCAGTGCCTCAGGTGCGGCCATGTGATCCGCGAGACCCAAGAGGGCCTGTTCTTCAAGGAGCCGATGGAGTGCTACAAGGAGCAGGACGGCTGCGGCCGGTCTGCCGGCAGCACCAAGTTCAAGCTCCTCACCGAGGAATCGAGGTTCGTCGATACCCAGAAGGTCGAGATCCAGGAGAGCCCCGAGGGCCTCCGGGGCGGGGCGCAGCCGGAAAGGCTCACCGGCTACCTGGAGGACGACGCCGCCGGCTCCGTGGCGCCCGGCGACCGCATCACCCTCAACGGCATCCTGCGCTCGGTGCAGAAGGGGCAGCCAGCGAAGTCCACCCTGTTCGACATCAACCTCGACATCATCGCCGCCGAATCGCAGCGGGCGGAGTACGAGGAGATCCTGATCACCGAGGAGGACGAGAAGCGGATCATCGAGGTCGCCCGCTCCCCGGACGTGTTCAAGAAGATCGTGGCGTCGATATCTCCCACGATCTACGGCTACGATGTGGAGAAAGAATCGCTCGCCCTGCAGCTGTTCGGTGGCGTGCCCAAAAAGCTGGACGACGGGACGCGGATCAGGGGGGACATCCACATCCTGCTGATCGGCGATCCCGGTGTCGCCAAGTGCGTGACCGGGGACGCGGACGTCACGCTACCCGACGGCTCCACCCGAAAGATCAAGGACATCGTGGAGAGCGTGCTCTCCGCCGGTCCGGCGGAGAAGATCGACGACGGCCTCACCGCCCCGGCGGACCTCGAGGTCCTGACGTTCTCGATGCGCGGCCGGATGGAGGCCGGGAAGTGCATCAGGGTGTGGAAGCGCACCGCCCCGGAGAAGATGCTGAAGGTGACCACGGAGAAGGGCCGGACCATCGTGTGCACGCCGACCCACCCGCTGTTCGTGCACAACGGACGGGCGATACGGCCGGTGGAGGCCTGCTGCCTCAAGGTCGGCCGCCCCATCGCCGTCTCCACCGGCCTGTTCAAGCACTGGGACAACGAGAACTTCGGCTGGGACTGCGGCTTCGACATGGACGCCATCGCCTCGAAGGAGGAGATCGATCCCCCCGAGGAGTGGGTGTACGACCTGGAGGTCGACCTGTCCCACAACTACATCGCCAACGGCATCGTGTCGCACAACAGCCAGATGCTGAGGTACATGTCCCGGTTGGCTCCCCGTGGCATCTACGCCTCGGGCAAGTCGTCCTCCGCCGCCGGTCTGTGCGTCGCCCCGGACACCCGCATCGAGGTCGATGGGAGCGAGGTCGCCATCGGCGATCTGGTGGACTCGATGATGCGCTCTCCAGTGGAAGCGAGGCCGGGTCAGTGGCGGGAGCAGGCCGGTAGCCAGCACGCCGTGGCCACGGTGTCGGACAGGCGCCAGACGCCTAAGCAGCTCGAGGCCATATGGCGGATAGAGACCCCTTCATTTCTTGTGGAAATCGTAGAAACCTCGGGAAAGCGGCTGACGCTCACCCCAGAGACCATGGTGTGGTGCATGCCAGAGTCCTCCCATGACGGGTGGACAAGAGCGTCAGACGTCGAGGAGGGCCAGCAGATTCTCGTGCGCGACAGCGCTTCCGGCAGTTTCCGATGGAGCACGGTGCAGGAGGTCCGAAAAGTGATCGAGGACCTCCCTCCTTACGTGTACGACCTGACCGTCAGTGATGCTCACAGCTTCATCGCCAACGGCTTCGTGGTGCACAACACCGCGGCCGCGGTCAAGGACGACTTCGGCGAGGGCCGGTGGACGCTGGAGGCCGGTGCTCTGGTCCTGGCGGATATGGGCATGGCAGCCGTGGACGAGCTCGACAAGATGACCGACCAGGACCGGTCCAGCATGCACGAGGCGATGGAGCAACAGCAGATCAGTGTGGCTAAGGCAGGAATCACCGCCACCCTGCAGTGCCGGTGCTCCCTGCTCGGCGCCGCCAACCCCAAGTACGGCCGGTTCCAGGAGCACCAGTACATCGCCGAGCAGATCAACATGCCTCCCGCCCTGCTGTCCAGGTTCGACCTGATCTTCGCGATGACCGACAAGCCGTCCGCGGACCGGGACGCCAGCATCACCAACCACATCCTGAAGTCGCACCGTCGCGGCCAAGTACTTAGGTACGAGGACCCGGCAACCATCTCCGGTGTGGATGTGGAGAGGATCCTCAGCGACACGACAACCATGATGCCGGCGCTGGACCGTGATTTCTTCCGCAAATACGTCGCATATTCGAAAAAGATAAATCCGGTGCTGTCGGACGAAGCGATGGCCATCATATCGCAGTACTACCTGAAGATCAGGAAGCAGGGCGAGGGCGAGGGCGCGTCCGTCCCCATCACCGCACGTCAGCTGGAGGCGTTCGTCCGCCTGTCGGAGGCGAGCGCCCGCGCCAGGCTGTCGACCATCGTGGAGGCGGACGACGCCCAGCGCGCCGTGCGCATCGTCGAGTACTACCTCCGCCGCATCGCCGGGGAGGGCGACAAGCTGGACTTCGACATCATCGCCACCGGCACATCGCACTCGCAGCGGGAGCAGATCGGCATACTGAAGAAGCTCGTGTCCGGTCTGGCCAAGAGCGCGGAGTTCAAGAAGGGCGTGCCGGCCGAGGAGATCTACAAGTCGGCCATGGCCGAAGGCATCACGGAGGACCGGGCCAAGACGCTGCTGAAGCGCCTTGCCCAGAACGGAGAGATATACTCGCCATCGCCGGGGCACTACCGGCTGGCATCTGAGGGATGACATGATCACGCTACGCATGCACCGCCATGGGCGCGAGCTTCTCCTCGCGGCGGCGGACAAGGAAATACTGGGCAAGGAGCTCCGGGGGGAGGGCCTCAAGCTGGAGGTGTGCCGGGACTTCTACGAGGGCGAGGACGCCAGCGAGGAGGTGCTCCTGAACCGCCTGTCGATGTGCACCGTCGCCAACCTGGTCGGCGAGGAGACGGTAGGAGCGGCGCTGCGCGCCGGCTATCTCGACGAGGAATGCATACTGAGGATCGCTGGGGTCCCCCATGCCCAGCTGGCGAAGATGTAGATGTTCTGCGTCAAGTGCGGCCGGGAAGGGAGAACGTACAGCGCGCTGTGCCGCGAGTGCTTCCTCCAGGCCAACCGGTTCACCTCGGTCCCGGAGTTCCTGGACCTCAACGTCTGCGCGCACTGCAACGACTACCTCATGGGCAAGCGGTGGAAGCACTACGACCTAGAGGAGGATGCGGTCAAGGACTACGCCGCCGACAACATCGCGCTCCGGCAGGACGCGAGGATCGCCGAGCTGGAGGTGGGGGCGGAGAAGATGGACGCCAAGCACTACCGGGTCCGCATGGTGGCCCACCTGTTCCACGAGGACCTCGAGGTCGCGGAGGATATGGAGACCACCGTTCGAGTGCGCAGGAACGTGTGCCCCAAGTGCAACAAGATCCAGGGCAACTACTTCGAGTCGATCGTTCAGATCCGCCCGTCGGACAAGCGCTTCTCGGACGAGGAGCGCGAGACCGTGCTGAACCGCGCGCTGTCGTACGTCGAGGGCATGGCCAAGGACAGCCGGGACGCCTTCGTGGCCAAGGTCACCCAGGCTCACGGCGGCTATGACCTCTATGTGAGCACCATCTCGCTGGGCAAGATGCTCTCCCGTGATCTCGTCTCCACCTACGGCGCGGAGTTCAAGGAGTCGTCCAGCCTCCAGGGCCAGAAGGACGGCCACGACATCTACCGCGTCACCTACCTGGTCCGCCTGCCGCCGTACCGGGTGAGGGACATCGTGCTCATCAACGGCCGGCTGTACATGGTGCACAGCACCGGCCCCCAGTCGGCCAAGCTGAGGGACCTCAAGAGCAACGAGCTGCTCACGGTGATGAACCAGGACCTGAGGGACGTGAAGGTCGTGGGCACCTCGAAGGACGTGCTGGACGCGGTGGTGCTGACCGAGACCGAGCGGGAGTACCAGATCATGCACCCCGTCACCTTCAGGACGGTGGAGATCAAGCACCCTCGGGACTTCGAGCGCAAGGGGGACACGGTGAAGGTGTTCCCCTACGAGGGCGAGCTCTACTTCATCGGCAACTGATCCTCGTCCTCGTTCTCCAGCATCAGCTCCTGCAGGCGGGCCAGGGCGGCCTCGGCATCCTTGCGCGGACCGCGGATGATGACCCGGTTGCCCTCCTCCCTCCAGTTCTTGCACGGCAGGGAGGCGATGCGCACCGGGAACTCGGTGAACACCCTCTCGAACAGGGGCTCCATGGACGACTCGCCCCGCCACACCCGGATCTCCAGCTCGATCTCGCCCGAGCCCTCGATCCTCGGCAGGATGTGCTCGTGGAACATCGGAAGCATCTCGTCCGGGAACCCGGGCAGCAGGAAGATGGTCATGTTGTCCTTGACGGCCTCGACGCCGCAGGCCGAGCCGGTGATGTTCCTCAGCGGCCTCGAGCCCCTGGGCACCTGGGCCATCCGGCGCAGCACGTCGTTCATGATGATGGGGCGCTGGTGCATCCGGGACAGGGCGGCGGCCATCTCCGCCTCCGCTCCCGGGTCCACCACCAGCTCCGTGCCCAGGAAGCGGGCCAACGCCTCCCTGGTCACGTCGTCCAGCGTCGGCCCGAGGCCGCCGGTGGCGATGAGGAGATCGATCCCCAGCGCATGAGCGTGCTCGAAGCCCTTGACTATATCGTCCTCGCGGTCCCCCAGGACTTCCAGGAGGTCGACCCTGGCCCCCTTCCTCCGTATCGACATGATGATCTCCGTCTGGAAGGGTACGGTCTCCCCGGTGAGCAGTTCGTCGCCGATGTGCAGTATGCCGATCCTCATCGGCCCGTCATCTCCGTTCCAGGGAAAAACGTTGGGGATGGCCGGGCGAGCGTTCGGACCGCGGGGGACATGAAACCGTTCGTCAGGCCGCCATCTCCCTTCTCCGGAAGATGATCAGCGCCGCGGCGATGGTGATGACGGCGTAGATGACCATGACCAGGGCGGCGGTGTCGACGTCCGGGTAGTAGTTCCAGATCTGGACCGTGCTCTCGCTCCCGCCCCCGCCGAACGCCCCGCCGGTGGGTAGGGTGAGCTGCTGGTCGGTCGGGTACGGGGTCTGCATGATGTAGGAGATCGCCTGCGCGGAGAAGGTCACCGAGAACACCGGCTTGGCCCCGGCGAACGACAGCACCCCGTCGAGGATGGGGAAGATGAGGAACAGGATGGCGAAGGTGAACACCAGCGCTCCCGTGGCGCCTTTCATGACCGCGCTGACCAGGTACCCCACGCCGACCGCGGCCACGACGTACAGCAGGGCGAGGCCGAACGACCTGTAGGTGAGGTCGGAGAAGCTCTGGGAGTGCCAGATCGTGAGCAGGGAGACCGCCACGTAGAACACCGAGACCACGAAGAACATGGTGAGCAGCGAGGCCAGGAGCTTGCCGGTGAAGTAGACCCACCTCTTCACCGGGTTGGGAAACATCAGGTAGCCGGTGCGGCCCTGGAACTCCGAGGCCAGCGAGTCGCCGGCGAAGAGGGTGGCCCCGACCACGATGAGCACGCTGGTCCACAGGAAGAACCGCTGGGCGAAGTAGGCCGGGTCCCGGGGGTACTCCTGGCCCAGCGCCGGGGGGATGATGAGGATGATGGCGACGATCAGCGCGGCCAGGGCGAAGATGCCCACCATGCGCGCGCTGCGGACGTACTTGTACAGCTCATAGTACACCACGGTCATCACCTGCCGGACGTCCGAGGGCGGGCGGTCGAACACCTCTCCGTTCATCATCGCGTCTCCTTGATCAATGACATGTACAGCGCTTCCAAAGGGTTCCCGGACTCGTGGAACGAGGACACCCTGATCCCAAGTCCGCGGATGCCGTCGAGCAGGTCGGCCTGCTCCTCCTCCCGGCCCTTTAGCTTCACCATCGCCGACTCCGGGGACAGCCGCTCGACCCCCATCACCCCGCTCAGCCGGCCGATACGCTCCAGCGCCGCGTCGTCCGCCGGGTTCAAGAATCTAACTTCCAACATCCGGCACCCCTTGTTCCTCAGGAGCTCGGAGACCTCCCCGCTGGCCAGCAACCGGCCGTGGTCGATGAGC
>DAVH01000046.1:0-3145 GCA_002508545.1 Methanomassiliicoccus sp. UBA6
CCCGGGCCGGGGCGGACATCATCACCATGCACGTGGAGGCGACGGACAACATCCGCTCGAACATCGACAGGATCCGCGGGCTGGGGAAGAAGGCCGGGCTGTCCCTCAACCCCGAGACGCCGTTCGAGGAGGTGCTTCCGTACCTCGATGACATCGATCTCCTGCTGGTCATGACCGTGCACCCGGGCTTCGGGGGGCAGTCGTTCATCGCCGACTGCGTGCCCAAGATCGCCCGGGCCAGAGAGTACTTCGACTCCATAGGTTCGCTCGCCGAGGTCGAGGTCGACGGAGGGATCAACGCGCGGACGGGCCGGCAGTGCGTTAAGGCCGGCGCCACCGTGCTCGCCGCCGGAAGCTCGCTGTTCAAGAGCGCCGACATGAGGGCGGAGATGGACCAGTGGCGCCGCTTCAGCTTTCATGACCGGGAGTAGGTCGGCAAAGATTATTAACGGGCCATTTAATCATCCCCCGTTCCCATGAACTTCGACTTTGCCGGTTCCAAGTGGTTCATCCCGTTCGTTGCCATCATACTGCCGTTGCTGTTGCTGGTCGTCATCCTGGCCCTCAACATCAACATCTGCTGGGTCATGGTAATGATCGTGTGGATGGGCATGGGGCTGATGGCCCTCTATCTCCCGAACAGGAAGGAATAGGCCAGGGCAAAAGCGTTATTACCTGGCCCAGCTTACATTTTTATCGATGGGAGTCAACCTTTCGGATATCGTGCCGGTCGAGCAGAAGGAGCTGAATGACCTCAGCGGTCAAACGCTGGCGATCGATGCCTACAACGCCATCTACCAGTTCTTGTCCATAATTCGCGGGCCCGACGGGACGCCGCTGAAGGACTCCCGGGGACGCGTGACCTCCCATCTCACCGGCCTGCTGTACCGCAACATCAACCTTATGGAATCTGGCATCCGGCCGGCCTACATCTTCGACGGCCACCCCCATGTCATGAAGGCCCAGACCCTGGCGGAGAGGTCGGAGCGCAGGTCGAAAGCGCACGTCGAATGGAAGGAGGCGGTGTCCGAGGGCGACATCGAGCGGGCGCGGACCAAGGCGACGCAGTCCTCGAGGATCAGCAACGACATCGTGGAATCGTCCCGCATCCTCCTTACCTACCTGGGTATACCGGTGGTCCAGGCTCCTGAGGAAGGCGAGGCCCAGGCGGCGTACATGGCCGCCCGGGGTGACGTGTGGGCTGCCTCCTCCCAGGATTACGACTCGCTCCTCTTCGGCGCTCCCCGGCTGGTCCGCAACCTCAACATCACCGGCCGCCGCAAGATGCCCGGCAGCAAGGAGTACCGGGACATCCACATCGAGGTGGTGGAGCTCTCCAAGGTCCTCGAAGCGAACGGTCTCCGGGACCGGGAGCAGCTCATCGACCTGTGCATCCTCATGGGAACCGACTACAACCGGGGCATCCGGGGCATCGGGCCGAAGAAGGGCCTTAAGCTCATAAAGGAAGAGGGCACCCTGGAGAGGGCGCTGCAGGCGATCAACGGGAGCATCCCCGACGTCGATGTGGTCAAGGAGATCTTCCTGCGGGTGGAGCACATCGACGAGTACCGCCTGGAGTGGAACCCGCCCCAGCGCGACAAGATCGTCGACTTCATGTGCGGCGAGCACGAGTTCTCCGAGGCGAGGGTGACGGCAGCCCTGGACCGCCTGGAGAAGCGGAAGCCGGCGAAGAAGACAGAGGCCATGCCGAAGTCCCAGTCAAGCCTCGACCGGTGGGGCTGAGGCCGTTCCACGCTTTTGGAATCATGTTATCCAGCATGGGCTAGGGGACCATCATCATTATAATTAGCAAGGACTTTACCCGGCCTTAGGGACTGCGATGATAAAGCAGGTTCAAGCGAACTATAACCCCCCCGACCTAGAGAAGCGGGTGCAGAAGTTCTGGAACGAAACCGACGCCTACAAGAAGACCAAGGAGCTGCGCGCAAGCGGAGCTGACTACTACTTCGTTGACGGGCCTCCGTACACCACTGGCTACATTCACCTGGGGACCGCGTGGAACAAGACCATCAAGGACACCGTGGTCCGGTTCAAGAGGATGCAGAAGCTCAACGTGCGCGACCAGCCGGGCTACGACATGCACGGCCTCCCCATCGAGGTCAAGGTCGAGCAGGCCATCGGCATCAAGAGCAAGAAGGACATTGAGACCTACGGCATCGACAAGTTCGTGAACACCTGCAAGGAGTTCGCCCTGAACCATCAGGTCAAGATGACCGAGCAGTTCAAGGAGCTGGGCGTGTGGATGGACTGGGAGCGCCCGTACATGACCATCGCCCCCACCTACATCGAGGCGGCGTGGTGGACGCTCAAGAGGGCGTACGACAAGGGATTGCTCGCGGCGACCAACCGCGTGATCTCGTGGTGCCCGAGGTGCGAGACCGCCCTGGCAGAGGCGGAGATCGAGTACTGGGACGAGAAGGACCCCTCCATCTACGTGCGCTTCCCCCTGAAGGGCGAGCCGGGCGTGTCGCTGCTCATCTGGACCACCACGCCGTGGACGCTGCCGGCAAACATGGCCGTCGCCGCCCACCCCGACTTCCGCTACGCCAAGGTCCGCTACCACAAGGGAGCGGAGGCGGACACGGTCATCGTGCTCGAGTCCCTCATCGACCAGATCGGTCAGCTGGAAGGCTGGGAGGAGATCGAGGTGCTGCAGACCATCGAGGGCGATGACCTGGTCGGCCTCGAGTACGTCCCGCCGCTGTACGACGAGGTCGAATCGCAGCGGAGCATGAGCGGCAAGTGGGTGCACAAGGTCATCCCCTCCCAGACGGTGGAGGCGGACATGACCGGCCTGGTGCACATCGCCCCCGGCCACGGTCCCGAGGACTTCGAGCTGGGAAAGGAGTTCGGCCTGGAGCCCTACTGCCCGGTGGACGAGGGCGGCAAGTTCACCAAGGACGTCGGCGCCCGCTACTATGGCATGCACGTAAAGAAGGCCAACGCCCAGATCATGGAGGACCTCCAGGACAAGGGCCTGATGTTCCATCGCGGCACGATCGAGCACCGCTACGGGCACTGCTGGAGGTGCCGCTCCGGGATCATCTACCGGAACACCAGCCAGTGGTACCTCAGGGTGACCGAGGTCAAGGACCTCATGCTCGACGAGATCGCCAAGGTGCAG
>DAVH01000046.1:3152-4633 GCA_002508545.1 Methanomassiliicoccus sp. UBA6
TCCCGCCAGCGGTACTGGGGCATTCCCCTGCCGGTGTGGACCTGCAGCTGCGGGCAGATGAAGGTCGTTGGCTCCACGGACGACCTGGAGGGCGCGGAGGGCTACCAGAAGGGTATGGACCTTCACCGCCCGTGGATCGACGGCGTGGTGCTAAAGTGCGACAAGTGCAATGGGAGGATGAAGCGGGTCGGCGACGTCCTCGATGTATGGTTCGACGCCGGGGTGTCCTCATGGGCCCAGCTAGGCTATCCGCGCGACCGGGCCGAGTTCGAGCGGTGGTGGCCGGCCAAGTTCATCACCGAGGCCCACGATCAGACCAGGGGATGGTTCTACTCCCAGCTCGGCTCGTCGTGCATCTCNNAGCCGATGTCCAAGAGCAAGGGTAACGTCATCGAGCCGGCCAAGGTCATCGCCGAGTTCGGCGCTGACGCCATGCGCTTCTACTTCATGCGGGTGTCCGCGCCATGGGAGGACATCTCCTTCCAGCACGAAGGGGTCAAGAACGCCCGCAAGATGCTTAACATCCTGTGGAACGTGGTGAACTTCGCCACCACCTACATGGCCATCGACAAGTTCGATCCCGACAAGGCGGACCCCGGGGCGGTGCGCTCGGCGCTGCGGCCCGAGGACCGGTGGCTGGCGTCCCGGACCGAGAAGCTCAAGCTAGAGGTCACCAAGGACCTGGAGTCCTTTGACCTTCACCGGGCCTGCCGCGCTCTCGAGGAGTTCGTCCTGGAGGACATGTCCCGCTGGTACGTGCGCCTCATCAGGGACCGCATGTGGTCCGAGTCCACGGACATGGACAAAATCGCCGCGTACGTCACGCTGTACGACGCGCTGATGACCACGGTGAAGCTCCTGGCGCCGTTCTGCCCGCACATCACCGAGGAGATCTACCAGGCCATGGACGGCCGGCTGGCGTCGGTCCACATGTGCGACTGGCCGGTCTCCGACCCCACCGCGATAGATGACCGCCTGGAGGCGTCCATGAGGACGATGCAGGAGCTGGTGGACGAGATCACCAAGGAGAGGCAGAAGAAGAACGTCAAGCTCCGCTGGCCGCTCAAGCGCATCATCATCCAGCCCCGCGCCCAGGAAACGCTGGAACTGCTCCGGCCGATGGAGGAGGTCCTGCTGTCCCAGGCGAACGTAAAGGAGGTGGAGTATGTCCCGGCCGGGCAGACCTGGCACGAGCTGAGGCTGGAGGTGGTCCCCAACCCCAACGCCATCGGGAAGGTGTACCGCCAGTGGTCGGCCAAGATCGCGGTCATGCTCAAGAGCCGTCCGGCCGACAAGGTGAAGGAGGCCATCGAGCGGGGCGAGTACTCCCTGGGCATCGAAGGCCAGGTCGTCCGCATCGAGCCGGACATGGTGTCGTTCACCACCTCCCTGCCGGAGAACATCGTGGCCGTGCCGTTCGAGGACGGCGACCTGTTCATCGACTTCGAGGTCACCCCCGAGATCGAGGCCGAAGGCTACAC
>DAVH01000046.1:4680-27358 GCA_002508545.1 Methanomassiliicoccus sp. UBA6
TGGAAGGAGCACATCATGAAGGAGACCAGGTCCCTTCAGCTGGACTTCGTCCGCGAGCCGTCGGGGGAGCACTCCGCGAGCTGGGAAGTGGAGAAGCACCGGGTGATCATCGCCCTTTCCTCGCTCCACATGAAGGAGCGGGTGAAGGACTTCTCCAAGGTTCCTGGCCTCTCCCAAGATACAGCGCTCGCCCTCATCAAGGCCGGGAAGACCTCCTTGGAGGACCTCCGGGGCATGGACGAGGCGAGCCTGACGGCCATCGACGGCGTCGGGAGGACGGACGCGAGGAGCATCATCCACTACCTGTCCCGGCAGGAAACCCGGCAGGAAACCCCGGCCAAGGCCGAGGAGCCCTCCCGGCCGGACGACAAGGAACGGGTCCTCGCTTACCTGAAGCGGGTCCCCCGCATGAACGAGCTCAAGGCGGAGATGATGTACGAGNNCGAGGCCGGGTACGACTCGGTGGACAAGATCGCCCACGCGAGCAAGGAGGATCTCCGTGAGGTCAAGGGGCTCGGGGTGAAGACCGTGGAGTCCATCATGGAGTACGCGGCCGCGGGCGGGTTCGCCAGGGTGACCGAGTGCTGCAGCTGCAAGAGGCCGATACAGCCCTACGAGGACTCCTGCCCGGTCTGCCATACCCCGGTGGAGACGATCAAGGAAGAGGAGGAAGATAAGGAGGAAAAGGAAGACAAGGGGGACAAGAAGCCTAACGGCACATCGGCCCTCGAGCCGTCGTTCACCTACCTCATAAGGGAGGAGAAGGGCGGACGCTCGTACTCGCTGTTCGTGGAGGCGTTAGAGAAGGGCATGAAGGGCTTCTGCGTCACCCGCGAATACCCGCTGAAGGTCCGCTCGAAGTACAACCTGGGGGAGACGCCGGTCACCTGGCTCACCAACATCGGCAAGGAGGACAGCCTGCGGCCCAAGGACCTGGAGAAGCTCAGCTTCTCGCTGGAACAGTTCCTGGCAAAGGACGGCGGGATCATCCTCCTGGACGGCCTGGAGTACCTCATCACCAACAACAACTTCCTTACGGTGCTGAGGTTCGTTCAGTCGCTGAGGGACCAGGTGGCGATACACCACTCCATCCTGCTGCTGGCGGTCAACCCGTCGACCCTCGACCCCCACGAGCTGAACCTGCTGGAAAAGGAAGTGGACGTGATCTTCTAGAGAAGGTCGCGGACCATCTCCACCAGGCCGGGGACGGTCTGGAAATCCTTCAGGTCCTGGGGGCGCACCCAGCTGAACTCGGTGTGCTCCCAGTCGATCTCCACCCGGGGGCTGGACGCCCGGAAGAGGTACGGATGCACGTGCCACACGGTGCTCCCGTCCCTGACCACCACCGCCCGGCCTTCCTTTTCGAAGTCCATCTCCAGGCCGGTCTCCTCGCGCAGCTCCTTGCAGGCCGCCTCCGCCGGCGTCTCGTTCTCCTCGACGAAGCCGCTCACCGCGGCCCAGTAGCCCTGGAACGTCCCGACCTTGTCGCTCCTTTTCAGGAGGAGCATCCTGTCGCCGTCCTGCACCACGCAGCTGACGACGTGCTTCTCGCTCACGTCCGGAAGCTCCACTGTGCCCTCGTCCCCGTCGACCACCACGCGGTCGCCCTCGCGCAGGAGGGAGATGTCGATCCGGTCGACCATGGGCACGCGGGCCATCACCGACCCGGTGGCGACGATCGGCTCGGCCATGGAGTTGATGATCGCCGCCGGGAGCGTTCCCTGCCGCTTCATTTCCAGCAGCACGTAGGAGCCGACGGTGCTCCCCTTCCCCCGGGGAAAGGCGAAGATGCGGTCCTTGACCGAGGCGCCGTCCGCGCGGCCGGCGATGGAGCCGGTGGCTGGGTCGATGCCTCCCAGGAACGACACCGGCGCTTCGCTGATGACGAGCGTTCCCTCTCCCCGTCCCTTCGATATGCCTCTGCCCTTCAGGATCACGATATCATCTCCAGCAGCCCGTCGGTGGAGCGGTACACGACCTTCTGCGAGCACAGGTTGGGGAGGTAGCAGCACGCCTTGCCGGAATTGGTGGCGGTGACCTTGAACCTCTCCTCGATGGGCGTTACGATCATGCAGGTGTCGCAGACCACCTGCCCGAAGGACGAGAGCACCTCCAGCTCGCGAGGGCACTTCGATGCGGTGCACCGGGAGGTGCAGAACCACACCTCGGCGTCGCCCCTGCGCTTCTTTCCCTTGAGCTTCGAGGCGAGGTCCCTGATCTCATCCACCGAGAGATGGGGGCAGCCGAGGGCGATGAGCTCGGGGTCCTTGCCCGTCTCCAGCTTGTTCCTGGCCGCTTCCATGTCCGCCTTTCCGAGACGTATGCGCTCGAGGCCCTTGACGGCCTGCGGGTCCGCTTCGGGAGTCACGCCCTCGACATGGAACAGGGCGACCGAGCCGGCGGCGGCCATCGCCGCTGCCAGCGTCTTCAGCTGGTCCCCGGTCGGCCGGATGCCCCTGAAGTACGGTATGCGGGAACCGATGGCCGAGCCTGCGGCATGGCCCAGCAGGGAATAGTCGACCTGGTCGAGCTCGACCTCCACGACCACCGAGGGAAGGCGGTTCTCGCTGAGATGCAGACCGTACTCGGGCGTACGTCCGATGATCGCCGCTGCCAGCGCGCCAGGGCCTCCCTCCCGGTTGGTCCTCGCCCCGACCACCGAGTTGGCGTAGGAGAGCGCGCTTGACTCCGCCCACGCCAGCGTCTGCCCGCGGCGCGGGATGTTCGTTCCCAGGTACGGAGTGCAGGAGCAGTCGGTGTTGACTCCTAGCCTCCCATAGCACTCGATGATGTGCTGCTGGCGGTCGGCGAAGCGGGGAGAGATACCCATCTCCCTCCATCTCTGGCGGTCCATGCCCGCCGGGTTGAGGGTCGTGGGAACGCAGACCTTGGCATCCTTGGCCAGGGATTCCAGGAACCCTATGCCCCCCTCCCCGATGGTCTTGTACGACACACCGGACAGATGGGCCGAGGCTATTGGCACCAGCCGCTTCGCCTCATAGATGTCGCCGAGCGCGACCAGGAGCTCCATCGCCGTCCTGGCACCCTCGCCCCTTTCGCCGGCCAGAATGGCCTCCTCTTCCCTGGTCAGGAACATGTGGGCCACTAGCCCCTCGGCCGATAAAACCCTTTTGATATAGCGTGGGCGGTTGGACGGTCAGCAGAAAAGGAGCACGGGTGAACCGCCCCGAGCTGGATCGTCCCTTCGGATATGGAATGGGACAAAGATTCCACGCCCCCTGTTGGCCATAAACCAGGACGGGAGGAAGATTACCTCAGAAGGCCCATGATATGCATCTTGGCACTCGCCCATCTCTCAGGAGGAACCTTGGTAATTACCGCCGTTGCGAACTGAGGCATCCCATCCAGCCATGTCGTCAGCTCGATGTGCCTATTAAGTCCACAAACATGGTACCCTCTCGCATATTGGCCATAAGTGAACCTGACCGATTCTACTTCGCTCCAAGGTATGAACACCCTACTTATGCCAAATCTACAACGTTCTATGCCGTCGTCGCTAACGACAAAATATGATAGAAACGCTTCTGCCATCAGAGGGGTTGGTAATAGAATGACCGCTGCCGCGATAGCTTGGTTAAGAGGTGTTTTTCCGGTCACTGTTGGGTCTAAGAAGAACACGAAGAAGAACAGGGATGATATCGAGACGGTCAGGACGCAGACGAAAGCCTTTAAAAAAATGGAGTAACCGATGCGCGTGGTTTCGATCATCCTCATCGGAGCCCAGTTTGGCACGGAGATGTATTCGGTGGCATCCTCACTGAGGGACGCCTTAGGAACTCTCACTCGCACTATCCTGAAAAGCGGCTCGAGGTTCTGCATATTGGTTGCTAGTCTGATACGAGTGCGTGGACCATCGATCACCATGGAGCCTAGGCCCCTATCGGCATGAACCTTGGTGACCTCTGTCCAACGTATTGATCTGACGACATTGAATCCCTTCCCTCTTGGCCGTACGGACATGATGCCATCATTGTTGGCGATGAACAATGTTCGCAACGAGAGCGTGACGATAGCCTTTATCATCAGACCAACAGCAAAGAAGAACAGGAACACACCCACCGGGTCCATCAGATGAGCATATGTGATGTGTCCTGGCAACATTAGCAGGAAGATGATGCTAAGTATCGACCCCACGGTGACCGGGGCCATCTGGAGAGCAATGGCTCCTAGGCCATCATCCGAGTACAGCAGGACCGGCCTTGAGCCCTCTTTGTGAAGGAAATCATCATAGATCCTTTCGACCCACCTGCATCGTGCATTGATCTCCCAGTTCACGATCGACAAGTAAATGCACCAGATCAGGGCGTAAGCGATGATGAGCACGATAAAGAAGGGATAGCTCTGCATCCACATGATTAGGGCGAGGATTAAAGTGGACGGGTATAATAATATGGATTCACCAGCAGGTGACGCTGTTATCGCCATCCCCACCTGCCCTAGGGCCTGGTTCGAGAAGAGGCATTGACTCCCAACACTTAAATACCTCTTCTCTTTTGACTGACGGTCAGTCGATTAACATGAGCAGGATCTCCAAAACCCCCCAGGATCGAAGGAACGATTTCATCCAGGCCGCTCGAGCCCTTTTCAACGAGAAGGGATTCGAGAACACATCGGTCGACGACATCGCTGCCCAGGTCGGGGTGGCGAAGGGGCTGTTCTACTACTATTTCGAATCCAAGGAGGAAGTGCTGGGCATCCTCTATGAGATGCTGCAGGACGAGATCGAGTCGGCGGTGACGGCAGCGATGGAGAAGAAGGGGCTCAACGCGATGGAGCGCCTCAGCGAGCTCATGGCCGCCACGCGCGACGTCACCTGCCGCTCCTCGAGACTGATGTCGTACTTCCGGCAGGAGAGGAACCAGGCCCTTCAGCTGAAGATGGAGAAGCGGGCCCTGGCCTTCATGACCGGGGCCATGGAGGATATCATAAAGCAGGGGGTCAGGGAGGGCGTCTTCGATGTCGACCATCCCCGGGAGACCGCCGTGGCCCTCCTTTCAATGGCCCATGGGCTGGCCAGCAACCTGCCGGAGACCAGGACGAGGAAAGAGCTGGAGGACCGCCATCGGGTGATGCGGACCCTGAGCGAGAGGGTCCTGGGAATGAGGCCCGGGACATTGATCCTCGATGACCAGCCGCTGCAATCCCAGGCCCCTGACGAGTGCCGATCACAGTAATGAGGCAGAATTATGTTTAGAAGGAAGAACAAAACGATCAAAGGACCTGCCACTCTCAGCGAAGAGGAGGAGGCGAAGTACAAGAAGACCAGAGGCAGGTCGTTCATCATGCTGGGTCTGGCATTGGGCATGCTCCTGGCCAGCCTGGACCAGACGGTGGTGGGGACCGCCCTGCCGAGGATAGTCAGCGAGCTCGGGGGCATGAGCCTCTATGCATGGCTGTTCACCGCGTACATGCTGGCGGAGACGGTGGTCATACCCATCGCCGGCAAGCTGTCGGACCGCTCCGGCAGGAAGCCGATCTTCCTGGCCGGCATGGCCATCTTCATGACCGGCTCGCTCCTTGGAGGCATGTCCACCTCGATGGAGATGCTGGTGGCCTCCCGGTTCATCCAGGGTCTTGGCGCTGGAACGATGATGCCCATATCCATGGCCACCGTCGCCGACCTGTACGCGCCGACCGAGCGGGGAAAGATACAGGGCCTGCTTGGCGCGGTGTTCGCTCTTTCGACGATTATAGGGCCGCTTCTGGGCGGGTACATCGTGGACCACTCGGACTGGCGGTGGGTCTTCTACGTGAACCTCCCGGTCGGCCTGATCGCCGTGCTGGTCACGTCCATGAAGTTCCCCACGCTGACCGACCGGCGCAACCTGCCCGTGGACTACCTGGGCATGCTGACCCTGATCGGCACGCTGGCGCCGGCCCTGCTGGTAGTCACCTGGGGCGGCAGCACCTATGCCTGGGGCAGCATCGAGATCGTCGGCCTGACGGCCGTGGCGGTGGCCTGCCTGTTCTCGTTCATCGTCATCGAGAAGAGGGCGGCCGACCCCATCCTCCCGCTGTGGCTGTTCAGGCAGCCGATCTTCAGCCTGGGCAGCACCGGCCTGTTCATCATGGCCTTCGGTATGTTCGGAGTGATCTCCTACCTTCCGCTCTTCCTCCAGGCGGTCGTGGGCATGAGCGCGAGCAACAGCGGCGAGCTCATCATTCCCATGATGCTTGGGGCGATGGCGACCTCGATAGGCAGCGGCATCCTACTGAAGCGCACCGGGTACAAGATCTGGCTGGTGATCGGGCCGCCGATCTCCGCGCTGGGGATGTACCTGCTGTCCACGCTCGACTCCGGCAGCTCCGCGGTCGAGGCCATCATCTACTTGATAATCACGGGCATCGGTCTCGGCGCGCTGATGTCCAACTACATCGTGGCGGCCCAGAACGTCATGCCTAAGAAGGACATGGGGGTGGCCACCGGCTCCATGAGCCTGTTCCGCAGCATCGGGGGCACCGTCGGCGTCGCGTTCATGGGCGGCATCGTGAACTCCCGCATGACCAGGGACCTCTCCGGGAGCTTCACCCCCGAGCAGATGGTCGGGCTTCCCGCCGACCCTAACAGCTTGGGGCAGATCCTCCTGCAGGCCAACGCAGGGGTTCCCGAGTTCGTCCTGGACGTCATCAGGCAGGCCCTCAGCGACAGCATCACCTACGCGTTCTTCATCGGCGCGTTCATCGTCCTGTCGGTGGTCGTGGTCAGCCTGCTCATCAAGAGCGTTCCCCTGAAGACCTCCGAGGAGTACCATGAGATAGAGGTTGCCGTCACCCCTAGCGCCCCCAGGACCGAAACCATGGAGCGGGTGCCCGAAAAGGAGGGAGGAAGGTGACGATCCTGCGGAACGAGGGCGAAGAAAGGAAGCGAACGGGATATCGTTCCCGCGAACGAATGAGGTGACGCGATGGCTCTCTACAAGAGGATTCTCATCCCGACCGATGGAAGCAAGAACGCCCAGGCCGCCGTGGTCCGGGGGGTCGAACTGGCCAAGATGCTGGGCTCCGAGGTGACGATCATGAGCGTCATCGACGTCCAGTCGGTCGTCAGCATCCAGCAGGGACTGGGGATGCCGGACGTGTACGCGTACCAGCAGAAGGGCGCGGAGGCCGCGGCCGAAGCGGCCCTGAGGGCGGCCGAGAAAGCGGGGGTCCAGGCCCGGGCGATGGTAAAGAGGGGATCCCCGGCCTTCGACATCATCGAGGCCTCCAGGGACCACGACCTGGTGCTCATGGCCACCCGGGGCCATACCGGGGCGAGGCACTTCATCCTGGGCAGCGTGGCCGAGAAGGTCATCAGGTTCGCCGCCTGCCCGGTGATGGTCCTCCGGACGACCGAGAAGGAGTGAGCGGCCCGAGCATGGCAGAAGGCCAGAATGCTGGCCATATCTTTTTCTTCTCTCACCGGGCTTCGGGTCCGGTGATCCTGTTCCTTTCTGCGCCAGATGCGGCAAGCTGAACGAGGAGGGTTCGGCATTCTGCAACTCCTGCGGGACCGCCCTCCCGTCCCCCGGGGCCCCGGCCGGTGCCCCGCCCAGAAGCAAAGGGCCCGGCAAGATGATCGTGGCCGCGGTGATCGCCATCGTCGCCATCGCCTCCCTGGGCTGCATCTTCGTTCCGGGGATCAGTGTTCATGAGTGGGATTCGGTCAACGCCGGGATAACGGTCATCTTCGTCATGGATGTCCAAAACGACAACCCGGTCTTCGAGAGGACCGCGACGGTGCACTGCGAGGTGCGCTCCGCCTCCGGGAACATCTACACCGCAACCCGTAATGTGACTCTCGGGCCGGGCGAAGCCGTCTCCCGGCTAACGATTCCCGTTGCCGTTCCCCTCGCGGACATGAGCGTGGAAACGGCGACCAAGGTCTACGTGCGCTGATCGCCCGGTCCGCGCACCCGGACCGTCCCTCGGGACGTCGAGCGATATTATCTCTTTAGTTAATATTAAGTCACCAGACCTCGTGACGACCCTCGATCCCGTGAACCGAACCGGCTCCCTGACCGTCACGGCCCTCCTGATGGCCGCTCTCCTTATCTGTGGCCCGCTGATGGTGACCGAGAACGCCCAGGCCAAATCGGAGGGCGATGTCGACAATGCCCATCCTACCTCAGCCTATGCCAACCAGACAGTGGCGTTCAGCATCGAGCTCACGAACACCGGTGACAACGCGTTCACCATAACGAAGGCGGTCTACGTCATTGAGTGGGACGAGGACAACATCACCACGGTGACCCTGAAGGGCAACACGAGCGTCGCGGCCAGCGAAACGGTAAACCTAACCGGCTCCTTCGTCACCCCGGATGTCGCCCCGGCCACCTACGAAGGCAATGTTAACATCACTGCCAGGGAAGGAGTGCTGCTGCCGGTGACGACGGAGCTGTCATTTGACATGGACTTCACCATCATCCCGGTACCTCCGCTGACGGTGTCGATCCTGGCCTCGCCGGCGAGCGGGACCGTCCCCCTTGACGTCACCTTCACCTCGGAGGTAGAGGGCGGCATAGGTCCGTACACCTACGCCTGGAGCGCCGGCGACGGCTCGACCGGCGACGGCTCGACATTCGAGCACCGGTACGCCGAGGCGGGCAGGTACGACGCCACCCTGGTGGTCACCGACAGCAGGGGAACGACCTCCTCGGCGAGCTTGACGGTCCATGCGGGAGCGACGGAGCTGATCGCCACCATACAGGCCACCGTGTTGAACGGCGAATCCCCTCTGACCACTACGATATCCTCGACCGTGAGCGGAGGCGTCGGCCCGTACACCTATTACTGGACCACCGGGGACGGGGGGACCTTCGACGTGGAGTCGTTCACCTACGAGTACCACGAGCCCGGCACCTACACCGTTCGCCTTCTGGTGACCGACAGCCAGGGGGTCACCGACCGAGACCTGATAACCATCGTGGTCCTGACCAGCAATGATGAGGTCGTCGCCCCCGATGCGGGCGACCCTCTGGACATCAGTGGCGTCCTCATCATCTACATCTTCGTGTTCGCGGTGGCGTCGGTCACGGTGGTCGGGTTCATGATCTACATGAACCGCACAAGGTTCCGCCGGTGACGACGAGCCCGCGTGGTCGTCTTAGGCCCGAGCGGGGCGAAGAGCGTCGATGAGGAGTGCGCTCCTCCGGCCCCGGAGCGCCGGTAGCAAGGCATCTATAAAAATCTTATTCGATTCGTAATAATAGATATAATATACGCGGGAAGTCAATAGACGTCTAAGGCGTTGGGATGGTAGCTACGTGGAACTGAGGGAATCCGTGCCATCCCAACACCCTTGTGTGGATTTCTGAACGCTCTATAAAAGAATATAGGACGGTTGTAAATCCTATCTGCTGCCGATACACCGCAGATCACCGTATGGTATGCTCAAGGGCGAGCGCTTTTCATTTAATGATCAAAGGAGAAGAATGGCGGACCCGGGGGGATTCGAACCCCCGTTCGAGGCTTTCCCTGGACCTTGGCGGTCCACCGGAGGCCTCAGTGATATCCAAGCTACACTACGAGTCCCAGCTATCTGATGGAAAAGGTGTTAATAAAGATATTCACCGCGGAATGCGCCATCATGGACCAAGCTGAGGCTCTGTCGCCCCGGTCATGGCCGACCGGACCGCGGCCCTCTTCCGCCCGGTGGCCTCGAACACCCGGTCGAAGGTCCCGGGGAGCTCCCCTTTCAGGACCTTCAGCCCCTGCTCGGTGATCCCGCCCTTGGTGGCCACCCGCTCCGCTAGCATCTCGGGTGATGAGCGCCCGTCGGCCAGCATCAGCGCGGTGCCCAGCATGGTCTCCGCCACCATGGCCACGGCCTCCTCGTTGTCGAGCCCGCCGGCCCTTGCCCCCGACAGCGCGAACTGGGCCATCATCGCCGCCATGAGCCCCGGCCCGCAGCTTGTGAGATCGGTGGCCGCGCCGAGCTTCTCCTCCGGGAGCACCATGACCCTGCCGGAGCGGGAGAACAACACCTCCAGCGCCCTGGCCTGGGCCGCCGTGACCTTTCTTCCGTGAGAGATCAAGGTCACTCCCCGCCCGGCCTCGATGGTGATGGTGGGGATGACCTTGCTCACCGGTCCGTCGTACAGCGCCTCGAGGTCGGCGATGCTAACGCCGCCATTTATGGTGACCAGATGAGTGCCCGCTGACATCTGTCCGCTGATGACCGACATCACTTCGAGAACGACGGGGCTGTGCACGCAGATGAAGAGGGCGTCTGCGCCATTGGCCGCCTCTGGCATCGAAGCAGCGATGGTCACGCCGGGATGCTCGGCCTTCAGGCCGTCCAGCCTGGAGAGGGTACGATTGAACACGATGATCTCGCCCTCATGAAGCGAGCCGTCCCGGAGCAGCGCCCTTACCACCGCGCCCCCCATGTTGCCGTATCCGATGAAACCGCAGCGCATTTCAGTGAACGGTGGTGATTGCCTCCACCTATTTATGCAGGCCGTTGTCAGAACAGGTAAGAAGGTTGGGGAAGAGATTGGGGAAGGTGTTCGAGCTCATTTCTTGGTCTTGAACTCGGTGTAGCCGCACTTGCCGCAGGCGTTGCGGTCCTTGTGCTCTGCGAGGAACACGCCGGGCCCGCACTTGGGGCAGCTCCTGCCCTTGCGCTCGAGCTTGCCGCCCTCGACCGAGTACTTGTCCTTCTTGGAGGTGGCCCCGGCGGCCTCGCCCTTCTTGGCCGCGCCCTTGCCGGCATCCTTCTTACCCTCAGATTTCTTGTCTCCCGCGTCCTTTGCCATTCAGTTCACCTCACTTGGACTTCTTCGTCGCCACGGTCTTGGTCCTCTTGGGCTTCTTCTCGGCCAGCCCGTTGCGGACCAGGACGTAGTTCTTCTCGTGCTTCTTGGCGCTCTCGGCGGAGCCGTAGACATTGGCGTTCCCGTCGCTGGTCCCCACACCGTACCTGGAGGTCATGTCCGATACGATGACGCGCTCCTTCTGCACTCCCAAGGCCCCGGAGAGGGCGGTGCGGACGGCGTCCCGGTTGGGGGAGGCCTCCCCGACATGCTCGGTCCGGAACTGGACCTCGAGCCTGTCCATGGTCTTGTTCTCGTTCTTGCTGACGATCTCTAGCTTCAATTCAATTCCTCCATCGAATATATCATCGATCTGGCCTGGCACGCGGCGTCTTCATCGACCCTGAGCAAGGCCATGCCCTTTCCGGGCACGCCATAGATCAGGCATGAGCCATGAGGAGCCATCGCCACGCAGGCCAGTGCGGCCAGGTCCTCCTCGCCCTCGACCAAGAGCTTCGTTGGAACGTTCCTTTCAAGAGCCAGCGCGATCTCGCGCACCAGCTCGGCGGTTATCTGCCCTGCAGGATTCGCGACCTTGGCATCCACACCCTCCATCTTATCGAGCTTGGTCGTCAGAGAGGTATACGCCCTTCGCTCGGTCATGAGGTCATAGATGACTAGGTCCGGTCGAAAACCGTTGTCCAGCAGAGTGAATGATACCATGTCGCCCACAGCCATAAGGAACCGGCAATCCCTGAGCTCGGCACGGAGGTCCTTAACGTCGACCATCCTTCCGAGCCCGGTCGCCAGCTGCTTCCTCATCTTCTCAGGTAATCGCCATCCTCTGCGGGGGCACCGCAGCTCAGCGCACCTTGAGGGCGAACTTTCCGTTGACATTGATACCCATCCGCTTTGCGATCTCCGACCGGGTGTGGTCCACGATGATCACGTAGCCCTGCCAGTCCCTTGAGGTCTGGTTGCCGCACAGGGGACAGGTGTCCTCCTCGGTGATGAAGCTGCAATGCTTGCACGCCTTCTGTAGCTTCATGCCGCACCTCCGCTCGCCTTCTTCCTTTCCTCCTCGATCCACTCGATCTTGCCGAGGCCAGGCTGCCTCATGGTGAGGCCGATCTTGGATTCGCGGGGGCTTCTCTCGTTCAGGCTGAGAGCGACTATGCGGGCCCGCACCTTGTCCCCGACCTTCAGGTCACGCTTGGTGTCCTTGCCCAGCAGCCTGCCGTTCTCGGAGTCGATGTCGATGCGGTCGTCCATGATCTGGCTGATGTGGAGCAGCCCGTCCAGCGGCCCGAACCTTACGAAGGCCCCGAACTTGAGGACCTCCACGACGGTGCCCTCGATGACCTCCTGCAGCTGGGGACGGAAGACCAGGCTGTCGAACTTTACCTTCTGGTAGATGGCACCGTCGCCGTGGACGATGCGCCCCTGGCCCACCGGCTCGACATGGGATACCAGGAGAGTGAGCGAGTCGGAGCCCTCGATCTTGCCCTCGAAGGACTCCCAGCTCAGTTGATTAATAACGTCAGTGAGGTCCTCGCCCAGCCTTTCCGGCGGGATGCGCACGACCTTCTCCTTCGTCGTCAATAGATACATAGCGTGGCCTCGAACGATATGTGTGGGATAAGCCAACTCGTATATAAAGCTGAGGTTTCTCGATATATATTACAAAGATGCTGGATGAAATGAAAAGGGAAGGGGTTTGGCTCTCATCATCACCTTACATGATGATGAACAGCCCGGCGAAGACCAGGGTGATGGTGGAGAGCAGCTTCACCAGCACGTGCAGGGACGGACCGGCGGTGTCCTTGAAGGGGTCACCGACGGTGTCACCGACGACCGCAGCGGAGTGAGCGGGGCTCTTCTTGCCGCCGTGGTGTCCGGTCTCCACATACTTCTTCGCGTTGTCCCAGGCACCGCCGCCGTTGTTGAGGACGGTGGCCATCAGGATACCGGCGATGGTCGCGACCATCAGGAACGCGCCGACCGCCTGCACCGCTATCTGGCTGGCGGCGTCAGGGTAGGCGAAGCGCCAGATCAGTCCGACCGCGATGGGGACCACGACCGGCAGCAGCGCCGGCAGGACCATGGCCTTGAGGGCTCCCTTGGTGGAGATATCGACGCACTGCGCGTAG
The DNA here is from genome assembly GCA_002508545.1 of Methanomassiliicoccus sp. UBA6. Classification (GTDB taxonomy): domain Archaea; phylum Thermoplasmatota; class Thermoplasmata; order Methanomassiliicoccales; family Methanomassiliicoccaceae; genus UBA6. The sequence continues at coordinate 17,588 of DAVH01000046.1, forward strand.
TCGGGCTTGTCCGTTCCGGCGAGGATCCCGGGCTTCTCCCTGAACTGCCTCCTGACCTCGTTGATCATGTCGTAGGCGGCCTTGCCCACGGCACGGATGGCCAGGGAGGAGAACAGGAAGACCAGCATCGCGCCGATGAGAGCGGCGACGAACACGGGCGGCTGGGCGATGTCGACGCTGAACACCTGGAGCAGCGGCAGGTCCAGCTTGACGGCGACCTCCTGGAAGTAGGCGGCGAACAGCAGGTAGGCGGCGAGGGCCGCAGAGCCCATCGCGTATCCCTTGGTGAGCGCCTTGGTGGTGTTGCCGACGGCGTCGAGCCTGTCGGTCCTGTTGCGGATCTCCTCAGGCTGCTTTGACATCTCGCAGATGCCACCGGCGTTGTCGGTGATGGGCCCGAAGGTGTCCATCGCGAGGACGAACGCGGCGGTGGCGAGCATGCCCATGGTGGCGACGGCGGTGCCGAACAGCCCGAAGATGAACTGGGCGTTGGCCATGTCGGTCCCGGCGGGCAGGGGCACGTAGTTCGTCGCGTCCTGGCCCAGGAAGTAGGAGGCCAGTAGGGCGATGGCGATGGCAACGATGGGCATCGCGGTGGTCTCCAGGCCGATGGAGAACCCGGTAATGATGTTGGTGGCCGGGCCGGTCTCCGAGGCCTTGGCGATCTCACGGACCGGTCTGTACTCCCCAGCGGTGTAGTACTGGGTGATGTACACGATGGCTATGGACAGGATGATGCCGATGACGCCGCAGGCAAAGAACTGCCAGGCACCCAGCATCTCCTGGGAGATGAAGTAGAAGCCGATCGCGCCGAGTATGGCCGATATGTAGTAACCGCGGTTCAGGGCCTTCATGGGCTCCTCGTTCTCGTTCCTCAGCTTGACCAGCATGATGCCGATCAGGGAGGCGAGCAGGCCGAAGGCACGAACGACCAGGGGGAAGAACACCCAGTCGATGTTTCCGGTGAGGCCGAAGATAGCGGCACCCAGGATCATCGCACCGATGTTCTCGGCGGCGGTGGACTCGAACAGGTCCGCACCACGACCAGCGCAGTCGCCGACGTTGTCACCGACCAGGTCGGCGATGACGGCGGGGTTGCGGGGATCGTCCTCGGGGATACCGGCCTCGACCTTGCCGACGAGGTCAGCACCGACATCGGCGGCCTTGGTGTAGATACCGCCACCCAGCTGGGCGAACAGCGCAGCGAAGGAGGCACCGAAGGCGTAACCGACGGCAAGGTTCAGGGTCTCCACGACGTGCCAGGACTCGAGGGTGTATCCGCTCGGGGCGGAGGTCGGTTCGGCAACCACGAAGAACAGGTACAGGAAGAATATGCCCGCCACGCCCAGAAGGCTGAGGGCGACCACGGCGATACCGGAAACCGCACCGCCGCGGAAAGAGGTCTGGAGCGCCTCGTTGAGCGTCCTTCTCGCCGCGCTTGCCGTCCGGATGTTGCTCTTCACCGACACATACATGCCGATGTAGCCGGACAGGGCGGAGAAAAATGCACCAAGGAGGAAGGCGATGCCGACCTCGAACCTTAGTCCGATAGCGATGATAATTCCCAATATCACGCTGATGATTGCAATCGTTTTGTACTGGCGGGCCAAATAGGCCATGGCTCCTTCGCGGATGGCGTCCCCGATGGCTTGCATCTCGGGGGTGCCTTGGTCCTTCCTGAATATACTGCGGGTCAGGAAGAGCGCGATTAAAAGGCCAATTACGCCAGCTATCGGTATTAGATATACCCAGGCGTCGATCTCTATAGCCATAATCAGAACCTCTTCAGGTTTGGGGCCTTAATTATGATTCATCTATATATTGATTCTTGAAACAGGAATAAGGGAGGCCCGGCACTGGCTCCATGCCATTCGATTTCCGATTATCATACAGCGAAATAATTATTCTAGGGCTCGTTCGACCGCGTCGGCGATGGTCCTGATCGTCTCCACCCGGGAGTGGTTCTTGTCGTTAGAGGCCACCACCGTCCACGGGGCCTGGGCGGTCGACGTTCGCTCGAGCATCTCGTCGATCGCCTCGGTGTAGCGGTCCCACTTCTCCCTCGCGGTCCAATCCTCAGGCGTGATCTTCCAGGTCTTCCTGGGATCGTCCACCCGCTCGATGAACCGCTTCAGCTGGGTCTCCTTGTCCACTTCCAGCCACAGCTTGACCACTATCGTGTCGTTATCGACCATCCACCGCTCGAACTCGTTGATCTCGCGGTAGGCCCGCCTCCACGCTGATTCAGGGGCTAGGGATTCCACCCTCTCCACCAGCACCCTGCCGTACCACGAGCGGTCGAAGATGCTGATGTGCCCCGGCAGGGGCAGGTTCCGGTAGAAGCGCCAGAGGTAGTGGTGCGCGAGCTCCATGTCGTCCGGGGCCCCGGTGGGTATCACCCTGTAGGTCCGCGGGTTAAGGACCTGGGTGAGCCGGGCGATGTTGCCGCCCTTGCCCGAGGCGTCCCGCCCCTCGAACACCACCACCAGCCGCTTCTTCTTCTGGAACAGCCTGCATTGCGCCTCCTTCATGCGGTCCCGCTGCTTCTCAAGGAGGCCCTTGTAATCATCATCGGAGAGCTTGGCGGAGAGATCGATATTGGCTCGGGACGAGCTGCCCATCACCACCGGCGCCGAAGCCTCGGGCCGAGGGGGACGCGTCAGCGATGCCTCCAGACGGTCGACGATGTTGCGCAGCACCTTGACCTCGGCGTACTCGGGGTCGTCGGACTCCACCACGATCCAGGGGGACAGGGGCGTGTCGGTCCGCTGCATGATGTCCTCCAGCAGCGGGAGGTGCTTCCGGTAGAGCCTGTCGGAATCGAGGTCCTCGCTTAGGAGCCCACACGCCTCGGCCGGGTCGATCCTGCGGTTCGATCTCCGTTCCCCGCCCTTGCTGGTGTGCAGGAAGAGCTTGATGATGACCGTCCCGTCATCGGCGAGGAGCTCCTCGAACCTATTGATGTCCTCGATGATGTCTTGGGGCAAAGACTTGCACTTACTCCCGTCCAGGCACTCGGAGACAGCCCGGGAGTACCAAGAGCGGTCGAAGATGGCGATGTTGCCCTTCCAGGGAGCGCGCATCCAGAACCGCCACATGAACGGCATCTTCCGCTCGACCCCCTCCGGAGCGGTGATGTTGTGGTAGGTGAAACCGCGGGGGTCCAGGGGCAACAGTACCCTGTTGATCATGTACGCCATGCTCATCGGGTCCCATCCCTCGAACACCACCATCACCGGTATGCCCGCTGCGTGGACCATCCTCTGCAGCTCCCCCAGACGCTCCTTCAGAGGAGGGGCCACCTTCTTGTACTCCTCCTTCTTCATCTTCTTGGAGAGGTCCACCGCGTCGAACATGACTAACCGAGCTCCACGATGATGCGGTGCAGGATGTCCACGGTGATGCTCAGCGCGCGGCCGGCGTCCTTGAGGTGATGGTACACCTCCCGCTTCTTCATAGCCTCCATCGGTTCGCTGGTACTGAAGACCACCGCCAGATCCGCGACGTACGCCTTCTCGATCTCGCTCTGCTTCCGCCGCATGTCCCGGATCATCTGCTGGGCCCGGGCGGGGTCCTTGGACATGATCATTACCGCCTCCTTGACCATCTCCGTGCCCTGCTCCAGCGCGGCGGTCATGGTCAGGATCGCCCTATCGGGCCTGACCCCGAAGGCGCGCATCTCGATGGCGGTGGACAAGCAGAAGTTGAGGATGTTGTCGATCTGCCTGGAGAACGAGTAGATGTCCTGCCGGTCGAAGGGCGTCGAGAACGCTTCCATCAGCAGACCTTCCATGTACCGGCGGGCATCGTCGGCCTCCTGCTCGATCGCTGCCACCTCGTCCGGCGGAAGGTCGATGTCACCCCCGATCAGCCAAGCGTTCAGCGCCCTTACCCCGGCCTCGGTCAGCTCGGCCTGCTTGAACAGCATCCCCAGGAAGTCGTACTTCCGCGGGAAGATGGAATCCAGCAACCCGCCCTTCCTGCCGTTCCCACTTTCATCCATGCCCTTAAGCCTCAGATGCCCAAGAGCGGTCTGAGGATATTAAACAGGAGTGCCGACAGCAGCGCCGAGGCGGGGATGGTCAGCAACCAGGATATGACCATATGCTTCCCCACCGACCACTGCACCATCCTCAGACGTTCTCCAGCGCCGACCCCCATCACGCTGGAGACAACGACCTGGGTGGAAGATATCGGCGCCCCGGCCAGGGTGGACATCAGTATGGTCCCCGACGACGCGACCTGGGAGTCCAGGCTGTCGATTGGCTTGATAGGATAGATCTTCCTGCCGAGGGTCTTCATGATCTTCCACCCCCCGCCGATCGTGCCCACGCCGATGGCCAGGGCAGTCAACAATCTCACCCAAAGCGGGATCTCCTGCGCGACGATCACGCCTCCGGAGAGCAGGGCGATGGTGATCACCCCCATCTGCTTTTGCCCGTCGTTGGCCCCGTGAACGAAGGAGAGCACTGCTGTGGTCAGATACTGCGAGCGCCGTATGGGGCGGTTGATGGAGCGGTGGGCGTTGCGCAGCGCGGCCGTGCTGATCCGCTTGACCACATACCCGGCCGCGAACCCGATGGCCACCGATAGGACGAGGAATAGGAGTACCTTGGTCAGCCCGGTCAGCTCACCCGAGAGCAGGGCCGATAGCCCCCAGTCGATGCTGCCCGCTCCGTCGCCGGCCACCCCTCCTCCGACCAGCCCGCCGACGAGGGCGTGGGTGGACGAGGAGGGCAGACCGAACCGCCATGTGATCAGGTTCCAGATCGTCGCGCTCAGCACCGCCGCGAGAAGTATGTGCACCAGCAGTCCGGGCTCCTGAACGCTGACGAGGCCTTGGATGGTGAAGGCCACCGCGCTACCGCCCAGAAGTGCGCCCAGGAAGCCGAAGATCGCCGAGTACAGCACCCCGGTCCGGGGGGTCGCCGCCCCGCAGGCGATCATGGTGGCCACGGTGGCGCTGGCGTCCTGGAAGCCGTTGGTGAAGGCGAAGAACAGGGTCAACGCCACGACCACGACTATGAGAATGGCCAAATCCATCGGGGATGCACCAAGCAGGAGATGCGGTGCGCCTTATTTTACCTCTCGCCAGCCTCCTCCCTATAATGGGCCAGGGGCGGCCCCTGCTCGTTGGATGATGTTGATAAGCTATAACTACGGGCATACCGTTCTCCGCGCCGCATGGTGAGCACCGGGGACGTTATTGGCCTTGTTCTTGTGTACGCCTACGTTTCCCTGGTGGTGATCATCGCCACGCTCGCCAAGCGCAGGTGGCCCGAGGGGAGCGGATTCCGGAAGGTAATCCACATCCTGGTCGGGAACATCGTGTTCTTCTGGTGGGTCTTCGACTCCAACTATGTCATGTCCTTCCTGGCGGCGGTGCCGTTCATCTTCCTTCTCCTGCTGATGACGCCCATCTCGCCCGTGCACAAGCTCGACAACTCCTTCCTCAAGATGGCCAGCGCGGAAGGGCACGGCTATGGACTGGTGTTCTACGCGATCTCCTGGGCCATCCTCGCCCTGGTGCTCTTCGACGACCGGCTGGCGGCGAGCATCGCCATCGTGGCGATGTCCTACGGCGACGGGGTGGGCGGGCTGATCGGCAAGCGCTACGGCAAGAGGAAGCTGTGGAAGGACAAGAGCGTCATCGGCACGACGGCGGTGGCCCTGGGCACGTTCCTCGCGACCTTGCTCGTCATCGGATTCTACACCTACCTCAGCGGTTCGATGCCCGAGCTCAACGTGTTCCCGTTCACGCTCCCCCAGGCGGTCGGCCTCGCCGCTCTGGTCGGCGTCTTCGTCGCTGCGATCGAGCTGTTCTCTCCCGGAGAGTACGATAACCTCATCGTGCCCTTCCTCACCGTCGGGCTCGTTCTCGCGTTCCAATTCATGCTGGGAGGAGCGGCATGAGGCGCTGGATCGTGGTGGATGGCCTGGACGGTTCGGGCAAGAGCACTGTCGCCCAGTGGATAATGGAGCACTATGAGGCCGAGGGCGACACCGTCCACGTGCAAGTGCACCCTTCCGACCGTTTGGCAGGCCGTCTCTCCAGGCGGGCGCTACAGGAACGAGGCCCGATGATGTTCGTCATCTCCACGGCGTTCTACGTCCTCGATGTCCTGATATCGGTGTCGAAGCTGAGGACCGAGTTCAGAGGATATGACGACGTGGTGTTCGTCCGGTATCTCATGGGCACCGCCTACCTGCCGAAGAGGTTCGCCAAGCAGGGGTACGACCTCTTCGCCAAGATGCTTCCCGTGCCGGAGCGGCTGCTGCTGGTGGACATCTCCCCGGAGAACGCGCTGCGCCGGATGGCGCGGCGGGAGGACCGGGAAGAGATGTTCGAGAACCTGCCCTCGCTGACCAGGTGCCGGGAGAAGGTCCTCATGCTGTCCGAGGGATGGGCGGTCCTGGACAACAACGGCGACGAGGCAGATACCCGCAGGCTGCTCGACGAGCAGCTGGAGGCCTGGGACCAGGCCCTGGGGGAGACGGACGACGGGACCGGTGCGAGCCAAGCGGCGGCGGGCGGTCTGACGTCCGGTTGATGCCAATTTATATCTAGGCCCATGGAATTGCTTTTCACCCTCTAAGGGAGATTATTCAAATGAAGGCTAAGAGGCCGGTCAAGGACATCAAGTATGAATCGGGAATGACGGTCGACGCGCTCATGGTCCAGCTGAGGCAGTCCGGAGGGTTCACCGGGAGGAAGCTGTCCGAGGCGGTGGACATCATGGAGAAGATGGTAAGGAAGGAGGGATGCACCACCTTCCTCTCCTTCCCCGCCTGCATCATGGCCACCGGGACGCGGGGAGTGATCGTCGAGCTGGTGAAGCGCGGGCTGGTGGACGCGATCATCACCACCTGCGGAACGATGGACCATGACCTGGCGAGAACGTGGAAGAGCTACTACCATGGCGACTTCCTCATGGACGACGTGAAGCTTCACAAGGAGGGGCTGAACCGGTTGGGGAACGTGCTCGTGCCCAACACCAGCTACGGCATCGTGCTGGAAAAGAAGCTCGGCCCGATGTTCAAGTCCATCCTCAAGGACCGCGATTCGATATCGACCCGGGAGCTGATCGACCAGGTCGGGGCCAGGATCGATGACGAGGACTCGCTGGTCCACTGGTGCCACCGGAACAAGGTACCCGTGTTCATCCCCGGGATCACCGACGGCTCCTTCGGGAGCCAGCTGTGGATGTACTGGCAGGACCACCGCAAGTTCAAGGTGGACCTGTTCCAGGACGAGCAGGACCTTATGGACATGGTCTTCGACGCCAAGGAGAGCGGGGCGCTGATGATCGGTGGAGGGATATCCAAGCACCACACCATCTGGTGGAACCAGTTCCGCGGCGGCCTGGACCACGCCGTGTACCTGACCACCGCGGTGGAGTACGACGGCTCGCTGTCGGGCGCGCAGGTCCGGGAGGCGGTCTCCTGGGGCAAGGTCAAGGAGAACGCCGACCACGTGACCGTCGAGGGCGACGCCACCATCACCCTGCCGTTCATCGTGGCCAGCCTGCTCGAGAGGCTGGACAGGCAATGAGAAAGGTAACGGTGATCCCCGGCGACGGCATCGGTCCTGAGGTGACCAGGGCCGCGCTGGAGGTGCTGCGGGCCGTGGACGCTCCCCTGGAGATCACCGAGGCGGGGATGGGGCTGGCATGCTACAAGGAGACCGGCTCCTACCTTCCCCAGGCGACCTTGGACCGGTTGGAGGAGAGCGACGCGGCCCTGTTCGGGGCGATCACCTCGCCGGTGACCTACGATGCATCGTACCGATCCCCCCTACTTCACCTGAGGAAGGCGTTCGACCTGTACGCGAACATCCGCCCGGTCCGCCGGTGGCACCCATCGATCGGCCTGGTGGACCTCGACGTCATCATCGTCCGGGAGAACACCGAGGGCATGTACACCGGGGTGGAGCGCGAGGACGGCGAGGGCGTGGTCACCGAGAGAAGGATCACCAGGAGAGCATGCCAGCGCATAGTGGACAAGGCCATCGAGGTGTGCCGGGCCGAGGGCCGGAGGAGCGTCACCTGCGTGCACAAGAGCAATGTCCTGAGGAGATCGGACGGCATGTTCCGCGAGATCTTCAGGGAACGGATGAAGGATTCCGGCCTGGAGGCGCGCGACCTGCTGGTCGATGCGGCCGCCGCGGCGATGGTCCTGCAGCCGAACAAGCTCGAGTGCCTGGTGACCCTCAACCTTTACGGGGACATCCTGTCGGACGAGGCCGCGGCGCTGACCGGCGGGCTGGGCTTCGCCCCCTCGGTGAACCTGGGAGACCGGTTCGCGCTCTTCGAGCCGACCCACGGCTCCGCGCCGGACATCGCCGGCCAGGACCGCGCGAACCCCGTCGCCGCGATCCTCTCGGCGGCGATGATGCTCCGCTATCTGGACCTGGCGCCGATGGCCGAACGGATCGAGCGGTCGGTGACCGCGACATTGGGCCGGGGGATAAGGACCGCCGATGCCGGCGGAAAAATGGGGACGCGGGAGTTCACGACGAGGCTGATCGAGGTCCTAGGAACCTTATGACCGAGCGGACCCCGGGAAGCTGGCTGATCCACTTGGTAAGCCTTCCCGCCTCCCACTCCAGCAGCTCCCGCACGCCGGTGTTGGGTACATCGTTCCGCCGGGCCCGAAGCTCCGAGTAGAGCAGGGTCACCGCGAGAAGGCCCAGCAGCAGGAACTCAAGGCCGGACATTACGCCGAGATAGTTGATCTGGACATAGTCCATGGTGAGGTGGGCGGCCCAGGCCATGAACGGGACCGCGTACCGGTAGCTGATGGATAACGGGGCGATGAGCACCACCGCCTCCGGGCTGTGGAACATGCTCTTCCACTGGATGTTGGAGGCCATGGCGGCCTTGTAGTCCAGGGTGTTGGTCACTCCCTCCCTCGCTATGAACTCGACCAGCCCGAAGGTGTGGTCGAGGTCGATGAGCACGCCGAACAGCAGGACCGCGAACGCGTTGTTTCGGTCCAGGCGGAAGGCGGATATGAGGACGAGAGCAAAGACCAGGTGGGTCAAGGCGAGCATTAGCAGTTTCACGAGCCGGCGCGGACCTTATCAAGGTTAGCAATCTATTATCAAACAGGATAATCTTTTTCTACTGTCAGGCGGAGCGCGGCTTTCAGCGGCTCTCATGTTATATAGTATTGGCTTAGCTAATTATCTGGGACGAATGAACAGCAGCAGAATCGTACTGATGTCTAACAGAGAGCCCTATGTCCACGAGAGGACCAAGCGGGGGATCAGGTGCCGGGTGCCGACCGGCGGACTGGTCGCTGCGCTCGACCCCGTGATGCGCACCACCGGCGGGACCTGGATCGCCTGGGGAAGTGGTAGCGCGGACATGGAGACGGCAGATCCGAGCGGCAAGATCCTGGTGCCGATCGATGAGCCTCGGTACGTGCTCAGGCGGATATGGCTTACGACCAAGGAAGTGGCCGATTATTACTACGGGTTCAGCAACCGGGTCATCTGGCCGGTCTGCCACATGTTCCAGGAGAACGCNNGTCGCCGCGGCGGCCGTTGAGGAGCTGGACTGCGATGGAAGGCTGTGGATACAGGATGTGCACTACTGCCTGGTGCCCTCCATGGTGAGAGAGGAAAGACCGGAGGCCAACATCGCCCTCTTCTGGCACATCCCCTTCCCGGCGGTGGAGACCTTCTCCTGCATCCCGTGGAGGAAGGAGCTGTTGAAGGGACTGCTGGGCTCCGACCTCATCGGGTTCCACACCTCGACCTACACCAAC
>DAVH01000046.1:27406-27808 GCA_002508545.1 Methanomassiliicoccus sp. UBA6
CGCAGCCAGACCGAGAGCATAAGGCGGAGGGCGGCCCGGATACGAAGAAAGATGGACAAACCGCACGTCATCTTCGGGGTCGACAGGCTGGACTACACCAAGGGGATCCTGAACCGCTTCCTCGCGTTCGAGCGGTTCCTGGAGAGCAATCCCCGGTTCATAGGCAAGGTCTCGTTCATCCAGGTCGCTTCTCCCACCAGGGAGGTCATAAGCGAGTACCGGGAGATGAAGCGGCAGGTCGAGGAGACCGTGGGCAGGGTGAACGGGCGCTTCCAGCAGCCCAACTGGACGCCGATTATATACATCAACAGGTACGTGCCGGCGGATGAGCTCATGGTTTACTATATCATGTCCGATGTCGCCATGATCACCCCGGTGATCGACGGCATGAACCTGGTGGCC
>DAVH01000040.1:0-2129 GCA_002508545.1 Methanomassiliicoccus sp. UBA6
GGTCGCCTGCCATATCTACCGGCTTGCTCTCCATCGAGGGCACGAGCGCCCATTTCCATCGCCCCCAACTCTCAGGGACGAGGTGCGATGAGGCCTGCCCCATGCTCCGACTGGGGAGAGGGAGCTCTCGCCGGGTGTGAAAAGATAAAAATCCTGGGTCAATTTATTAATACCTAAAATAGCAATTTCGCCGAACAAGGGATGCACTATGAAATCTTTGGTCGAGGAAGCGCTGGCTAGAGAGAGCGCTACCACAGGCTCGTTCGGGCCCTCGGTCGCGCCGGCAAGACCCAGCGTCCAGCAGGTAAGCTCTGCCGACGCGGAACTACTGGATCTACTTCAGAAGCTCAGAACGAACATCAAGATCATCGGCTGCGGGGGCGGCGGCTCCAACACCATCAACCGGATAGCCATGGAGGGCATCACCGGCGCCGAGCTGTACGCGGCCAATACCGACGCGCAGCACCTGCTCGCCGTCCGCTCGCCTCACAAGATCCTCCTTGGACGGAGATCGACCCGCGGGCTGGGGGCCGGCGCGCTGCCCAAGATCGGCGAGGAGTCCGCCATGGAGGCCGAGGAAGAGCTGCGCAAGGCCCTCCTCGACGCCAACATCGTGTTCGTGACCGCGGGCATGGGCGGAGGCACGGGAACCGGCTCCGCACCCTACGTCGCAAAGATCGCCAAGGACATCGGAGCGCTGACCATAGCGGTCACCACCCTGCCCTTCCGGGGCGAGGGCAAGATGAGGATGGAGAACGCGGAATGGGGCCTGGAGCGCCTGCGGAACTCCGCTGACACCGTCATCGTCATACCGAACGACAAGCTCCTCGAGCTCTGTCCCCGGTTGTCCATCAACGCCGCGTTCAAGGTCGCGGACGAAGTGCTCATGCGCGCCATCAAGGGCATCACCGAGCTTATCACCAAGCCCGGCCTGGTCAACCTGGACTTCAATGATGTCAAGACCATCATGAAGGGCGCCGGCGTGGCCATGATCGGACTGGGAGAGAGCAACGGGCAGACCGAGGACCGCGCATTGGAGGCGATCGAGGACGCCCTGAACTCTCCGCTGCTGGATGTGGACATCGGGTCCGCCACCGGGGTGCTGGTCAACGTCGTCGGCGGAGGGGACATGACCATCCAGGAGGCCCAGAAGGTCGCCGAGGTGCTCCAGTCCAAGGTCCAGCCGAGCGCGCGCATCATCTGGGGTGCCGCGATCGACCCCACGCTCGATCACAAGATCAGGGTGATGGTGGTCATCACCGGCGTGAAGTCCAAGCAGATCCTGGGCCGCTCGAGGGAGACCTCGAGGCTGAAGGACACCGACGTCGATTTCATCAAGTGAACGAGGTCAAAGAAGGTCTAGCATAGCGCACCTCCGGGCCGGAGCACCTCTCCGGCCCTTTTTTTGCCTCGACCAGATGGTCTCTGGAACGTGTTATTGGCACCGAAACATTTTAAGCCATAAATGCTTCTTAACCCTCGCCCGGGCTACCAGTTCTAGCTAGCTGGCTTCGCCCAGGAGGGCTTATAATGAAGTCATTCCTCAGTGACGCCATATCCCGCGCTGGAGCCCAGGGCGGGGATCTCGGTCCCACCTACAACAATGAATACAGCTCGGCCGACCAGGAGCTCGTAAGGATCCTGGAGAGCCTGAAGACGAACATCAAGATCATCGGCTGCGGNNGGAGGAGGAACGAACACCATCGACCGCCTCTCCGAGGTCGGCATCGTCGGCGCGGAGATCTACGCCGCGAACACCGACGCGCAGCATCTGCTCGCCATCCGCTCGCCGCACAAGCTCCTCCTGGGTCGGAGATCGACCCGCGGGCTGGGGGCCGGCGCGCTACCCCAGGTGGGGGAGGAAGCGGCCAAGGAAGCGGAGGAAGACCTGAGGAAGATACTGACCGGCTCGGACATCGTGTTCGTCACCGCCGGCATGGGCGGCGGTACCGGGACCGGCTCCGCCCCGTACGTGGCGAAGCTCGCCAAGGACATGGGCGCGCTGACCATCGCCGTGGTCACCTACCCGTTCAAGGCCGAGGGGGTCATCCGCTCGGAGAACGCGGAGTGGGGACTGGACAAGCTGAGGCAGGCGGCGGACACCGTTATCGTGGTCCCCAACGACAAGC
>DAVH01000040.1:2255-91983 GCA_002508545.1 Methanomassiliicoccus sp. UBA6
CCATGATCGGCATGGGCGAGGGCGACGACGAGGACCGCGTCGAGCACGCGATCAACGAGGCTGTGAACTCGCCGCTCATCGACGTGGACATCTCCAGCGCCACTGGCGCGCTGGTCAATGTCAGCGGCGGCGACAACATGAGCATCTCCGAGGCGGAGAAGGTCGCCGAGATCATCCAGAGCAAGATCGCTCCCAACGCCAGGATCATCTGGGGTGCCGCGGTGGACCCGACCCTGCGGGACACCGTCAGGGTCATGGTGGTCATCACCGGCGTGAAGTCCAAGAACATCATCGGGCCGCGGGAGGAGCGGTCCAAAAAGGTGGTAGACGTCGACTTTATTAAGTAGTTGTCTCTAACCTACCGCACGAATCACCACCGAAGGGTGTATTAAAATGGACGTAGTGGAGAAGTCCTGGGAAGTCCAGAAGGACATCGAGGAGCGGGTCCAGAGGATCGGCAAGGGCAAGTACGGCCGAGTCATTAAGATGGCCCGCAAGCCGTCCACCGACGAGTACATCAAGGTCGCGCAGATCACCGGCCTTGGCCTGCTGCTCATCGGCGGGGTGGGTTTCCTCATCTACTGGTTGATGACATACCTCCCAACGTACTTCGGCTGAGCCACCGGCGTTCAGGATTGATGGACATGACGGAAGATCAACAGGCGTTCGCTCCCTCCGGAGGGAGCGGCATGCTCTCATTCGTAGGCAAGGGCGGGGAGGCCAAGATCCCCGCGTCTGGCATGAACAGCTGGAGCTTTCAGCTGAAGAGCAAGGAGTCGGCCAAGAAGAAGGTCCACATGAAGGTGTCCATAACCCTCACCCCGGAGGATGCGGCGGAGTGGTCGGTACGCCTTTACGATGCCACCGGCAGCTCCCTCTTCGACACCCACAGCTCTCAATCTCAACCCGAGTTCGACTTCTTCCTGGAGGGCGCCAAGCCCAAGGAGCTGAAGCTGGAGGTCTACGCCCCGGTCGGGTCGGCCTTCAAGGACCGCATCGACGTGAAGCTGGAGGCCTGCCTGGTGGAGGCCCCGTCGGAATGCGACCAGCTGGAGTTCGTCGCCGAGGCCAGGCAGTCGATCCTCGCGCTCAAGACCTCCATCGGCCACGAGAAGGACGTCGCCGACGGCATCGGCGCCCGCGCCAAGTCTGGCAAGTCGGACATCTCGGCGATACTCGCCCCGACCAACCTGCGGGGGTACGTGCTCATCGAGGGCATGAACACCGACCGCATGAGGGACGCGGTGAAAGGGGTCCGCAAAGCACACAGCTTCGTCGACGGGGAGATGAACTTCATGGAGATCGACCACTACCTCGCCCCCAAGCCTCTGGTCTCCGGGATCACCGAGGGCGACGTGGTCGAGCTGGTGGCCGGACCGTTCAAGGGCGAGAAGGCCAGGGTCCAGAACATCGATGAGGCCAANNCTGTTCGAGGCGATGGTCCCCATCCCGGTGACGGTTCGCGGAGACCATGTCAGGGTTCTAGAGAAAGAAAGGTGAAGCTATATGGCAGATACAGTTGAAGTGTTGGTAGAAGGTGGCCGGGCGACCCCCGGCCAGCCGCTGGGCCCGGCCCTCGGCCCCCTAGGTGTGAACATCCCCAAGATCGTCGCCGAGATCAACAACAAGACCAAGGCGTTCGACGGGATGAAGGTCCCGGTCAAGATCATCATCGACTCCAAGACCAAGAACTTCGATATCAAGGTCGGCACCCCTCCGACCTCCTCGCTCATCTCCAAGGAGCTGGGCGTGGAGAAGGGGAGCGGCTCCCCCAAGGCGAGCAAGATCGGCAACCTGAGCATCGACCAGCTCATCAAGATCGCCGAGATGAAGGGCGACTCCCTCATGGGCAAGGACCTGAAGATGAAGGTCCTGGAGGTCATCGGCACCTGCACCTCGATGGGCGCCACCATAGAGGGGATGGAGCCGAAGGCCGCGCGCGACGCGATCCTGGCCGGCAAGTTCGACCAGCAGCTCGCCAAGTGAGCGGGGCCCTCGCCCCAACCAAAACTATTTTAAGCATTTCTCTATTAAGGGAACCCGCACTGTAGGAGAGCTTCACTGCTCAATTGCACTACAGGAGGTAGTTTATTTGGTAGAGAAAACAACCCTAGCGGCCGTCAAGAAGGCCCTTGAGTCCTCCCCCAAGAGGAACTTCAAGGAGACCGTTGACCTGGCCATAAACCTCAGGGATGTGGACCTGTCTGTTCCCAAGAACAGGATACAGGAAGACGTTGTTCTGCCACATGGAAGGGGTAAGGCGCTTAGGGTCTGCGTCATCGGAGGCGCTGAGCTTGCCGCCAAGGCAAGAAGCGTGGCCGACATGGTGATCACTCCCGACGAGCTGGGAAAGATCGCCGATGACAAGAAGCAGGCCAAGAAGGTCGCCTCTCAGGTCGATTATTTCATCGCCGAGGCCCCCTTGATGCCCCAGATCGGTAAGCGTTTGGGTATTGTCCTCGCGCCGAGAGGAAAGATGCCCAAGCCCATACCCCCAGGGGCTGACCCCGCGCCCCTCATCGAGAACCTGCGGAAGTCCGTGTCGGTCCGTACCAAGGACCGCAAGACCTTCCAGGCCCCGGTGGGCACGGTGGACATGACCCCCGAGCAGATCGCAGAGAACGTCGACGCCATTCTCAAGAGGGTGATCGGCAAGCTAGAAAAAGGCAAGATGAACATTGACTCGGCCTATGTCAAAACGACCATGGGTCCGTCGGAGAGATTGATCTAGGAGGCGACAAGATGGCACATGTAGCATCTTGGAAGAAAGAGAAGGTCAAGGAGCTCGCCGACGTCATGGTTAAGAACCCTGTCGTTGCCATCGTCGATATTCACGGGATCCCCTCCCCGCAGATGCAGGACATGCGTCACGGGCTGAGGAAGCACGCCTCCGTCATGATGACCAGGAACAACCTGCTGCTCATCGCCATCGACGAGGCGGCCAAGGAGAGGCCTGGACTGGAGAAGCTGAAGCCGCTGGTCGCGGGGCAGTGTGCCGTCATCGCCACCCCCATGAACCCCTTCAAGCTGTTCCAGCAGATGGAGGCTACCAAATCGGCGGCCCCCGCCAAGCCTGGTGACATCGCTCCCGAGGACATCGTCGTCAAGGAGGGCGAGACGCCCTTCAAGCCCGGCCCCATCGTGGGCGAGCTGCAGAAGGCCGGTATCCCCGCTGCCATCGAGGGCGGCAAGATCGTCATCCGCAAGGAGAAGGTACTGGTGGAGAAGGGGCACAAGGTGCCCGAAGAGCTCGCCAAGATCCTCCCGAAGCTGGAGATCCTGCCCATGACCGTCGGTATGGACCTCAGGGGCGCGTTCGAGGACGGCATCCTCTACGAGAAGGCCGTTCTGGACATCCCCGAGGGTTACTACCCGACCATGCTGGCCACCGCGGCCAGGAACGCAACCGCCCTAGGTGTGAGCATCGTTTACCCGACCAAGCAGACCATCGGTCCGCTCATGGGCAAGGCCTACCGCGAGGCTTCCGCGCTCGGGGTCAAGGCCGCCATCCCCACCAAGGACACCATCGGTCCCCTCCTGGCGAAGGCAAGGGCAGAGATGCTCGCCATCGCCTCCAAGGTCCCCGGACTGGAGGATGACCGTCTGAAGCAGCAGCTGTCCGCAGCTGCCGCGCCTGCGCCTCAGGAGAAGAAGGCAGAACCGAAGAAGGAAGAAGAAGAGAAGAAGCCCGAGGTCAGCGAGGAAGAGGCTGCCGCGGGCCTGTCCGCCCTGTTCGGTTGAACAGTCGGACGACCTCGGGAGCTTAGCTCCCATCCTTCAACGGGCCACGGCCCCCTTTCCAACCCTTTCCCTTTTTATTCTATACGGCTGACGACCTGTCCCATCTCCCTCTCCAGGAGGTTGGCGATGTCGCGGTCCATGCGCTCCTTGAGGTCCGGAGGCACCATGGCGATGCCGAGGTTCACGCCGCACTTGCCGAGCTTGACCATCGCGTACGCCTCGCGGGCCTTGGCGTCCATGAGCTCGGCAACCGCCACGCGGATGTCGTTCTTCAGCTTGGGGTCCTCATCCAGCTTCTTGCGGATGTACCGCTTGATCTCGTCCTTGACCATGTCCCTGGCCGCCTCCACCACCAGGTCCTCGATCTTCAGCGCCCCCAGGGGGTCCTTGACCACGGAAATGAGGCCTTCGTCATCGTTCATGAGCGGTGAATAGGCGAGCGAGCACTATGAATTGTTCCCCATAGATTATATGTGGGCATGAGAATCATTCGAGGATAGCATGCGTCTGTCGGACTACTACCGTTTGGCGGTGGAGGAGGCCAAGAAGGTCGACCCCCGGAGGGGGGCGGAGCTCGATTCCGTTCTCCAGAGGACGAGAAGGGCGTACGACAAGCTTGACCCCAAGGGCCGTGAGCGGTTCGACGCCGACTCGCTGTGGAACCCCTACGCCGACAGCCGGGTGCTGTACGACGACGGCCGCGACATCGCATCCGTAATGTGGGGCATAGACATCTCCACCGCAGAAGCGCTCCTCGCCGATCGGCTGCGGGAGCGCGGAACGAAGATCGACGCCATCATCGGCCATCATCCGCGCGGGAGGGCGCAGGCGTCGATGTACAAGGTGGTGTCCATACAGGAGACGATGATGCAGTCCTGGGGCGTACCGATCACCACGGCGGAGTGCATCGTGTCGCCGCGAGCGCACGAGGTCATGTGCGCGACGCATGCGGTCAATCACGCCCAGACGGTGGACGCCTGCCGCCTGCTCAGCATGCCGTTCATGTGCCTCCACCAACCCTGCGACCTGCTGGGGCAGGATTACATGCAGAAGCTGCTGGACGAGCGGGCGCCGGAGCGGCTGGACGACCTTCTGGACGTCCTGTCGGACATCCCGGAGTACGAGAACGGCATCCGCGAGTGCAATCCGCCGGAGATCTTCGCCGGGGGGCGGGACCGCCGGGCCGGGAAGATCGCGGTCAAGTTCGCCGGCGGTACCTCAGCTCCAAGGGAGATGTACGAGCAGCTCTCCCGCTCCGGCGTCGGCACCGTCGTATGCATGCACGTGCCCGAGAGCCACATCGAGGAAGCGAGGAAGCATCACGTCAACATCGTGGTCGCCGGGCACATGGCCTCCGATTCGCTGGGCAACAACCTGCTGGCGGACATCTTCGAAGCTAGAGGACTGAACATCATCCCCTGCTCCGGGTTCTTCAGGGTGAGGCGGACATGACCGCGCAGCGCTACGAGAGGGCGAGCCGGGTCCTCAAGGACCCGGCGAAGCTGTCGTTCGACTACGTGCCCGAGCGCCTNNGTGCACCGCGACAAGCAGATGGAGCGGCTGTGGACGCTCTTCCGCCCGGTGCTGGAGTCCGGGGTCTCGCAGACGGCGTTCCTCATCGGGAACGTGGGAACGGGGAAGACCGCTACCAGCAAGCGCTTCTGCCTCGACCTGGTGCGGGAAGGTCGTTCGGAAGGCAAGGCCCTCGACTTCATCGTAGTAAACTGCCGCCAGCGGAACACCGAGTCCGCCGTGCTGCTGAGGCTGGTGAACCACTTCGACGAGCGGTTCCCGGACCGGGGGTTCTCCACCGCGGAGATGCTGCGCACTCTGCACAAGCACCTGGAGAAGGAGAAGCTGCACCTGGTGGTCGTCCTCGATGAAGCGGACGTCCTGCTACGCAAGGGCGCCGGCGACCTCATCTATCACCTGTCGAGGTTCGACGAGGAGAAAGTGGGCGGGCGGGCGTCGATGTCGCTCATCATGATCTCGCAGAAGTACCTGCTGGACATGCTGGACCCGGCGTCGCGTTCGACCTTCCGGAGAGCGAACGTCATCACCTTCGACAAGTACTCCGCGCCGGAGCTCAGGGACATCATCGCCGATCGCGTGCAACTAGCGTTCTACCCCGGCACGGTGCCCGACAGTTCGGTCGAGCTCATAGCCGACGCCTCGGCGGAGATGGGGGACGCGCGGTTCGCCATCGAGATTCTGGAGAAAGCGGGAATGATGGCCGAGGAGGAGGGCAGTCCTCAAGTTACTGCGGAGAACGTCAGAACGGCGAAGGCGCTGACTTACAACGTGGTGACAAGCACCAAGGTGGAGGAGCTGGACATCCAGAAGAGGCTGGTGCTGCTGGCGGTCGCCCGGGCGTCCAAGGACCAGGCGTACGTGACCACCAGGGACGTGGAGGGCGCGTACAAGATCGCCGCCGAGGAGTACGGGGAGCGAGCGCGAGGGCATACGCAGTTCTGGGCCTATCTCCAGCAGCTGGCGAACGAGGGGCTGGTGGAAACGAAGGTCACCGGCGATCCGTCCGGTGGACGAACCACTTATATCTCCGTCCCCGACATGCCGGTGAAGGTCCTGAGGGAAATGCTGGAGCAGCTGCTCTCCGGCGGCAAGTGATCACGGCTTGACCGAGCTCTCGGCCGCCACCCTGAGGTAGTACGCCCAATACGCCTTCATCCGCCCGTACCGCTCTGCTATGGCGGTCAGCAGAACCAGTGGGCCCGGGGCTCGCAGGAGCGGTGCGCGACGACGGTCCTCTTCTTGGTGAACATCTGCAGCCTGCTCATCGACGACGGGATGCCGCTCTGCTTCCACCCATGGAAGTATTCGCCACCGGGCAGCGTGCGAACGCACTCGTTGATCCACACGTTGCCGACCTCGAGCCTATGGGCGAGCTCTTCACCTCGCCCGGAATCGGAGGTCCATATCGTGGCACCGAGCCCGTACCTCGTGTCGTTGGCCAGGGCGATCGCTTCCTCGTCGTCGCGGACGGCGCGCACCGGGCACACCGGCCCGAAGGTCTCCTTGCGGACGACCTCGAGGTCGTCATCGGAGTGCCGGAGCACGGTCGGCGGGTAGAAGAAACCAGGGCCTTCAGGCATCTCGCCGCCGCACAGCAGCTCCGCACCCCGGCCGACGGCGTCACGCACCACGCGATGGACGCGGTCGCGGGCCTCGCCTCGGATGAGCGGGCCGACGTCTTCCTCGATGCTCAGGCGGCCGGCGATGTTCACCAGCCGCTCCAGCAGCTCGTCGGCCACGGCCTCGTGCGCGTACACGCGCTTGATGCGCACGCATACCTGCCCGCCGCGGCTGAAGGTGCCATAGGCGATGCCCCTGGCGGCCTGCTCGACGTCGGCGTCCTCGCGAACAATCCCGGCGTCGTTGCCCGAGAGTTCGAGGATCAGGGGCTTGATGCCTGCGTTCCTGGCGATATCCAGCCCGGTCTCGATGCCCCCGGTGAAGGTGATGACGTCGAAATCGGAGGTGACCATCAGCTTCCCGATGTCCGCCCCGCCGATGACCGGGATGTAGAGGTCCTTGGGATAACCAGCTTCATGGGCCAGCTCGGCGATCTTCAGGCCGGAGAGAGTGGACAACTCTGACGGCTTGAACACCACGGCGTTGCCGGTGAGCAGCGCCGGGATGGCAGTTATCATCGTCTGCCAGAACGGGAAGTTCCACACCCCGATGTGGCCGATGACGCCGTGCGGCCGGAACGATATGGTGGCGTCGGTGGCAGCCCAGGATGACGGAAGAGGATACGGGCGGTCTGTTGAGGCCAAGTACCCCTCGATGTAATGGTCCACCCCGGACAGGGCGCTGTTGTATGCGCCGATCAAGGCCTTCTTGGGTATGCCGACCTCCTCGTACATGAGCCCCACGACCTCGTCGCGGCGACGGAGGCAGACCACTTCCAGCTCCTTGATAAGGGAGACCCGATCTTCCCGAGTTGTTCCGGCATACCAATCCTTCTGGCAGCGTCTCGCCTTGGCCAGGGCGTCGCGGACCTCGGATGGCACAGATGATGCGGTTTCTCTAATTATCTGCCCGGTACGGGGATTGACGGAGCGGACAACCACGAGGCTTCCATCCTCGTGGTAAGTAATGATATTTGCGTTACTTGGTGACCATCTACATGGACAAGCAAATCATTTTAGCCGTCCTGGGAGTTCCTAAGGGCGTCCATGAAGCGCACTCCTTTGTATGAAGCCCATATCGTGCTGGGCGCCCGGATGGTCGAGTTCGGCGGCTGGGAGATGCCGGTCCAGTACACCAGCATCCTAGAGGAGCACCGCGCCGTCAGAGAGAAAGTAGGAATGTTCGACGTCTCCCACATGGGCGACCTGATCATCCGCGGAGAAGGAGCGGAGGACTCGCTACGCGAGATCCTGACCAACGACATCAAGGACCTCGCTCTGGGCAAGGGCATCTACGCCCACGTGCTGAACGAGCAGGGCAAGATCATGGACGACACCTTCACCTTCCGCGTCAGCCTCGATACGTACCTCCTGATACCCAACGCGTCCCACGCCCAGCAGATCTACGGATGGGTGCGCGATCACGTTCGAGGAGCGGAGGTCACCAACGTCTCCGAACGCGTGGCGGCCATCGCCCTGCAGGGGCCGAGAGCGGCGGAGGTGCTGCAACGCCTAACAGACAAGGACTTGAAGAGCGTCAAGAGGCTCTACAGCGACATCGTCGACCTCAAGGTACCGTCGCCGAGCGGCTCCGAGCGCTTTCTGCCAGATATCTTGAACTTCCCAGCACCCCCGCCCGGCGCGACGCAGAGCTACGTCACCCGCTCCGGCTACACCGGCGAGGACGGGTTCGAGATCCTAGTGGAGAGCGGTGCGGCGGTCGCGGTGTGGAACGCGCTTCTCTCTGCCGGCAAGGACCTCGGGCTCATGCCCTGCGGACTGGGCGCTAGGGACCTCCTCCGCCTAGAGATGGGCTACCTGCTCTCGGGCACCGATTTCGACGGCACCCAGAGCACCCTGGAGACCGGCCCGGGGTGGGCGATCAAGTGGGACCACAAGTTCATCGGCCGGGAGGCGATGCTGAAGCAGAAGGAGTGCGGTACCTACCGCAAGCTCGTTGGGATCGAACTCCAGGACAAGGGCATCCCGAGGCACGGCTATCTTGTTCTCGTAGGCAACCGCGAGGTCGGCAAGGTGACCTCCGGCACGCTGTCGCCGATCCTCCAGAAGGGGATTGCTCTGGCCTACGTGGACGCTGAGCATTCGGCCGAGGGCACCAAGCTGCTCGTGAGGATCAGGGACCACGAGGTCCCGGCTGTCGTCGTCAAACCGCCGTTCATCAGGAAGGATAAGAAATGAAGGCTAAGGTCGTCGACACCCTGCAGGACCTGCTGGCCATGGACAGCGACCTGCACGCGGACATGAGCACCATCCTCAGGTTCACCCGCCGCAGGCTCGAGGCGGCAGGAATGCGCGTCCGCCTGGTCGGACCGCAACGGTACCCGGCGCTCATCGCCACCTACGGCAAGAACGGCATGCTGTTCTCCGGGCACCTCGACACCGTGCCGGTGGGCGGCAACTGGACGATGTTCCAGGGCGAGGAGGACGAGAACCGCATATACGGACGAGGCACCTGCGACATGAAGGGCGCGTGCGCCGCCATGATCGAGGCCGCGGAGGAGCTGGTGAAGGACGACGTGCCGTTCAGCATCTGCCTGACCACCGACGAGGAGGAGCAGATGGAGGGCGTGGACGCCATCGTGAAGGAGGACATCGTCCGCAAGGCCAAGGGCGTGCTGATCATGGAGCCCACCGAGCTGGCGCCGGCGTACCGCGAGAAAGGGGTCTTCCGCTTCCGCCTGACCACGAGGGGCCGCGCCGCGCACGCCAGCCAGCCCTGGCTCGGCGACGACGCGATACTCAAGATGCACTACTGCCTCGACCGGCTGCTCGATTTAGCGGAGATGTCCTCGCAGCAATCGACCGGGATGACCGTCTGCTTCTCGACCATCAAGGGCGGCAACAAGAACAACGTGGTCTCCGACCACTGCACGGTGGAGGTCGACATCCGCCATCCGTCGACGCAGACCGCCAACGACATCGAGGACATCATCGTGAACCGTCTACGCGGTGAGGTGTACGAGATGAACATCGAGTACGTCCTGGGGGCGTTCGAGTCCGACCCCAACTCCGAGATCAGCAGGGAGCTGTCGAACTTCCTGGGAACCGATCCCATCGTCGTGCCGTACGCCACCGAGGCCCCGAAGTACGCGGCCGTCAACCCCCACGTGTACATCTGCGGCCCCGGCGATCCACATCTCGCTCACACCGCCGACGAGTACGTTGAGATCCAGGAGCTGGAGGAGGCCTACGACATGATCGTGCACCTCGCCAAGTACGTTCAGGGGTAAACTCTCGACACGGTCCGGGGGAACGGCACCGCGTCCCTGATGTGCTCGAGGTCGCAGATGAACTTGACCACGCGCTCGATGCCGAGTCCGAAGCCGGAGTGAGGCACCGAGCCGAAACGGCGAAGGTCAAGGTACCACTGGTAGGGGTCCATGCAGATGTCCTGCTCCTGCATCCTCGCGATCAGCTTGTTGATGTCCGTCTCCCTCTCCGAACCGCCGATTATCTCGCCGAAGCCGCCCGGCGCCAGGAGATCGGCGCAGGCGTAGGTCCTCGGGTCTTCCGGGTCCTCCTTCATGTAGAAGGCCTTGCACTCCTTCGGATAGTTGGTGACGAACACTGGCACCGTCTCGTCAGCGGTGAGGGCGCGCTCCTCCGGTGCGCCGAGGTCGCAGCCCCAGCCGATCTCGTACCCCTGACCGCGCAGCTTCTCCATCGCCTGGGAGTAGGTCATGCGCTTGAATGGGGGAACGATGGCCTTCAGCGGCTCGATGTCCTTTCTCACCAGTGACAGTTCATCGGCGGCGTTCTTCAGGACGCCCTCGATCATTGCCGTCACCAGCTGCTCCTGGATCTCCATGTTCCCCTTGTTGTCGACCCACGCCTCCTCGAGCTCCAGATGCCAGTACTCTGTGAGGTGCCTGGTGGTGCGAGACTTCTCCGCCCGGAACGAGGGGGTGATGGAGTACACGCGGTCCAGTGAGAAGATCAGCGCCTCGAGGTACATCTGGGCGCTCTGGCTGAGGTACGCGTCGCGGTCGAAGTACTTCAGCTTGAAAAGCGTGGTCCCGCCCTCGCAGGCGTTGGTGGTGAGGATCGGTGGAGTGACTTCAGTGAAGTCGTTCTCCCTGAGCCAGTCCCTCGCGCCGGCCATCGCCGCGGCCTTGATGCGCATGACCGCGGTCTGCTCGCGGGAGCGGATCCACAGGTGGCGGTTATCCAGAAGCAGTTCCTCGCTCTGGTACTGGGTGATCGGGAAGACGTCCGCGGGGCCGACCACGGTGAAGCTGGTGGCCCGAAGCTCCTTGCCCCCGGGAGCGCGCTTGTCGTCGAACAGCTTGCCTTTCACCATCACCGACGACTCCACGGTCACGCCGTGTGCTGCCTGGAACTCCGCTTCGGGCAGGTTGCCCTTCTTCACCGTCACCTGGATGATGCCGGTGTGGTCCCTCAGCACGAGGAACACTATCGCGCCGCTGGACCGGGCGCGGTAGATCCATCCCCTAACCTCGACCTCAGCGTCGGCAGGGGCGCTGAACAACCGCTTCACTGGAAGGTAGGACATCCTCCTTTCATCATCGTTCAACTATCTCATCGTTTCGCCGTACCAGGTGCTGGCGGGGAGCACGGATTCTAGCGCTTAAAATAGAAATCGTTCTGCAAGAGAACAAGATGGATGGATTGCGGCAAGATGTTGACCAACGGATGAAGCCAGGGAAGACAATTTATCGTAGCCGGGCCATCGACCCAGCGTGAGGATCAGGGACGCCGGGATCGAGGAGCTGCCGGAGATCCAGCGCATCGAGAACTCGTGCTTTGGCGAGGAGCGCTATCCGACCGATGTCCTCGCCGCCATGATCGAGGAGGAGGGCTTCGAGACCTTCCTGGCCGAGGACGAGGAGATCATGGGCTCTGCGACCGTAAACTACCGCGACGAGCTCGTGGCCGCGCAGCTGGTGTCCATCGCCGTCCTGCCGCGGTTCCGCGGTAGAGGCATCGCCAGGGCGCTGCTGACCGAGGCCGAGGCTCGAGTACGGAAAAGGGGCGCGGACCGCATGGTGCTGCAGGTCAGTGTCACCAACGTCGCGGCCATTAACCTGTACCTTCACCAGGAGTATGTGCTCCAGGGAGTGATCGGCGATTACTACGGGCCTGGGAAGGATGCGTATTTCATGGAAAAGGCGCTGTAATCGCAGCCCCCGGATTACGCATCTCGACCAGTCCAGTCGCCCCGGGGGAAAATCAATATATAGACATCGTAGTATTCGCCGTGCTGTCATCCCTTGTGGATGTTGGCCGGGTGAAGGAAGATGGAAGAGACCCTATGCAATGTTGAATTCATCAAGGACAACAACGACTATATCGCGAGAGTTCAGAGCGAGATAGGCGGGGTGAGAGAGTACCGCAGCTCCTCGCTGGAAGAGGTCCTTGAGCAAGTCATCATCGACCTCCAGGAAGAGTTCGAAACGGCGGGATAGAGCCTTTTTACGCCTCTGTGTTTAGCAGCCTGCTATTCATAGGGCATATCTTCCTATACATCCTATGGTGTCAGGAGAGGTCATCCTATGCAGAACCGGGAAAAGTCCGACTATGATTCGGTAATGTCCACGTACTTCGGGGATGAGCAGGTCACCGCCCTGATCAACCTCAAGGTCGAGACCAAGGACGCCGACATCATCGCAGAGGCCATCGCGGAGAACGATGCCGTCGACGACGTGTACCTGGTGACAGGCGACACCGACATCGTGGCGGTCGTCAAGTTCGATACCTACGGACAGCTGAAAAGGTTCCTCATGGACACCGTGACCAGCATCCCTGGGGTCAAGGAGAGCAAGACCTTCATGGTGGTCACGACCTTCAAGAAGGGCGGTGAGCTCCGGTACGAACGGGCCGAAGAGGGCCCGGAAAGCAAGGGATGAGGAATAAGCCTCCCCATTCAACGGGGGTGAGACCAATGGTAGACAACGTAAAACTCAAGCAGATAATAGACGTGTTGGACCAGTTGGCTGAGGACACATCGGTGCCCCGCAACATCCGACGGGGCGCTACCGACGCCAAGGGGCGACTGCAGCAGCCCAACGAGGCCATGGACGTCAGGGCGGCCAGTGCCGTCCACATACTGGACGAGCTGGCCAACGACCCCAACATCCCGCTCCACGGCAGGACGTTGATCTGGAACATCATCAGCCAGCTCGAGACGGTTAAGTAACCGCCTCAAAACCTTTTAATCAATAATCATCAATCAGCCTCGCAGGCGGGCGTAGTCTAGCGGTTAGGACTTAAGCTTCCCAAGCTTGAAGCCCGGGTTCGAATCCCGGCGCCCGCACCTTTAACAATATCCAGGATCCCAATTTTTGAAATCAATTCGAGGCTTTTCTGCACCGGCCGGAGGTGAGGGTGTCTGAGATTGAACACCTCCCGCCCAGATGTCCCGGGTGGCCTTCACGGCCATGTCCTGCTTCTTGCGGCAGTAGCTCCTCTCCGTGGTAGATGTCTCAAGATGCCCGTACAGCACGCTCACCGTTTCGACCGACGCACCCTCATCGAGAAGGATTTGGCCGTAGGTACGGCGGCACTTGTGCAGGTCCAGGCCGACCACGCCGGCGTGCTGGCCCACCCGCCGCACCATCTTGGTGATGCTGTTGGTGGACAGTTTTCCGTCGCCACGATCCCTCAGGGCGGGAAAGAGATAGTTGTTCTTCGGCTTGACGGCCTGGACGCTGAGGCGCTTGGCGAAGTACCGCTTCAAGAACGGTACGCATTCTAGACGGAGGGGCGGGTCGCGTTCCTCACCATTGGTGTCCTCGTCATTGGGGTGGGCGATGTGACACATATCCAATTACTGTTGACCTTCAGCAGACGTCCACTAACAAGTGTCTGCAGCGGTCCCACCCTACCGTAATGTTACGATGCGAAGCATCACAGACCGGTAGCGCTATCACAAGCTGGAAAAAGTTGGTGGAGGAAAAGGTTTGAGCCTTTAGGACTATGCTTCCATTGGAGCAACAAGGAGTTGCTTCTGCCGCCCCTTGGTTCCGCTTCGCTTCCTGCCCTTGATGCGCTCAGCCCTTACGCGGTCTAGTAACACAGACACCGGCTCGTCATTTGGGTCCTGGGGGACGAGTTTGCCCTCGAAGGCCCGGATCAGCACCGACTGCCTGGTGCTCTTGAGCCTCCTGAGCGAGCGTCCAACCTGAGAGTTGATGTCTTGTGAGAAATCAATGAGAGCGTCTAACCTCCTAGCGATTTCTAACTGCTCCTCATGCGGGGGGATGGGAATGGGGATTTTTCTGAAATCCTCTACATTGACTCCTTGGAGGGCAACTCCCTTTGTCCTGCCTCTTAACCACTTCTGAATGAAGGGGGACTGCAGCGCCCGCATAAGATAGGGGCCATGGATTAGGGAGTGGGGAGTGACCTTCATTACGTGCTGGGTCACATTCCCGCCTGTCAATTCCTTTGGCACCAGGCCGACTCTCCCTATGCTGCCATCTTTGGATATGACCAAATCACCCTCGCTTAGGGTCGACCGAGGAAACTTGCCTGCCCGTTCCGGCGAACACCTATCCAGCGAGCTGACGTTGATCGGGGCGCCGTCCACGATATTGTTGACCTTAACAATTGGTACACCGCCTTCAATGCTCGGACCTGGCTTGATGACGCCGTATACGATGGGACGTCCTTCCTTTACAAGCTGGTCGAGACTAGCCCATGCCCATTCTATTGGTAGCAAGGGAAGGTCGTCGCTTTCCAAATTCTGAGGGGCAGGATAATGCTGGGCAGACACCTTACCACTTCCCTGGTGCCAAGCTTCGTTGCGCTCTCGTCCAATCCGATCTATAAGGTTAGATGCATTATTCAAGTGTCGTCCCCTACGCCAACCACATGTGAGCTCTCCTGTTGTTGCCGCCGCAAGGATTGTCGGCAGAAAGAAAGCATTTTTTTGCTTAGTTAGGATGATGTTCTTTTCAGCCTGATTAGCATACTCGAAGATTAAGCCGATTTTTGCCACAATGCGTCGCTGCTCGGCGAGGGGGGGAATAGGCATCGTCATCGATGCAAGTTGCTTTTTCGTCACCCCCTCAATGGTCGTGCCCCTAGATACTTGTTTGAATTCTTGTGTAGCAATGGAAAGGTAGTACAACGCGTAATCCGTATCAATCAGCTCGATTTTCGGGATTAACGCCTGGGAGTCCTGGCTGAAGCAAATCGGCACCGGCGCTATAGCCACCTTACCGAGTCCGACTCGGGTCACGACTATGATGCTACCCTCGGGGACCAGGTTCGTGGCGGAGTTATCAACCGCTTCTTTCGTTATGAATCGCCTCGGCACAATTTCTCGCGGGCCAAGGATGTCCGAGCTCGATACCCAGGGGATATCTCCCTCCCAGTACGCCTTGTTCTTCGTGGAAGGGGTCCCGCCACCGATTATGTCATAGATTTCATCGAACCGGGCGACTGCCCATCCAGGCGGGAGCTCCTGGGACGCCGTAGCCTCACTTTCCATCATCATTCACCCCCCGTTCTCCAGCAACAGTGACATCTCGTCCAGCGCGTCCTGAGCCGTCTGCAAGCAAGTCCTGATTTCGCTGACGATAGTCTCCGGATCCGGCAGGTCCTCGCCACTCTCCAGCGACTCGTCCCGAAGCCAGAAGACGTCGAGGTTGTCATCCCTAGTACGTATGTCGTCACGGCTGAATCGCTTGAACCGCTCCGTCTCCACGCGACCCTCACGTGGGTGACCGTTAGGATCCGTGCCGTACGCCGCCTCGAACTCAGCGAAGTACGAAGCCGTTAGCGGGTGCCCCTTGGTGACCTTCTCCACGTTTGTGCGCAGGTCGTACACCCAAACCTCCTCGGTCGGCAGGCCCTTGCGGAAGAAGATGATGTTGGCCTTGACCCCAGGGGAGTACGGCGAGAAAGTTCCGATTGGCAGGCGGAGGATGGTGTGCAGGTCACAGTCCTCCATGAGCAGCCGTCTGACCTTCTTACCCGCCCCGTCCTCGAACAGCACGTTGTCCGGCACGACCATCGCTGCCCGGCCCCCGGGCTTGAGGACGTTCATCACGTGCTGCACGAAGTTGAGTTGCTTATTGCTCGTCGGCACGGTGAAGTCGCCGCGGTCTGGGGCGCCACCGGCGCCCTTGGTGCCGAATGGCGGATTTGTGAGCACACAGTCGTAGCGCTTGGAGGTGTGGGGGCCCTCGGCTAGCGAGTCGCCATAGTAGATTTCGGTGACGATTTCGTGAAGGTACAGGTTCATAAGGGCGAGGCGCTTCGTTTCCAGCACGATTTCCGCCCCAGAAAAGGTTTCGTTCTGGAGCCTCCTCTTCTGCGCGTCATTCAGCGCCGCGCCCTCCCTGGTCTGCGACAAGATCCACTCGTACGCACCGATGAGGAACCCGCCGGTGCCGCAGGCGGGATCGTGGATGGTGAACTCTCCGCTCACGCGGAAGTCTGGGCGCATGACCCTGACGACTGCGCGTATCGCCTCGCGCGGCGTGAAGTACTGTCCCGCGCCCTTCTGCTCAGCAGCGAACTTCTGCAGCAAGCCCTCGTACGCCTCGGCCTTGAGGTCCACGTCCAGAGCGGCCCACTCCTCGCCATCGATCATGTTAATCAGCTTCTTGAGGTTGACAGGCTCGCGGAACCTAGATTGCGCGCCGGCGAATATCTCCCCAAGTAGGCTTCCCTCCCCAACGACCTTCTTATCCCCCAGCTTCCTGAGTACCTCCTGGTAGTGCTCCATGAGGTCAGTTCCGGACTTGGACATGAGGGTGTCCCAGTCGCAGCCCTTCGGGACCGAGACGCCCCTCTCCTTGGCCAGCTTGAGGAACAGCAGGTAGGTCAGCTGCTCGATGTAATCTCCGTAATTAATCCCGTCATGCCTCAGCGTGTTGCAGAAGCCCCAAAGCTTTCCGACGACATCAGTCATAGTATCACCGCCTCGTTGATCTTCTTGAGCAGTGGCTCGAGGTTGCCCCCGAAGTCCGCGTCCGCCTTCCTCCACGCGCCGTGGCGGGAGAAGGGGATGGTTGCGAAGTTCTCCTTGGTTATTAGCAGATTGTGGGAGAGATGGTCCTCGATAAGAACGAACCACTGCTCCTGCTGCGGCGTCAGCGTCAGGCCCGCGCGAACCCGCTCAAGCCCCCTGCGGACCCTCTCGTGGGTCGGCACTAGCTCCTCGCCCAAGGCGGCGTGGCGGACCATCGATATGATGTCGGTCGGCGCGTGGTCATAAGCGCGACGCAGGTTATCCTCGCTAAAGTTCTCCTCCCTAGCCGCCAGCTTCGCCCGGAGCTCCTCCAGCGCCGCCGGGGTGAACTGCCCGGGGTTGTTGACAAGGAGGGTGATGGCTGCGATGTGGTCTGGATTCTCCCGGACGAACCGCTCGAACGCTTGGATGTAGTCTTCTGGCTTCAGCTCCCTGCCGTCATGGGTGCGGAACACGGCCTTCGAGGTCACTGTGTCCTCCGGCCCGTTGGCGACGATGAACGTCACCGGGGGGCGGGGGTAGTCCTCCAACATGGCCTGCAGCCTAGGCTCTTTAAGCAGGGCCATCGTGGTCACAAATCCTCTCTCGATCATCTCTGGCAGGTGTTCGGCGAACCGGCCGATGTCGCCATCCGGGATGAATGTAGCAAGGGCGTCGCGGCCCTCCCTCGTGATGCGCTTGTTGACGCGCTGCAGGCGCCTGACTAGGACCTTGACGTTGTACTTGCGGTCCTGGTTATTGTCGATGGCCTCGATGATGTCCTTCAGCGGCCTCGTCGGCCTCGACGGCGGTTCGGCCGTGAACGAGGACCTGTTTCTGAAGAGCTCCAGCGCCCCGACGGCGTCGAACACCATGAAACGGTCCTTGTGGATGTCGGGGCACTTCCTGGTCCCGCGGCCGAGCATCTGCTCAAACAGGATGCGCGACCTGACCGGACGGGCGAACAGTATGGCCTCGACCGACGGGATGTCCACCCCGGTCGTCAGCATGTCCACCGTGACCGCGATGGCCGGCTCGGGGCGGTTGCGGAACTCCCTGATCCGCTCGAGCGGGCGATCCACGGTCGGGTTTCCGGTGATCTTCTGTACGAAGTCATCTCCGCGCCCGCACTCGTCCCTCAGTATCTCGACGAGCTGGTCGGCGTGGGAACGGTGCGGCAGGTCGTTGCACGCGAACACGATGGTCTTGGGGAAGTGTCCGCGCTCCCTCTCGAACTCGTCCGCGTACTTCAGGAACTCCCTGACGATCTTGCGGTTGCTGTCCGGCACGGTAAGGGCGCGCTCGATGTCAGAGGTGCTGAATTCAATCTCGTCCTCCAGCTGCTCGAACGCCACCTCACCGGTGGTGGTGTCCACCACGCTGACCCCTTCGCCCTCCTTGAGGGAGACGCCCTTCGCGCGCACCTCCGACTCAATGAGGACCGGGTCGTAGTCCACCAGGTAGCCCTCCCTGACCGCCCTCTCGTAGTCGTAGGTGAATACGGCGCCTTCGAAGTAGGCCATGGTGTGCTTTGCCGGGGTCGCGGTCAGCCCTATCCTGACGGCGTCGAAGTGGTCGAGGACCGCCCGCCACCTGCTCTCGTCCATCGTGTTGTACCCGCGGTGGCACTCGTCGGCGATGACGAGGTCGAAGGCGTCAATGGGGATGCTCAGCCTGACGGCGTCGGAGAGGTCGTCCTCGTCCCCGGTCTCCTCCTCGTCGGCCTCGAGGCCGAACAGGTTGGCGCGCATCCTCTGGACCGTGCTGACGTACACGAAGGAGCGCCCGGCCTTCGGCGCGGTAAGGTACTCGTTCGGCAGGACCCTGGGGTCGAACGCGTCCTCGTCGAGATCTTCCTTCCTGAACTGCTGGCTGTACACCTCGTATATGCGGTCGAACTTCAGGCCGGGCTCCGCCTCGAACGCCGCCATCGCCCCGACCGCCTGGGCGGCCAGGGCCCGACGGTCCACCAGGAACAGCACGCGGCGGAACATGCCCGAGGCGAGCAGGCGGTGCACGAGCTCGGTGGCCATGACCGTCTTGCCCGTCCCGGTGGCCATCGCCACCATCATCTTGCGCTTGCCCCGCAGAATGGCGCCCTCCACGCTCGATATGGCCGCCTTCTGGTACGGCCGGAGGTAGCGGTGGTCGATCGGCGTCGTGCGCAGCCAACGCTCCGCCTTGGCCACGTCGTGCCCGAGCATCCCCCGCAGCGCCGCGGGGGTGTGGAAGCCCGAGACCTGACGGGACCGGCTGGTGGCGCGGCGGAGGTCACGGAACCAGAACTTCACCCCGTTGGTCGAATACACGAACGGCACCTCGTACTCCCCGAAGGAGAACGGGGTGCCCCTCATGCCCCTGGCGTAACGCTCCGCCTGAACGACGACGTTCTGCGGATCAAGGGAGGGGCGCTTCCCCTCCACGATGGCGAGCGGTTCGCCGTCATGGTACAGGACATAGTCGGCCGGCCCGTTATCGGTGGGGTTCTCCTCCACCGCCGCCGTGCCGACGGCCTCGCCCCTCTTGTACGGGATGACCCTCTCCCAGCCCGCAGCCAGGAGCGCCCCGTCGATGTTGTCCTTCCTGATAGTCGCCTCGTCCTTCCCCGCCGCGGCGCTCCCGACCCCGATGGCCGGCGACCTCCTCGGCACCTCCTCCTTCCCCTTTACCTTCATATGAATCCCCTCCTGTACATCATTACCTCGCGCCGGTGGTCCTTGATCCCTGCCACTGGTCCCCTCTCTTCGTTGCGCTTGGCTCTCCTGCCTTTACACCACCCGGCCACCTCAGGCACCCCCCAAGGCGAGCGTCCCGCTAAAGGCCCGGTCCTTAACCGCCTCGACGAGCTGCTCGATGGTGGCACGGGCCTGATCATGCCGCTTGAGCAGGTTGCTGGCCCTGCGCACGGTCTCGGCGATGTAACGCTGTTCCTCCAGGCTCTCCGGGTACCTGACCTCGAGACCGACCAGAGACCTCTGGCTGATCGTCACGACGGCCGTCCCCTGGGCCAGTGCCTCCAGCCGATCCTTGCTGGCCTGCAGGTAGTACATCAGGTACTCCGGATCGACCACTCCTCCCTTAGGCGTGACGGCGGCTACGCCGCGGCCGATGCAGCAGTCCTCCACAGCCATCTCGGCCACCCCGAAGGGCGAGCGGATGCTGAGCAGGATCGAGCCCTTCGACACCACCCGCCTCGGCTTGGAGCAGTACTGCCTCGGCTTGCCGGAGACGACGTCCCCGCTGCCCGAGTAGTAAGGGAGCCCTTGGCCGGAGCTGTTGAGCGAGTCCGCCGTCGGCACCTGCCCAACTGCGACCTCGACCAGCGACTCCAAGCTCTTTGTCACCCACTGGCTCATCTCAGCAACCTCCCGAGCTCCTCGGCCTCCTTGGCGATCTCCTTCTGGTCCTCAATCACGCGTATGAGTAGCTCCCTCGGCTCGGCCGATTTCCTCTCTGGCTGGGTCGGTTTGAAGTACTGCTCCATGACCAGGTTAAAGTCCCTGTTAACGAGCTCATCCCGAGACACCAGGACGCTGTGGTCGGTCGTCGGGCGGCCGCCCCGCAGCATCGAGACCATACGGTCGATCTCCTCTTCGCCGAGTGTTACCCTGCTCTTGCCATCCGGGCTCACGCCCTCGAGGTGGCAGAACCATACCGACTCCGTCCGACGCCCCTTCGAGAAGACCAGGACGGAGGCTTCCACGCCCGTCTGCGGCTTGAACGCCCCTCTCGGGAGCGAGACGACCGCCTCTAGGCTGCACTCCTCCAACAGCAGGCGGCGCAGCCTCGCCGCCGGGCCGGCGCCGAACAACACCCCCTTCGGCACCACGACTGCTGCGCGGCCACCAGGCTTGAGGGCGCGGACGATGAGCTCGACGAACAGTACGTCGGTGCGGCTCGTCGCGACCGAGAATCTGTCAATATTGGGGCCTTCATCGTACCGACCTCCGAAGGGCGGGTTCGAGGCGATGACGTCGGCTCCCTCATCCATCGCCCGGGCAAGGGCGTCCCCTATGACGACGGTTGCCGGCACTTTGTGCACCGTCATGTTCACCATGGCGACCCGGGCGGCACTGGCGTTGATCTCGTATCCCCGGATGGTGCCGGGAGGTACAATGTCATACCTGGAATTCTTGGACATGTGCACCTTAGCGAGCCGGAGGGTCTCCCCGACCCCCGCCGCGGGATCCAGGAGGACCTCACCCGGGCGGGGGTCGGCGAGCTTGACCAGGAGCGAATTGACGTCCGCCGGCGTGACACTGAAGCCGGAGTAGGCGGACTCGCTGATCCTGCCCAGCATGGCATCGAACAGTTGCACATCACTGCAGTAATGTACGTACACACTGTCGATGACGTCGACAATCCTCCTGAGGACGTTGCCGGAGGGGATGAGCATGACGGCCCCGCTCATGGCGTTCCGGGCGAACTCGTGGTCCTCGCCGAAGGCCCTCTCGAGGTAAGGGAAAACCCGGTCGCGGAGGTGCATGAGCATGGTGTCGCCGCTCATGTTCCTGAACACGGACCAGCGGCAGTCCTCGTGCCCGTCGAAGACCGAGAGGTACTTGCGGCCCTGACCTTTCCTCTCCTCGCGCAGAAGGTTATCCTCCTCCTCCACCCACTTAGCCATGATGACGTTGCCGACCTGCTCGACCGCCTGGAGGCCGCTCGACATGCCCTGATCCCTGAGGGCATCAAGCATCGTCCATACCGCTGCTGTTATTCTGTCCTTCATCTTATCACGTACTCCTTGAGCTGCGCCGGTACGACCACGTGCTCGGCGGGCACCGCCCTCCTGAACTTATCCCTCGACTCGAGCGCGGCCTTTGCCGCACTGGAGAGGCTCTCGAGGAACGCTGCAGGGACATTCTCCGCGAGGGTCATCTCTCCCCTCGGCCCAACGTTCAGCGTCCACGTGAAGTTGTCCCTCGAACCGTCGTAATCAAACTCGATCCTGCCGATCATCGGGACTCCCCTGCCCTTCGGGACCTTCCCGGGGTCCATCTCCTCGCTCATCTCCCTGTTAATCATGTCAGCGAGGAACGAGTTCACCGTGACCCCCTTGGCCTGGCAGCGTTCAACAATCATGCCCTTCGTTCTTTCCTTGATCTTCACCGAGATCGTGACCCACGTTTCTGTCATGTTTAGCTAATTAAAATCGGCCGTATATAATAACTACTATAGTTTGTCTACAAACTGTACACCGATGGTACACCTTCATCCATTCTGTAGCAGCTGTAGACAAAACACCGCATGCTCAGAGGGTGGTGGTACGGAGCTCCGGCCGAATCCCCGCCGGAGCTGCCGACGATTTGTCTGTACCCCTGCCCAGAGCTCCAGCTCGGACTTGAGGTCGGTGGGGTCTATGCATGCGCCCGAGCTCGAAGGAAGTCAACCTTGTAGGGGCGTCAGCGATCGAATTCTGGATCTGGCGAGGTGCAACTCTTTCAACTATCTTACTGGCAACATTGATGGTGGCTAGGGTGATCGGGGATGCGCCCAAGTAAATGGGCACGAGAGCGACGACACCCCTCTCTACTCCCCAGCAGGCATGTTACAATTCGTTCGCAAGTTCGATGATCTTGGGAATGTACAGGTCACTCATGTAGGCTTCGTCAAGCAGGTCCTCGTAGTGCCTGAAGCATTCCTGCGTCCCGTCGTCGAACACGTTGACGTCGTACGGCTGGAACGAAGCTTCCATATCGGTCGCGTCCGCCAGCATTTCGCAGATCTCGACCCCCCGACGGAAGACCCTGATGCGCCAGAAAAACCTCGGGTGAGATAGCTCGAGAACGCGTTTCCGGACCTCTGGCGGGATACCCGATCGAGTAGATATTTCGGTTTTGTACTCGTTGACGGATGAAAGGAATATGTCGAGTTCCAGGTCTGCGTCCTCCATGGTCAGCTTCCTTATGAGCAGAGAGAGGCGTCCGGCTGGAATCAGCATGCCAAGGTAAGGAACCCTGACCTTATGGTACAGCGGCGCAATTATTCCCCTGGGGATTATCGGAATTCTCTTCTTCGTCTTCTCATCAACCCACTCACCCATCAGCTTCACGTAGCCATTGTTGCCGCTGTAGGCCTCTTTCACTTCAAGCTTGCAGAAGGGCCCGATCTGGTCGTCATGAGCATAGAAGTATGCAATCCTTGATCCCTTCAGCTTGTCGACATACGGATATCTTTCCTTCAGGAGGTTCAGCTCGTCGAACCCCGGTCCCTTCTCCTTAATCCTGTAGCCTGCCAAGGTTAATGCGTGTCCCAAACCGCCGATTTCGACGTTGAGCAACACCGGTAAGCCCGCCCTCAGATACCCATAAGCTGCGGCAAGCAAGGGGTGCTTGTAAATCCAGTTGCCCGCCTGATTCTTAACACAGACGTCGTTCAGCTCCGGCTCGAAGTTGGCCTTCCTGATCGCCTGGCATATCTGCCCGACGGTGAGCCCGTGAGAAGGTATTGGGCGCGTGGTTGGAGCGTACATCGTCGCATTACTGGTTATCTCGTAAAGCCCCGGCAGATGGTATCCAAACTGGTATGATGTCTTCTGGAAGGCGGACCATAAGGCGCTGGTGGCACACGCGGCCACGACACGGTCTTGTTCAAGAAACCCAAGGCTACTGACGGTAAGGGATAGGCCGTTGAGGTTGACATCATAGTTCCTCACACATCTTATCGACCGTTTCCTCGGCTTGTCCTCACCCTCGGTTATTGTATTCCTGTATGTCCTCAGGACGGTCCTACCGATGATCTTGATGGGTAGAGGTCTGACAGTGATAAAGCCGTTGTAGTTAGCCTGGACGTCACTAACGAACTCTTCGTTCGAGGCTTCGTTCCTCAGGTACCTATCGAACCTGGCAGCAAGCTCATCCGCTCTGATCTGCTTGAAGAAGTGGACCCTTCGGCAGTACTTGCTGTAGTTCTGGAAGCATTTAGCGTAATAACCTGTGAAGTCGTCTAGGTAGTCCCTATCGACATACTTGTTCTCAACCAGCATAGTGGTCGTCTTTATGTCGGTTAGGTATTCGGAGAGGTATCTGATGCCGTCGTCCATCCGCATCCTAAGGCATTTTTCTTGGGACGACAGGACCTTGACCAGGTTGTCGGGTTCGAACGGTACGACCTCCCACGGCTTTTTTTCAGACGCAATACTAGCCAACGACGCTACACCGCCAAGAAAACACGTTAAGGGGTTTAGATGCTTATGACCTGCCGAAGGGAGTCTTCCGACACCGTCAGGCTTTCCCTAACCAGCGTATCTAGCTGCCTCAGACGGGCAAGGTCCTCCTTGACCTTGGCATCTTTGATCTTTACGGGGGTCCCCTTCCCTCCACTCTTTTTCACCTTAGCCAACGCTCTACCTCCATAACGCGGCGACTGTTCAAAGGTATGAGAAAGCAATATATATAATCTTAACTTGGAAAAAATGGCAGTGAGCAACACAATCAAAATTGGGCCAATTGCTAGAAGATTCTCACATTACCAGTATATAAGATGGCTCTAGCTAATTATCCCTCTGGGACCATTGGGCACATTATCACAGAGTGCCGAGAACACCTGGAGCCCCCGATTATTCTTCTAGGTCACGCCCCCAATCTGGCGGTTGAAGCGGACGGACACCGCCTCGCCCGCCTCCTCGAGGAGCGTCGCCAGAATCATACATCCTCTTGTCTGCGTCCCGTTGTGACCAACAGCTACTACGTCCGGCCATTCGGCCTCGATGAAGGCCCAGGCGCTGCGGGCGTCGTTGGCTCGGCCGAGCTCGCGGTCGTAGAGGTCCCTGATGATGCGTTGCATGATCAGGAGTCGAATGGGAATTGACGTGCATATCGGCGAGAGGTGGGCGAATGTGTGGGGCTCGAAAGCGATCTCAGAAAAGGGTTAAGATAACGAGTCTTAACCACATGATTAACCCAGGCTTAACCCGGCCCCCTCTAGCGAGCCAGACGATGCGGTTCTTTCTCTTTGGGTTAAAGTGTTAAGAGAGATACGGGGGAGAGCATCGTCATGAAAGAATGCTCATGGATCTGTGTCGCCCCTCTTAACCCGCAGCGACCGGCTTCTACACACAGGTGCCCGCCACCCACTAAGGTGGGGTGATCAGTTGAAAAAGGAAAAGGGTTTGTGCAGAATAGCGTTTCATTGAAATCTCAAAATGGGATACTGGCTTGCATTGTGGGGTGAGGCCCGGCGCCCGCACTCCAAGCATCCTACTTTTACATACTGTGTCCATATCGTGAGTTTGCCATCGGCTCGCCCGCGGCCGGGGGAGCGGGCGATCAGGCCCAACGGCCAGCAAGAACGACGCATCTATATTGCAGCGGCATCCAACGTCCGTCACGAGGTGCCGATGGACGAGGGTGTCGTGATGGCCGTGGTTCTCATGATAATGGGGTACCTGGTGGCTTCCATCTTCTACCCCCTACTGACGGGGGGCGCGGCGTACACCCCGACCCCGAGGAGGGCCGCGGCCATGGCGCTCGAGCTGGCGGACCTGAAGAGGGACGAGGCCTTCTACGACCTCGGTTGCGGCACGGGGGAGGCTCTCGTGGAGGCGTGCAAGCGGTGCGACCACGTGCGGGGGGTGGAGATAGAGCCCCTGCGATGGCTGGTGGCCAAGCTGAGGGCGAGAAAGGCCAAGGTCACCCTTGGCAACCTATTCGCTCAGGACATCAGCGATGCCGATGTCGTGTTCATCTACCAGTACCGGGGAAGCATCAATGATCGGATAGCGAGGAAGATCAAGGCCGAGACCAAGGCTGGCACCAGGGTCGTGAGCTACGAGCATGAAATCGAGAACATGGCGTTGATCAGAAGCCAGGACGATATCCACGTCTATGAGACCTGACCGCGCTGCCGTTCGGGGCCAGGAGGCCGCTCAGGCCTCATAGGCGGCGAACGCCCCATTCCGTGATCTGTTCCGAGTAGAGAATGAAGATGGACAACACTATCCCGACCAACAGGGTCAGGATGTTATCGAGCCCGGGCACCACATCGTACAAGGTCAAGCTCGCCAGTAAGATGATGAAAGCCAGGAATTTCCGCATCTTCGATCTCTTCTCCACCTTCCGCAGCTCATCCCTGCCCTTCGGGACCTGACCCTCGCCCCGCATGCGCTGACGCTCGGAGAAGAACAGGTAGAGCCACAGGATTGCCACCACGAAGGCGCCGACCGCCAATGTTTCCGGCTCATCTGGCCTGATGAGGTATAGGGCAATGGTGATGACCGACACCATGCCCATGATGAGGAGCATCATGTTGCGCTTCTGCAGGTCCCGAGGCTCCCTCCCCTCCAACATATCGTCCAGGTTCTTGGTCCCCATGCGCGGTCAGTATAGGCCTATGGGATAAAAATCTCCGGCGCTCCCGGCGCGGCGGGCGGGAGCGCGCTCATGTTGGAGTGGCGAGTTCGTTGCCCTTACCGATGTAGCGAGCCATCAAGGTCGCATCGCCTCAATAAGCTGATCTTGGCGCGGGCCCGCCGCTGACATTCATGTCAGCCAATGCTGGCACCGCCTTGAGGCTCCCCTCATGGCATGATCTGATGGGCACACGCTTCACCACCTCGGGCATCAGCCCCTGAGCCAGCCCATCTGGAAGTACAGCCACGCGGTGAACAGCATGATGACCGCCACGATGGTCACCACCTGGGCCAGGGAGATCGCCCAGGGGACCCCCACGATGTTCATGCCCAGCATCCCGCCGACCACGGTGGGGATGATTGTCAGGGCGGTGAGCACGGCGATCACCTTCATCACCTTGTTCATCTGGAAGGAGGTGGTGTTGAGGTAGAAGTCGATGTCGTCGGCTAGGCCCTCGGCCAGGCCTTCCGCCGCCTCCAGGAGGAAGTCGCACCGCTCCAGGAGGGCCTTGACCCGGATGTTGTCCTCTCCATCCCATCCGCTCATGGAGGGCCCCCTTCCCTGCAAGCTCTTGAGCATCTCCCGGGTGTGCACCAGCCACCTCAGGATGTGGTCCACCTCCTTCTTCACGCCGTACACTACCGGGAGGAAGGCCCGGGGCTGCCTGCTCATCGGCACCGTCTCCGAGCGGGAGAGCTCGACCTCGGCCTCCCGGATGAGGTCCTCGATGGTCCCCAGCGACCGGTCCATGATGACGAAGAACACGGACGGGGCGTCTAGCTCGAGCCCCTCCTCCAGGGCGAGGCGGGGAACCTCGTCCAGCAGCGGCACCTCGCACCGGCTGATGGTGACCGGCCCGTCCTCCTGGTCGATGAGCAGCAGGCTGGTCCACCGGAGAATGTTCGATCGAGGGAACCGCGCGCTGGGCTCAAGGACGGGGACCTGGAGGAAGATGGTCACTCTGTCGCCCGTCTCCTCCGCCCGCGGGTACGCCCACTCCCAGATCCTTCCTCCAAGCACCAGGCCGGAGATGCCGAACCTCCTTCCCAGGGAGGGGAGATGCTCGCTCGACACGCCGGTGAAGCGCCTCCACTGCTTCCTTCCGCCGTCCTCGACCTCCTGATGGTACGGAGGCTCCCATCCCCGGCCCGGGTCGGCGAGGTCCAGCGTCCGCTCGATGTACGGCGCCGCGGCGCGCTGCTCGGCCTCCCCCCGTCGGATGAGGCCGCCCCGGCTCAGCGACCGTCCTCCCAGGACCAGGGCCACGGGCAGCCGGAGCAGCCGGAGGAGGATGACCAGCCCTCCGGCCTCGGGGATGATGGCGACGATGGTCGCCGCAAGGGACGCGACGATGATGAAGAGGTCGAAGAGGTGGATAGGGGCCCGCACGAACCCAAGCCGGTCCCTGGAATAGTACAACTTCAGGCCGTACTCGAGGATGAAGAAGAAGAGGACCACGTAGTAGAGGAACTCCATGGACGCCACGACCGATGGAGGCAGGTCCATGAACAAGGGCAGGACCAGGAC
The DNA here is from genome assembly GCA_002508545.1 of Methanomassiliicoccus sp. UBA6. Taxonomy (GTDB): domain Archaea; phylum Thermoplasmatota; class Thermoplasmata; order Methanomassiliicoccales; family Methanomassiliicoccaceae; genus UBA6. Next base: position 29,972 of record DAVH01000040.1, read on the forward strand.
GGGGATGAGGAGGACCGAGAGAGCGATCATGAAGCCCTCCGAGAGGATGCGGTCCACCGCCCGGCGATGCTCCGACCGCTGGAGCTCCTCGTCGTACGCTCCTAGGTTGGCCAGGCGGGCCAGGGCCTCGCCCTGGACGTACCGCGCCTCGGCCGATCCCGCGTTCTCGGACTCCTCCATGAGCTCAGCCTTCCCGGCCAGCCATCGGCCGGGCGGGTGATAGTTTGGAGGCCGCCCTATAAGCATGAATCGTCGCGGGCCGGCCGAGGCGGCATCCCGTTGAGGGCACGCCTAAGCATTGGCGCCTTTGCCATCCAAGATATCGTCCGCGACCGCATAATCATTATGGGATCGTCCGCTGAGCCAAAGAAAAATGTACCTGGGTGCCTTTCCCGCCCCCATGGACAGAGACACCAAGGTCCTCGCGCTCATCGTCATTGCTTCGATCGCCGCGCCGCTCGCTCTGATCGCGGCCCTGCTCAGCTCAGGGGTCGACTTCTTGGACTTCATGGCAGCGCTCATGCTCCTGATCTTCCTGCCCATTCTTGTCCTGTCGATCTACATGTGGGCCACCGGCAAGGGGGCCATGTTCATCGCTGGCTACAACACATCGCCCAAGGCCGTCCGGGACCTGTACGACTCCAAGGCCCTGGCCAAGTTCGTGGGCATGGTGGTCACCATATTCCTGGTGATGCTGCTGATTGGACTGGAGCTGCTTCTCCTCGATGTCAGCGAGACACTGTCCGTGGTACTGATCGCCGTCGGCACTATCTTCCTCTTCGCCAGTCTCGTCTACATGAACACCGGGGGAAGGTTCCTGAAGGAGGGGGCGGACCCCTCGAAGGTCGTGATCACCGACAAGGAGCGGAAGCGCAACCGGGCCATCATCCTCGCCGTCCTCGGCGTCTCCGCGATCGTCCTAGTCGCGGTGTTCTTCTCCATCACCTCCGGGAGCGTGGACGCGTCGCTCGGCGATGACGCCCTCCAGGTGACCGCCCCGTTCGTCGATGAGAACATCCTTTACGCGGACGTGAGCTCGGTGGAGCTCAGGGACACCTTCGACAACGGCCGCCGAGTCGGGGGCTTCGGCGGCACGGAGATCAGCAGCGGCAACTTCCAGAACGACGAGTTCGGGCGATACACGCTGGCGAGGTACAACGACGTGCAGAGCTGCATCGTGGTCCATCATGCCAACGGCGTGCTGGTCTTCAACCTGGACACCGCCGACGGGACCGAGCGGGCGTTCGAGGACCTGCGGTCGAGGGTGTAGCCTGGGGCTACAGCCGCAGGTGCTCCCTGAGGTCGGCCAGGAACCTGGCCTCGGCCTCGTTCACCCTTTCTCCTGAGCCCGTGTGGCCTGAGCCGCTGGCGCTCACCATCGCCTCCGCCAGCCCATAGATGAAGGTCCTGGTCCTCGTTCCCCGGTCCTCCTCCGCCTCCAGAAGACGCACCATCTCGTCGACCTTGGACATGACCAGGGCGGAGTCAAGCTCCTTCACGTCGACCATCGCCTCCGGCTTACTTCTCTGACGGGAGATACGGCCGATCACCTCTTCCACGAAGGGATCTCCCCGGAAGGTCTCCCTGGATTGCCGGATGTACTTCACCGACGCTCCTATGGCCATCGCCGATGGCATCACCCGCAGGCCGCCCTCCTTGGTGGCCAGTTCCATGACCAACCAGGCGACCTCTTCGACCTTGTCCGCGATCGCGCCCACATTGGCCTTCTGAACCGCAGCGGTTTCCATCACCTCACGCTCCGATTATGAGAAGGACATCCCGGGGCTATATGTAACGACCGGGATGCTGAACGATGCGGAGCCGGGAGCCGATCGTCCGGCGGTGCGCCGCGTCCGGCCCTGCTTCTCGGATCAGCTCTTCTCTACTTCCTTCCCCGCCCGGCCCGTCGCGCACACCCTCGATTCCTCGCCCGGGGCGGGCAGCGACTCCGCCTCGATGTACACCCGGTTGGTGCTGGGGTACGCGGAGCGCAGGTCCGCCTCGATCCGGCGGATCGCCTCGTGCATCTGCTCCGCCGTGGTGCCGGCGACGAAGCACACCCCCATGTTGATAAGGAGGTCGTGAGGGCCCATGTACATGGTGAGGATGTCTCCGGCATGCTCGACCGCGGGATCCCTCTCCACCCGCTGGCGGATGTCCGCGACCTCCTCCCGGCTCATGCCCTCGCCCAGCAGCAGGCCCATGGTCCTCGAGACCAGGAACCCGGCCACGCTCATCAGCAGCAGGCCGATGGCGATGGACGCGATGCCGTCGAGGTACGGATTATTGAGCAGGTGCCCGAGGAAGATGCCCAGGAACGCGAACACCAGGCCGAGCATAGCGGCGAAGTCCTCCAGCACCACGGTGTACAGGCTGGGGTCCTTGGAGCTCCTGATGAACTTCCTTGAGCTGACCTTGCCCTTGGCCGCCAGGAACTGCCTGACCGCGATGGTGAACGAGGCGCCCTCGATCAGCATGGCCAGTCCCAGAACGATGTACGCGGCGGTGGGGTCGCCCATCTCCACGTTCGGCGCGACGTGCTCGATGTGGGTGATACCCTCGTAGACGGACATGCCGCCGCCGATGCCGAAGATGGAGATCGCCACGATGTTGGTGTAGAAGTACAGCGACTTTCCGTAGCCGAAGGGATGCGTCTCGTCGGCGGGCTGGGTCGCCTTCTTCAGGCCCAGCAGGAGCAGGAGGCCGTTCCCGGTGTCCACGAGGGAGTGGATGCCCTCCGAGACCATGGCCGACGAGCCGCTGATCGTCGCCGCGATGAACTTGATGATCGCGATCGCCAGGTTGCCGAGCACCGCTGCAACCACCGCTATCTTTGAACCGCCCTGTGTCGTCATGAGAGCCCTGCCGTGAGAACCGCAGGCATGGATATCTGGATGGATATTTCAACATTGAGCCGCCTGGCCTGGGCGCAAGGAGCCGCGCCGTCCTTATCACGCGGCGATGGCGATGCGTCCAGTTTGGAGCTGTTCCCCTGGGGAATGCGGTGAGATTATCAAGAAGCGGGCCCGGGCCTGCCCATATTTTATATCGAGTCCTTGATTTTAAGCTGAGGACGAACCGGAGGCACCATATTGGCCATCAAGAGGACCGCGGACCTGGAAACGTTACTTGGATATTCCTTCAATGAACCGGAGCTCATGGAGAGGGCCGTCGCCCGCAAGGGAGCGGTGAACGATGCGCAGGCGACCGTCAAAGGCCCCGGGCTCGCGGTGCTCGGCGAGGCGGTGATCTGCTGCGCCGTGGTCAACCACTTCTACTCGCAGGGCATGAGCCAGGCGCAGATCAACGAGGAGCGCGAGGCCAGGGTGTGCCGGGAGAACTACGCCCGCATCGCCGAGGAGATCGGCCTGAGCAAATGCCTCATGCCCTCGCGGACGCCGCCGGCCGACATGCTGCGCGGCAGCGCGCTGGGAGAGAGGTTCGAGGAGATCATGGGCGCGATCTACCTGGACGATGTGAACGCCGGGGGCACGGGCATCGGGGCGTGCTGGGAAGTGCTCCGCAGGGTCAACGTGATCTGAGCCGGCGGCACGCCGGGGCAGCGTCTATTAACCGTCACATCGGCTGCCTCGGTCAGGCCAGCTTCAAGTAGTGACGGTTCTCAGACGTCATGTCGGTCATGACATGGTCGACATCGGCGAACTCATCGGCCTTTCCGAGGGCGAGAGCCTCCTCACACTGATCATCAGGATCGTGGTCCTCTACCTCGTCATCGTCGCCGCCGTCCGCCTCACCGGCAAGCGGGGCATCGGGCAGGCGACCGCCATCGATTTCATCCTGGCGCTGGCGATCGGCGACATCATCGGGGAGATGGCCTACGGGACCGAGAACATTCTCAAGGGCGTCCTCATCATCGCCATCTGGGTCCTCCTGCACGCCCTGACCTCCCTCCTCGAGATCAGGGTGCCCACCATCGGGCAGATCATCTCCGGGGACAAGAGGCTGGTGATCAAGGACGGGACCCTGTTGCCCCAAGAGTACGGTCGCGAGCTGATCAGCGAGGAGGAGATACACATGCTGCTCCGCGGCCATTCGATTGATGATGTCTCCCTCGTGAAAAGAGCTTACTTGGAACCGGACGGCAGCCTGTCGGTGTTCAAGAGAAAGGAGTGAGCACGCCTCCCGGATGAAGAGCGGGTCGATGAGACGCCTGACCGCCCGATCTCGAAAGCGTTTTCTAGCCCCCGCTGCCAAACGGTAGCCGAGGGTTTTCGATGAGCCACACCGTCATCCATTTCGAGATACCGGCGGACGACCTGGACAGGATGAAAGCGTTCTACAAGAATGTGTTCGACTGGAAGTACCACGAGATCCCGGAGATGCAGTACACCACCATCAGCACGGTGCCGACCGACGAGAAGGGCATGCTCCAGGAGCCGGGGGTCAACGGCGGCATCTACAAGCGGACGGAGAGGGACCAGGTCCCGCTGAACTACATCAACGTCGAGGACGTCGACGAGTTCATCGACCGGGCGGTGAGGAACGGCGGAAGGGTCAGGTCGCCGAAGATGTACATACCCCGCGTCGGGGACATCGCGGTCATCGAGGACCCCGAGGGGAACCCCCTGGGCATCATCCGCCCGGAGCCTTGATCTAAAACCCCTTCCACCGCTGGCGGCGGTTGAACCTCGGCCGCTCCTCCGTCCTCGGGGGCGGCACCGCTCCGCAGGCCGCGGGATGAGGCCTGAGGACGTAGAGAGACCCGCCGCTGGTGCGGTCGTGGGCGAGCTTCATCACCAGGACGAACCACATGGCGTAGGCCGCGAGCACGATGAGCACGCCTGGCCAGTAGATCGCGAAAAGGAAGGCCACGCAGGCCGCGGTGAGCAGCGTGACCGTCACCAGGGAGGCGACGCAGCGGCCGATGTAGGCGTGGTTCCCGAGCTCCGTCCCCAGGTTGCTGTAGTTGATCTGCCTGACCACCGGGGCCAGCACCGACTGGAGGACGAACCACAGGAGGGCCGCTGCTCCGACCGTCGCTCCGAAGGCGATGAACCGCATCTCCCCAGAGGATGCGATGAGCGCCAGGAGAGAGCTGAGATATAGGATCTCGGCGAGCATCAGCCGCCGCGACCCGCGGTAGATGCGGAAACCGGTCCCGGGCATGATCAGCTTGCTCAGCGTCCTCGCCACCACCGCCGCGGAGTACTTGATGAACTGGGGCAAGCGGCGGGCGATAGCGTCGGCGATGCGGTTGCTGCGCCGCATCAGCAGCGGGCACAGCGCGCTCATGGCGAAGGTGAACGCACCCGCCAGGGGGTACAGCTCCGCGCCCTTGGTGACCGCCGCGGAGTGCTTGGCCACGCTCGCGTACATCACCGACTCCGCTCCCCGGGCGCACAGCGAGGTGGAGACGGCGACCGCCTGCCGGGAGGTGTACCCCATGAAGTAAGAGACCACCGCGGTGATGAGCACGTCGTCGATGAGCACCAGGACGACGGCCAGGAGCACGATGCCGGCGACCGAGGGGAAGAGGGAGGGATCGATCATCATGCCGAAGGCCATGAAGAACACCGCGACGAAGGCGTCGCGGAAGGGGGCCAGCTTCTCCTCCATCCGCGCGGTGATCTTCGTCTCCGCGAAGGTCATGCCGATGAAGAACGCCCCGATCATCGCCGGTACGCCCAGGAGCTCGGCCACCGCGGCGGCCATGCACACCACGCCGAGGGCGAAGATGACGAACATCTCGTCGTTCTTCATCCGGACCAGGTAGCCCACCGTCCGGGGGATAACGAGGACCGCCAGCACGGCGAAGAACACAACGAAAGCGATCGAGCCGACGAGGAAGCCGGTCAGCGAGGCGGCCGCGGGGGCCTTGACCATGAGGCCGCCGACCGCCGCCAGGAACACCGCGGAGATGAAGTCCTCAACGACCATCACGCCGAGGAGGAAATCCGTCTCCGGCGTGTTGAGGCGGCCGAGCTCCATCAGGGTCTTCATCGCCACCGCCGCGCAGCTCATGGCCACCACCGACGCCAGGAACACGGTGTCCAGCAGCGGCCACCCCAGCGCGGTGCCCAGCAGGATGCCGGTGAACAGGTTCACGCCGATGTTGATGAGCGAGAGGATGATCGCCGGCCGCTCCACCTTCCGCAGCTTGCTGATGGAGAACTCCAGCCCGACGAAGAACATCAGCAGGACGATGCCCAGATCGGAGATGAGGGCGATGAGCTCGGAGTCGGCGATCAATCCGTCGTAATGAAAGCCCAGGATGTCCAGGTGCATGAACGGGCCGATGAGGATGCCCGCGATGATGTACCCCAGCACCACGCTCTGCCTGGCCTTGCTGGCCAGGGTAGCGCCAAGGAAGGCGACGAGCATTATGACGCCCACTTCCAACATTATGCTGCTCTCGGTCACCGTCTTTCCTCTTCGGACCCCGCTCCAAAGAGGAGCCATCGACCGGCCTGCCGCATCCTAGCGCGGCTGAGCTTCGCTAGCTGCCCCTCCGAACCCAGAGGTCCAGTTCATCCCTGCCCGAGGTAACGAGGGGTGCGTACATTAACCTATTCGAGCTGGAGGCCCCTGCGAACGCGGGGGCGAGAGCGACATGGAGAGCGCTTTCGGCCATCTCTTCCCATGATGCTTCTGGACGAGCATCGAGGAAGGAACGGTTGGAACGACGGGGGCTCACCCTTGCCCTGCGAGGCCGGGCAGGATGAAAAGGCACATTATCTTCCTTTACCTTGGGTAAGAACGATGAGCAGCTGGCACTCTCGCAGCCCGGATGAGGTGATGAGCGAGCTGGGCACCTCTGCCCGGGGCCTCACCGCGGAGGAGGCGGAAGCTAGGCTGCAGCGGTACGGGCCGAACGAGCTCGAGGGGAAGAAGGGACCTTCTCCCCTGGCGATATTCGCCCGGCAGTTCACCGACCCCCTGGTGGGCATCCTGCTGGTCGCGGTGGCCATCTCCCTGGCGGTGTGGTTCGTGGACCAGGGCATCGACGAGCTCATCGACGCGGCGGTGATCGCCGCCATCGTGCTCATCAACGCGTCCCTCGGCTTCTACCAGGAGTTCAAGGCCGAGCGGACCCTGGAGGCGCTGCGCGAGCTGGCGTCCCCGCAAGCGACGGTGGTCCGCGGCGGGGTGGAGGCGGAGGTGCCGTCCAAGACACTGGTCCCGGGGGACATCATGGTCCTGGTGACCGGGGACAGGATCTCGGCGGACGCCCGGCTGGTGGAGGCGGTGAACCTCGAGACGGTGGAGGCGTCCTTGACCGGGGAATCGACGCCGGTGGGCAAGGACGCCGGCATCACGGTACCCGAGGACGCGCCGCTGGGCGACCGGTCCAACATGGCGCTGTCGGGCACGGTGGTGGGACGGGGCCGCGGCCGGGCGGTGGTGGTGGCCACAGGCATGGACACCGAGCTGGGCAAGATCGCCGGGCTGGTCGGCGGGGGCAAGGAGAGGACGCCCCTGCAGAAGAAGCTCGCCCGGCTCAGCGGCCAGCTGGGCGTGGCCGTGCTGGTGATCGCCGTGGCGGTCTTCATCATCGGACTGCTCAGGTCGGTGGAGCTGCTGGAGATGTTCCTGACCTCGGTGTCGCTGGCGGTGGCGGCGATACCGGAGGGCCTCCCGGCGGTGGTCACGGTCTGCCTGGCTTTGGGCCTCGCGCGCATGGCAAGGAGGAACGCCGTCGTGCGCTCCCTGCCNNTCTGCACCGACAAGACCGGAACACTGACCACCGGGGAGATGAGCGTGACCGAGGTCGCCCTGGTCGATCGGACCGTGGAGGTCACGGGGCAAGGGTACGAGCCGAGAGGGGAGCTCCGGGACCCCAAGAAGGCGGCGGCCGACGACGAGCTGACCTGGCTGTTGAGGGCCGGAGCGCTGTGCAACGACGCCCGGCTGGTCAACGACGGTGCCTGGTCGGTCGCGGGGGACACCACCGAGGGGACCCTGCTGGTCCTCGCCATGAAGGCCGGCGTGGACATCGAGGCGCTGAGGGCCGAGTTCCCTCGGGTGGACGAGATACCCTTCGACTCGGAGAGCAAGCGGATGACCACCGTGCACCTGCGCGAGGGCAAGCGGTACGCGTTCACCAAGGGAGCGGCGGAGAGCGTGCTGCCGCTGTGCGCCACCGCCATGGTCGACGGACGGACCGTTCCCCTGGAAAAAGGGATGCGCGACGCCATCGCGCAGAAGGACCGGGAGATGGCCGGGCGAGCGCTGCGGGTGCTCGCGCTGTCGATGAGCGCGGGACTGGACGACGACATCACCTCGGAGGGAACGACCTTCCTCGGCCTGGTGGGGATGATCGACTCCCCCCGCCCGGACGCGATCGACGCCATCGCCCGCTGCCGCTCCGCCGGCATCCGGGTCATCATGATCACCGGGGACCACGAGCGCACCGCCGAGGCCATCGCTCAGCAGATGGGGATCGGGGACGGCACCACGCCGGCGATCTCCGGCCGGGAGATGGACAGCATGGCCCCTGAGGAGCTGGCATCCCGGGTCAAGGAGGCCAGCGTGTTCGCTCGCGTTTCGCCGGAGCACAAGGTCGGCATCGTGGAGGCACTGCAGGCCAACGGCGAGGTGGTGGCGATGACCGGCGACGGGGTGAACGATGCCCCGGCGCTGCAGCGGGCGGACATCGGGGTGGCTATGGGCATCACCGGCACCGATGTCGCCAAGGAGGCGGCGGACATCGTGCTTACCGACGACAACTTCGCCTCCATCGCCGGCGCGGTGGAGGAGGGGCGGGGCATCTACGACAACATCCGCCGGTTCGTGGCGTTCCTGCTGTCCTGCAACGGGGGCGAGATCGCTCTGATCTTCACGGCCACGGTGCTGTTCACCGAGCCCGAGCTGCTGCCCTTCCTCCTCCCGATCCAGATCCTCTGGGTAAACCTGGTCACGGACAGCTTCCCGGCACTGGCCCTGGGCCTGGAGCGCACCGACCCGGCGGTCATGAAGCGCTGCCCCCGCGACCCCCGGGAGGGCCCTGTGACCAGGGACATGGCCTATCGCATCCTGGTGCTCAGCGCGGCGATGGCGGTGTCCGGCCTGGTGGCGTTCCAGCTGAGCTTCTCCACGGACGGCGACCCGGCCCGCGCCCGGACGGTGGTGTTCTGCACGCTCGTCCTCACCCAGCTGCTCATGGTGTTCTCCTTCCGCTCCGAGCGCTCGGTGCTGGAGAAGGGGCTGAGGGGCAACCCCCAGCTGGTGTTCGCGTTCCTGCTCTCCCTCGCCCTGCAGCTGGCAGTGGTGTACCTCCCGCCCCTTGGCACGGCGTTCCGCACCGTGCCCCTGGGCCTCGAGTGGCTGTACATCGTTCCCCTGGCCTTCATCGGGCTGGCGGCCAACGAGGCCATCAAAAAGATAATCTGGAGGCTGAGAGGTAAGGACGAGAGCTGCGAGTTGAGGAACGATGGACATTGACGGTTCTTACGGCGAGGGCGGAGGCCAGATACTGCGCTGCTCGGTGGCGCTTTCGGCGCTGACCGGCAAGGAGATCACCATCACCAACATCCGGGCCAAGAGGGGCAAGCCAGGCATGGCGGCGCAGCACCTCACGGCGGTCATGGGCGTCGCCACGCTGTGCGACGGGGACGTCGAGGGCGGGTACGTCGGCTCGACCTCGATCACCTTCCGCCCCGGCAAGGTCCTGGGCGGCAGCTACCAGCTGGATGTCGGCACCGCCGGGAGCATCACCCTGGTGCTGCAGTCCTGCCTCCTGGCCTCGCTGCGCGCGCCCACCACCACCGAGCTGGAGGTGCGCGGGGGGACCAACGTGCAGATGTCCCCGCCCATCGACTACTACGCCAACGTTCTGCTGCCCCTCCTGGGCAGGATGGGCTACGACGTCCAGACGGAGCTGGTGGCCCGGGGGTTCTATCCCCAGGGAGGCGGGACGGTGAAGGCGTACATCGCGCCCTGCGCCGGGCTGGCCCCGCTGTCCCTCAGGGAGCGCGGCCGGCTGGAGGAGGTGGGCGGGGAGTGCTTCGCTCAGAACCTGCCCGATCACGTCGCCCACCGCATGGAGGACGCCGTCCGGCAGGCGCTGGTGGAGCACGAGCTCAGGCTGCGGGTGCACCGCACCGCCGGGCACTCCACCGGCGCCGGCACGGCGCTGTACGCGAGGTACCGGCACACCGTGCTGGGCGCCGACGCGCTGGGCAAGAAGGGCGTGCCGGCGGAGAGGGTCGGCGAGGAGGCCGGGAGGAACCTCAAGGAGGAGATGGAGGGCCCGGGCACGCTGGACATCCACGCCGCCGATCAGCTGCTGCCCTACATGGCCCTGGCCAGCAGCCCCTCGGTCTTCCGGGTCCGGGAGGTCACCGGGCACCTCCGCACCCAGATGTGGCTGCTCCGCCGGTTCCTGGACGTCGAGTTCAAAGAGGTGGAGGAAGAAGAGGGCACGGTGATCGAGGTGCTGCCTAGCCGTACATCCCCGGAGCGGTGACCTTCCGGAGCTCGTCCTCCTTTCCCGCCTTCTCGTACATGTCCTTGAGGCTGCTCTCGATGGCCTCGGCCTCCTTGACCAGGGGCCCGATGTCCAGCGAGTCCTTCAGCACCAGGCGGTTGATCGTCCGGGTGACCGCGGCGGCGGCGCGGGCGTCGGGGAACTCGCTGCTCGCCTCCGACAGGATGGTGATGACGTCGAAGATGCGGTTGACCCCCTCGTTGAGCAGCACGCCGGAGAGGCCGACGATGACCCCGCCCTCGAAGATGTCCACCTCGTTGCTCTTCAGCAGCTCCCTCGCCTCCGGCGTCGAGCCGACCCCCAGCACCCGGCCGGTGCCGTCGGGGTTGGGCGGCCGGCCGCTCTGCTTGGTGCTTATGCCCTCGGGAGAGATGATCATGCGGCACTTGTGGTCCTCGACCCAGTCCATGATCGTCTTCCCCAGGTCCTTGATGATGTGCGGGGGAGGCTGGAACTCGGAGACGAAGACCACCAGGCGGTCGCCGTTGCTGCCGACGTCGCCCGCATACAGCCGCACCGGGCTGTTGGGGATGCCGTTCTTGATCATGGACACCGCCGGGAAGGTGTCCGAGTCCACCACCGCGATCTGCCGCAGCCCCAGGGCGCTGACGACGTAGTTGGCGACGATGGAGCCCACCAGCCCGATCGACGGGAAGCCGTCCAGCACGTACGCCCCGCGGAGGTTCATCTCCTCGATCTCGACAATCTTGATGTAGCTCATGCTTTTTCGATTCCAGCCCCATCATAATAAAAGGTGTTCGATGGGCGCCCGCTTGGCGCTGCCATCATTCATCGCCTTGATCGGCCTTGAGCACGCCCACACGCCGGCGCGTGGACGGCGGATGGCGGGCCTCCTGCCGACCTCTTGGATTTGGAGCCTCAGCGCCCTCTCGCTCGGTCTCCGCCGGCCTCGACATCAAGGCAGGGAGCCCGCCCTGTTCGGCCGGGAGTTAAGGAAAAATTATACCCTCGGGCCCCGTATTCAGGCGCATGAGGCCGACGGTGACGGTGAACTGCGCCATGACCGCAGACGGGAAGATCGCGGGGCGGTCCCGCAGGCAGCTGCGCATCTCGTCGCCGGAGGACCTCCAGCGGGTGAAAGAGCTGAGGACGTCCTCGGACGCCATCCTCGTCGGCGTGGGGACGGTGCTGGCGGATGACCCGCACCTTACGGTGAAGGGCCTGCCCCCGGAGCGCAACCCCCTGAGGGTCGTCCTCGACCCCTGCGGCCGGACCCCGGACGACGCGAAGGTCCTCGATGACAGAGCGCGGACGCTCATCGTCACCAGCGAGGGGTGCCAGCGGACCTGGGCAAAGGGAGAGGTGCTGCGCGCCGGGACGGACCGCATCGACCTCGAGCAGGTGCTGTCCTCGCTCTACGAGAGGGGAGTCCGTTCGCTTATGGTCGAGGGGGGCGGGGAGACGATCTTCTCGTTCTTCGAGAGCGGGCTGGTGGACCGCTACATGGTGTTCGTGGGCAGCATGATCGTCGGCGGCCGAGGCTCGCCGACGCCGGCCGACGGGGACGGCTTTCCGGACGGCGGCGCGGTGCGCCTCCGCCTGCTGGGATTCGAGCGGCTGGGGGACGGCGTGCTGCTCACCTACGAGGTCGGCCATGGACCGTCCTAGGTTCCTCGCCGACGAGATGCTGGGGACCCTGGCCCGGTGGCTCAGGATGATGGGCTACGATACCGAGTACGGCCGGGGCCTCCTGGACCGCGAGCTGCTTGAGCTCGCCAGCGTCGAGGACCGGGTGCTGCTCACCCGGGACCGCCAGCTGGCGGAGCGGGCCGGGAGCAGAGCGCTTCTCATCACCAGCGTGGTGCTGGACGAGCAGCTGGAGCAGGTGGTGTCCGCCTTCGGATTGGAAGCGGACAACCCCATGACCCGATGCACCGTCTGCAACGCCGAGCTGGAGGCCGCCGGCGCGGACGCCGTCGCCGGCAGGGTGCCGGAGAGGGTGCTGGAGCTCCGCGACGAGTTCTTCGTCTGCCCGAGGTGCGGCAAGATCTACTGGAAGGGCACCCACTGGGACCGCATCGAGAGGACCATGGAGCGCCTCCGCGCTCACAGCCGATAGTAGTCCTCGCTGACGATCTTGCCCGAGCTGGCGTTGACGATGATGATGCCGTGCACGCCCTCCACGCACCATATGGGGATGTAGAACACCCCGCGGTCCTCCAGCTGGATGTCCTCCTCGCGCGGGGCGACCTTCCGCTTCTCGGTGATGGTGACGTGGTTCTCCTCGCGGATGATCTCCTTGTCGTAGGCGTTCACCCTCACCAGCTCGCGCTTGGCCACCCGCCGGGCGTCCTCGGTGGTGATCGCCGGTTCAAGGGTACGGTGGCTCACCTCCAGCGCGTACACGACCTCGGTCCTATCGTTCCACGACTCGACCTTGTGGGTGAGGGCGTTCACCGACAGCATCCCGCGCTCCACGCCGACCTTCTCCTCGCCCATGAACAGCGGGCAGAGGTAGCCGTAGACATAGTGGGGAACGAGCTCCAGGCGGTAGCGGAAACCGGAGACGGTCTTGCGCGACAGCTCGCGGATGTCCTCGATGCCCAGCACCGGCCGCACGATGCGCTCTCCCACCGAGGCGTCCCTGACGTCCTCCAGCAGCTCGGGCGATACCAGCTTGGGAAAATCATCGGCCACCAGCTCGTCGACCAGGCCATGGTCCCGGTCGCCCACCACCCGCTCGATGCGCGTCCGCCCGATCTCGTGCTCCAGGGCGCCGCGGTCCCACACCGTCACCGAGCGGTCCAGGTTGTCCAGGAACGCCGGAGGGATGGTCTCGAGGGTGGCGATCACCTTCTTGCAGGGATTGCTCTTGAACTTGGCGAGGAAGGCGTCGGCCGAGGCCCGGTCCACGGTATTCATGAGAAGGAAGACTATCTCCCTGCCGTCCTTTCGGGCCAGCATGTGGTCCTCCCGTTCGACCACCTCGAAATCACGGGCATGTAGGATCTCGGCGATCAGCTTGGCCAAGGACGTAGATGATGCACCTTGGCCCCCATCATGCTGGGGTCATAAATACGTTTCCGGACGGTCTTTTCTCAGCGTTCTCGCCGCCCGTTCCCGATGGCCGGGGTGGGCGAAGCATCCTTTAATTATATAAATCGCCTAGCCCCCTGAGGAGGGGCCTTTTCGGTGAACCGCAAGGTGCTGGCAGTCATAATAGTGGCGCTGCTGGTGATCTCCGGCCTGAGCGTTCTGGTGCTCTTCTCCCAGGGCAGGGGAGGCACGCCGGCGATCGAGGACCGCCGGACCGTGAGGGCGTGGGTCGATCTCGTGGTCATCCCTGCCGGGGAGGTGAGGGACGAGGACCGCTGGGGCAGCGTGGAGACCTTTGCCGGAGCGGCCTCCGGGACGCTGAACTATCATAACCAGGTCTCTTTCCACCAGACCTCGGCCACCGAGAGCGTGGTCCTCGGCGGGGAGGTGTGGTGCATGATGCGCTCCAGCGTCAGCAACGCGGTGCTGCTGCGGTACACCCCCACCGTACAGGGGGAGGGATGGAACATCTCCTTCGAGTGCTACGCCCCCCAGGCCGGGGACGCCCTGGACCCCGCCCAGGGAGTGCAGCAGATCGGACTGACCGCCACGCTGATCGACCGCCAGGGTAGCGCGCTGGCCTCGGTGGACCTCTCCTACGGCACGCCGGGCAGCAACTACGTGCGGCTGCGGGACCCCAGTGCCGGGCGCGCCACCTACTTCAGCGACGCCATGATCCCCTCCGCTACCGTGAGGGGACCGAGCGAAGGGTTCGCCCCGGAGCGTTACCTGGTGTCGTTCCAGCACATCGAGGGCGATAACTGCACGGTGACGGTCCTCCACACCTCGGGGACGATGGTCGGGCAGGCCTCGGTGAGCATGCCGTCGGGCTGGGGAGGCCCGGCGCAGCTGGTGCTCAGCACCTCCTCCACGGTGCTGGTGGTCCCGAGCCCCGACCCCGCCGTGCCGTGGATGATGGACACCCACAGCGGGGCGTGGATCGTCGATGCCCTCGCCTGCCGCGGCGCCACCGCGCCGTATCCCCTGGCCGGTCCCCTCTATGAGTACGCCCTTGAGGGCCGGACCCCGATCCTCGGTACGCTGGCGGGCGCACACCCGGGCGCCGAGGTCACCATCGGGGGCAGCGCTGCCGCGTTCAACGGCACCACCGGCCGGTACGAGGCGGACCTCGAGACGAGCGTGCAGTGGGGGAGGGGCGTTCCCTACACCGTCACCCTTGACGGGGTGGTGCTGAGCGACACCATGGAGCTGACCATGGTGGCCTCGGCCCCTCACGCCCACGTCAGCGAGTGGTGGAACGGGTGGGACTGGGTCAGCGTGTTCGGCATCGATGACTGCTTGGGACCGGAAAGCGCCCTGGCCAGGTACAGCGGTTACGAGCATCCCCTTACCGCCTACGTCATGTACGCCGCGGGATCATCGAGCCAGACGATGAGCTATCCTTACCTGGAGATCGGCCTCCACTACCCCCACGACTGGCAGGGCGGGGCGGTGAAGTTCTGGAAGGACGCGGTGAGCCAGGCCGCCGAAGGAGTGCAGTTCCTGAAGGGGAACTACAGCTACGCCAGCCGGTGGGACGCCCCCTCCAACGGAGGGCGGGGAGACACCTACATCTCCATGGCCAACCCCGGCAACAAGGCCACCTACCAGCAGCTGTACGCGCTGTACCAGGCGGGGATACGCATCGACGGGCGCTCCTCGGACAAGGAGGCGGGCTCCCCAGGCAACCACACCCAGCTGGGCTCGTGGTACGACCCCGGGGGATACCAGGGATCCGGCGCTGGATGGCACCCCTACCGGCCGATCGACCTCATGGACGCGGCCCGCCTGCTGAGCTGGGACGTGAAGTGGAGCTGGAGCAGCGCCTTCGGGCTGGTGAGCAGCGTGGCGGAGAACCACGGCGTCCTGCGCGTGTACGGGCATCCCAACCAGGCCATCGCCATCCCGGAGCTGCTGCAATGGATCGATGACCCCAAGACCAACTACACATTGGAGAACTGGAAAGCGACCGATGGGGAGGTGGCGAGCTACATCCACGGCCGGTGGTCCACCGGCCTGACCTTCGATGCCGGCAGCTCGAGCGCGGCGACCTGGGCGTACAACGTGAGCCGCGCCGACCCCACTACGGCAGGCTACTGGAGGGTGCCGGTCACCATCGCCATCGACCTCGAGGGCAGGGAGGTCAAGGACGTCACGGTGAAGGACGGCGGCCGCACGCTGAGGTCGAGCACCGGGGCGCTGGCCGATCTCGACGGCGCCCGGATCATGGGCTCCGGCTTCGACATCCGTGGCGGCGTGCTGTACGTCTCCAGCATGTGGGAGGACGGGGCGAAGATCACCATCACCTTCGAGGAGCCCTCGTCCCCGGCACTGGACCTCACGCCCTCCACGCCGGTGATCATGCGCGCGGACTGACCGGCAGGGACATATCGCCCGGGGAACATGGAGGGACCATGGACCGCTACCGCGCGATGAGGCTGACCGGCGAGGCGCTGATCCTGGCGGGCATCCTCATAATGGCCTGGGCGGCACTGGAGGGCCAGGTGTCCTTCGCGCTGGTGCTCATCATCCCGGTGATCTACGGCACGGGCCCGCTGGCGGTGACCGCCTTCCTCTCGATCTTCGCAGGCATGGCGCTGGTGTTCCTCTCCCTCCTCAGGTCCTTGGGGCGCGTGGACACGGTGAACGCGCATAAAGGTACGAAGAAGGAGTGGGGCGGGGTCATCCTCATAGGCCCGATACCCATAATCATCGGCTCGGCCGGGATGCTGAGAGGGCGGAAGGCGATCTTGCTGCTGGCCGTGCTGTCCGTGATCGTTCTCGTCCTCTTCCTGCTCACGATCCTGCGGTGAGCCGCCGGGCGCAGGCCTCGGTGCTCTCGCCCTTCTGGCGGGACGCTCTCACTTCCGACGTGATATGGACGTAGCGGTCGTATCCGAGGCCCTTGTTCCTGAGGACGCGGCCGAGCGCGTGCTCGACCTCCTCCTTGCGCAGCTTGATGTCCAGCGCTTCCTTCAGCAGCTCAAGGTCATCGGGGCTCAGCGGTGCCACTCCTCGACCACCTTGAGGAAGTTCTGGAAGATCTCCGAGCCGTGCTCGGTGTTCTCCACCTCCGGATGGAACTGGAGTCCGTAGAACGGTTTTCCCTTCACCTTGATCGCCTCCACCGGGCAGTCGACGGTGTGCGCGAGGATCTCGATGTTCTCTGGCACCTTCACCACCTCGTCGTTGTGGCTCTGCCAGACCACGAACTCTCGCGGCAGCCCGAGAAAGATGTCGTTCTCCTTGTCCACGATCAGCGTGGCCTTCCCGAACTCCGGCTTCCCGGCCGGGGCGGTCCTCCCGCCGAAGTGGTTGGTCATGAAGTGGAAGCCGGCACATATGCCGAGGATGGGAAAGTCGGCACGGTCGAGGTACTCGCCGTTGCGGCCCATCTTCTCGTTCTCGTCGGCGACGTGCGGGGAGCCTCCAGAGAGCACCAGGGCGTCGACGTCCAGATCGTCGAAGGGCGTGTTGTTCGGTATGATCTTCGTTTCCACGTCAAGGTACTTGAGCACCCGCCACTCGCGGTGGGTCCATTGGCCGCCGTTGTCCACGACGTACACGCGCATACGGGATTGTGAACACGCGCGGTTAGATAAATACTCTCATTCGCTGGGAACGTCGGGAAAAAAACCACATTTATTAACACGCCCGCCGTTGTGCTGGACGATGAAGGCGGTACTGTTCGACCTGGGGCACACGCTCATCGACTATTACTGCGACTGGAAGGGCCCGGAGGAGCGTGGCGTCGCCGGCATCTATGATATCGTGCGCGAGTCGTCGCCGTCGGTGGACCGCGAGCAGTTCACCGCGTACCTCGGGGAGCGGCTGCGCCATGCCAGGTCGATGAAGTACGACCGGTACATCGAGGTGCCGCTGGCCGACCTCCTGGGGGAGTGCCTGGACCGCTACAGCTGTCTGGACGAGGACAACCTGCAGAGGAGCCTGGAGGTGTTCTACGGGGTGCTGCTCGAGGACCGCCGCCTGGTCCAGGGCGCGGTCGAGCTTCTCTCCTCGATCAAGGAGCGAGGGCTGAGCATCGGGCTGATCTCGGACGTGGCGTGGGGTCTGCCGTCCGAGTTCCCGATGAGGGACATCAGGCACTTCGGACTGGACGCCTACTTCGACGATTACGTGTTCAGCACCGACGTCGGGCTCCGCAAGCCGCACCCCAAGGTGTTCAAGATCGCGCTCTCGAACCTCGGGGTCGACGCCTCGGAGGCGATGTACGTCGGGAACTCGCTGGCCCAGGACATCAAGGGGGCCAAGGGCGTCGGCATAAAGGCAGTGCTGAAGTGCTCGGCGTTCTGCCCGCAGGCGGAAGGGGTCGTCCCCGACCACACCGTCAAGACGCTGGGCGAGGTCGAGGAACTGATTGAATAAACTTTTTTTATATTTATATACTCATTCCCACTCGACCGTGGCCGGGGGCTTGTTCGTGATATCGTATACCACCCGGTTGACGTCGCTCTTCATCTCGTTGGTGATGCGCACCGAGATGCGCTCCAGGACCTCGTGCGGGATGCGCGAGTACGCCGCGCTCATGCCGTCGATCGACTCCACGGAGCGCACCGCGATCGTGCGGCCGTAGGCGCGGTTATCGCCCTGCACGCCCACTGATTGGCAGGGCAGCAGGACGGCGAAGTACTGCCACGGCCTAGTCATCTTGCCGGCGGCGGACGCGCGCTCGATCTCCTCCTCCACGATGGCGCAAGCCTCCCTGACGATCTCGACGGACTCGGGGGTCACCTCGCCTAGAACGCGGATCGCAAGCGCCGGGCCGGGGAACGGTTGCCGCTCCGCCACCTGTACGTTGAGGTAGCGCGCGACCACCCTGACCTCGTCCTTGTACAGGTCCCTGAGCGGCTCCACGAGCTCCATGTCCATGTCCTTGGGCAGGCCGCCGACGTTGTGGTGGCTCTTGATGACGTCGCGCACGCCGTCCCCGCTCTCGATCCAGTCCGGGGCGATGGTCCCCTGCACGAGGTACTTGGCGCCGAACTCCTTGGCGGTGCGCTCGAAGACGCGGATGAACCGCTCGCCGATGATCTTGCGCTTCCTCTCCGGGTCGGTGACGCCCTTCATGGCGGCGAAGAACTCCTCGCTCGCGTCCACGAGGCGGTAGTTCACCCCGAGGGTGTCGAACATCTTCCCGACCGCCTCCGTCTCGCCCTTGCGCATGAAGCCGTTGTTCACGTACACCGTGAGGAGGCGGTCGCCCACCGCCCGGGACGCCAGGACGGCGGCCACGGTGCTGTCCACACCTCCGGAGCAGGCGATGATCGCCTTCCCCTTGATCTTGGACCTCATCTCCTCGATCTGCTCGTTGACGAACCTCTCAGCATTGAACATCCTTGCCCACCTCCTCGGAATCGCGCTCCACCGCCTCGGCCATGTCCCGGCGGTGCTTCTCCAGCCGGCCCATGATGCCTTCGTCCTTCAGCCCCAGTATCTGCAGCGCCAGCAGCGCGGCGTTGTCCCCGCGGTCCAGGCCGACCCCCGCCACCGGGATCCCCGAGGGCATCTGCACGATGGAGAGGATCGAGTCGAGGTTGACCTTGCCGCTGACCGGCACTCCGATCACCGGCCTTACCGTGGCCGCTGCCACCGCCCCCGGCAACGCGGCCGAAAGACCTGCGATGGCGATGAACACCTCGGCATCGCTGCCGGCGACCAGCTCCCTGACCCGGTCCGGGGTGCGATGAGCGGAAGCGACTACGGTCTGCGAGCTGACACCGAACTCCTTCAGCACATCGGAGGCTTTCTTGGCCACGGGCGCATCGCTCTTGCTGCCCAGGACGATAAGGACGCGAGGCATGTGCCAAGCAAAGAGAGACCTGATAAAAAAGGTTGTGATGGAAGGGGTTTTGGTCCTTGTTCAGGACTTCATGATGGCCAGCAGGAAGACCCCGATGGCGATCAGGGCACCGATCAGGGCCGCCAGGATGTACAGGAAGGCCACCCAGATGGTGTCGATTATGCTGACGTTGATCAGCCCGGTCGAGGTCGGGTCCATGAGGCGCAGGCCGACCCAGATGATGGCGATGAGCAGGCCGACAACAAGGAGAACAACACCGATGGTGCGGCTCTTGCCGCTCCCGAAGTAAGCGGTGAACACTCCGGCCAGGACAAGGAAGAGGCCCAAAGTCATCAGAAGTATGGTCAGGAATTCCATCAGTTGCATTTTTTCACCCATTTCAGAACTTAATGCCTGTGAGCGTCTTGGTGTCTATGACCCCGGGGATCGTCCTAATATGATCGACCACCACCTGGCCGAGGCGGTTGAAGTCCTCGGCCTCGATCTTGGCGATCAGGTCGAACTCCCCGAAGAGGGGATGGAGCTCCACGACCTCCTTGACCTTAAGGAGCTCATTGTAGACCTCGTGCTCCTTGGCCGGTGCCGTGCTTATCAAAACGAACCCCACTGCCAAACTCTCACCTGCTGACCCATTAGTTTATGTGCAATAATAAATGTTTCGACCGGAAAATTTTTACTGGCTATTGCCGGCTATGGCCATCCGGTCACTTCGGCAGGGCCTCGAGGATGCTCTCCGCCCGCTCCTCCACCATCTCCCATGTGGGCAGGTTGGTCACGGCCCCAGAGGCCTCGAGGACGAACGATGCCGCGGCGTTGCCGTAGGCCGCCGATTCCAGCAGCCCGTGCCCGTAGTAGCGGCCGGCGTAGAAGCCGGCCCGGAAGGCATCCCCCGCGCCGGTGGGGTCGACCACCTTCGACGGCCTGGCGGCCGGGACCGTCCACGAGCCGTGGCCGGTGAACACCAGAACGCCGTCCTTCCCCCGGGTGGTGATGACCTCCGGGACGTGCGCGAGGAGGGCCTCCGGGCCGCTGGCGTCCATGTACTTGAGGGCGGTGCGCAGCTCGATGCTGTTGCCGAACAGCCTGTTCGACAGGGGCAGCGCCCGGCGGAAGGTCTCGCGGTCCCAGATGCGGTGGATCTCCTGCGCCGGATCGAACGATATGTCCTTCTCCAACCTCCTGCACTCGAGCATCACCGGCAGGTAGTACTCCGGCCGCCCGGTGGAGATGTGCACGAACCTGGACCGCCTCGCCGACTCCAGCTTGAGCTCGAAGTCGCCCATGTCCCGCATCGGCCCCTGGTACACGTAGGCGATCTGGGCCTCGCTGGCGTCGGTGACCACTATGACCGTCGAGGTCTCGTACCCCTCGACAGTGACGACCTCGGAGAGGTCGACGCCCTTCGATTCCATGAACTGCCGGAAGTCGGACGGAAGGTCCGGACCGACGTACGAGACCAGCGCGGTCGGGACGCCCAGCGCCGCGGCGGCGGTGGCGACGTTGGCGCCGGTGCCCCCGAAGTAGCGGTGCTTCTCCCGGATGTCCACCGAGGTGTTCGGCTCGGGGAACTTCGCCAGCGAGAGTATCTGGTCCAGGCACACGTGGCCGTACACCGTGAGGAAGGGTCTCATGTGCCCTCTTGCCAGCCGCAGAGGTACTTCCTCTGCTCCTCGGTCAGCTCGTCGATCTCGATCCCCATCACCTTGAGCTTGGTGCGCGCGACCTGCTGGTCCAGCTCCTCCGGGACGTTGTGCACCTTGGGGGCGAGGGAGGCGTAGTTCTTCACCAGGTGCTCGAGCGACAGCGCCTGGATGGCGAAGCTCATGTCCATGATCTCCACCGGATGCCCCTGCCCGGCGGCGAGGTTCATCAGCCGGCCCTCGGCGATGAGGTAGGCCTTGCGGCCGTCCTTGAAGGTGTACTGGTCAACGGACTCGCGGACGCGGACCCCCTTCCCGGCCATCGCCTCCAGCCCGGGCTTGGAGATCTCGTTGTCGAAGTGTCCGGAGTTGCCCATGACGCAGCCGTCCTTGAGGACCTCGAGGTGCTCCCGGCGGATGATGTCCTTGTTGCCGGTAGCGCAGATGATGATGTCCGCGAGCTTGGCCGCCTCGATCATGGGCATGACCTCGTAGCCGTCCATGCGGGCCTCGATCGCCCGGATGGGATCGACCTCGGTGACGATGACGTTCGCCCCCAGGCCCTTGGCCCGCATGGCTATGCCCCGCCCGCACCATCCGTAGCCCGCCACGACCAGGCGCTTGCCGGCGATGAGCAGGTTGGTCGCGTTCATGAACCCGTCGAAGGTCGATTGCCCGGTGCCGTAGCGGTTGTCGAACATGAACTTCATGTGGGCGTCGTTGACCGAGATCACCGGGAACTCCAGCTTCCCCTCGGCGGCCATGGAGCGCAAGCGGACCACGCCGGTCGTCGTCTCCTCGTTGCCGCCCTTGACGTTGGGCAGCAGGTCCCTGCGGGTGGTGTGCAATATCGTGATCAGGTCCGCACCGTCGTCGATGACGAAGTCCGGCCGCATGTCGAGCACCGCGTTCAGGTTGGCGTAGTACTCGTCGTTGCTCTCGCCCTTCTTGGCGTAGGTGTCCAAGCCGTAGTGGTGCTTGAGCGCCATCGCCACCGAGTCATCGGTGGACAGGGGATTGCAGCTGGCCAGACGTACATCGGCCCCGGCCTCGGCGATGGTGAGGGCGAGGATGCCGGTCTTCGCCTCCACGTGCAGCGCCATGCCCACCTTGACCCCTTCCAGCGTCCTCTCCTTTACCAGGCGGGAGCGGATGTCCCCTAGCACCCCCATGTGCGCCCGTGCCCACTCCAGCCGCCTGATGCCCTTCTCTATCAGCTCATCCAATGGAACACCGGGCGTGGATTGGACCGCCTCCTAATAAAGTGTACCGCCAGCCCGGCCACACCTCAGGTCAGGCGAGTATGGGCGGCCGTCAGGCGCGCCCGCCGTCCGGGTCGAGGCCCAGGGTGCGGCACATCGCCTCCCTGGACAGCCTCAGGTTGCGGGCGTTGTCGAACTCCTGTATCAGCTTCTTCCTTCCCTCGGGGTCGTCCCTCAGCTCGCGGACCGCTTTCTCGATGTTGGGCACCGCCCGGGTGAGCTCGTCGACCACGGTGACGTGCGACTCCACCGCCGTCCTCGACAGCGGGTTGAGGTCGATCGCCAGCACGGTCTTCCCGGCCTTCACCAGCGCCCCGGCGCGGTCCCCGTCCTCCAGCGGGATCAGGACCACGTCCGCCTCATAGATCCCTTCGGTGCAGCACATCGCCCGGTCCGAGGCGATGCCCTCCAGGCGCGAGCTCTGCACCCGGCCGAGGATATCCCTGCCTCCGAGGCTCTCGAGGTACGAGACGACCTTCTCCACCCTCTCCGGAGAACGATGGAACAGGTTCACCTCGACCTTCGCCGGCACCGCCCGGGCGAGCGAGAGCAGGCCCTCGGCGCACAGGCCCGCAGCGTTGCCGTTGATGGTGATCACCGGGCGGCGGGCCTCCAGCAGCCAGGCCGCCACCGCGAGCTCGGCCAGAGCGGCCGCGTCGGTGGTCCTCTCGCCGAGCATGTAGTCGAACGCCTCTCCCCGGCCGTGAGCGATGAGGCCGGTGGGCGCCACCACGCCTTGCCTGACCAGCTCGGACATCCGCTCCCGCACCACCAGCGAGCGGTAGCGGGGATGGTCCCTGGATATCTCCATGCCCGTGCCATGGTGGAGGCGGTTAAAATCGTTTTCACCTTCAGGCGTTCCAGCGCGGGGGAGACGTCGCCGTTCGGACAACAAAAAAATAAAAAACCTATCGTAAAGTATAAATACTCGATTCCCAATGTACTTGAACATGCCGGTCTACGGACCCGCTGGTGAATGATGAAACTTTTGGGCGTTATCCAAGACATTGGTTTTGACGGCAGGCTCATCGTGCGAGGCACGCATGCGCCTGCGCCCCGGGACAGGGTGCTGGACAACCGCAGCAAGCCGCTGGGCTATGTTAGAAGGGTGTTCGGCCCTGTGGACTCACCGTACATCATGGTCGATCCGGCAGGAAAGAGCAACCTGCTCGCAGCTGTGGGGAAGCAGGTATACGTCGAGGAGGGCGGACATTATGCCAAAGGTAAGAGAAGGGACCGAAGAGATTGAGAAGTGC
Source organism: Methanomassiliicoccus sp. UBA6 (assembly GCA_002508545.1). Taxonomy (GTDB): domain Archaea; phylum Thermoplasmatota; class Thermoplasmata; order Methanomassiliicoccales; family Methanomassiliicoccaceae; genus UBA6. The sequence continues at coordinate 53,455 of DAVH01000040.1, forward strand.
CCCGAGTGCGGCGGCAAGCACTTGGTAAGGGATTACGAGAGGGGCGAGCTGATCTGCGAGGACTGCGGCCTGGTTCTCGATGACCAGTTCATCGACCAGGGACCGGAGTGGAGAGCCTTCGACGTCGAGCAGGGCGAGAAGAGGGCGCGCACGGGCGCGCCGATGACCTACACCATCCACGACAAGGGTCTTTCGACCGAGATCTCGTGGAAGAACAAGGACAGCTACGGCAAGAGCATTCCCACCAGGAACCGCGCCCAGCTGTACCGCCTGAGGAAGTGGCAGCGCAGGATCAGGGTATCCAACGCGACCGAGCGGAACCTGGCGTTCGCGCTGTCCGAGCTGGACCGGATGGCCTCGGCCATGGGTCTGCCCAGGAACGTGCGCGAGACCGCGGCCATGGTGTACCGCAAAGCGGTCAACAAGAACCTCATCCGCGGCCGCAGCATCGAGGGAGTGGTGGCGGCGTCGCTGTACGCGGCGTGCCGGCAGTGCAACGTGCCGAGGACGCTGGACGAGGTGGCCAACTCCTCGCGCGTCGGTCGTAAGGAGATCGGAAGGACCTACAGGTTCATGACCCGGGAGCTGAAGCTCAAGCTGATGCCCACGAGGCCCCAGGACTACGTGCAGAGGTTCTGCTCCGAGCTCAAGCTCAGCGGCGAGGTGCAGTCCAAGGCCGCGGAGATCCTCAAGGACGCGGCGAAGAAGGAGCTGACCTCCGGGCGGGGCCCGACCGGCGTGGCCGCGGCCGCGATCTACATCGCCTCCATCCTGTGCAACGAGCGCAGGACGCAGCGCGAGGTGGCCGACATCGCAGGGGTCACGGAGGTCACCATCCGGAACCGGTACAAGGAGCTGACGGAGAAGCTGGGCATCGAGATCCAGCTTTAAGCCGGGCGAAGCTCCCCCTTTCATTCTTTTCCGTCCTGCCCATGGGGGCAGGGCGGCGAGCTTTCTTTCAATACCTTTTTCTAGCGACGAGAAGTTCAGTACCCCGGTGCGACGGTGGCAGACAAGAGCTTTTTGCTGAAGCCGATGGGCGCATGGTATACCGTAGGCGGATTGATCACGATCATGAGCGCGGCCGTGGTCAGCCTGATCGAGTTCAAGCTGGGGCCGATACTGGCCATTCCGGCGTTCATTCTCCTGGTCCTGCTGGGCACCATGGAGTTCTCGGCCGGGAGGACGATCCGGCGCTCCGAGGTGGGCTCCTGGAGGAGCATCATGACCACCTCAGGGGCCACCCTGCTGTCCAGGCTGCTGTTCATCTACCTGCTGTTCCCCGAGGTGTTCACCCGCCGCGGCATCGTTGGCTTCTGGGAGTCCGGTTCCCTCGGCGTGTGGATGTTCTACCTCAACCTCATCTGGTTGATCGGAGAGGTCGCTTTCACCATCTACCTGTACTTCCACCCCGATTTCTTCATGCTGGAAGAGTGCGAGGGGGACCGCCCGGACCTCGCGAGCTGCGCGGTCAGGAGCGCGTCCGAGTGCCCCCGCTGCCACGAGGTGGTGGAGACCTGGTGGCAGTCCTGCCCGTACTGCGGCACCAAGCTGCCCCGCACCTGCGCCGGGTGCGGCGGCGAGCTCAGCGACGTGATGGCCACCTGCCCCGCCTGCGGCGCCGAGGTCGTGCAGTCGGTCTCCATGGCCAAGACCGTGGATATGTTCAGGAAGCTGACCGAGGAGAACGCCCTGCCGGAGACCAAGGCCGTCCACTACGCCCGCCTGGCCGAGGCCCTGCTGAAGAACGGTCAGCCCCAGGAGGCGGTGGCCGCCTACCGCCAGGCCATAGCCCTCACCGCCTTCCCACGCAAGCGCACCAACTTCATGGTCCAGGCCGCGAGGATACTGGCGAACACCGGCTACGAGGCGGAGGCGGAGAGGCTGCTGGACGAGGCCATGGCCATCGACCCGGCGGACGTCGCCGGGGCGCAGACGGTGCGCTCTGAGATCGGCAGGCCAGCGTTTACGTGATCAAGGCCGCACGCGCGACAGGCGCATGTACTCCGTGCGGTCGTCGGTCACCCGGGCGAAGAGGATCTCCTTCTTCACGCCGTGGGCGAGCCTGACCGCCCGCGAGATCTCGGGCCAGGTGGTCTCGTAGTCCGCCGGGACGGCGTGAACGAGCCACCGGGCGTGGGAGCGCTCGGGGTCGTCCTCGTAGACGCGGAAGTGGGAGCCGTACTTGAAGCCCGTTTTCACCACCAGCCCGCGGGACCGTAGGTCGTCGTAGGCCTTCAGGCGGAGATCGAAGTCCTGCTGGAACTTCAGCGCCCGCTTCTTGAAGCGATCGAGCTTCACTCCCCTCCCGGAGATGATGGTGTACACCTCGAGACGACCGTTCTCCATCAGATGCGCCGCCTCGATGAGAGAGAGCTGCAGCGCCTTCCCCAGCTTCTTGCCGTAGAACCCATGGTCGTACAGCCGCTGGGCCCCGACCTCGTCGAAGACCATGACCCGGTCCTCGAGCAGCGCGGCGCGGACCGGAGGACCGGTCCATTCCCTCAGCGCTGTACCTTTGGGCTCGCTGCGGTCCGCGTGGTAGAAGGTGATGTCGCCCTCCTCGTCCACGATGGCGATGAGCAGCTCCTTCCTCGTCCGCTCGGAGCGGTCCATGACCTCCATGAACGGGGCGATGGCGAACACCGAGCGCTCCGAGATCGCCGAGACCCAGCTCTTGGTCTGCGCGCTGTTGGGATTGCCTCCGCGAGGGAAGACCCTAAAATCGAACTCCTCCCCGGCCGGCTTCACCAGGTAGCCGCGGCCCCGGAGGTCCCGGTACACGATGTACTTGATCTCGAAGTCGCGGTGCGCGGCCGAGGCCGATGCCACCATGCGCTCCATGGAGATGACCTCGTCCCCGCTGCGGACCTCCAGCCGCCCGCACTCCACCAAGTACACCGCCTCCAGCAGGTCCATCTCCAGGCCGCCGCCGGACATCGGGTAGCCGTAGTAGCCCTTGTTGTAGATCTGGCTGGCCTCGGTCTGATCCTTTATGATAACGCTGTCCTTAACCAGCTCTCCGGGCATGCTACTCGCAGAACGGCCGGTGCTTTAAAACCTTTCCACGACCCGGGCGGAGGTTCCGGCGGCGCGAAGGGGGCGTGGAAGACTTTATCTACGCAATAGCGCTGTATAAGGTATACAACTTATAGTTAATATCTCAGAAGGTGAACCAAATGGTCGGACTTGACGCCCTCCTCTCGGTGATCGAGAACCCCGCCCGGAGACGGATCCTGGAGGCCCTCGCCCGGGAGCCTCACTACCCCTTGCAGCTGTCCAAGGAGCTGGGGATGAGCCAGCAGGCGGTGATGAAGCACTTGCGGGTGCTGGAATCGTACGGCCTGGTCAAGAGCTACCAGGAAGAGAGCGACCTCGGCGGCCCGATGCGCAACAAGTACTACCCCACGGTCAACTTCACCATCGTGGTGGATGTGGGCACGAACATCTTCCACGCCGAGCTGACCACCAGGGAGCACGAGCCGGCACGGACGCAGGCCGAGAGGGACCAGGAGCGGGAAGCGCGGGCGGGCGAGCTGCGGGAGCGCATGAAGGAGATCGACCGCAGGCTGCTCGACCTGCAGCGCCAGCGCGAGGAGCTGATCGAGGAGAAGGAGAGGATCATGGATGAGGTCGCCAGGCTCACCGCCGGCCTGCCCGACTACCAGGCACGAAGGGCGATGTACGAGTTCATCAGCCGGCCGGACCTCGATCCCAGGGAGATCGCCCGCCACCTGTCGCTGCGCGATGAGGTGGTCATGCGCTACATCAAGGAATGGCTGGAGGAGTGACATGGACGGGAGCGCGGACCGGAGACCGGAGGACGAGCTGGCGGAGCGCATCGAGCGGCTGGCCCGGGAGGCCGGTAAGGCCGTGGACTGGACCATGTGCCAGGTGGAGATCGCCTCCCGCCAGGTGCTCACCGCGGCCTCCAGGGAGGCCGAGGCCGGCATCCGCGACCTGGTGCGCCGCACCTCCATCGTGGTCGACGAGGCCAAGAACGAGCTGCCCAGGCTGCGCGCCGAGCTGCGCGAGGTCCAGGAGCGGGTGAGGGAGCGCCTGCGGTGAGCAAGAACGAATAATTTATATAGAAGCGCAATCATTGGGTCCAAGTAGACAACTTATGGTTGTATACTCAATAATTGGAGGACAGATGAACCCTGAGGTTCCCGACAAGGAGCGCACCCCGGTGCCCAAGCGCCGGTGGAAGCCGCTCAACGAGCCGGACAGGAGAATAAACGAGCCGGACCTGGCGTTCGCCATGAACGTGGCCGGTCCTTCCTACGATATGCAGTCCCACTGGAGCGGACATTAAATAAACGCTCTGACAGAGTAGTAGAGGAGGGAGAAGCATGGATTCATCGGAAAAGGTATTGAAGGTCGCCGAGGCCAAGTCCAAGGACGCCGAGCGGGGCATCGCCAGAGTGGACCCAGCAGTGATGGACGTGCTCGGCATCACCGCCGGCGACGTCATCCAGATCGAGGGGAAGAAGCGGACGGTGGCCATCGTCTGGCCAGGGTACCCCGAGGACGCCAACCGCGGCGTGATCCGCATCGACGGCACCATCCGTCGGAACGCCCAGACCAGCATCGACGAGAAGGTCTCCATCCGCAAGGTCGTTGTCAAGGAGGCGCGCAAGATCACCTTCGCGCCCACCGAGCCGCTGCGCATCATGGGCGGCGAGGAGTATCTGAGCCAGAGCCTGGAAGGTCGGGCGGTCACTCGAGGCGACGTTATCCAGATCAATGTCATGGGCCGGAGGATCGACCTCATCGTCGTTTCCTACAGCCCCACCTCTGATGCGGTGCTGGTGCACCGCACCACCGAAGTGAAGATCAGCGAGAAGCCGGTCAAGGAGGCGCAGTCCAACATCCCCAAGGTCACCTACGAGGACATCGGGGGGCTGGGGGACGAGGTCAAGCGCGTCAGGGAGATGATCGAGCTTCCGCTGAAGCATCCCGAGCTGTTCGAGCGGCTGGGAGTGGAGGCGCCCAAGGGCGTGCTGCTGCACGGCCCCCCAGGAACCGGGAAAACGCTGCTGGCCAAGGCCGTGGCAGGCGAGACCAACGCCAACTTCGTCACCATCGGCGGACCGGAGATCATGTCCAAGTTCTACGGCGAGAGCGAGGAGCGGCTGCGCGAGATATTCAAGCAGGCCCAGGAGAACGCCCCGACCATCATCTTCATCGACGAGATCGACTCCATCGCCCCGAAGCGAGAGGAGGTGAGCGGCGAGACCGAGAGGCGCGTCGTCGCCCAGCTGCTGTCCCTGATGGACGGGCTGGAAGCGAGGGGCAAGGTCGTGGTCATCGGCGCGACCAACCGCCCGAACGCCCTCGACCCCGCCATCCGCCGTCCCGGCCGCTTCGACCGGGAGATCGAGATCAACCCGCCCAACCGCGAGGGCCGGCTGGACATCCTGCAGATCCACACCCGGGGCATGCCCTTGGAGGGGGACGTCGAGCTCGAGGCGCTGGCCGACCTGACCCACGGGTACGTGGGCGCGGACCTGTCGGCGCTGACGAAGGAGGCCGCGATGCACTCGCTGCGCCGCATCCTGCCGGAGATGGACCTGGACGTTGAGCAGATCCCCATGGACGTGCTGAGCAGGATCACCGTCACCAAGGACGACTTCTTCGCCGCGCTGAGGGAGATGCAGCCTTCCAGCCTCAGGGAGGTGTTCATCGAGACCCCCAACGTCAAGTGGGAGGAGATCGGCGGGCTCACCGAGGCCAAGCGCGAGCTCCAGGAGGCGGTGGAGTGGCCGCTCAAGTACGCCTCGGTGTTCGAGCACATGAACGCAACGCCCCCCAAGGGCGTGCTGCTGTTCGGTCCCCCCGGTACCGGCAAGACCCTGCTGGCCAAGGCCGTCGCCACGGAATCGCAGGCCAACTTCATCAACGTCAAGGGGCCGGAGTTCCTGAGCAAGTGGGTCGGTGAATCGGAGAAGGCGGTGCGGGAGACCTTCCGCAAGGCCAGGCAGGCGTCCCCGTGCATCATCTTCATGGACGAGATCGACTCCATCGCCCCGAAGCGNNGGGGCGGGGAGGCGGACAGCCACGTCACCGAGCGCGTCATCTCGCAGATGCTGACGGAGATCGACGGGCTGCAGAGCCTCCACAACGTCGTGGTCATCGCCGCGACCAACCGCCCCGACATGCTGGACCCCGCGCTCCTGCGTCCCGGCCGCTTCGACCGCCTGGTGCGCATCCCCGCGCCGGACCTCGAGGGCCGGAAGCAGATCCTGAGGATCCACACCGCCAAGAAGCCCCTGGCCGGTGATGTCGACATCGACGACCTGGCGAGGAGGACCGACGGCTACTCCGGCGCGGACCTCGCCGCCCTGACCAACGAGGCGGTGATGCTCTCGATCCGCGACCTGGTGGCCAAGAACAAGGAGATCACGCCCGAAGAGCTGAACGAGGCGAAGATATCCATGGCCTTCTTCAACCAGGCCCTGGAGAAGGTGAAGCCGGTCAGCCGCAGCGACCTCGGCAGGTACCCCAAGGTGGCCGAGGACTACGTGTACGTGAGGTGAGAAATATGGCAAACGACAAGAGAAGGAGACGCCGCACCTCCTGGGACGATCTCTTCGGCAACTTCGATGAGGAGTTCGAGGAGATGCGCGAGCGCATGGACGCACTGATGGAAGGCTTCATGAGCGGACGGATCGACGCCAGCATGAGCCAGCCCTTCGTCTACGGGTTCTCCATGCGGGTCGGCCCGGACGGGAAGCCCCACATCGAGGAGTTCGGGAACGCGCCGCCGGAGGCCCCGGGGAAGGAGGGGGCCAGGGAGCCGCTCACGGACATCATCGAGGAGGAGGCCCGCATCCGGGTCATCGTCGAGCTGCCGGGAGTGGAGAAGGAGGACATCCAGCTCCACGTGGAGGACCACCTGCTGGACATCTCCGTCGACCGGGAGGACCGCAAGTTCTCCAAGAAGCTGGAGCTGCCGGCGCCGGTGGACACCGACTCCGCGGAGGCGTCGTACAAGAACGGCGTGCTGGAGGTGACCATGACCAAGGTCGCCCCCAAGAAGCGAGGGCGCGCGGTGAAGATCGCGTAGGCCCCAAACCCCTTGACCCTCTTTATTTTTTAACCACGCCAGATGTCTCGGCCGCCTTACCGCGGTCACAGGCAACGCTCATATAGAAGTTCAGAATTAATAAGGGTCCGTGCAGCGGGACGAGCTGATTGAGGCGGTGAGGTCGGTGCTGACCAGGGCCGACTTCAACGTCTCCAGGCCCCTGGCCATGCGGGGGATCAGCTTCGACGTGGTGGCCAGGCGGGACGATACCCTCCTCATCGTGAAGATACTCAGCAACGTCGATGCCTTTTCCAAGGAGAACGCCGAGGAGATGCTCACCCTGGGCGAGGCGCTAGGAGCCTCGCCGTTGCTCATCGGGGAGCGCTCCGGCTCGGGGGACATCGACGAGAGCATCGTGTACTCGAGGTTCGGGGTGCCCATCATCTCGTTGGCCACGCTGTCCGACCACCTGTTGGAGGATGTCCCGCCGTTCATCTTCGCCGCGCCCGGCGGGCTGTACGTGAAGCTCGACAGCCAGCTCCTGAAGCAGGTGCGGGAGGAGAGGAACATCTCCCTCGGCACGCTGGCCGAGATCGCCGGGGTGTCCCGCCGCACGATCCAGATGTACGAGGGGGGCATGGGCGCGATGATCGACGTGGCCATCCGCCTGGAGGAGTTCCTGAACCAGCCGGTGGTCATGCCGGTGAACCCGTTCCATCACTGCTCTGCCCCGAAGCACGGGGAGAAGGAGAAGGCGCCCGCGCGCGCTTCCGACGTGTTCGGCCAGGAGGTCTTCGACCAGCTAGCCCGGATGGGGTTCTCCATCGTTCCCACCGCCCGCTGCCCGTTCGAGGCCCTGAGCAAGGACGAGCACATCCTCATCCTCACCGGCCTGGGCAAGGACGACGCCAAGCTGAAGGAGAAGGCCATGGCCGTGGCCGACATATCCAAGGTTACGGAGCGGTGCTCGGTCATATTCATCGAGAAGTCGAGGACCAAGCACAACATCGGGGGCACCCCGATTATCGGCAAGGACGAGCTCCGCAAGATCGCGGAAGCGTGCATCCTCTACGAGCTGGTGGATTCGAGGAAGGATGATGAGGACCGTTGAGCTCGGGACCTCGAGGATCGCGGTCCTCCCGGTGGTCAAGGGGCTGGTGAGCGAGGCCGACGAGGTCTCGAAAGCGTTCTCCGAGGTTCGGCCCGAGGCCATCGCCGTCTCCATCTCCCGCGAGGAGCTGGACGCGCTGCGCAAGCGCGAGGACTACGATCTCTACGAACCGTCCGACCTGGAGATCATCTACCAGGCGTTCCTGGAGCGCTGGGGGGAGGTCCGCATCCCCCCGCCGGCGTTCGTCCGGGCGCTGGAGATCGCCGAGCGGGAGGACCGTACGATCGTCCCCCTGGACATGAACGACCAGGTGTACACCGAGGCCTACTGCGACAAGGTCAGCACCACCGACATGATCCGCGAGTCCCTGTTCGCCAGGCGGGCCACGGGCAAGCAATATGATCTCTCGAGCGCCGCGGCCTTCGCCGTCAGCTGGGACCGGAGGGTCAACTTCTCCGGGTTCAGGGAGCTCGAGGACGCCCGGGAGGGGCACATGGCCGGCGCGCTGAGCAACCTCTCCCGCCGCTACCGCAGCGTCCTGGCAGTGATCGAGGTGGAGCGGTGCGACGGCGTCCTGGCGAGGCTGGGAGCGGGCACGGGGAAGAGCGCGTAGGACCGCCGGTGCAGTTAGGTTCTCCGCGCCCGAGTTTCACCGGCGATGCTTATTATAATCGCCAGCCGATGAACGCGGCATGCGAGACCGCCCTCCCCTGGGGACCAGGCTTACCGACGGCATAGACCGCCTGGTCCTGGGCCTCGAGAGGAACAGGCTGTCCATCATAGGCATATTCCTCTACGTCCTCGCGGTCGCGCTGGTGCGGGACATCTCCGAGTACTATCTCCTGGACCGCGCCTTCGTCATCGAGCCTCATCCCTGGATCTACAGCATCGCCCACCATGTGGTGTTCTACTTCCTCACCTTCTTCGGCCTCGTGCTCCTGGTGTCGGCGTTCTCCCGGAGAGGGGTCCGGAGGGCGGTGAACTACGTCGCCTCGTTCTTCTGGGTCATCATCCTGCCGCCGTACCTGGACCACTTCGTCTTCGGCTCCACCACCAACTACGCGTACTTCTCGCCGACCGACTTCCTGAACTACATCCTGCACTTCAGCGGCTCCACCTTCCATCCCGGGCAGGCGATGGAGATCGTCGCGGTGCTGTTCGCCGTCGTCTCCTACGTGGTGTGGACCAAGAGGGAGCGGTTCGGCACGGTCGGCGGGCGGGCGGTCATCGTGGTCGAGGTCGCGCTGCTCGTCCTGTTCACCGTCATGTCCCTGTTCATCATGGCCACCCCCGGGGCGTACCTCCCGGTCGGCAACGAGGGCGGCGTGCCCTCCTTCCCCGGCTTCGACGTCACCCGGTACTTCCAGTTCCACCTGTTCCTCTTCTCCTACTACATGGTGCTGCTGCTGGGCATCCTGGCCTCGCTGGCCTACCTGAACTACCCCCGGGCGGTGAGGGACCTGGTGATGAGCCTGCGGCCCTGGCAGACGGTGATGTTCATGGGCGTGGTGGCTGCCGGCATCGCCGCCGGGTGGTCCTCGTCGGCCGGCACCGAGTACATCTACCGCATCCTGGAGAAGCCCTACTGGGTCAACCTGACCTTCGTCATCCTGGCCCTGCTCAGCTCCATGCTGGCCTGGCTCGTGACCACGATGTGGAACGACCTCAGCGACCACGCCGCCGATTCCCCGGAGCGCGCCGGCCGGGCCCTCGCCTCCGGCCTGGTGGGCCGCCGGGAGCTGGGCGAGGTGTCCGTGGTCCTGATGGGCATGTCCCTGGTGATGGGCGCGCTGCTGTCCTGGAGCCACGTCCTCCTGCTGGCAATGATCTTCTCGCTGGGGGCGGCGTACTCCTTCCGCCCCCTCAGGTTCAAGGAGCGCATCCTGAGCCCTATGCTGCTGGGCGCCGGGGCGTTCCTGGCGTTCTTCTACGGCTTCATGACCCCTCTCAGCCCGGTGCGCCTGTACCATGGGGACCCGTCGCTGGTGTACCCCGACAGCTGGGACCTCCTGTTCCCCGCGCCGACGACGCAGGCGTTCATGCTCGGGATGTACATGTTCATCGGACTGGTGGTAGGCTCCATGGTCACCGACATCGACGGGTACCGCGAGGACCTCAGGGGAAAGGTGGACACGGTGTACACGAGGTTCGGGATAGAACGGGGGAAGCGGACCGTCTCCGCGCTCGTCCTCCTCGCTTCCCTGACCCCCCTGGCGCTGTTCCAGGAGCTCGGGGACCTTGTCCTCTTCCCGGCGCTGGGCGTCGCCGCGTCGGCGGTGTTCCTGCGAACCGGGCGGGCGAGATACGTGCTGGCGATCGCATTGCTGGGCATGCTGTACGCCGCCTGGCGCTTCCTCCCGGCGCTCTCTTAGGTCAGCGACGAGAAGAACAGGTACGGGAACTTGCGGACGATGAGGCGGAGGAGCGCCTCCCAGCTCCTCTCCCCCTTGGAGATATCCAGGCAGGTGGAGACCAGCTCGGGGTCATCGTGCATCTTCCTCATGAGGGTGGAAGTGTCCACGACCCCTATGAGCCACTGGGCCTGCGGCGAGATGACCCGCGATGCGCGGATCACCGGCAGAACGTCCGAGCCCACCATCCGGCGGTAGGAGGCCATCGGACGGTTCGCGGCGATGAGACCGCGCACCGCCTCGGCGGCATGGGCCGCGCTGCGGAAGGCGTTGGTCATCCCCTCGCCGGAGAGCGGGCTGGCGAGGCCGGCAGCATCGCCGACCAGCACGCATCGCCGGGTGTGAAGGCGGCGCCGGGGGACCATGGGGATGGGGTGCGCCGACACGTGAACGTCGATCGCCCCGCCGTACCTTTCCTCGATGCTCCTCCGAAGCCCGTCGAGCGCGGTCCGGTACTCCGCGCCGCCGATGTCCTTGCCGGCCACCCCGATGTTCGCTCCTCTCTTGGTGGCGAACATCCAGCCGTTGAGGGGGAATCTGAAACGAGCGGGGAACCGCTCGATGGGCGTGCCCATCAGATGGTACTCCATCCTCCCTCCGGGATCGCGGCCCAGCGTGCATCGCATGGCGATCCCCATGCCCTGGTCCCTCCCCGGGTAAGGGCCGAACAGCGCGGAGGCGGTCCGGCTGGTGGCGCCCTCGGCCACGATGAGCGTCTTGGACGTGACCGCGCGCCCGCCCGCCACCATCTCCACGCCGTCGTCCCGCTCCGCCACCTTGGAGATCGAGCAGGGGCTCCACAGCTCCGCGCCCGCCTGCTGCGCCCTCTCCGCCAGGTAGGCGTCGAAGACCGAGCGGCGCACGGTGACCGCGGCCCTCGACGGCAGCTCGAAGTCCGCCCGGAAGTCCCGGTGGATGATCCCGACGGAGGTGATCTCCTGCTCGATGACCCGGTCCGGCAGAGGCTCGTCCAGCAGCCCGGCCGCTCGCTCCAGCAGGCCGCCGGCACAGCACTTCTCCCTCGGGATCGGCTCCCTCTCCAGCAATAGGGTGCGCAGGCCGGCCCGGGCGCACAGGCACGCCGCCCGCGCTCCCGCCGGCCCCGCCCCGGAGACCACCACGTCGAAGCTGTCGCCGCTGATTACCTCTTCCTCCCTCTCCAGCGCCCCACCGCCTCGCTCGAGGCGACGATCGCCACCATGCCGAATATGGGCAGGAGGATGGTCAGGTCGATCTGTCCGGTGGTGACGTTGATCACCGAATCGCCCTTTGCGGCCACCGAGCTGATGGGGTTCTCGGAGAACCTCCAGGTCCCGGAGATCATATTGTTGTTGGTGTACTCCCACAGGGACGGCCCGCTGCCCGGGGTCCGGCCTACCTGGGCGCCGACCACGAGGACGATGTCCAGGTCCTGGTCCCCGTCGAGGTCCCCGAGGTCCACGCCGTGGATCTCGTAGGCCCCGGAGGCCGGGCACAGGATGGCCAGCTTGGAGGTGTCCAGCGACTGCGCGGAGAAGACGCCGTAGGACGACTGCTGCACGATGTACAGCTTGCCGCTGGAGGCGGTGTTGCCGCCCAGGCCGACCACGATGTCGTTCGGCTCGTTGGCCACGTTCGACCCGAGGTACTTCTTCATGTCGCCGATGGCTATCGCCGAGATGTAGCTGCCTGGCGACTTCCAAACAAAGGAGGGCGCTCCTTTCCACTCCACCGTGGGCGAGTTGTGGCTCACGATGAGCTGGTCCAGGGTGAGGGTGTCCTTCACGGTGTCGGTGACCGACCGGTCGAGGTCGATGAACCGGATGTAGTAGAACGCGTTGGAGGTGTGGGTCAGATCGTAGCTCAGCGTCACGTCGGTCATAGAGGTGATCTGGCCGAGGTTGAACCAGGTCTCGTTGTCCACCGAGTACTGGATCTGGAAGCCCTCCGACCCGCTGACCCGGCCGACCACGGTGAGCAGCTGGTAGGCGGCCGGGGCGTTAGGGACCTGATAGGTCCACCCGAGCGCCCTGGTCTTGATGAAGGTGACCTCCGCCCACACGTGGTCGAAGTGCACCGTCGACGAGCCGACCGGGTTCACGAACCTGACCATCAGCCCGGAGGTGATGCTGGAGTACGAATCGCCACCCACCCCGGTCAGGTCGAAGTATGCCGTCGTCTCTGTAGTATGGGCGGCCTTGGGCTGAATGGTGGTGCTCGTCCAGGTGCTTCCGCCGTTGAGCGAGTACTCGATGTAGCCGGTACCGGTGTAGGAGGGATCGACGTAGTACTGCACCACCAGCCTGGTGCTCTTGATCGGCGTGGTCAGGTTCTCGAACGGCAGCGAGAAGGCATTGAGGGCCATGGTCGTCCCCGGCCCGACGTGGTAATAGACGCCGTTATCCGATTGTATGTCAGCTGTTGGAGAGGGCGTGGTATCCAGCAGCATGTACTTTACGCCAGTGGCGTTGTACGGCTCATACAGCACATCCACCTCGGTAAGGGTCTCCCGCTGGTTGTTCACGGTCAGCAGGTTGGCCATCGAGCCGGTGGTGGTGGCCCGGTAGACCGGGCTGACCGCGAACTCCTTGGTCGGCGCGTGCATAGGCACCGAGGACAGGGCCGGCTGAGTGTAGAAGATGTACACCGAGTAATCATTGGACCGGGTTCCGGTGCGCACGATGTCCGGGTATCCGTCCCCGTTCATGTCGGCGACCTTCACCTTGGGCATGATCTGCTTGTGGTCCCACGGCAGGTTTCCGTTGATCGAGGTCAGGGCCCTTATGGACTCGGAGGTGCCGAACGCTTTGTCCTTATTGCCGGCATACTTGATCCACATGTTCAGCCAGACCTTGGTGCTGCCGTCCTCGTAGACCGCCACGACGTCATCATAGCCGTCCAGGTTGAAGTCGCCCACGGCGAGGTCCGCAGCGGCGGGGTTATAGTTGCCGTTGGCTTGGTACTCGGCGTTCGACGCCGTCTTCCAGTCCAGGGTACTGTAGAGCGTGGTCATCGCCCAGTTGTCGCTGCCGTCGTTCCAGAACACGTACACTCCGCGATTGAAGAACATGCCCCAGGAGTTCTCATAGTCCGCGTCACTGGAGCTGGAAGCGGTGGTGTAGACGACCACGTGAATGAAGCTGGCCACCACGTCGGCGTCGTTGTCGTTGTCGAAGTCGGCGACCGCCAGCGCGGTACACATCTCGTTGACCGTGTAGTAGCCGTTGTAGAAGTCGCCCGACCGGGAGGACCATACCGAAGCATCCTCGTTGACGTTGCCCCTGCTAGAGCTGTACGCCGTCTGCGTGCCGCTGTAAGCGTCGAACGGGTAGGAGATCGGCCGGGCGCTCGACCAGGCCGAGCCGTCGCTCTTGGAGTTCTCATACCAGAACAGGTTGGACAGCGAGGTGTCCTGGGCCCCTACCACCAGGTCATTGCGGCCGTCCCCGGTGAGGTCCTGCAGGTACAGGCCCAGGGGACCCTTGCTGGGATTGGCGTCGATGACCTGCTTGTTCCACTGGTCACCGCCCTTGAACCATGCAATAGAGCTATATTGCCAAGTTGCACCGGAGGAGCTCCAGGTGAACTCGCCGGAGCCGATGGCCGCGGCGACATCGGCGGTGGTGAGCGGTGCGGTCACCGAGAACTGGCAGCTCAGCTGGCTGTAGGTCTCACCAGTGGTCCCGCCGGTGCCGGTATCGAAGAAGGTGGTGATCTTGAGGGTGTAGGAGTTGGTCTTGGGGATCCACCAGCCCTGGTTGGCGTCCTTGAGGGTGATCTTCAAGGTGTACACGCCGTTGTTGGTGTTCTCGCCGTATCGGGTTATGGTGACCCCGTTGGTCTTGTAGAGCGAGGACAGCGGGGCGCTGTACGCCGGCTCCTGCCCCACGGCGGGCNNGGGCACGGCGGTTGGCGCCTTCATTATCACGTAGCTCCCGGTGTAGTCGTCGACCTCGATGCCGCTGATGTAGACGGTGTCGGTGTAGCGGTCGACGTCCTTGGTCCGGATGATCAGGTAGAGGTCATCGGTGTGGTTGAAGGAAGACGTGCGCACCAGGTTGTTGCCCACCGCCACATAGGTCTCCAGCTGGGGATACGCCGGGCCGCTGACGTTGATGTAGTCGGCCAGGTTGAGGGTGTTGCCCTGGTTGTCCTTCAGGATGATCTGAATTGGATACCGGTAGGGATCGGCGGGGGCGGTGAAGTTGAACACGAACTGCCGGAAGGTGGAGAACGTGCCCCCGATCTTGAAGGCCGTGTCCGAGGACGGGGCGATGGGGTTCACACCCAGCAGGGGGTGGTAGATGTAGAAGGTGTTCTTCCCGGCGACGTTGTTCAGGGTGTCGCTCCACACCTCCACGGTGATGCCCTCCCCGGCGTTGAAGTCACGGGTGATCGTCCCGTCGGAGGTCCTCTTGATATAATAGAAGGTTATGCCCAGGGGGCCACCGGCCTCGCCGCCGCTGGCATCCGGGGGATAGGTACCGTTGGTGAAGTACTCGGGGTAGTTGGCGTACGGGCCGTTGCCGGCCCCCGAGCCGGCGGCGATGTCCAGGACCAGCATGGCGGTGACGCGGTGCCCGGAGGTGTCGCTGGCGCAGACCAGAACGGTGGCGCCGTCCCACGCGAGCTTCGCGGTCACGTAGTCGGAGACGTAGAGGTTGAGGGCGGAGCTGTAGGTGAGGGGCAGCGCGGAGGACATCTGGATCGAGGAGGCGTTGACGAACACGCTGCTGTTGTCCAGCTTGCCGTAGGGGTCGCTGATCTGGGCGTAGAACCTCACCTTGCTGCCATCGGTCACGGGGGACGGGGTTAGGCCCCGGTCGGCGATGATCGGCAGGGCGGTCGCGGCCTGGGACCCGCCCTGCAGGGGCGAGTTGAAGACCACGATGTTGGCCACGGTGTCCACGATCATGATGCTCAGGGCGGTGGACGGCAGCACTCCAGAAAGCTTGTACGACCATGTCGTTCCAGTGGGCCAGGAGTCGCCGGCGATATTGCCGTCGGCGATCTTCAGGGAGGTGGGGGCCTCGTCCACGAACAGGTAGATGTTCGTCCGATAGTCGTAGAGCGGCTCCCCGCCCTTGTGCGTGATGTTGATGTACGCTTCACCCGCGGGGTTGCCGAGCAGCTTGAGCGATGGGGAGAAGTCGGTGTACACCTTCTCGCTGGGGCCGGGCATGGAGGTGACGAAGAACAGGATGCCTGTGAACAAGGTGACGGTGATGGCCAGAACCAGCAGGTTGCCGATGATGTCAGAAACACCGTAGCGGCTCCAGCTCTTGCGCTTTCCGACCGTCCCGGGACCGCCGGGGCGGTCGCTCCTCGAAGCCGATAGGCCCGATGGCCGATCGGCAAGCTTGGCACTCTTGCGGGCTATCATGAAGTCACCACCGGCCCCATTCTCCGGCGCAAATCGGTCTACCTTCCTAGTTTCTATAAATATGTATACTTCTGATTTTCAATAAAGTGAAATTTTAATTCGCTTTGAATAGAAATCACCGTCAGATTAATAGCTGGCACCCCCTTCACCGGGTCATGTTGGAGATCGAGATCAAGAGCCCATGCGATGACCTTGAGGGCATGGAAAGGAAGCTTCTCGCGAGGGGCGCCGAGCTCCTTGGCGAGGTTGCGCAGGCCGACCTGTACCTGTCGCACCCCTGCCGGGACTTCGCTCGGACGGATGAGGCGCTCCGCCTCAGGCAGGAGGGCGATGGCGTCACGCTGTTCTACAAGGGACCGAAGATCGACCCGCAGAGCAAGACGCGGGAGGAGCTGAGCGTCGATGTCCCCGACCCGGCGGCCATGAAGCTGATACTGGAGCGGCTGGGGTTCCGCCCGGTGGCCGAGGTGCGAAAGGTCCGGCGCAACCTCGGCCTGGGGCCGGTGAAGGTCTCCCTCGACCGCGTCGCCGGCCTGAGCGGGTACGTGGAGCTGGAGGTCCAGGACCTGCCGGTGGAGGAGGGCCGCTCGATGCTCCTCGCCCTCATGAAGGAGCTGGGACTGGAGGGGATGGAGAGGAGGTCCTACCTGGAGCTCCTCCTGGAAAAATGATCAGATGCTCTGGATGTGCTCCGCGAGGAACTTGCGGACCTC
The DNA here is from genome assembly GCA_002508545.1 of Methanomassiliicoccus sp. UBA6. Classification (GTDB taxonomy): domain Archaea; phylum Thermoplasmatota; class Thermoplasmata; order Methanomassiliicoccales; family Methanomassiliicoccaceae; genus UBA6. The sequence goes on from DAVH01000040.1 coordinate 70,082, forward strand.
CGGCTCGTCCGGTATGCTGATGGAGGACTTGTAGCGCTCGGAGCCGTCCTTCATCGTGTACCCGCGGCTGAGCGAGATGAACTCGGTGGTCCCGCTCTCGCTGACCGCCCTCTTGCGGGCGACCTCCAGGAAGTTGTTCTTCCCGAACGGGATCCTCTGGGAGTCCACGACCTCGAACTGAACATTGCGCTCGTTGCTTCCATCGCTCATATTGACACCCTATCTGGACATTGGAACCTCTGCAACCACAATAAAGGTTTTGCCTTCACTGACGCTGCCTTCGGCCCCTTCCGCCGGCCGAGTACCGCTAGATGTTCAAGGGTGCGACAGGTAGAAATATCCCGGTGCTCATTGAACGCGCATGTGCCCGGACGGGACGGAGCCAGCGGCTCCTGGAGCACCGAATTACTGCACCAACTGCGGGGCCCGGCTGCTGCCGGGGTCCAACTTCTGCACCGCGTGCGGCAGGCCCCAGAACCCCAACGCGGTCCCGCCGCGGCCGGCGATGGCCTACGCGCCCCTCCCCGCTCCCCGGTCGAACACCTTCCGGGACGTCGTCATGGCCTTCGGGGCCTACGGAGCGGTCGCCCTGGCCGCCCTCATGGCCGTCAACGTGGTCATCTCCCTGTGGGGCATCGATCTGGTGCTCCCCCACATGGACAAGCACATCTACCTGTTCGTGATCACCCCGTTCCTCGTCAACTTCGCCGAGCTGGGGGGAGGGGCGTTCTTCGGCTACTACGTGTTCCTGGTCGCGGCCATCGTGGCCTCCTTCGCCTGGATGATATACAAGAGCGTGGGGGCGCTGAAGGACGAGCTCCAGGTGAGGTACCCCAAGGAAGGGCACAGCCCGGTGTACACCATAGCCACGGTCCTCTTCGCCGTCCTGTCGTTCAACATCATCTACTACTTCGTGATCGAGGCCTTCGGTGCCTCCACGAACACGCCGTCGTTCGAGACCAGGGAGCTGTGGGAGCTGATCTACGGCTTCGCCGCGGCATCGGTGTGGGAGGAGATCGTCTCCCGCGTGCTTCTCATCGGGGTCCCGCTGCTGCTCATCGACGGCCTGCTCCGCGTCCGCAACCCTGAGCACCAGATGAAGGGGCTCTCCCGCTACCTTCTGGGCGGGGGGTTCGCCATCGGGCGGAAGGAGGCGGTGCTGATCGTCTTCTCGAGCGCCATGTTCGGCGCGGCCCATGTGTTCTCCTGGGACCCGTTCAAGATCTTCCCGGCGGCGGTGGCCGGCCTGGCCTTCGGGTTCCTGTACCTCAAGCTTGGCCTGTACGCATCGATCATGATGCACTTCGCCACCGACTTCCTGAGCGTGCCGCTGAACGTGTGGCCGGGCAACCTGGGGGTCACCATGGTCATCGGCCTGCTGCTGCTGGCGTGGCTGGTGATAGGGGTGCCGTACATGGTCCTGTACTTCTCCAAGGGCCTGGGCTGGCTGCTCGGCAAGAGGGTGTGGCCCGACCTGCCGCCGAAGGAGCCGGAGCCCGTGTACGTCGGCTATTACCCGGCGTACGCCCCGGCGCCGGCCTACTACCCGGCGCCGCAGAGCGCTCCCCCCGCCCCGTACGGCGGNNGCGGCGTGCCCGCGCCCCGGGCGGACGATGACCGCGCCTACCTGTGCCACAACTGCGGCAACAGCGAGGCGGTGTACACCGAGGGCAAGCTGGTGTGCACCAGGTGCGGCAGCAAGCGGTGAGCTGCCCCGCCCTTTGGAGCGGGACCGCCGTGCCCCCTCTAGTCCCCCGCTTTCACAGCAGCTTTCCGCTCGCGAAGATCAACGGCCGTCCAGCATCTTGGACAGCCGTTCCTTGCTGAGCACCGCGTCGGCGATGCCCCGGGACTCGATGACGAACCGGCCGCCGTAGTCCGCGAGCTCGCTGATCACGAGGCCAAAGTCCACCGTGCCGTCGCCGATGGGCAGGTGCTCGTCGAACCCACCGTTGTTGTCGTGCACGTGCAGGTTCACCAGCCTCGGCTTCAGCTCCATGAACTCCCGGAGCAGGCCCATGGTGTTCGCATGCCCGACGTCCAAGCAGAACCCGAGGTCGGTCCCCTCGGCCAGCTCGACCAGCGCCTGGGGGGTGGTGCCCATGGAGAACGGGCTCCGGGGCATGTTCTCCAGGCCGACCTTGACCCCGAGCTCGGCGGACAGGCGGTCAAGACGGCGGAGCGAGGACCGGGCGGTCTCCAGGACCTTCTCCCGGCACACCATGCCGATCGGCGTCAGGAAACCCGGGTGGACGGTGTATACGTCCATCCCCAGGCGGCGGCAGCCCTCCAGGCCGGCGATCAGCTCGCCCATCGCCGCCTCCAGGATGCGGGGGTTCAGGGACCCGATGTTGATGTCGCTCATCGGCGCGTGGGCGCTGAACTCGAGGTCGTACGACGGCGCGAGGTCGAGGAACTCCTTCTCGATGGCCCTCAGGTCGTGCCGCCCCTCGGCCACCACCTCCCATGCCTGGAAGTTCGAGGCCACCGTCTCCAGCGCCCTCGGGAACGGCAGGACGGAGAACGCCGGGGAGGACACCGCGATCATTCCGGCTCCTCCACCGTGCTCTCCGCCAGGTGGTCGATGACGCCAGGGATGTCATCGCTCTCGATGGACACCTCGATGCCTCCCAGCGCCACCGGGCCCTCGATGAACGAGACCTTGCCCATGAACGCGGCCTGCTTGTTCAGCGTGAACCTGGTGCTGTTCCCCCGGGTCCCGCGGAGCATGACCGAGCGGGCGGTGTCCCGGATGTGCTGGTTGAGGATGGCCTCGCGGAGCGCATCCCCGTTCTCGGAGCGGGCCACGACGCTGGTGCTGGCATCCTCGAGCTGAGCGTCGGGGAACAGGTTGAGGAGCGCCCGCCGCACCTTCTCCCGGTCCTCGGTGGGGCGGCAGGCGGCCGTCGCGGTGATCTGCATGCTCATGCCATCGATACTATCGATAAAAAGAGTTGTCTCTCGCAAAGGTATTTACCTTCAGGTCCATAATGGTGGCCGGGATGAGGGACAGCGTTCTAGACATATTGGCCAACGAGGGAATTCTTCTGGAGCCCAGCGCCGCCGAGCTCGTCCTGGCCCGCTCCGACCCTCTCGATTTCGTCCGCTCGGCGCTGGCCGCGATGCCCCAGCAGCCGCTGGTCCTCACCGTCGACGACCTCCGCCCGTACGCCGATGCGCCGGTGGTCCGCACCGTGCCCAAGGCGCTGGAGGAGGTGCGGAACCTCCCGGCCGCGCCGCCGCCCCGCGACGACGGGGACGTGTGCATCCTCCGGGACATCACCGGGAACTCGACCTGCGAGGGCAACATCATCGACTTCGCGAGGTACTTCAACGACCGGTTCAAGAAGATCAAGAAGATCCTCTCGAGCCGGCGGGAGATGGTCGGCTGCCTCCCGGTGCCCAAGGCCACCAAGTACGACCGCGAGGTCAAGATGATCGCGATGGTCAACGAGGTCCGCACTACCAAGAACGGCCACAAGCTGCTGGAGGTGGAGGACGACGAGGGCCGCTGCCCGGTCCTCATCCTCAAGGACAGCCCCCTCATCAACGAGTGCATCGTCAACGACGAGGTCATCGGCATCGTGGGGAAGACCAGCACCAAGGGCGACCTCGTGGTCATGAACGAGCTGGTCCGCCCGGACCTGCCGCTGCGGAGGACGATGCAGCCGAACGACTCGTGGGCCTCGGTGGCGTTCATGTCCGACGTGCACGTCGGCTCCAACACCTTCCTCCAGAAGCCGTGGGAGCGGATGATCCATTGGCTGCGCACCGAGGGCAAGGACGAGGTCCAGTACCTCGTGGTGCCCGGGGACGTGGTCGACGGCATCGGCGTGTTCCCCGGCCAGGAGGAGGAGCTGGAGATCGACGATATCTTCGCCCAGTACGAGGCGCTGGTCAACCACCTGAAGGACATCCCGGACGGGATACGGGTCATAGTGCAGCCCGGCAACCACGACGCCGTGCGGCCCGCTGAGCCGCAGCCCACCTTCCCCAAGGACATCGCCAAGCTCTTCGACTCCTCGCTCACCCTGGTCGGCAACCCCTGCTACCTGGAGATCGAGGGAAGGAAGATCCTCTCCTACCACGGGCGCAGCCTCGACGACTGGATCGCGAGCGTGCAGGGGCTGAACTACAACAACCCCCTGGAGGCGATGAAGGAGATGCTCAAGCGGAGGCACCTCGCCCCGATCTACGGCGGGAGGACGCCCCTGGCGCCGGAGAAGGAGGACTTCCTGGTCATCGACGAGGTGCCGGACATCTTCATCACCGGCCACGTCCACGGCGCGGGCATAGGCGAGTACCGCGGGGTGAAGCTCATATGCGCCTCCACCTGGCAGGACCAGACGCCGTTCCAGCGGATGCACAACTTCAACCCCGATCCGGCGAAGCTGCCCATCACCCACCTCGGCACCGGGCAGACCAGGATGCTGGACTTCCGGTGAGGGTCACAGGAACAGCACGACCCCCGCGAGGTACGCTCCGAACACGGCCAGCAGCGCCGCTCCCGTCCTCTTCCCCGCCCAGTCCTGCACCGCGAGGAGAACGACGATGGTCGTCGACAGCGCTATCATGACCCCCATGCCCACCGCCGTCTCCAGGTTGGCGGTGTCGTACCCCCCGACCACCGCCCCGATGCCCAGGATGAGGAGCGTGTTGACGATTATGGTTCCGACGACGTTCCCCAGCACCACGTCCGACTGCCCCTTCCGGGACCCCGTGACCGCGATGGTAAGCTCCGGTATCGTTGTTCCGATGCCCACGATGGTGAGGCCCACGACCTCCTCGCTCACCCCGACCTCCAGCGCGAGAGTGGCCGCGCCCTCCACCACCGCCTCGGCCCCGATGGTCAGGAGCGCCAAGCCGGCCAGGATGAGGACGATGGTCATGGGGAAGCTGCGGGGCTTCACCTCCCCCACCCGCTCGAGCTCCTCCGCCACCACCCCGCAGGTCTCACCCCGGCACGCCGTGCGATACAGGGTGTAGAAGAAGCCTAGGAGCACCAGTATCAGCACCGCGCCGTCCACCGCGTCCAGGCGGCCATCCCACGCCAGGGCCGCCAGCAGGGGGCCGGAGAGCAGGAGGAAGACCGACTCCCGCTTCATGTTCCTCAGCTTCATCGCTATCGGGCCCAGCAGGCAGGCGACGCCCAGCACCAGCGCGGCATTGGAGATGTTGGCCCCGATGGCGTTGCCCAGCGAGACCGCGTTGTCCCCCTCCAGCGACGACACGATCGCCAGCACCGTTTCCGGGGAGGATGTCCCCACGGCGATGACGGTGAGGCCGATCACCAGCGGCCGGACCCCGTAGCGAAGCGCGAGCCCGGTCGCGCCGTCCACCAGCCAATCGGAACCGAAATACAGGGCCACAGCCCCCACGGTAAGGAGGAGGACGGACAGGGTCAGGTCCATGACGGGCAGATAACCGCGCGAGCCAGAAATACCTTTTCAGGGAGCGAAGAACAGGAAGTAGACTATCAGCATGTAGCCCAGCACGAGCATGAACAGGGAAGCTATCCACACCAGGCGGAACAGCCGTGCTCTGGCCTTGGGATCATGAAAATTGAAAAAGGGTTTGATGAGGTCCTCAAGCCGCCTCAACTTTCGCCTCGGCCTTGTCCTTGATGCGCTTGAGACGGAAGGTGTTCTCCCTCTCCATCTCCTGCAGGCGCAGCTCGATGAACGCTTTGGCCTCTTCGAGCTCGGGGATGACCTTGAACTCCAGCGCGTTAACGCGCCTCTTGGTCTTCTCGATCTCGTCCAGGAGCTTCTTCATCGTCGTCTCGATCTCGGCCGCCTGAACCAGCGTCTCCACGAGATTCTCGAACGCCCTGGTGGCCTCGTCGATGTACGTCGAGGTACCGATGACACCGTAGCCCCGCTGGTCCACGGTGCTCTTCAGGGAGTTGGTCTCGATCTCCGGGACCACGATGCCCATGATGTTCTTGGAGCGCAGGGTGACCTCGGGATGGAGGCGGAGGGCGAAGGCCGCCGACTGCACGGCGATCGCGCCGTCCACGGCCTGGGCCACGTTGATCTTGGCCATCGCCTCGTCGTAGTCCTTGACGATCTTTTCGCGGACCTGCTTGGCCTGCTCCAGGATCTTGAAGAACTCGATGATCAGGCCGTCCCTCTTCATCTTCAGGATCTTGTATCCTGACCTGGTCAGCTTGATCCTCTTCTTGATCTCGAGCAGCTCCGAGCGGGTTGGCTTGACCTCCATCCTTGGCATCTTCACTCACTCTTTCTGTGGGCGGGGTGGTACTTCTCGATGTACTTCCGGTCGATCCTGGACAGCTGGTTCTCCGGCAGCATGGCCACCAGTTCCCAGGCGATCTCCAGGGTGGTCTCGATGTCACGGTCCTCGTCGGCGCCCTGGCGGACGAACTTGTTCTCGAACGCGTCGGCGAAGTCCAGGAACTTGCGGTCCCTCTCCGACAGCGACTCCTTGCCCACGATGGCCACTAGACCACGGAGGTCACGGCCCTCGGCGTAGGCGGCGTAGCACTGGTCGGAAACGGCCTTGTGGTCCTCCCTGGTGAGGCCTGGACCGATACCGGCGTTCATCAGCCGGGAGAGCGAGGCGCCCACGTTGATCGGCGGGAAGATGCCGGCGCGGTTCAGCTCCCTGGAGGCCACGATCTGGCCCTCGGTGATGTAACCGGTGAGGTCCGGGATGGGGTGGGTGATATCGTCACCGGGCATGGTCAGGATGGGGATCTGGGTGATCGAGCCCTTCTTGCCCTTGATCCTCCCGGCCCGCTCGTACAGGGTGGCGAGATCGGTGTACATGTACCCTGGATACCCACGGCGGCCCGGCACTTCCTCACGGGCGGCGCCGATCTGCCTCAGGGCCTCGCAGTAGTTGGTGATGTCGGTCAGGATGACCAGCACGTGCATGTCCAGCTCGAACGCCAGGTACTCGGCGGTGGTGAGCGCCAGCCTCGGGGTGATGATCCTCTCGATGGCCGGGTCGTCGGCCAGGTTCATGAACACGACCGCCCGCTTCAGCGCACCCGTCCGCTCGAAGTCGGCCATGAAGAACTGCGCCTCCTCGGCGGTGATGCCCATGGCGGCGAAGACCACGGCGAACTCCTCGTTGGAGCCGCGCACCTTGGCCTGACGAGCGATCTGCAGCGCCACGTTGTTGTGCGGAAGTCCGCTTCCAGAGAAGATCGGAAGCTTCTGTCCGCGGACCAGGGTGTTCATGCCGTCGATGGTCGAGATACCGGTCTGGATGAACTCCTTCGGCTCCGCGCGGGCCCACGGGTTGATGGCCGCGCCGTTAATATCCAGGCGGTCCTCGGGGGTGATCGCGGGGCCGCCGTCGATGGGGTCGCCCGCGCCGTTCAGGATGCGGCCCAGCATGTCGCGGGACACCGGCATCCTCATGGTCTCGCCGAGGAACTTCACGCCCGCGGCACGCTCGACGCCGGCGGTTCCCTCGAACACCTGGATGACGACGTACTTGCCGGAGGTGTCCAGCACCTGGCCCCTCTTCTGGGTGCCGTCGGGCATGGTCACGGTGGCAAGCTCGTTATAGCCGACCGGCTCGGTCTTCTCCACGAAGACCAGCGGACCGGCGATCTGTGAGATAGTGCGGTACTCCTTGGAAACGATGCTCATGCCTTACCCCCCAGGGCTTCGAACTGGCCGCTCATCTCTTTGCCGACGGCTTCCAGCTCTTGGTCGATGTTCTCCTCGTACTTGGCCTTGGCCAGCCGGTTGCGGACCGGGAGCTCGACGATGGAGTCGACGGCCACGTCGGACTCGACGGCCTTCTTGGACAGGTCGGAGAACTGCTTGATCAGTTTCATGAACTTGTACTGCCGCGGCAGCGGACAGTAGGTGTCGACCTTGTGGTAGGCGTTCTGCTGCAGGAAGATCTCACGGATCATCCTCGCCACCTCCAGGGTCATCTTCTGCTCATCGGGCAGCGCGTCGGAACCGACCAGCTGCACGATCTCCTGGAGCTCGGCCTCCCTCTGCAGGACCTCCATGGCCCACTGCCGGAGGGCGGGGAAGTCCTCCGCCACGTTGGCCCGGTACCACGCGTCCAGGTTGGTGGTGTACAGCGAGTACGAGGTCAGCCAGTTGATGGTCGGGAAGTGCCTGCGCTCACGGAGCTTGGAATCCAGGGCCCAGAACACACGCACGATACGGAGGGTGTTCTGCGTGACCGGCTCGGACATGTCACCGCCGGGCGGGGACACCGCTCCGACGACGGAGACCGATCCAGTGGTCCCGTTGGAGTTGACGACCCGGCCGGACCTCTCGTAGAACTCGGAGAGCCTGGCCGCGAGGTAAGCGGGGTAGCCTTCCTCGCCGGGCATCTCTTCCAGTCTGGAGGAAATCTCTCTCATGGCCTCGGCCCACCGGGAGGTGGAGTCGGCCATCAGGGAGACGTTGTAGCCCATGTCACGGTAGTACTCGGCGATGGTCATGCCGGTGTAGACGGACGCCTCACGGGCGGCCACGGGCATGTTGGAGGTGTTGGCGATAAGCACGGTCCTCTGCATGAGGGGCTCGCCGGTCTTGGGGTCCTCCAGCTCGGGGAAGGTCGCCAGAACCTCGGTCATCTCGTTGCCGCGCTCGCCGCAGCCGATGTACACGACGATCTCGGCGTCGGACCACTTGGCCAGCTGCTGCTGGGTGACGGTCTTCCCGGTGCCGAACGCTCCGGGGATGGCCGCGGTGCCTCCCTGGGGCAGGGGGAACATGGTGTCCAGGACACGCTGTCCCGTTACCAGGGGGATGTCGGGCAGAAGCTTCTTGCCGAAGGGCCTGCCGGACCGGACGGGCCACTTCTGGAGCATGGTCAGGTTCCTGTTGCCCACGGTGGCGATGGTCTCGTCGACGGTGAAGTCACCCTCGGTGATGCTGGTGAGGGTTCCGCTCACCCCGGGCGGTACCATGATCTTGTGGGTGATGTAGAACTCCTGCACCGTTCCGAGGATGGTGCCGGGGACGACGTTGTCGCCCCTCTTGGCGACCGGGGTGAAGTGCCACTTCTTGGTGTGGTCCAGCCCGGAGGCGCTGACGCCCCTCTTGATGTAGTCGCCCATCCTGTTCATCAAGACTGGAAGGGGCCTCTGGATACCATCGTACACGCTGCTCAGGAGGCCGGGCCCGAGCTCGGCCACCAGGGGCTGTGCGGTATCGATGACCTTCTCGCCGGGCTTCAGCCCGGACGTCTCTTCGTAAACCTGAATGATGGTCTTGTCGCCGTCGATCTTGATGACCTCGCCCATCAGGCCCTCTTCTCCCACCTGCATGATGTCATACATCTTGGGGGAGATCCCGATCGCGGTCACCACCGGTCCGGCCACCCTGTAGATCTCACCTTGCTTCGCCATTTTCAATCCCTCTCAGTCTTGTATAGGTCAACGCCAATCGCCCTCTTCACCTTCTCTCTCAGGTCGCCTTCCTCTCCGCCTACCGGAACAACGACCGGGGAAATGCTCTCCATCGCCTTCTTGCGGGAGCCGGGAGAGGCCTTGGACAGGTCAGCGGCATTGATCGCCAGGATACCGATGGACGGGTCCGCCACCAGGTCCAGTAACTTCTGCTCGTACTCCGCCGGCCGGACGGCATAGACCCGCCGGATGCCGGCCAGGCGGAAGCCCAGCACGAACTCTTCACTTCCCAGTACTGCGAACTCCATCAGATCACCAGCAGCTTCTTGATCGCCTCGGGGTCCATCCCAGTGGCCTTGCCGCGGGCCACGATGCGGATGTTGTCGACCTCGATCTTCTTTCTAATGACATAGTCGATGATGGGAAGGACCGATAACGGGTAGAGATGGGAGAACTTCTCCGCCTGCTTGGCCTGGTACGCCTGCAGGCTCAGCATCACGTCGTTCAGGGAGCCGGTCCTGCGGGCCGTCTCCAGTCCTTCCTTGATGTCCTCATAGAACTTCAGCTTGGTCAGCTCGTCGAGCATCGCCTCGAAGCTCTCGGCCGAGGACAGCCGGGCAAGCTCCTTCACGTCCAGATCATGCCCGCCCTCGATGAAGTAGGGGCGGATCTTGTCCGCGCTCAGCCCGGCCTGCTTGAGCTTGAGCAGGGTTCGGAGGTTCACGATGTCGATCTCCCTCCGCACGTACCTGTGGAAGAGCATGCGGGGCTTCCCCTTGGGAGGGACGGCCTCCAGCAGCTTCTCGTAGTAATCCTTGTCGAGGTAGTCCTCGATGGGGGCCAGGTTCCCGCTCTTCTCGTAGTTGGTAAGGACATCCTCGGGAATGGTGATGTCCTGCTTCTTGTGGACCGCGTCGAGGATCTCCTTGGGGCCGTCCAGGGCCACAAGGGACAGGAGGTACTCCTCGCTGAGGTTGCCCGCAGGTACGAGGTCCTCCTGGATCTCCTCCAGGCTGGCGTTGGAGAACTTGCCGCGCAGGATGGTCTTGATGTTCGCGTAGTCCCACCGGCGCAGGTAGGCCGCGAGAATGGTCTTGAGGTCACCCTCGCAGAAGTTGATGATGCTGCGGTAGGTACGAGCAAGGTTCATGGAGGTGCCCAGCTCGATGAGGTTGACCCCTGAGTACCTGGCGCCCAGTTCGGTCATCTCCTGTTTGTACTCCGTCTCGCCCATGAACCTGCCGATCTCATTGAGGTCCATCATCATCAGCTTGGGGTAGTTGTCCTTGGTCAACAGCTGGGCCTTCTTGGCCTTGACCCTCGCCGTTGCGTAAGGGTAGTTCCCCTTTCTGCGGCCTGATCCTAACATTTGTTCACCTAACGCTCACTCGAACAGCGTGTTCGATATGTTCTTCATGTCCCTGTCCCAGATGCTCTCCAGGATGGTCTTGAAACGGTAGTCCAGGCGGACCGAACCGTCCTCGTTCTCCAGGATAAGGCCGGAACCCATGTCGATCTCGGTCAGGGATTCGCATCCCCGGAGCCCCGCCAGAAGGTCAGCCTCCCCCTTGGGGATGAAGACCTTTGGCCGGTGGATGATCTTCTTTCCATCGGCCAGGATCTTCTTGTAGAGGGCGGACTTCTCGGCCGGGGCCATGGTGGAGAGCTCCTTGAGCATCTCCTCGAAGGTCCGGTTCAGGATGTCCTTCCTCTTGTTCAGAACGATCTTCTTGGCCTCCAGTTCAGCACTGGAGAGTTCCTGCCTCCTCATGCGCACGAGGCCGTCCTGGAGCTCCTTATCCTCCGCCTTCCGCATCTTCTCGATCCTTTGGTCGGCGTCCTGGAGGATCCTCGCTCTCTCCTTCTCAGCTTCCTGGATGCGCTGGTCGGCTTCCTTCCTCGCGTTATCCAGGATATCGTTGGCTACCTTATCAAGTGCCATGAGCCAGCCTCTTTGCGCAGACTGCTCAAGCACCCATGTTGAGCCAGAGCAGGATAGCAACGACCAGACCGAAGATGACGATGGTCTCGGGAATGACGGTCAGGATAAGACCCTTACCGAACAGCTTCTCGTCCTCGGCCATCGCACCGACCGCGGCCGCACCGATGCTCGCCTCAGCGATAGCCGAGCCGATACCTGCCAGACCAACGGCCAGTCCTGCACCAATCGCAACCAATCCGTCTCCTACTTCTGCCATTTTTTATTCCTCCGATGTGTGCTTTCTTATTACTCTGAGGGGGTTGAACTCCAGCCCGCCTCCTTCAAAGAATTTGTTGAACAGCTCGACATACTGCAGCCTGATTGCATGCAGACCGGCCGAGAGTATCGCCAAGATGAAGATCATCAGGTGTCCGACGATGAAGACCATCAGTCCCATGATGAACATCAGAGGGTCGGCCCCTCCGATCAGCTCGATGGCGATAAAGTTGAACGCCAGCGCCATGCCCGCCTTGGACATGCCGATGGCGATCAGCCTGGTGTAAGAGAGAACATTGCTCATTACCTCGGGAAGCTCGATGACGGCCTTTCCGCCCTCGCCCTTCACCGCGAGCAAGAGACCCACCACTATAAGTATCAGACCGATCACGAACCTCGGATCGGTGAGCTCCAGCGGCGCTCCTCCGATGAGCACGTCGATCATGACCAGCAGCGCCACCAGGGCGAACCCGACCATGATCATTATCCAGGAGAACTTCTCCATTATGGCGTGCTTCAGCCCGTGCCTGATGGTCTGGTTGTAGAATCCCAGGAACAGGCCGATCAGGAGGTGCACGACCCCGATCCACAGGCTGATGTAGAGCAGGATCTTCACGGAGCCCAGCTTGGTGTAGTAACCGAGCTGGAGCGCGAAGTCCCCGATGTTGAACAGGACATGGGGGAACTCGATGCCCAGAAGGGCGGACCACGACAGCTCGTCAGCGTGCGCTGCTGTGAACTCGATGCCCAGCATGTCCCCGAACAGGAACAGACCGAAGATGATGGAGCAGATGCCGCCGTAGAACAGCATGGTGGCGATGGCCCTCCACTCCTGGCTCTGGGCCTTCTTCAGGCCTAGGTAACCGAGAACGGTGAAGGGGATACCGTAGCCCACGTCCCCGACCATCAGGCCGAAGAAGATGGGGAAGAAGATGGCCACCATGATAGTGGGGTCGACCTCGTTGTAGCGAGGTGTGGATAGTAACTTGGTGTAGTAGGCGAAGCGCCCTACCCCCTTGCCGTGCTCCAGCTTTACGGGGGTCTCCTGGGACATCGGCACTGTGACCGCCTCGGCGGTGGACAGACCGGCCTCCATCTTCATCTCTTCCTTGGACTCGTGGACGTCCACCCGGGCCTTTTCCTCCAGGACCTCGATGTGGATGTCCTCGTTGAACTTGTCAGCGAACGCCTTCTTGACCTTGCTGACATCCGCGGTGGGGACCCAGGCCTCCAGCACGAAGGCGTGCTCGGTCGCCCCCATCCTCAGGGGCAGCTCGGCCTTCTCCACCACGATGGAGAGGTGCTCGTCGGAGGCGAGCAGGAAGTTGGCATGCCTCTCCCGGAGCTTCTCGATGTTCGTCTCGACCTCCTCAAGCTCCTTGGACAGCCCGCTGATCTCGGCCTCCAGGGCGGAAGCGAGCTGCTCCGGCTTGCCCGTTCCATCGGGCACCGGGACCTCGGTGAATCCGCTCTGGACAAGAACGCGCTGGGCCTCGTCGGCCTTGGCGACGGGCACGAAAGCGACGATGAAAGTGCTGTCAGGATTGGTGAAAAGTTCCAGGTCCCCTCCCAGGGCCTCCTTGAGCTGGGCCTCAGGGTTCGAGTGCACGTAACCGGCGATGACGTCGAGGCTATCATATCCCTTGTACAGGGACAGGTCAAGGTCGATCGACCGGAACGGCTCCAGCATGGCCTTCCTGGACTGGGCCTCGGTAAGGCGCGTCTGCTTGGCGGCCTTGGAGGCGATGGTTCCCTGCATCTCGGTCTCGATCTGCTCGATGGACGAGTCGATGGTCGGTACGATCTTGCTGATCGGCACCTTCTCCTTGAACTTGGTCTCGTCTACCTCGAGGTCCTTCTCCATGGAGCGGAGCTTCAGGAGCTTGTGGGATGCATCCGACGCTGCGGGAAGGGGGGACCCTAGGGTGAACCCTTCCTCGTCAGGGGAGAAATCGACCACGTGGACGTTCTCGAGCCCGTACAGGAGTTCGATGGAAGCTGGCAACCTGTCCTTGGTCCCTACGACCAAGATCTTACTCATTGGCTCCGGCAGCAGCATCTAATGTCCTCTCGAAGCTTTGTTTGATCATGAGCTTTGCCTTGGGTATCCGATCACTGGCCTTGGCCTCTATCTGGGCAGCCTCGTCCCTGCCCTTGGCGAGCAGCTCTTCCCGCTGTGCGGAAAGGGCCTGTCTCTCCTGAGCTAGGGTGGATTCGGTCTTAGCGCGAAGGTCCTGTTCGGCCTTCTGCGTCCGTTCCACGGCTTCCCTGCGAGCGGCGGCGATGATGCTTCTTTGCTTCTCTTCTGCCTGCTCGAGCATCTGCTTGGCCTTGGCTTCAGCGTCTTTTACTTGGAGAAGTGTTTCAGCTTTGCCCACAGAACTCTCCCCGGAAGGTTTCTCCAGTATTGTCTCATGATATTTAAAGTGTTGTGAAATCTCAGACTGGCACGTCGCCTCCCAGGCCAAATTTTACCTCATTGTTCAGCCCGAATAAAGCATGTCGGCGGCAGCCAGGTTAAGAGCGTTTACTCGCCGGCCGCCCCGCCGGCCCTTGCGCCGGAATCGAACCGCCGTACCGCCACCCCGCTCTCGCTGAGGACCTTCCGGGAGAGCTCGTCGACGTACTCGTCCTTGTACACGATCTCCCGCACGCCGGCGTTGACCAGTATCTTGGCGCACATGACGCAGGGGAAGTTGGTGGTGTAGATGGTCGAGTCCTTGATGCTCACGCCGAAGTACGCCGCCTGGATGACCGCGTTCTGTTCCGCGTGCACTCCCCGGCACAGCTCGTGGCGGGTGCCCGACTCGACGTGGTTCTCCAGCCGGACGCACCCCACCTCGGCGCAGTGCCTCAGGCCCTTGGGCGCCCCGTTGTAGCCAGTGGTGAGCACCCTCTTCTCCTTGACCACCACCGCCCCGACTTTACGCCTCAGGCAGGTGGAGCGGGTGGCCACCAGTTCGGCCATTCTCATGAAGTAGGTGTCGTTGTCCGGGCGGTCCATGTTCGGCCATTTCTCCCTTTGCTTATCTAACTTGCTCTTCCCTTCTCCCGCCGGTGGAGAGCGCGGGGTACGAACCTTCCACCAATAGTATTATACTGTCTACCCCATGTGTGACATCGTGCCATCCAGGCAGAGCAGTACCAGTGATTGGTGGTCCAAGCTCAAGCCCTTCATCATCGCCCCGGTGATCTTCGTCATCGTGGTGGCCGGCATCTTCGCGTACAGCGGGGTGTGGCCACCCATGGTGGTCATCGAGTCGAAGAGCATGCAGCATGGGGACCTGAGCTCGATCGGGGTGATAGACACCGGCGACATCGTGATCGTGAAATCGGTGGGGTCCGATGACGAGGTGGTCACCTACCTGGAAGGCGTGGCCACCGGCCGCTCGACCTACAGTGAGGCGGGGGAGGTGGTCATCTACTATAAAAGCGGGATGAACAAGCCCATCATCCACCGCGCCATCTGCGACCTGGAGTACAACTCCACCGGCGGGGGGTTCGACATCCCCGAGCTGGCGTCGGTTCCGGCGTCGATGTGGTCGGTGCCCGAAGGCCCCGGCGTATGGTGGAACCTCAAGGACACCGTGGAGCTGTACGACGTAGGCTTCCTGGGCGTGACCGTGGTCATCGACCTAAAGGCGATGCTCGACTACATGTCCTCCCCGGCTTACTCGGGCGAGCCGCACGGCGGCCTCATCACCATGGGGGACAACAACTACTACACCGGAGCTAACGGCACCCTCCTGGGCAAGTACGACCAGAGGTGGATCAGCGCGGTCCGGGAGCCGATAAAGAGCGAGTGGATCGTCGGCCGCGCGAGCGGGGAGCTCCCGTGGTTCGGCCTCATAAAGCTGTACGCCACCGGCAGCGCGCCGGACTACACCCCGGAGAACAGCAAGATCAACCTCGTGGTCAGCCTGGGGCTGATCATCGGCCTGCCCATCGCCGTCGACGTGGCCCAGTCGATATGGAAAAAGAGGTCGGGCAAGAAGTAGCGTTCGGCCGACTATGGTCCGGGCCGCCACATCAGATGAGGGTGGTCTGGTTCCTGGGCCGGTAGTTCTTGATGGCCTGGAGGATCTCGTCGTCCTCCAGGATCTTCTTGGTCTCCACCCGCGGCACCGAGGACTCGATCTCCTTGGTCCGCCCGCCCCGGCCGAACGACTTCACCCGCGCGTGGATGATGCCCAGCATGTCCAGCTCGGAGATCAGGTCGGTCACCCGGCGCTGCGTGAGCACGGTGACCCCCACCATCTGGCTCAGCTCCCGGTAGGTCTCGTAGACGTCCCCGGTGGTCAGGCGGCCGTCGCCCCGGTCCTCGTTCAGGAGGATGCTCATGAGGACCAGCTTCGACTGCGTCGGCAGCGTGCGGATGGCCTCGGTGACGCAGTCCAGCTCGATCTTATTCTTGGCCTTGTAGACATGGGCCTCGGTCACCTTGTCGTCGCCGTTGCGCTCGGCGATCTCCGCCGCGACCCTCAGCAGGTCGAGCGCGCGCCTCGCGTCCCCGTGCTCCTGGGCCGCCAGGGCCGAGCACAGCGGCGCCACCCCGGCGTCGATGACCCCGGTGAAGAACGCCAGCTCCGAGCGCTGGTTCAGGATGTCCCGCAGCTGCTCGGCGTTGTACGGCGGGAACACCATCTTCTCCTCCCCCAGCCTGCTTTTCACCCGGGGGTCCAGGAACTCGGTGAACTTCAGGTCGTTGGAGATGCCGATCAATGATACCTTGGCCCGCTGCAGGTCGTCGTTGATCCTCGACAGGTGGTATAGAACGTCATCGCCCGACTTGTACACCAGCTTGTCGATCTCGTCGAGGACGAGGATGACCACGCGGTTGGTGTCATCGATCTTCTCCCTGAGGATGTTGTACACCCGCTCGGTGCTCCACCCGGTGAAGGGGATGCGCTCGTTGAAGTCGCCGATGAACATGTTGCCGATGTTCTGCAGCACGCCGTATTGGGTGTCGACGACCTCGCAGTTCATGTAGAGATAGGTCACCCGGTTGAACTGGGAATCGGCCTTCTGGATCTCCTTGCCCAGGTACTTCACCGAGGCAGTCTTCCCCGTTCCGGTCTTCCCGAAGATGAGCACGTTGGACGGCCGGTCGCCGCGCAGCGCGGTCACCAAGATCGATGCCAGCTGGTTGATCTGCTCCTTGCGGTGGGGGAGCTCGTCGGGAATGTAGGACGGCCGGAGGATCTCCCGATTCCGCTGGAAGATCTTCTTCGAGTTCAGATACGGCTGGAATATGCTTTCGTCCAATTGTCTCCCCCACTGGTGTGAAAAAGGTTCCCGCCAACCCCTTGATTTCCATTGGAAAGTGGTCGGGTCCTTATCAATGGTCAAATATTGCAGGGGTATAATTTAGTTTTTCTTTAGTTATGTCCAGCGTACAACAGGCTTTCCCCCCTCACTTTGGAGCAGGACCCCCACCCCTTCATTTCCATTGGAGATAACATTAGCGCACTTGACGCAGGGGAAGCGGGGGTCAAAAATCATGCTGGACGTGCGCCGAGATCGAGCGGGAAGGGATGATGCAAGGGTACGTTGCCGGTGCGAGTGCAGGGGACGAGGGGTAAGATGACAAAGTTTGGAAGCGGAGAAGAAGCCTAGAACGGGAGAACGCAAGTTTTGAAAAGGTGAAGAAGGTAGATAAGCGCAATATACTTACGTTTAATATAGTAAGGAAAAGGAAGGAAGGAAAAAAGTGAAAAAGGAAAATTTTTCGAAGGACCTGCCGGTTGCGATCGTGACCTTGAGCGAGGACATCTCCGAGCTAGAGGACCTCGCCGGCTCGGCCGGCTACGGGGTGAGGTTCGAGATAATTCAACGGCGGAACCGTCCCAACGCCAAGACCTTCGTGGGAAAGGGGAAGCTGGAGGAGATCAAGGACATACTGTCCTCGAGACCGGTCTCCGCGCTGATCTTCAACGGCGAGCTCAAGCCGTCCCAGCATTACCTTCTGGAGAGCCAGTTGGGGGTGGAGTGCATCGACCGCATCCGCCTAGTGCTGAACATCTTCTCCGACCGCGCCTCGTCCCGGGAATCCCAGCTCCAGGTCCTCCGGGCCAAGCTGATCTACGAGATACCCCTCCTCAGGGAGTGGATCCACAACGCCAAGTCCGGCGAGCACCCCGGTTTCCTCGGCGGCGGCGCCTACGAGACCGACGCCTACTACGAGCTGATCAGGCGGCAGCTCAGCCGGATCGACGCCGAGCTGCAGAGGCTTGAGATCAACCACCGCCTCCGCCGCCAGCAGCGGCGCAAGAGGGGGTTCAGCACCGTGGCCATCGCCGGCTACACCAACGCCGGAAAATCGTCGCTCCTCAACGTCCTGACCTCGGAGAAGGTCCTCGTCGAGGATCGTCTCTTCTCCACCCTGGCCACCACCACCGGGCGGCTGGAGGGGGAGAACAAGCCCATCCTCGTCACCGACACCATCGGCTTCCTGGGCGATCTGCCGCACTTCCTCGTCGAGTCGTTCAAGAGCACCATAGATGAGGTGTACTTCGCCGACCTCGTGCTCCTGGTCATCGACGCGTCCGATCCCATCGACGAGATCGCAAGGAAGATCGCCACCTCCCGGGAGATCCTCTTCCCCGAGGTCGACGCGTCCGCGCTGATCATCGTGCTCAACAAGCGCGACCTCGCCGCTGACCTGCAGGCCAAGGCAACCATGGTCATGGAAGCGATCCCGGCCCGCGAGGTCATCGCGGTCTCCGCGCGCACCGGGGAAGGCATCGAGGCCCTCCATGACGCCATAGCCCTGACCTTCCAGTACCCGGTGGAGATGCGTTTCCTGCTCCCTCACGGGGAGGGAGTGGAACCTTTCCTCTCCTGGCTTCACACCCACGCCGAGGTGGTGCAGGCGAAATACGGCGACGCGGTGGAGGTGCACCTCTTCTGTCAGGAGAAGGACCACTCGAACATCGTGAATCAAGTGGTGGCCTTGGGCGGCCAGGCAGCGTAACTTGGGCGTTCGAGGGGTAGGGACCGATGGGCCAGGTGAACAGACCTGATAACAGACCCGGTACCGCTACCCGCTCCAGTGGAAATAAAGGGGTCCCCCTCTTGCCTCACTTGACCCCGAAGTCCTTCTTCTTCACCGCAAGGCGCTCCTCGAAGTCCGCCGGGAGCCTCCAGGCGAGGTACTCGACGTCGTCGAGCCGCTTCACGAAGGCGGCCTTGCTCTTCTCTTCCATCAGCTTGTTGAACTTGCGCACGTTGATGCGATAGGATGCGAACCACAACGCCCCTATCGCCATCATGATCGCTCCGATACCCACGAGCCAGAATCCCCAGGGACCGACCTCGAGGAAGTAGTCGCCCATGAGATCGAGCAGTCCCACGACCAGAAATACCGCGCCGGCCGCGAGGAGGGCCAGGGAGATGGCCGGGGCGTGCTGCACGGTGAATGGCTTAGACATGGAGGCCCAAATCTGCGACGGCCTATTCAAGCCTATCCACTCAGGTTGGATGTAGCGGAAACACATGATGCCCCGCGGGCCCATGGCGGAGCATGCACGCCCTCCGCGCCAGCCCCACCGCGCTCCTGGCCGTGGCCTTCCTGTCCATCGCCGCGCTGATGGCCCTCTCCGACTTCGATCCCGAGGAGGCCTCCGGACTGAGGGACCTGGACGACGAGGCCGCGACCCTGTCAGTGGTGGTCGTAGGGTGCCGCGCCTGCAACGGCGGCCATCTTCTCGAGATCTCCGACGGACTGGGCGGAGAGGCCACGGCCTTCTGCCCCGCCAGCCTCCTCCAGGAGCCGCTGCCCGATGGAACGGTCGTCACCATGACGGTGCGGCGCTCCCCCGACGACCCCGGCTTCCTGTTCGTTCAGGACATCGCGGAAGGCACAGGAAAGGATTGATATCTCCCTGGACCTACGGGGCACCGAGGCCCCATGCTCATCGCCGCCGATGATACCGACTCGTCCACCTGGATGTGCACCACGTTCCTGGCCACGGAGCTGGTGCGCGCGCTTCCGGACCTGGACCTGATCGGCCTCCCCCGGCTGGTGCGGCTGAACCCGGCGGTGCCGTGGAAGACCCGGGGCAACGGGGCCATCTGCATCCGGATGGGACGGGGCATCGGGCAGCCCCGCCTGTGCGGGCGGATCGGCGAGCGTGACCTCTTCTGCTACGCCCGCTCCTCGGAGGAGCCGGACCCCGACGAGGTGATGGCCAGGTGCTGGCCGGTCGTCGAGAGATGGTCGCAGAAGGACGCCTCCGACCCCGGCCTGGTGGTGACCTCCCGGCCGCCCCGGCCGGAGCTGTACTGGCGCGCCGTCCGGGTCATCATCGATCGCGAGGAAGCGGTGAGCACCCTCCGGGAGGCGGGAGCGAGGACCTTCGAGATCAACTCTGGACGGGGGCTGATCGGCGCGGCCGCCGCGGCGGCCTGGAGGCCCATGGACCGCACCTACGAGGTGCTGGCATACCGCGAGCGGGAGCGGTGGGGGCGCGACCGCGACGTCTCCCGGGAGGACATCGCCCTGCTGGACCAGCGGTTCCCCTCGACCTTCAACAACTACGAGCACCTCGCCGATCGCCCGGCCATCGTCCCCCATACCACCTGCCCGGTGCTCTACGGGATCCGGGGGGACTCGCCGCTGGAGCTGGTCCGGGCG
This sequence comes from Methanomassiliicoccus sp. UBA6, assembly GCA_002508545.1. GTDB lineage: Archaea > Thermoplasmatota > Thermoplasmata > Methanomassiliicoccales > Methanomassiliicoccaceae > UBA6. The sequence goes on from DAVH01000040.1 coordinate 90,269, forward strand.
TCGGCCTCGGTGGCCTCCGAACCGGTGGACCGGTGGATGCTGTTCATCACCAACCAGGGGACCGACGACCACATCATCACCGAGTGGGACCGCCTGGTGCCCAGCTCCTCGTACCTGGTGGAGGGCGTCCTCGAGACCCTGCCGGCGACAATCCCCGGCGGGCACGTACTCTTCGCGATGGGGACCCGGGACGGCAGGATCGACTGTGCTGCCTATGAACCATCCAAGGGCTTCCGGGACATCGTCCGGCGGCTCCGGCCGGGCGACCGGGTCCAGGTGATGGGCGAGCTGCGCGAGGCGCCCCGCACCCTCAACATCGAGAAGCTCAACGTGCTGGAGCTGGCCCCGTCCCGGGTGAAGGTCTCCAATCCCTCCTGCCCGGCGTGCGGCAGGCGCACCAAGTCCGCCGGCCGCGGCCAAGGGTACCGCTGCCGGGAGTGCGGGATCAAGGGCCTGCGGGCGGAGACGGAGGAGGAGCCGCGGCAGCTGTCGCCGGGATGGTACGAGCCCCCGGTGTGCGCCCGTCGCCACCTGTCGAAGCCGCTCAAGCGGATGGGCGTGCAATCGACCATCGTCGTATAAGATGACCGGCAGTTTTTTTATACGCCAATCCCCTGGGCGTCCTGGATGGGAGCACAGCTCCCGAAATACAGGAGCATGATCAATTGAAGGAAGCGGTCATAATCGGCGCCGCCCGCACCGCGGTCGGCAAGTTCGGAGGCTCGTTGAAGAACTATCCAGCACCCCACTTGGGGGCGGTGGCCATCACCGAGGCGTTGAAGAGGTCCACGCTGGAGCCCAAGGACGTGCAGGAGTGCATGATGGGCATCGTTCTTTCCGCCGGGACCGGGCAGAACCCCGCCCGGCAGGCTGCCCTGAAGGCCGGACTGCCGGTGGAGATCGGCTCCCTGAACATCAACAAGATCTGCGGCTCCGGGCTGAAGACGGTCATGCTGGCCGCCTCCTCGGTGCGCTCCGGGGAGAACGACGTCGTGGTCGCCGGGGGAATGGAGAACATGAGCGCCGCCCCCTACCTTCTCATGGAGGGCCGCTTCGGCTACCGCCTCGGGGACAACAAGGTCATCGACCACCTGGTGCGCGACGGCCTGTGGGACGCCCCCACCGACCAGCACATGGGCAACACCGCGGAGATCGTCGCGGAGCGGCATAACGTCTCGGNNGCGGACGAGCTGTCCTACCAGAGCCACGTGAAGGCGGCGGCGGCCCAGAAGGCCGGCCGCTTCGACAAGGAGATCGTCCCCATCAAGATGAAGGTCAAGAAGGAGGAGGTCGAGTTCCGCCACGACGAGGGCGTCCGCCCGGACATCTCCATGGAGGCGCTTGCCAAGCTCAAGCCGGCGTTCAAGGAGGGCGGGATCGTGACGGCAGGCAACGCCTCCCAGATCAGCGACGGTGCAGCCGCGGTGATCGTGACCTCCAGGGAGTACGCCGAGCAGCGGGGGATCAAGCCGCTGGCGACCATCGTCGACTACTGCACCGGCGGCACCAGGCCGGAGTGGATCATGGAGGCGCCGATCTCCGCCACCCGCACCCTGCTGGACCGCAACGGAATGACCATCGACGACATCGACCTGTTCGAGCACAACGAGGCCTTCGCCACCGCCTCGGTGGCGGTAAAGCGCGCGCTTGACGTGCCCGACGACCGCTTCAACGTGAACGGTGGGGCGGTCGCGCTGGGGCACCCCATCGGATGC
>DAVH01000003.1:0-135 GCA_002508545.1 Methanomassiliicoccus sp. UBA6
AGATGATGTCGAAGGTCTTCAGGGCGTCGATGGAGCGCAGGATGGCCGCGGTCAGGATGACCGGCATGATCATGGGGAGCGTCAGGTGCCGGAGGATCTGGCCGTCGGTGGCCCCGTCGACCCGCGCCGCCTCGA
>DAVH01000003.1:160-2867 GCA_002508545.1 Methanomassiliicoccus sp. UBA6
GGGCGTCCACTGCCAGACGTCCACGATGACCAGCGACGGGATCACCGTCCGGGCGCTGGTGATCCACAGCCCCTGGGGGAGCCCGAGGGAGCGGAGCACGAAGTTCACGAGCCCGATGGTCGGGTCGTAGAAGAGGTTGAAGACGATCCCGATGGCCACCGGGGTGGCCACCAGGGGGAGGAGCAGGAGCAGCTTCACGAAGCTCTTCCCGGCGAAGGCGCGGTTCAGGAGGATGGCGGCTGCGACCCCCAGCACGCACTCGAACACCACCGCCAGGACCGTGAACACGGCCGTGCGCACCACCGCGTCCAGGAAGCGCGGCTCGGCGAACACCCGCGAGTAGCTGGAGAAGCCGCGGAGGGCCAGCGGCGCCCCCGAGGTCAGGTTCCAGTTGGTGAAGCTCAGGAACAGCGTGTAGAGCACCGGGAAGATCATCAGCACCGCCACGAAGATCACGGCGGGGAGCGGAAACAGCACTCGCAGGTTCCGCTCTGCGAAGCCCGACCGGATCATGCGGCGGCTACTGCCCGTACTCGCCGGTGTCCTGGAGCAGCTCGTTCACCTTGCCGACGTTCTGCTCCGCCAGCTTTTCCAGGCTCGGCGACGCTCCCTTGGTGTTGATCGACTCGATGATCAGCTCGCCGATCAGGTCCCTCGCCTCACCCACCGCGCTCATGTAGGGGCGATCGAGCGGGTACCCGTTCTTGGCGGCGAAGACGCGGGTCTCGACCAGGCCCGGGTTGATCTTCGAGACCACGGCCTTGTCCGCCCAGACCGACGAGCGGGCCATGGTGATGTTGGCGAGCATGCCCCGGGCCGCCAGCTCCTTGCTGGTGGCCCACTGGAGGAACTGCTTGGCCAGGTCCTTGTGCTTGGACTGCTTGGCGACGGCGATGCCCCACGAGGTCACGATGAAGGGCGAGTTGGTCTTGGGGCCGGCCGGGAAGGTGGCGATGCCCACGTTCTCGGCGGGGATCTGCGTCTTGGCGGGATCGACGAGCTGCCCGTAGAACACCGACGCGTCCGTCCACATGGCGATCTTGCCCGCCTGGAAGAGCGGCATGATGTTCTCCCAGGACATCGAGGTGATCCCCTTGGGCCCGTACGTGCCCAGGAGCTTGCCGTAGAAGCGGATGGCCTCCAGCGCCGGCTTCCTGTCGAAGACCGCCACGCCCTTGTCCAGGTACAGCCCGCCGTGGTTGTACAGGTAGCTGGAGAGCTGGGTGACCGCCGCGGCGCCCTTCCCGCGCGACGCGATGCCGGCCAGCTCCTCCGAGTTGACCGCCCTGGCCGCCGCCTCCAGCTCAGCGAAGGTGGTGGGGACCTTGATCCCCGCCTTCTGCAGGACGTCCTTGCGGTAATAGAGGACCTGCCACTCGGTCACCAGCGGGCAGATGTAGGGCCTGCCGCCGAAGGAGGCCACGCTCATCACGTTGGGTGGGTAGTCGGAGAAGTCGAGCCCGGTGAGCGGCTCGTACCACCCGTTCTTGTAGAACATCTTCCCTTCCTGCAGCGGCCGGGTCATGAAGACGTCGACCGAGGACGACTTGGTGGCGAACTCGGTGGTCAGCTTGGTGGTGAGCTGCCCCTCCTGCAGGCTCTCGATGTTGACCTTGATCCCGCTGGCCTGCTCGAACTCCGGGGCCGCCGACTTGAGGAGATCGCCGTAAGGATGATTCGCGAGCAGCACGCGGATCTCCCTGGCCTGCGCCATCGCGGAGGTGGAGGACCCGAGCGCGAGCAACACAACCAGGAGTCTCGTCATGGCCGTCCCTGTCGAGGGTGTCGGAAGTCGCAGCAGCTACGTCCGGCGCGGCCGCCCCGGCGCGCGCATGGGCGGGAAGTCTAGCGGATCTCCGGCCTCCACGCGAAAGGCGTTGACGCCAGCTCCGACGGGCGGTGAGATCCTCCAGGCAATGCCTCTGGACGCCAAGACCCTCGAGGCGGTGCGGGGGCTGGTGCAGCGCCACCACGTCCACTTCGACGTGCGCGAGGAGGTCGTCTCCGACGGGGAGCAGCGGCAGAAGCTCGGGTATCGCGTCCGGCTGTGGGCGGTGGTGTCCGGCGCGCGGCTCCTGCCGGGGGATGCATCGGCGAGCCTCTTCGCCATGGCGCTGCGGGCGGTCGCGGAGAAGGTGATCCCGCAGGAGCGAGGGACCACCGCCATCTCCATCGAGCCGACCGAGCCCGCGCTGTACGACTCCCGCATCGTCCCCGGGGCGGACGAGATCGCCCAGGACATCCTGCTCGCGCACGCTGGGAACGCTCCGGCCGACGACGGCGAGGACCGCTGCCTGAAGGCCATCCGCAAGACGCTCGAGAGCGTCGGTGCCCAGCAGCGGGATTGACTGTCGACGCAAGCCCCGGTCCGGGAGACCCGACCCCGGACGCAACGTTTCGACACGAACGGTTCATCGAGCCGGTGGAGGACGCGGGCAGGCTCCGACCATGTCCGAGCGCGCTCCCGAGAGCTCCCCCCCGATCCGCAAGCCGTTCAACTACCGGGCCTTGTGGTCGTTGCTGCTGGCCGCGACCGCGATCGGCCTGCCCTGGACCGGCATCGAGAACCACCTCCACGGCTTCGACGGGCTCTCCGTGGAGCGGCACGCCTGGATGTCGGCCCACAACGTGCTGGCGCTGCTGTTCGTCATCGCGGTGGTGGCGCACGTGGCCATGAACGGCCGCGCCCTGCTGCGGCACGCGCGCG
>DAVH01000031.1 GCA_002508545.1 Methanomassiliicoccus sp. UBA6
GATATCCACCTGGAAGCAGGACTGAAAAAGAAAAGAAAAAGGGTCGAGGCGGTCCCCGCGGGGCCGCCTCTTACTTCCACCGCACCAGGATGTTCTCCCGCTGGAAGGTCTTCAGGCTGAGGTAGACGATCCCCACGTCTATCAGCAGGACCACGCCGCTCAGCGCCAGCATGATCTCCGGACCCAGGCTGAAGAGCCCGGCCAGGGCGATGACGAAGAACGCCACGATCGGCAGGACGATGACCGAGCCGATCTGCTGCGATGCCCGAACGTCGCTGACCTTGGACGACACCACCACGTTGAGCGCGATGCTCAGGACGCAGAAGAGCGGCGCGAGCAGGAACACCCCGATGATCCACACCGCGTCCGGCAGGGGAGCGTACCCCAGCGCGCCGGAGGTGAGGAAGTTGACGATGATCACGAACGGGATGAACGCCAGCCAGGTCGCCAGCATGCAGGGTATGAAGATCGATGCGGACTTACCCAGCAGTAGCTCCGCGTCCGTCGTCGGCGTCGCCAGCAGGGGCTCCAGGCTCTTGTTGAGCTTCTCTCCCACGAAGGAGTAGGATGCCATCACAGTCGGGAGGATCACCGGGATCATGACGAAGAAGATCAGCAGGAAGCCGATGAACTGAAGCAGGAAGGACTCGTCCTCCGACGTGCCCCCGACGTCCACCGAGTTGGAGATCGCGCCATTGATGGTGGTCAAGTTCAGGAAATTGGAGTGGAACATGGCCGAACCGTTGAGGGTGGAGTTGCCCACGAACGAATCGCGTATCAGGGAGTTGGTGATGTTGGAGCTTTCGAAGCGGCAGTTGGTGGCCACCACGTTCACCAGCTCGCAGCGGTCGAACACCGTGTCGTTGAGCGTCGCGTTGGTGATCGTCTCCCCCACCCTCACCTCGAAGGGGGCGGCAGGGTTGCCGACGTCCAGAGGGGAGCTGTTGCCCACCGACATGGTGAACGGTGTAAGGTAGATGACCGGCAGCACCACCGCCAGCAGCAAGGGCATCAGCAGGATGGAGTACATCACGTACTTGTTGGTCTTGAACTCGGCGAGGTCCTTCCTCGCCACCGTCCAAAGCTTGTCGAACCTCATTGCTGTCCCCCCATAAGGCGCACGTAGACATCCTCGAGCGTGCGCTTGAGCTCGTTGACGAACTCGACCTCTCCGCCGCTCCGGACCAGCGCTCCGATGATCTGCGGGTTGGCGCTCGACGGATCGGCGACATCGATGAGCAGCTTGTTCTCCACCTGCTTGATGTCCATGACGCCGTTGACGCCCCTCACCGCGGCGATCATGGCCGGGGTGACGGCGCGGAGGTGAACGACCGTGGTGCGGCCCCAGAACTCCCGGGAGAGTTCCTCCGGGGAGCCGGTGGCCAGCAGGCGGGTCTTCATAACGCCTACGGTGTCGCACAGCCGCTCCGCATCGTCGAGGTTGTGGGTGTTGATGAAAATGGTCCGTCCCTCCTTCTTCAGGTCCATCAGGAAGTTCCGCACCGTGAGGGACGCCACCGGGTCCAGCCCGGAGGTGGGCTCGTCCAGGAACAGGAACTCCGGGTCATGCACCAGCGCCCGGGCGATGGCGATCTTCTGCTTCATGCCCTTGGAGAACTTACCGACGGTGTCATCCTTTCTGTCCCAGATGCCCAGAAGCTCCAGGAGCTCCTTGATACGGCGCTCCCGCTTGTCCTCGGGGACGTCGTACAGGGACGCGTAGAACTCCAGGTTCCGGTAGGCGGACAGCGTCTCGTAGAGGCCGGGGACCTCGGGCAGGAACCCGATCATCGACCGGATCTGGAGGGCATCCTTCGGATCGGTCGCGTCCAGGTCGTTCACCAGCACCGAGCCGCTGGTCGGCGCGATGAGCGTGCATATCATTCTAATGGTGGTGGTCTTCCCCGCGCCGTTCGGCCCGATGAAGCCGAACACCTCGCCGTCCCGAACCTTGAGGTTCAGGTTGTCCACCGCCGTGTTGCCATTGAACTTCCGGGTCAGGTCCCGGGTCTCGATCATCAGGTTTCCTCCATGTCGTGCTCCCGACCTTCGGCGCTTGCCATGCCGCCGTCCCGAGCGCCTCGATGCTCCGAGGCTCTCCCCTCGTGCCTGGGGGCATCGATGTCCAGTGTACGGAAGCGAGGCCGTTCGGCCGCCCCCTGCTGACGAACCCTGGGACCGGGGCCCTGCTTGCAGGGAACGTGCCGATGGCGGCGGGTCCTCTGTTCGGGCACCAGTACGGTATGGAAAGGGGCTAAAAGAATATTGTCGTCCGTATTTTTTCTATCGGGACCCGATACGAACGCCCAGCCGCACGGCGCTCATGCCGGGCGATCGGTCGGCGAGGCGGTCCGGGACTCCTGACGGTTCAGGGACGCCCTCAGGCCGTCCATATTGATCTTCAGGATGACCATCTCCCCGATGGCCTCTATGTCGCTCGTCCGTATCGGGATCAGCGAGGAGGCCATGAACGTCCGGTGGAGGGACAGCTGGTCCATCGCGTCGCGGTCCAGCTTCACCTGGATGTACGGTATCGTCCAGTCGTGCTGGGTGTCGATGAACACATTGTCCACGTGGCCCACGAAGGCGGCGTTGGCGCAGATGACCCTCATTCCCATGAACGCCCCCGCCGGGGTCAAGCTGTCCCCGTCAGGCTCGATGATCTCGCTCAGGGCGGAGACGGGGCGGCGCATTATCACCGCGTCGGACACCGACTGCAATTCGCTGGTCTTGACGTAGATCTTGGCGACGCCGAACAGCCGCTTCCTGCTTCCGGCGGCGTCCTCCAATCCCCGGCGGAGCCCCACCCTCAGGGCCTTTACCTTCCAGGCCACCAGGTCCATGCCCACGCCCTCGACGGTTCCGATTACCCTGGCGTCCGAACTTATCAGCTCTAGACCGATAATCTCCTCAAGACCGAGCATCGAGGCCGATAGGGGCCCCCACCTTTAAATTGTTTGTTCATCCAATTCCAGCTCCCTACCGGCACACCGTGCGGCTCTGCTCCCGGAGGAACTGCTGCAGATAGTAGATCGACCCGGTGCCCTTTCCCGTGGAGCCCGATGCTTTCCATCCGGTGAAGGCCTGGCCGCCGACCATCGCTCCCGTCGACCCTCCGCGTTCCCGGTTGGCGTAGACCACCCCGAACTCGATGTTGTCGAAGAAGTACTTCATCTCGACGTCGTTGGTGGAGAATATTCCAGCGGTAAGGCCGAACTCGGTGTCGTTGGCCATCCGGACGGCCTCGTCCTCGGTGGCGAAGCGGTAGACCGGGGCGACGGGCCCGAAGGTCTCCTCCCTCGACACCCGCATCTCCGGGGTGACGCCCGCCAGCACCGTGGGCTGGAAGAACGTGCCGCCCAGGGCGTGGCGCGCACCGCCGGTGACCACCCGGGCGCCCTTGGCCACCGCGTCGGCCACGTGCTCCTCCACCTTGCGGACGGCGGCCTCGTCGATGAGCGGCCCCTGCTGCGTCTCGGCGCGCAGGCCGTCGCCCACCTTGAGCTTGCTCACCGCATCCGCCAGCTTCCGGGTGAACTGCTCGTACACCCCGTCCTGGACCAGGATGCGGTTGGTGCAAACGCAGGTCTGGCCGCTGTTGCGGTACTTGCTCTGCAGGGCGCCCTCCACGGCCGCGTCGACGTCGGCGTCGTCGAAGACGATGAACGGGGCGTTCCCCCCCAGCTCCAGGGAGATCTTCTTCACGGTGGAGGCGCACTGGGCCATGAGCCGCCTGCCGACCTCGGTCGAGCCGGTGAAGGAGAGCTTCCGGACCAGCGGGTTGGTGGTCAGCTCCGCGCCGATGGCGGCCGAGTCGCCGGTGATGACGTTGAAGGCGCCGGGGGGCAGCCCGGCCTCCTCGCCCAGCACCGCCAGCGCCAGCGCCGAGAAGGGCGTGGCGCTGGCCGGCTTCACCACCACCGTGCACCCGGCCGCCAGCGCCGCGCCGGCCTTGCGGGTGATCATGGCGGACGGGAAGTTCCAGGGCGTGATGGCCGCCACCACCCCGACCGGCTCCTTGAGCACCACGATGCGCTTGTCGGCCTGGTGCCCCGGG
>DAVH01000043.1:0-144 GCA_002508545.1 Methanomassiliicoccus sp. UBA6
TCATCGAGAAGCGCCTGACCTCCTACGGGTACCCGGCCGCGGCCATCCACGGCGATCTCACCCAGGCCCGCAGGGAGAAGGTGCTCAACGACTTCCGCTCCGGCAAGATCAAGATCCTCATCGCCACCGACGTCGCCGCCCGCG
>DAVH01000043.1:167-2132 GCA_002508545.1 Methanomassiliicoccus sp. UBA6
ACGTGCACCGCATCGGGCGGACCGGTCGGGCCGGCAAGGAGGGCAAGGCCATCACCTTCGTGTCCAGCGACGAGATGCACCTGCTGGAAGCGATCCAGAACTTCACCGACGTCAAACTGAAGCAGGTCGAGGTGCCNNAAGGTCAAGGGGCAGGAGACGGTCCGGGAGGTCCTCGACTTCGACGAGCTCGCTGACATCTTCGGCATGGTCCGGTTCGAGCTGAACATCGGATCCTCGGACGGGGTCAACAAGGTCGAGCTGGCCGACTTCGTGTCGCGCACCGCCAGGGTGAACGACATCGTCATCGGTCAGATCGAGATCGGTCCGAGCACGACGGTCATCGAGATCCACAAGGACGTCGGATTGAAGGTCCTGAGGGCGCTGCGCCAGTCATCGTTCAAGGGCAAGCGCCTGTCGGTGGCGCCCAAGCCCCGCAAGCGCTGACCGGGAGCTCATCGCCACTTGGAATAGCGGTCCAGAAGAGTGCAGACGTCGTCAGCGGCGATCTTGTCTATGGTGCCGAGAGCCTCTATCTCTCGGACGTACTCCTTGGTCTCCTTGACGGAGACCCTGGAAGCCTTCGCGATGATGTTGGCCACTATCGTCGGGATCACGGTCTTGTCCATGGGGGCGGCGTTCAGTATCTCGCGAAGATCGTACTTGAAAGAACCAAGGCGATGGAGATTCAACATGGCGGTTCGGGGCGTCTGGGGACGTACCTTTCTCTTCACGTCCTTCCGCGCACCCGGTCTCATTGGAGGTCTACTTGGCAATATTATAACTCCAAAAGGAAAACACGAAGACCATTACTTAAATGTTATTCTCCGCAGTGAGCATGGTCAATCAGTTGGCCGGGGCGCCTGGCTCAGCATAGTGTCCGGAGGATATTAATGCCCGGCCTTCCCGGCGCGACGCGAAGGACGTTCGACCAGCATGTGCGAGGTGAGGGCGAAGGATGAGGTATGTATCAGCAACTATGTCGCACATCGGGCCTGGTTGGCCATATTGCGGCGGGATATCTTGAAATACTCACCGTTCCGAGTTTTATCGCGGGACAGGCATGAACACCAACATCATATTGGCAATAATAAGCATAATCTTCGGACTGCTGGTGATCGCGTTCGAGGGCCTGCTGAGGTGGATCGTGGGCATATTCTTCATACTGCTGGGAATATGGCTGCTGTACGAGGCCTTCAACGAGAGAAAGGGCACCCCGGCAAGGCCCGCGCCCCCTCCAACTTCCCCTCCCCCGGCGCCCCCGCAGGAAACGAGGCCGCCAGAGCAGAGGTGACGGCCCCATCATCCGGACGGCGTACCGTCCAGGTCGTGCGGAGGCGGGGCAGCGATAAGGACCAAACCTTTTCCCGTTCTTCATCATCTTTCTTCGAGATGACGCTATGCAAGCGAGAGCGATTTTAAGGCCATGAGGCTCCAACTTCCAAGCATGGATCGGATCACCACGGACGCTCCGGCGTCCTGTACGGACATGCTGCTGCTCGCCCGCAACTGGGACGACTGGATGGAATCTCTTCGGGAGACGATAGCAACGGCCCGGGAGATCGATCCGTCCGAGTCTCACGTTCTCTCGGTGACGGAGGACATGATCGATTTCCTCACNNTCCAGGATCCATTCCGGATCGCCCATCGAGAGGCGGGTGGCGGAGATATGGGACAACGCCACCCGGGAAGAGAGGGCGATGCTGACGAGGTGCTTCATCGAGGAGGTGGAGTCCAGGCCTATCTCTGCCCCTTGAGCTTCTGGTACTCCCGTTCGGCCATTCTTTCCGTGTAGCCAGGGCTCACGAAGGCCCCGATGCCATGAGCCGTCAGGCCGATGCCCCAGAACACCACGACGAACAGGAACCACGGGAACCCGCCCCCGCCCCACCACCACAGCGCGATCAGCAGTGAGTTAACGAGCACGTAAGCGGTCAAGTGGACATAGAATCCCAGCTTCTCCTCGGC
>DAVH01000043.1:2139-20537 GCA_002508545.1 Methanomassiliicoccus sp. UBA6
AAATAATATTGTGCCTAGGATATAGTTTAATCTTACGTCTTTGGCAATGAATTCATATCCGTGGCAACATTCATCACCTCATGAGCAACGAACCCGACGTGATCCACCCCATCCGGGACGAGGCATTCAAACTGGCCGAGGACCTGGCCGCCCATATCTTGGACAACTCCAACGCCTATCATGCTCTGGCCGGGCAGGACGATTTCCCCGGGAGGGACCGGATGAGGTTCATGGTCCTCATCGCTCTCTTCGAAGAGGTCGGCAAGCTCATGTCCCTGGTCCGGGAGTGCGAGAGGGCGGCCAAGGCCGATTACGTCAACGTTCGTGTCGAAAACTACCACGATCACTGCCTCAACGGCCGCAAAGCGGTGGCCCAGATACTAGAGGAGCTCAAGACGGTGGAGCAGGCCTCGCTCACCCTCGGGCGCAAGGACATCAAGGTCTCCGAGGAGCCGGCGTTCGTCAAGGAGGANNGAGGCGGACAGCAAGAAGCGGGACCTGTCCTTCGTTCCATCGGGAGAGCAGATGGACCGCTACGCCGAGATAATCGAGAGGAACACCCTGGCCGCCTCGGAGTACATCCACGACCTCGGCCGGGCCCTGGGGCTGTGGCTCCAGCTCGGACGGAAAGCGGAGAGGCGGGAGGGCGAGCCGCACTCGCTGCGGTACCTCTGACCCGTCAATCGCGTGACGCCCACAGGGGAGAGGCGGCGGGAGCCTCCTTCCTGCTGGCCGGGGTCAGCTCACGGCCGCTCTTCAGCAGGTCGGCCAGGACGAAGAAGGGCTCGATCCCTCCTCTGTAGTGCACGAACGCCGGCATGGGGTCGTCCCAGGCAAAGTGGGCGTGGCAGTCGATCTTCAGCCAGGACCGCGCCAGCTCGCCGAAGGTCGTCCTTCCCCGCTGGCGGTACCACCAGAACGCCCGGGCGTCCTCCATGGTGTCGATCCAGCGGACCCCGTCCCGGTAGTCCTGGGGCGGGGCGCTCCGACCCGTCAGGTCGTTGTACATCGTCAGCGGGAAGTTGACGCCTGCATAGGTGGGCTGGGAGTTCTGGGCCCACAGCCGGGGGTTCAGCTCGATCATCTTGTACCTACCGTCGCGGTCGTCCAGCTTCAGCTCGATGGAGCCGATGCCACGGTACTCGATGCCCTCGAAGAACCTCAGGCCGAGCTCGGCGAGCTCGTCATCATGGAAGCTCTCCATGATCGTGCCGACCCCGAACTCGGTCGGGTTCTGCCTCATCTTGCGGGTGAGGAACAGCGCCCGGCGCTCCCCTGTGCGGTCATAGTAGGCGCACACCTTGATGTGATTGGTGTTGGGCCCCTGGATGATCGACTGCACGAGAGCCTCCAGGCCGGTGGGGAAGATATGGGCGTAGCGCTCCTCGAGCTCCCGCGGACCGTGGACCTTGAAGCCCTTGTTGCCGAACACCGGGTACCACAGGTGCGAGTAGTAAGGCTTGATGAACGCCGGGTAGTCCAGCTTGTCCCTTATCTCCCGGACCTCCTTCATGTTGCTGGGGTAGAAGGTCTTGGCGATCGGCGTGCCGATGCGCAACGCTTCGTCGTACTGCCGGCGCTTGTTCACCATCCCCTCGAGGACCTTCTCCGAGGGAATGCAGAACTCGAAATGCTCCCCGAGCTCGGCGCGGTATCTCGACACGAAGAGGACGTACGCGTCCGAGCAGGGGAAGAGAACCCCTTTGCCCGGAAGCCTGCGCCCCTCTTTCAGGAGCCCGTCCAGGCACTGCTCCGGTCGTGTCGACGGGTTCGGCAGGACCAGGGGGCTTGCGTACCTGGAGCGGAGGCCGGGCGCCATGGCATCGTGATCTACCGCCACGACCGGGACGCCCTCGCGGCCCAGGCTCCTGATGACCCCTAGGCCGTTCGGCGTGCTGACATTGAGAACGAACGCTCTGGCCTTTTCCCATCCCATGCGATGCACCTTGCCGATTTGGTTCCCGATCGGGGAAGGGAGGTCGACCTGCCCCACCCCCTCCGATCGAAGCGTTCACAGGGTTGCAACGTTCATAACATTTTCCTAAAGATAACGACAACTAAGAAAATGCGATCTTGTCTATCGTGGCATAGTCCAGCTGTTCCATGGACATCTCGTACAGCTCGTCCAGATTGGCCAGCCAGCCCTTCCTGACGTCCTGCCCCTTCACTAGGCCTCCCTGCCCCCTGCCCATGTCCAGGCTGTCCTCGGCGGGGAACTTCAGGTCGGCGAACGGCAGGACCCCGAGGCTCGGCACGCCGAGCAGCTCCTCCATCCGGGATATCCCGCTCTCGAGGATGCTCTCGTCTCCCCGGAAACGGTTGATGAGGAACGCCTTCACCAGCCGCTTGTGCCGCTCCTCGAGCAGCGCGTAGGTGCCGTACAGCCCGGCGAACACCCCGCCTCGCTCGATGTCGCCGACGAGCACCACCGGCGAGCCGGCCATCTCCGCCGTGGCCATGTTGGCGATTTCATCCTGGCGGAGGTTGACCTCCGCCGGCGAGCCCGAGCCCTCGATCACCACCACGTCATTGGCCTTCACCAGCCGCTGGAACGAGGTTCTCACCGCTTCCCTCAGCACCTCCCGGTCCACGTCCCGGCCCCGCGCCACGTCAGCGTACGGCCGTCCGGCGAGCACCACCTGGCAGCTGCCGTTGCCCCTCGGCTTGAGGAGTATGGGGTTCATGTCCCCCTCCGGCTCCCGCCCGCACGCCCACGCCTGGTAGGCCTGGGAGATCCCCATCTCCTCGCCCCGCGCGGTGACGAAGGAGTTGAGCGACAGGTTCGATGCCTTGAACGGGGCGACCTTGAACCCCCGCAGGGCGAAGTGGCGGCACAGGAGCGCGGAGACGGTCGTCTTCCCGGCGCCCGATGACGTTCCCTGCACCATGATGCTGCTCATCTCAGGCCCTCCTTGAGTATGCTCACAAGGCGGTCCATGTCCAGGCACGATCCGACCACCGACGCGACCACGTCCAGTCCCTCGTCGACCGAGCGGTCGTAGTCCACCTCCGCCGTTCGGACGGAGGAGGCCGGCATCCTGGACAGGAGGTACCGCCTGAACGCCGGGAGGTCGAACAGCCCGTGGACGTAGGAGCCCATCACCATTCCGTCCGCGGAGATCGCCCCCTCGTTCCTCCCCTTGCCGTTCTCGTCGAGCACGAACAGCGGTGCCTCCCTGCTCTCGGACATGCCCATGTGGATCTCGTACCCCCTGACCTCTCCGCTCCCGTCGGCCAGCCGGCCGGTGACCTGCACCGTCCGCTTCTCGTACTCCTCGAACCTGGTGGTCACGTCCAGAAGCCCCAGCCCTTCCCAGATGGCACCGACGTCGCCCTCGACGCCGTTGAGGTCAACGACCTCCTTGCCCAGCATCTGGAAGCCTCCGCATATGCCCAGGATGGGCACCTTTCCCCTGAGCGCCCTTATGGCGTCGAAGAGCCCCCGCTCGCGCAGCCACTTCAGGTCCGCGACGGTGTTCTTGGTCCCCGGGATGATGACCGCGCTCACGCCCTCGAGGGAGCGGGGCTCCTTCACGTACACGACCTTCACGCCCTCGAGGGCGAGGGCATCGAGGTCGGTGAAGTTGGCGATGCGGGGCAGCATGATGACCCCGACCCGTACGTCGCCGCTGCCCTTCTCCTTGGCCAGGTCCTGGGAGTCCTCGTCCGGCAGGAGGTGGTCGACGTGGGGAACCACTCCCAGCACCGGGATGCCCAGGCGGGCCTCCAGCTCCTCGATGCCGCTCCTCAGGCAGGACGGGTCGCCGTGCATGTTGTTGAGCACGATGCCCTTGAACATGCTCCGCTGTTCGGGAGGCAGCAGCATGATGGTGCCGTAGGCGTAGGCGAACGCCCCGCCCCACTCCATGTTCACCACCAGGATGCAGGGTGCGCGGGCGATCTCCGCAGTGCGCATGTTCGCTATCTCCCGCTCGGAGATGTTGATCTCCGCCGGCGAGCCGGCGCCCTCGATCACCACCACGTCCCTGGTCCGCCTGAGGAAGTTCCACGCCCTCGTGACGACCTCGACCCCCTCCCCCATGGTGAACTCGCCGTAGTAGGTCGGCACGTCCATGTCGCGGTAGGGCTTGCCGTCGACGATGACCTGCGAGACATCGTCCTGCTTCGGCTTGAGCAGGATGGGGTTCATGCGGCTGTCCGGCTCCGTCCGCGCCGCCACCGCCTGCAGGGCCTGCGCCCTCGAGATCTCGCCCCCGGCGGGGGTCACCATCGAGTTGAGCGACATGTTCTGCGATTTGAACGGCGCGACGTTGTACCCCATGTCCGAGAACAGCCGGCAGAGCGCGGCGGTGATCAGGGACTTCCCTGCACCGGAAGTGGCGCCCAGCACCATGATGGGCATGGCCGAGGTCGGGTGCACCGCCTCGACCTCCTTCTTCACCCTGTCGAGGAACGGGCGAGGGGGCGGCGACGGCGTGGCCGGTATGCGTTCCGCGACCATCGCGGCGACGTCGGAGCGGTGCGTCCAGTAGCATTTCTCGCAGCTCCATACCTCCCCGCCACTGCGCGCCTTGACCATACTACCTAGGTTCGGGTCCATGCACGGGTAGAGGGGGCAGAAGCACAGCGAGCAGTCCTGCCCCTCGAAGTGGCAGGAGTAGTACGGACATTCCTGGTTGGGGCCGGGCCGGAAGTTCTTGAGCTCCGCTTCCACCTTCGCCCAGTGCTCGTCCACTTTACCGCCTCCGGGAGTAGATGCAGCTGGCGACGAACCGGCGGGCGAACTCGGGGCAGGAGGCGAAGTGCAGGTGAGCGTAGGAGGCCAGGGTGTTGTGCGCCAGCAGGCCGTCCTTCCCATCCATTATCCCCTTTCCCCTGGTCATGGTGTATGCGAACTCCTCGCTGCCGGTGCAGCACACCCTCGAGTAGTGGAACTCGTGCCCCCTGGTGGTCCAGCCCTTGAGCGACATCATGTTATCCTTCCTCGCCTCCATCTCGATGTACCCGATGGCCTGCAGGCGGTCGGTCATCTCCACGTCCGCGTCGAATATGCCGGTCATCCTCATCCGCCTTCCGTTCATGTCCCTCACCGCGTCGCAGGTGTACATCATTCCGCCGCATTCCGCGTAGATCGGCATGCCGTCCGAGGATGCCCGGCGGATCTGCTCCCTAAGCCCAGTGTTGGATTCCAGCTGGTGGGCGAACAGCTCGGGGTAGCCGCCCCCGAAGTACAGGCCGTCGACCTCCGGAAGGGGATCGCGGATGGGCGAGAAGCGAACCAGCTCGGCGCCCATGCCCCTCAGGTGGTCCAGGTTGCCCTCGTAGTAGAAGTTGAACGCCTCGTCCCACGCCACCCCGATGCGCGTCCGGGGTCGCTTCGGCCGGGCCGCGCTCAGCTCCCTCTTCGGACCGATCTCCGGGGCCGCCGATGCCAGCTCGACGATGCGGTCGAGATCCACGTTCTCCTCGATCAACCGCTGGATGCGCATGTACCTGGCCATGTCCAGGTCCTCGCCGGCGGGCACCAGGCCGAGGTGGCGAGACCTAAGCCCCACCGCCGCCTCCGACGGCACCCCTCCCAGGCATTCCATGCCTCTCAGGGAATCGCGGAGCATCGCCAGGTGCGACGGCCCTCCCACGTTGTTGAAGATCACCCCGGCGATGTTGACCTCTGGGTCGTAGTCCTTGAAGCCCAGGGCGACCGCCCCTGCGGAGCGGGCCGAGGCCGACGCGTCGATGACCAGGACCACCGGGGCCTTGAGGACCTTGGCCAGGTGCGAGGTCGAGCCCTCCTCCGAGCGGCCGTCCAGGCCGTCATAGAGGCCCATGACGCCCTCGATCACCGAGATCTTCGAGCCCTTGGACCCCCGGACGAACGACGGGACCACCTGGTCGCGGAACATCCAGGTGTCCAGGTTGTGGGATGGCTTCCCCAGCACTACGCTGTGGTGCATGGGGTCCAGGAAGTCCGGCCCGGCCTTGAACGGCTGCGGCTCCAGCCCCCGGGCTCTCAGCGCCAGCAGAATGCCGACGGTTATGGTCGACTTGCCGACCCCGCTCCGCTCCCCTGCGATGACGAACCTTGGTATGTGCATTCTTTCACCGTCGCTCAAGAGGTTTGTCTTGTGTTCTCGGACCCGGTGATCATCCCCGGGCAGGGGATGACGGTCCTGGCACGCTCATGGCGTTACTCGTTCATTAGTCCTGTGGGCATCCGTAGACGTTGGTGCCGGCGACCTCGCGCCGCCGGCGTGGGCGCCGAACACCACCCTGGTCCTCAGCCCGACCCGGCGCTCCACCTTGGCCAGCTCCGAGCCGACCAGGGAGATCAGGGAGGTATCGGTGTACAGCAGGTAATCGTTCCCCACGCTAACCTGTAGGAGGGCGTTCTCCAGCGCATGGAACGGGTGATGGACGTCGATCCTGCCCTCGCGCACCAGGCGGCGCGCCCTTGCTCCATAGGCCCCGGAGCGATAGTGCATGTCCGGGTCGCTCCCCAGCTTCTTGATCTGCGCCTCCAACCCGGGGTCCTCCACGTCCATGATGTAAAGCGTGCCCCCCGATGGATCGGGCCGGAGGCGCATCGTTCCATCGCCCCGGTCGTTAGAGCTGAGGGGGAAGCACTTGTGGGTCAGCTCCGCCAGGTTGCGGGGGTAAGGCGCCTCCTCCCGCCCGGTGCGGACGTGCATCTGCTGGTTGAACCTCACGGCGTAGGGGGGCACGATCCTCAGGCGGTCCATGAGATCGTGCTGGGCGAACAGCTCCTCGGGCAGGCCGGTGAACAGCACCTCGCCCTTCATCATCACCACCATGTCATCGGCCCACTCGTAGGCGGTCTCGATGTCGTGGGTCGACATCACCAGGGTCATCCCGGCGTGGTTGAGCTCGTCGGACAGCTCCATGAGCTCGTGGACCATCTCCGAGTCCAGGCCCGCCGTGGGCTCGTCCATGATGAGGACCTTGGGCCGCATGGCCAGCGCGCCGGCCAGGCAGACCCGCTTCTTCTGCCCGAAGGAGAGCTGCTGGGTCGGCCGCCGGCGGAGGTCCTCTAGGCCCACCAGGCTCAGGGACTCCTCGATCCGCCGGTCCACCTCGTTCCTCTCCAGCCCCAGGTTCAGGGGGCCGAAGGCTACATCCTCCTCCACGGTGGCGGAGAAGATCTGGTCATCGGGGTTCTGCAGGACCATGGCCACGTCCTGCCTCAGGGCGGCCAGCGACCTCTGGTCGTACCTCAGCGGCGTACCATCGTAGAGGACCTCGCCCTTCTTGGGACGAAGTATGCCGTTGAAGTGCAGGAACAGGGTGCTCTTGCCCGCTCCGTTGGGGCCGAGGAACGCGATCTTCCTTCCTCTCCCCAGTTCAAGGCACACGTCCCTGAGCGCCGGCGCTCCGTTCTGGTAGGCGAAATCGACGTTCCTGGTGGTCAGTACAGCGTGTTCGGCCATCGTATCACAACGCGAATGTCGGGAAGAGCGCGGCCAGATGGCCGGGTGAGGTCAGCATCAGGTTCGTGAGATAGAGGAGCGTGAACGCCAGGACGGACGCGGCCACCCATTTCGCCGACAGTCGGGAAGGCTCGCGGTAGGAGTGGAACTCTCCCCGGAAGCACCGGCAGTCGAGCGCAACCTGGGAGCGCTCCGCCATGTCCAGGGCGCGGGTGAACACCCCGACGGCGAGCCGGGCGGTGGTCCTCAGCTTGGTCCTGGTGCCCTTGAAGCCCAGGCGGCAGCCGGCAGCGACGTACATGGTGTTCAGCTGCTCGAGCATGAGGAACGAGTAGCGGTACACCAGGACGGTGAGCTCGACCAGCTCCTTCGGCAGCCTCAGCTGGCGGAGGGCGCCGGCGAAATAGGGTATGGGGGTGGAGGTGGCGAAGAACAGCATCACCATGACCCCGGCCACCGCCCTCATTATGACCATGAGCGCGAGGTCGATGCCCTGGTGCGTGAAAGTGACGGCGAGGGGGCCGATGCTCACGGACCACGCGACGTCCCCGGCGGTGACCATGGCGATGACCGCCCCGCCGATGATGAAGATCAGCAGGCTCTCGGCCAGCAGCAACGAGATCACCCGGGGGAAGCGCATCCGGGTGGAGTAGAACAGCAGCCCGAACCCGATGAGGAAGATGAGGGAAGGGATGACGATCGAGGACGCCATCAGCGAGGCGACCAGCAGCGTCAGGGCCAGGACGAGCTTGCCCAGCGGCGACCACTCCCTCGCCGGGGAGGCGTAGGCCATCTCATCGATCGCCAGCATCGCTCGTCCTCCGTCCGCGGTAGTACCGGAACGCGTAGATGATTATCCCCAGGCCGATGAGGCCCTGGACCGCGAACAGGATGATCTCCTGCTGCAGATCGAGGGTCAGCAGGTCATTCCACCATGGGACGTAGCTCGGCGCTATGTCCAGGATGGCGTCGGAGCCCATGTCGTCCGAACCTTCCAGGCCAATGATCCTGGTGATCACGAACGCGATCAGGACGACCCCGCAGGCTGCCAGCGCGATCGCGTTGCGGGCCCGCCTGCTGAGCCTGCCCATGCTGAGCTTGGCCTCGCGGTCCAGGTACTGAGGCCTGGAATCCTTCAGATAGTTGAAGAACAGGCCGGTGAGCACGCCCTCGGCGACCGCCAGGGGCACCTGGGTCAGGGCGTAGACGGCCATGAAGGTCTCGAACGACGGAAGGAACCCGCCGGCCGAGGGGAACGCCAGCGCCAGCTGCAGTGCGGTGACGGTGTAGGTGACCAGGTCGGACACGAACCCCACGGCGAACCCGCACAGGAACACGTTCCCGGAGACCTTCATCAGTGCGCGGTAGACCAGGAGTGCGACGAACGGGCCGGCGATGCCCATGGAGAAAACGTTCGCTCCAAGGGTGGTGATGCCTCCATGAGCTATCAGCACCGCCTGGAACGACAGAACGATGGTCGTGAGGACGGCGGTGACGCCCACCCCGAACAGCGCGGTCCCCACGCCCGTCCCGGTAGGATGGGCCGAGGATCCAGTCACCGACGGCAGCTTGAGGGAAGAGAGCACGAACATGAACGCGCCGGACACCGCCACCATGATCTTCATCTCGGGGTGCTCCCGGAACACCGTCCTTATGCGGTACGCCCCCCAGATCAGGACGGGGATGGCAATCAGGTACCAGAACACCGCCCACTCCAAGGGAAGGAAACCCTCCATTATGTGCATCTGCAGCTCACTCTCCTCATAATGTCATTGATATCGGTCCGAGTTATGCATGCTAAATGAGAGCAATTACTAATAACGAGAACTGGCGAGAAAAAAAGGTTCTGCGGGATCGGGTCATCGAGCGGCAGCGTCCTCACACTCCTTGCAGATGCCGCTCATGTTCAGGGAGCACCGGTGCACCTGGAACCCGCATTGCTTGGACAGGTCGTACAGGCTCATGTCATAAGGGACGCAGTACAGCCGGTGACAGACTATGCATTCGAAGTGGGCGTTGGTGTCCGGGTGCTTGGCGTAAGTGCTGAGCTGACCTTTGGGCACCTCTGAGATCATGCCCTGGGACTTCAGCTTGTTGAGGTTGCGGTACACCGTCCCCAGGCTGATGTTGGGCAGGGTCTTCCTCGCCTCCACATAGATCTCGTCGCCGGTCAGATGGACGTTGCTGAGGTACACAATATCTACGATGGTCTTGAGCTGCCTCGTCCATCTCTTGATGCTGGAGACCATCAATTAGTAATGATTATTGATACTTATATATCTTCTTCATCTTATCCATGATCCCAGAGACGATGACGGCCACCAATGATCAAAAGCGTTGGACGGGGTGCCCCCAGCACCCTGCCGCCTCTACTCCTTCTCCAGGTCCACGAGGGGCTCGATCGCTTGGACCGAGCGCTCGACGTAGTCCGGGATGCCGATATCCAGACGGATGGCGTGCGATGGGCAGAGCTCGACGCACCGCCCGCAGCCCTTGCACATGCTCCCGTCGATGGACGCCCGCCCGTTGTCGATGCTCAGCGCCCTGACGAAGCATACCTCGTCCGCCACGCACTTCCCGCAGCCAGTGCAGGCATCGGTCACCGAGACGGTCACCCCGGGCATTCGGGAGACGCTGCTGGAGATCGAGCCGGACAGCTGCGGCATCATCTTCCACAGGCAGCAGCACTCGCAGCAGTTGCATATCGAGAGGAGATCCTCCTTCGGACCGGTGTTGAGCCACACGCTGTCGATCTTGTTCCTGCCGATCAGGTGCACCAATCCCTTCTCCCTCGCCTTCCTCACGTGCCCGATCGCCTCCTCGGCGGTGGCCATGTGCCCGAACTTCGACGGGATCTTTGCCGCACCGGCGCCCAGGAAGATGCATCCCAGCTCGTGGGGGTAGTGCTCGCAATGGTTCGAGGAGCGGCACATGCAGCGGTCCATGATGAAGATGTACCTGGAACGCCGGAGGAAGTGCTCGACGACCTCCGAAGGCATCACCATGTCGGCCCGCCCGACCTCCCTATCTATGGCGATGGTCATGGTCGCCTGGGAGCGGACCACGCTGTCCTTGGGAAGATAGATCATCTCGTCCTCATCGAAGAAGACGTGCTCCATTGCCCTGCCAAGAGCGGGGATGCGGGTCATGCGGGCCATTAAGAAACGGTGCTTGAACCCTCCCCTGATCAACTTCAAGGCGATGTCGGTCCGGACGCCCATGCTGCCTAGAGCACCATCCGCGTCGATATTTCTTTCCGTGGTCCGCTGTCGGTGGCTTAGGTCATGACCACGTGGACGGTCGGTTCCTCCAGGGGAGCTCCGCAGAACGCGCAGCGGTGCATGTCCTTGTCGTTGACGCCCCCGCAGTACTCGCACTTGACGTGCAAGGCTTCCATGAGATGAGCGATCTTCTTCCTCGCTCTCACCCTCACGATCAAGGCGGCGATCGACAATGCAGCGCCGACAGCGAACATCGCGGCCGACACCCAGAAGAAGCCGGGCTCTTCGGCCAGGACCGCCGGGAGGAAGAACCCGAAGCTGAAGAAGAAGGCCATTCCCGCCAGTCCGAGCAGGAGCATCGTTCTGAACGAGGTCTCCTCCCTGACCTTGATGATCGGGTCCTCGGGTGCCCGAGGGTTCACCACCGCGTGGCACTCCGGGCAGTACTTCTTGCTCAATCTCACCGGTGCATCGCACTCAGGGCACTGTCTAGTCCTGGCCATCTGGAAGTTCGACCCTTTGGGAGCTCTTAATCGTTGTGGGCTGAGTTCTTCCTTTTCGAACTCATGGGAGCATGTATTTACGCTCATGATCGCGCGGGGCCACCGGGTACGGATTCTCCCCATCGGCACCTTATCAGAAACGATTATATACCGAGCTGACGATTATCAGTTGGAGGTATCATCCAACTCGTTGCTCATGGTTGGGAGATCCTTCCAAGTGTGGAACAGCGACAGGCGAGGCGGCTGCCCTTCCGTCCGGCGGGAGGCCGGGCAAAAGGCGCCTCTTCCTCCTCTAGGCCTCGCCTGTCAGCCCATTTTCCGTCGCTCTTTTTCATGGCCATTTTTGCTGGCGAGAGGCAACCTTTTCGACTCCTTCCAGGTATTCGGACACCTCCCCCCTTTATTTATATACCCAGAAGGGGTAGCGAGAGCGTCAACGATGGGATACGACAGGGATGCATATCAGAAGAACAAGGCCGACGCGCTTTTCCGCATGGGGTTCCACTCCGAGGTGACCGGGAGGACCGACGATGCGGTGCGCAAGTACGAGAGCGCCCTGAAGGCGTTCCCGGCCCACTACGAATCGCACGTTCAGCTGAGCAGGATATTCAAGAAAAAGGGAGCGGAGCAGAAGGCCTCGTTCCACGAGGAGATGGCCGAGCGCTCCAAGCTGAAGCTTCCGCTCGACACACGGCGGTCGTCGCCGGAGGAGGAGCGCCCGGTGAGCGTCCCGGTGAGGGAGATCCGCCGCTCGGTGCACGCCGCGAGCGGGGACATCATCGATGAGGAGGGCGATGCCCGCGTCCGGGAGATGCTTCCCCTGGTGTGGGAGGCGTTCTTCGGCAGGTTCGATCACCTCAGGGAGATCCAGAGGCGATCCGTCCCGGTGATCCTGAGCGGCCGCAACGCGCTCATCATCTCGTCCACCGCCGGGGGGAAGACCGAGGCGGTGTTCGCCCCCCTTGTCCAGAGGCTCATCACGGAAGGCTGGAAGGGCACTTCGATAATCTACGTCTCTCCGACCAAGGCCCTGGCGGCCGATATCCGGGGAAGGATGGAGGGCATGCTCACTCCCCTCGGCATCAGGGCGGCGCTGCGCAGCGGGGACATCAAGGAGCTGGACCGGGCGAACCCCCAGGATGTCCTGGTGACCACCCCGGAGAGCCTGGATTCGCTGATATCGCACATGCCGGAGATGCTGAGGGACGTGCGGGCGGTGGTGCTGGACGAGCTGCACATGGTCGATGGTACCTACCGCGGCGATCAGCTCAGGGTGCTCCTGCGCCGGGTCGCGGCGCTCGCCCCCGGCCCGGTATCCACCTATGCCGCCTCGGCCACGGTCAGCGATCCCCTCGGACTGGCCACGAGGTACATGTCCTCGCCGGAGATCGTCACCGCGCCGGGCGGCAGGGGCATCGATTACCGCATCGTGCCCTCGCTGGACAAGGCCACCATGGCGTTCCGGGAGGCCGGCCTCAAGAAGTGCCTGATCTTCTGCAACACCCCCGAGGAGGTGGAGACCCTGGCGAACGGCGACCTCCGACGGTGGTTCCCCCCGCACGTGATCAAGGTCCACCACGGAAAGCTGCAGGTGCCCAAGCGCGTGGAGGCGGAGAGGGCCCTGCGCTCGGATGAGAAGGTCATCTGCGCCTGCACCTCCACCTTGGAGGTGGGGGTCGACATCGGTGACATAGACATGGTCATCCTGGCCAACCGACCCCGCTCGGTGGCGTCGATCGCCCAGCGGATCGGGCGGGCCAACCGCCGAGAGAAGAGGATAACCACCATCGCGGTCGCCCGATCGTCCGGCGAGGCCGCCTACTACGACAAGGTCTTCGAGGCCATCGTCCGCTCCAAGTACTCGAGCGAAGAGCACTCCTTCGATCCGTCGGTCACCGTCCAGCAGATATTCTCCATGCTGTCCGGCCCGGCGGGCCGGCCAAGGAACGAGGTCCAGGCGATGTTCCGGGGCATCATGCCGCCCGAGGAGGTCACCGAGATCTGGGACCACCTGCACGACGGCGGGTGGATCGAGAAGCTCGAGGACGGCACGTGGACGGCGGGGAAGAGGGCCAGGGAGATGGGCGCGAAGATCTATTCCAACATCCCCGGCTCGGAGAGCATCGAGGTGGTGGAGATGGAGACCGACCAGCCGATCGGCGACATCGCGCTGCCGGTCGACAATATCTTCATCCTAGGCGGGCAGGCGTGGCTGGTCCGCCGGAGGCTGAGCAACCGCGTCCTGGTGTCCAAGGTGGATAGCGGGACCGACATCGCCAACTTCGCCTCCTACGACCGGTTCGGGGCGTTCTTCGACCTCCTGCCCCTCACGCTCAGGATGCGCCACAAGAAGGCCATGGGCAACGCATGAACGGCATGCGGCTCATTCTTTCCTTCTTTCCTTCCACTGGCTGGGGTTCTCCATGATGTGGGCGAGCGCGAAGTTGCATCTTCGGCAATCCCCTGCCCCCGTCCTCGGATCGTACCGGCATTCCCGGTCCAGGAGGACGCAGGTGTACTGGGTGACCTTTCCGGCATTGAGGAAACCGGTGTTGAACGCCTCCAGGTCGTTGGGGGCGCGATTCACGGACCTCTTGAACCAGTTGTACGGCTCGTTCACGAACGGGAAAACGCGGTACCCCGCATTAAACTTGAGCAGAACGTGTCATGACAGTGTCATCAAGCAAATATCGATGATAATAAAGCCCTTTATCTCTGAGAGCAATGTGGTGATATGGACAAGAGCAGGATAGCGGTTCTGGCCATCGTCGTGGGGGTCATCGTCTTCATACTCAAGGTGCTGGCCTACCTGGTCTCGGACTCCGTTGCCCTGCTGTCGGACGCGATGGAATCGATCATCAACATCGCTGCATCCATCCTCATGTTCGCCGCGCTGATGATCGCCTCCAGGCCGGAGGATGTCGACCACCGCTACGGTCACCAGAAAGCAGAGAACATATCGGCGCTGATCGAGGGTGTTCTCATCATCATCGCTGCCGCCCTCATCATCGAGGCGACCATCGGCCGCCTGTTAAACCCGATCGTCCTGGAGAACGTCAACCTGGGTCTTCTGATCTCGCTGTCCGCCACCTCGCTGAACGGCATCCTGGCACTGGTGATGATCCGGGTCGCCCGCTCGGCCCGCTCGATGGCCCTGGAGGGCGATGCCAAGCACCTGTTCACCGATGTGGTATCTTCGGCCGGGGTGGTCGCCGGACTGTTCATAGCCAGCGTGACCGGCCTCTACATCCTGGACCCCCTGATCGCGCTCCTCGTAGCCGTCCTCCTGATCAAGATGGGCATCGATGTGCTGCGGAAGACCTGCCGCGACCTCATGGATTCGGCGTGCNNGTGCCAGGAGGAGGAGAAGGCGATCGAGGCCGTGCTGGAGAGGAACGAGGGCTTCCTGGAGTACCACGATCTCAAGACCCGGCGGTCCGGCCGCAACATCTTCATGGACGTCCACATATGCCTAGAGGGCAGCCTGACGGTCTCCGAGGGCCAGGAGCTGATCACCAGGATCGAGAGCGAGCTGAGAGCGGCGGTGCCCGACCTCGTGCCCAACATCCGCATCGAGGACCAGACCCAGTGCCAGAAGCACAAGGCCGAGCCGGTGCCAGGAGATTAGGTCCGATACACCTTCGAGTCATGATCGCCGATTAACGAAGTTGTGATCATATGATCATCCCTTCTGCCTCTCTGCCAATAGTTACTCGATATCGCATACCGTATTGGGAAAAAGGAAAAGTCATATAGGCTGCGGTGGACATGAGGTGCCGTGAGCCTATGAGCGAACAACCATCCAACAGCAACATCGAGCGCATCTGCCCCAACTGCCAGCACTTCTACGAGCATGGCAAGACCGAGTGGGAGGATGCTAAGGAGTGCGAGGACTGCACCCGGCGGGGCGGCATCTACGACCACTGGACCCCGAAGGCGCAGGCCAGCGACTGAGCTCCAATCAGCAGGCGGATGGACGAGGAGGTCAGAACAGCCTTTCCTGCCTGGCCTCCTGTGAGGCGATGTCCTCAGCGCGGGTGATGGGCACCGCGCCCATATCCCTCAGGATTTTGAACCCGGCCTCGTGGTCGGGGTTCTCGAACCTGCCTTGATCGACGACATAGGCCTTTCGGCCCTGTCTCAGCGTGTGCTCCACGAGCCGTGCCATCGCCCCGGTCCCCGTGGACTCAACGATCACAACGCTTCCGCACATGCCGCCTATCAGCCTATCCCTCCGGAGGAACCGCCCAGGATGGAGGTATGCTTCCTCCGTCAGCTCGCTGACCACCGCGCCTCTCCCGGCCACCTCGGATGCCAGCGTCTTGATCTCCTCAGGATAGATGTCCGAGAGCGGCGTCCCCAGCATCGCGATCGGCGCTCCGCCGGCGCTCAGAGCTCCCTCGATAGCCTGTGCGTCGATGCCCTTGGTCAGACCGCTGACCACCGTGCGTCCCCTCTGGGCAAATCTCGCCCCCAGCTCGTAGGCCAGCTCGAGCCCCCTTTCCGAAGGGGTGCTGATGCCCAGGACCGCGACCTGATCGCTCCCAGGGAATGACCGGCCCTTCACGTAGAGTATCAAGGGAGGGTCCTGGGCCGATCGGAGGGCAACCGGATACGAGGCATCCCAGCAGGTGACCACGCCGATCTCGCTATCGAGGTAGTCGCGCACCCTGCAGGTCGTGCGGGCCAGCGCATCCCTCCCGATCTTCCTCTCGTTCAGCATCCTGACCAGGAGGTCCTCGGGGGCAGGGCCGGCGCCATTATCATTGGAAAGGTACCTGTCGAGGGCCCGGCCCACGACATCGGATGAAGATTCCATCAGGCTCCTGTTCGTCGCTGCCAGGGCGTTGTCGTTGAGATAGGCGATAAGACCAAGCTCGTCGAGGCTGAACATGACAACCCTCTTTGCACTTCCTCACATGCCATGCCATAGCGGCCGATGTCTCTGATCGACCACCAGGTAATATGCGGATGAGAATATATAATCGGGCGGCTGAACGATGGGACCAAAGGTCAGACGCCAGGTCGCTTTGGGCAGGCGAGGCATCATTAATATCGTCATGCCCACGTGGTCATCATCGGTGGTCTGTACATGGGATGACGAGCAGATCGCCGAGGAACGGCTCTTCTACGACCACGTCGGCCTGACGAAGCAGCTAGGCCTGATGTGAGGCAGCTCATCTCCCAACGGTCCGCACGGGCTGCCCGCAGCGGGCAGCCGGAAGACTCGGCCCGTCCGAGGGATAAAGAGCACGAGAGCCGCCTTGCACGACCATCCCAGATGTCTGGAATGTCCAGAACATGCAAGAATCGTTCATAAAGTATAAAACGGCCATAAGCGGTCGGCGATTCAATCGGTGGAAGGCGACCGAGAAAGCTACGAACGGAGAATCGGCACAAGGGGAAAGAGCAGAGTATCGTAGGCAGGCCGTTCGCAGGGAGTCTCGAACCGGTTGTCGGCCATTGGGCGTCCGATCTCATCACCTTAGAGAGCTTCAAAGCTGGATGCCCGCGGCCGGCTAAAAACCATTCTCATGTGATGTTGCGTTCTCTCTCATAAAAATGAGGAAAGGCGTTTACCGGTTCACAGCTTCTTGTGCTTGAACCACCAGTCGTAGCCCTCGCCCTTCTCCTTCCGCTCCCAGGCGGTCTTCTCGTCGGCCGCGGGCTTCAGGATGACTCTGTCCTTGATGAGCTCGTTGTTCGGCCAGTTCTCGGGCATGGCCACGCCGTTCTTGTCCGATATCTGCAGCGCCCTCAGCGCCCTCAGGACCTCGTCCACGCTCCGGCCGATCTCCTGCGGATAGTATATCATCAGCCTTACGATGCCCTTGTCATCCACGATGAACACCGAGCGTACGGTGTTCGATCCCTTTCCCGGGTGGATCATTCCCAGCTTGGTGGCCATCGCTCCGACCCCGTCGGCGATCACCGGGAACGGTATCTCGACGTCGAGGTTCTCGTTGATCCATTCCACCCACTTGATGTGCGACTGCACCTGATCGATGGACAGCCCGATGAGCGCGGCGTTGAGCTTGTCGAACTCGGCCTTCTTCTTGGCGAAGGCGTAGAACTCCGTCGTGCATACCGGCGTGAAATCGCCGGGGTGCGAGAACAGCACGAACCATCTGCCGGCAAAATCGCCAGGCAGGAACATCTTCCCGTGGGTGGTCTGCACCTCCATCTTCGGGAACCTATCTCCCAGCAGAGGCATTCCTTCGTCCGTTCCGGTCATGATCGATCCTCCTTGTCAGCTAGTGGGAAGGCCATGGTAATAATAGGGTCCCCTCACAAGCGAAGGCCGACCCGATGGCGCCGGACTGCAGCTATGAGAACGAGGAAAACGTTCGATGCTCGGTCCCAGCCCGGCAGCAGGATTTTAATACGCTCCACATATTGAGCGGGCTCGTGNNGCAGCACGGCTGGCTGGCGGTCAACGGCACCCGATATGAGCATGATATCATCATCCACGCCGACGGCAGGGTGACCGAGAGGAACTGCGGCTGCTCCCCCGCCCTCAGGGAGAAGATGAACACGACCTACCTCAACGACTACTTCCACGTCCCCCTGGCCGAGTGGGAACTGGATTTCCTTGACGAGGAGAAACCGGATATCGTGATCATCGGGGCCGGGTTCAAGGGCATGCTGCCGATCACGCCGAGAGCGAAGGAGATCCTGGCGAGGTTCGAGCACAAAGTGGCGCCGACGCAGAGGGCCATCGAGCTCCTGGGGACCGAGAAGCGCAGGTTCGTGGCCATTCTTCACTCCACCTGCTGATCCCGGCAGGGCGGATCGACGCATCAATGGTTTTCTGGCGCTTACGCCCCCCACCCCGGTCAATGCGCGGATTTATATAGATGTAACGCGAACGAGGGCCGAAAGCAATATCGTCCGCCATGACCGCGGATCGTTTTACTTTTCAACATCGAGGAATTCCGTGACGACTTTCACCGAACTTCAGATCTCTGAGGAGATCATCAAGGCAATGAGCGACATGGGCTGGGAAGCGCCCACGCCCGTGCAGATAGCAGCGATACCCGTGGGCCTCCAGGGCGGCGACATGTTCGCCCAGGCGCAGACCGGGACGGGGAAGACCGGCACCTACGGGACGATCATCCTGCAGAGGATAAAGGCCGGCATGAGGAAGCCGTCCGCGCTGGTCCTCGCTCCCACCCGGGAGCTGGCGGTCCAGGTGTCGGAGGAGATGGGCAAGCTGGCCAAGTACGCCGGCCACACCTGCACCCCTATCTATGGGGGCGTGGGGATCG
>DAVH01000061.1:0-63707 GCA_002508545.1 Methanomassiliicoccus sp. UBA6
CCATGGCGATCATGACCCGCTGCTGCATTCCTCCCGACAGCTCGTAGGGATAGGATTTGGACACGTTGACCGGATCGGGGACCCGCACCAGGCGGAGCATGTTGACCGCCCGCTCGTTCGCCTCACGGACCAATGGCCGCTCGTACCTTCGGACCAGAGGTATCTTGGACATGAACCGCAGCAGGCGATCGTCAGGATTGGCCTGCATCCGGCGGTACAGCTTCCGGTAGGTGCCGAGCATGAGGCCGCTTCCCCCGAATCCCTTGCCCTCGAAGGACTCGCCGCACTGCGGGCAGGTCTTCGCATCGGGCTCCACCTTGGCGGTGCAGCGGGAGCAGCGAACATCGCCGCCGTTGTCCACCTTCTTAACCTTCTGATGGCCGTTGCCGGCGTTCTGCTCGTCGATCCTCTTCAGGACCGCGGATGCCAGCTCCGCCCGCTCGTGGAGCAGGAGGACCTCGGCGATCTGATAGCCGGCGGTGAAGACCGGGTTGAGGGAGCTCATGGGCTCCTGGAAGATCATGGAGATGGCCTTGCCCCTCACCTTTCGGAGCTCGTCCAACGGCTTGCTGACGATATCATACCCGGCCAGCTCGTGCTTCAGCTGCTCCCTGAGCCTGGCGGACTCGGGATCGTCCTCGGCCAGGGCCTTTAACCTCTCGTCGATCTGCTCCTTCCTCTTCCTCGCCTCAGGGGACATGTTGTACAGGATCTGCCCCTTCTCGATCTTCCCCGGCGGGCTGGGCACCAGCCTGAGGATGGAGTTGGCGGTCACGCTCTTGCCGCACCCGCTCTCCCCCACCAGGCCTAATGCCTCTCCACGGTTGATCTTGAGGTTGACACCGTCCAGGGCGTAGACCGTCCCGGACTTGGTGTAGAAGTTCACATACAGGTCTTCGATCTCGATGATGGCCTCAGAGCTCATGACCTTACCTCCTCGACCTCGGGTCCAGTATGTCTCTCAGCCCGTCCCCGAGCAGGCTGAAGCCCATCGTGAACATGAGGATCATCAGGGCCGGGAACGTGACCACCCACCACGGGGTGTAGTTGACCCCTTGGTAAGGCACGGAACTTAGGAACCATCCCTGGCCGTCCGACACCATCCTACCCCATTCAGCATAGCCGCTGGGAACGCCGAAGCCGATGTAGCTCAGGCTGGCGGCGACCAGCGCCACCGCGCCAAGGTCCAGGGTGATGCTCACGATGAGCGGGGAAAGGGAGTTGGGGACGATGTGCCGGAACAGGATGCGGCTCCGGTTCGCGCCGATGGCCTTGGCCGCCTCGACATAGGTGCTCTCGCGTATCGTCAGCACCTGCCCTCGGATCAATCGCGCGTAGCTGGGCCACCAGACCAGGATGAGAGCGAACATCATGTTATCCAAACTTCTAGTGAGGATGGAGGCGATGGCCATGGCCATGATCAGGGCGGGAAGCGAGAGGAAGATGTCGGTGAACCTCATCAGCACTTCGTCGATAACGCCGCCATAGTAGCCGGCGATAGCCCCGATGACCAGGCCGACGAGGGCGGCGGTCAGGACGACGTACAGCGAGATGACGATGGTCGTCCTCGCTCCCCAGATGGTGCCGTAGTAGATATCGGCGCCCATCTCCCCAGTGCCGAGAGGATGCCCCTCGATGAACGGGGGCTTGGGCAGGCCGAAGTCCCTGGGGATGTACATGGCGTCCACCCCCTTGGGCGGGGCGAGGACCGGCGCCATGAGCGCGATGATGATCATGATAATAATCAGAACGAGCCCCAGCATCGCCGTCCAGTTGTGGCGGATGAGGTCCCAGGAGTTCTTCCACTCCCTTATGCGGGGACGAAGCTGAGCGGTTATGTCGTCAAGGTTGATGGTCGAGGACGAAGCATCCTGCTTGACCGTCATGCGGGATTCGGTAGTCGTGGCCATTGCTTCACCCCAGCTTGACCCTCGGGTCCAGGTATGCATACATGATGTCCACCACAAGGTTCGCGATCACGTAGATGAACGCGATGAGCAGGCAGAACCCGAGGATGGATGCCGTGTCCATCCTCAGGATCGATCTCGCGGACCACCTGCCCAGTCCCGGCCACGAGAAGATGGACTCGGTGAGCACGGCGCCGCTGAGGAGGGCGCCGAAGGCCAGGCCGACCACCGTGGTCGTGGGGATAAGCGCGTTCTTCCGAGCGTGCCTCTTGATGACGACGTTCTCTGGTAGACCTTTGGCCCGCGCGGTCTTGACGTAATCGAGCTGAAGGACCTCCAGCATGCTGTTCCTCTGCATCCTCAGGATGAGGGCGATGCTGGCGAACGACAGCGTGACCGCGGGAAGGGCTAGATGCCACAGGACATCGGCGAAGAGGTTGAGGTTTCCCATGAGCAGGGAATCAATGGTCAGGAATCCCGTCCCACTTTGGGCGCTTACCGCAGAGATGAAGGAATCGCTGTACCTCCCGCCCTTGGGAGCCCAGTGCAGGTTGCTGTAAAAGAGGAGCAGGAGAAGCAGGCCGAGCCAGAAAACAGGAATGGACACCCCGACCAGCGACACGACACGGGTGGTATGATCGAACGGCTTGTTCTTCTTCACCGCGGAAGCCGTCCCCAGAGCGATGCCGATGCCGACCGCAAGAACGATGCTGGCGAGAGCCAGCTCAAATGTTGCCGGTAAATAATATGTGATCGCGTCGGTCACTGGCATGCCCGCGGTCTTGGACCAGCCCCAGTCCATGTTCACAATGCCGCTGAGCCAGTAAAAGTATTGAACGTAGGGCGGCTCGTTGAAATGGTACTTCTCATAGACGTCGGCGATCTGAGAGGCGGTCATCTTCTCGTTGATGTACGCCGCAGCTGGGTCTCCGGCAAGGCGCGTCAGGGTGAAAATGATGATAGAGACCCCGATTAGCACGGGAATGATCATCAACAGTCGCCTGAATATGTACCGTTTTAGACCCATCTGAATCGTTTCACGGAGCTGTTCTGCGCTATTTAATACATATGATTCTTTTGTCCCTAATAATTGTGATACCCAGCACTGACGGCTGGTATAGCTTTCGCTACTTGTTCATAAAAAAGAAAAAGAAGGTTTGAAGGAGTTTTTACCACAGCCTGACGACAGCGGCCGAAAGCTCATCGAGCACGGTGGCAGAGGAAGTATCCTCGGTCGGGGTCTTGGCCGCCTTCAGATACTCCTTGGCCTTCTCTAGGCTGTACTCGTAGACCGGCACATCGGCGTCGTAACCGAACATGCCCTTCGGAATGACTCCATTGGGCTGTATGGCCGTTCCCTGCATGGTCTGTTCGATGTACACGCCATAGTTGAAGGCGTGCGCGAACGCCAGCCTGACGTTCTTGTCCGCGAAGAAGTCCGCGGGAACGTTGGTCAGGTCAGGGTTGGCACCGGTCAGGTTCAGGTTCTGGTTCAGACCCATGAAGTCCACATTGAAGGACGGGAGGCCAGTGTGCAGCACAACGCCCTCCATGGCCTCTATGGTGGTCTTCTGGGTGCGGGGCACGTAGATAGCGTCAGCATCACCGTTCTGCAGCTGCAGGATCCTGGCATTGGTCTCCGGAACCTGGTTGATGATCACATGGGCCAGAGCAGCGGGGTCCCTCCAGTAGTTGTCGTTGCGGTCCAGCTTGAAGAAGGAGTCCTTCGCGACCTCTCCCAGAGTGAACGGCCCGGTCCCCATCATGTGGGTGGCCATGTAGTCGTAGCCAGCCTTGGTCAGGCCGCCATTGGCCTCGACGTACTCCTTGTCCACGATCGAGCCGGCGTTGAAGGCCAGCGCGCTCAGGAACGCAGGGTACGCCTGGGTCAGGTTGAACTGCACGGTGTTGCCGTCGACCCAGATGGCCGCGTCGCACATCGCCTGGGTGATCTCAGGCTGGATCGCACCGGACGTGGAGAAGGTGGCCATGCCGTAGTTGTAGTAGTCAGGTATCAGCACCTGGCCGTACATCCAGAACGGCCCGTGGGGGTCGTTCAGCATCAGGCCGCGGTCGAAGCTGTACTTGACGTCCTCAGCGGTCAGGGGGTTCCCGTTGCTGAACTCGACACCGGTGCGGATGTTGAACCTGTAGGTCAGGCCGTCCGCGGAGATGCCGCCGTTCTCAACGGTCGGGACCTCGGTAGCCAGCATCGGGATCAGGTCGTTGCCGGAGTCGCCGTCGTACCACACCAGGGTCTCGTACACGTTCTGGAGCAGCTCGCCACCAACGGTCTCGTAGTCGACGGCAGGGTCGAAGCTCTCGGCGTTGCCATCGATGGTCGCGTACCTGAAGGTGTCAGGCTCAGGAGCGGAGGCGTCCTTGCTCAGCACGTAGTAGTACAGGTTGGAATACATCGGGTTGTAGTAATAGCCGTTGACGTAGTCCTTCTGCACCGCGAAGTTGTTGGCCTGGGCGGTCCAGAGATAGAGGCACTCCTCGAACATGTCATGGCTGATCTCTGAGTAGAGAGCAGCTCTCTGGTCCGCATCGAGCTCCGCAGCGGCAGCAGCGATCTTGCCATCAAGGGTCTCGTTAGCGTAGCCGATCATCGAGGCATAGGTGCCGCTGGACATGTAGAACGGCTGGAGATAGTCGTCCGGGTCAGCGTAGTCAGGCGCCCATCCCAGGAACATCGCGGCCATCTTTCCGGTCTTCCTATACTCGAGGTAGTTGGACCACTCGAGAGGGGTGACCGTGATCTTGATCTTGCCGGGGTTCAGGGACTCCAGGCCTTCCTTGATCAGCTCACATGCAGTCTGACGGGCAGTATTTCCGGAGTTGTAGAATATCTCCAGATTAAAGCCCTCATCAAGCCAATTGTCTGCCCTTTGAGCCTTGCCCTGGTTTCCGAGGAGCAAGACGGCAGCAGCAACGGCAGCTACAAGAAGCACGGCCACCACGATGATAGCTAGAAGCTTCTTGCTGATGCCGCCCTTTTTTGCAGCAGGTGCACTCGCACTACCTTCCATACAGTTTCCTCCTTAACGACGTCCTCCCGTTAATAAAAATGGGATAGACATTATCCCTTGATAACACGACATTGCTATATAATAATTATCGGACATTTCTTAAAATGATTAGGATACCCAGCATCAAATTTAATAAACCTATATAAATTCTAATAATGATTGAAAAATCGCCCTTTTTATCAAAAAATGAAATGAGAAGCGGTCGCCTGGAACGATGATTTGTCAATTTCTTACTTTTCCGTACCCGTGGATATCACTAGGGATAAAATTCGAGGTTAGCTCTACCTCCGGAGGGTTTAGGTCCCAAATGAGGCGTCGGGCCTCCTCGAGCTTCCGGCGCTTCACCTCCGGATCCTTTCCCTCCTTCGGCCTAGGGGTCGAGAGATCGAACCCCTCAAGTCGGATCCTTCTCGCTCCGAAATGCCGTGCTAGCATCACCGCCCGGTCCCCGTCGGTGAATCCCCCGAAGTTGTAGACCTGGTCGAACGGCCGGGATTGCGTGGTCATCATGATCGCGCCGCTGAACCACGGAACGTACCGCTTCAGCGCGTCGATGTTGTCACCATGCGCCAGGATGACCGCCACCGACCCCTGGGCGTTGGCCGAGAGCTGGTCCGCCACATCCCCGTCCAGATCGGTGACGATGATGTCCGGCACTCTGCCCAGGGTGTGCATCAGCTTGGACGTGGCGCCGTCGGCGGTGATGACCGTTCCCTGCGGGGGATCGGCGATGAGCTCGGACTCCAGGTCCGGGCCGTCCCCCACGACGGTGACTTCCTTGGCGATGAGCCGACCCAGGCACACGGGCCCGCACAGCGTCTTCCGGGAGCCGAGTTCGTGGAGGACCCGCGCGGCCCGCTCGTCCTCCTGGACCGAGAACCCGAACTCCTTCACGATCCTGAGGTAGTGCGGTTCCCACTCCGGGAAGTCCATGTTCCCACCTATTCGGGGCTCTCCAGCTTCTCGCCGGCCTCCGACCCCTTCCTGTTCCCGTTCATCCCCCGGAGGGACGTGTTAAGCAGGGCGCCGAACACCGCCAGCAGGAACCCGGCCATGATCTCCATGAAGATCACCGCCTGGTCGTAGCTGCGGAAGCCGAAGAACACCTGGGTGGCGTCCAGTGCGCCCTGCAGTATGAACCCCAGGGCAAAGATGGTGACCGACGCCACGAGGTATGAGTACTGCAGTATTCCCTTCGCCAGGTAATCGTTGATGAACAGGCCCACCTGGAAGGTGAAGTACGCGAACACGCACATCCACATGAAGCCCCCGACGAAGAGGATCATCATCTCCAGCAGCTCTGCCTCGGGGTCCGCGAACGCCGCGTCCAGGCCGTACAGTATCCCCAGCAGGAAGATCATGATCGACAGGACCGCGAAGGGGATCATGGTGCTTCCTTCCCGGACCGCTGTCCGTGTATCCTTCCACCAATCCCTGGCCCTATCACCGGCCTTGTATGCGAACATGATCAGGTAGAACCCGACCACCGCCCATATCATCGCCAGCCCCATGTTGGTGAAGGACACCTCGGATGACCCCTGGAACAGCATGATTATGGGGTCCAGGAGGGCGAAGATGCCGAACACCAGGAGCGCCAGCCCGATGGGGACGACGATCCTTTTCCTGATCTTCTCGTCGTTCAGCATCTTGATCAGGATGTAGTAGGTGCCCTCGACGGTCGGCGCCTGCTTGACGAAGACCTTGCGCACCGAGTCCACCTTGACCCGCGAGGATACCACCGGGTAGATGTACTCGTCCTCCGCGCCGTCGGACACCAGGACCACGCGGTCCGGCTTGACCATTCCCAGGACCGTTTCCAGCTGCGTGGACAGGACCAGGTCGCTCTCATAGCCGACACGCATGTCGCCGCACAGGGTGGCGATCTCCACGTCCATGCCCTTCTTCACCATCTCGTCGTACAGGCTTATGGCCGCGAGCAGGGTGTTGGTGTCGGAATCCTCTGCGTCCTTAAGGCCGAGCGCAACGGCTGCCTTGAGGTTTTCCTCCCGGCCGACGAAAGGACTGTTCAGGCCAGCCTTGACCCCGAAGTCGTCGTCCCGGTCCACGCAGAGAACAAGGGTCTTCATTCGATTGCCTATCCAGTTCCATTCTAAATAATATTTTGGTGGCAGTGGATGATTGGCCTAGGCTTTCCTTCCCCTCCTTGCCGTCCGGAGAGGCCAGGTCCGTCAAGCAGGCGCCGTGCGCGCATCCCCCGGGCGGCATATTATCATTCTCAGTTCTTACGATGACAGCAAAGCTCATAATGAGCCCATGTATTCCACCGGCTTGCCAGGAAGACGAAGGAAGCTCGTCCAGAAGGTGTCGCGAGCCATGGAAGGAGCGCAACCTCTCAAAAGGTGAGTTTTCTGGCAAAACGATTATAATAATGTAGGATAATGCAACGGGAAGGCAGGTTCATGGAGAGGTCATCTGGTCTTAAGGAATGCCCGCGTTGCGGGCTAAGGAATCGCCAGGGAGCATACCAGTGCGATTTCTGCGGCTGGGACTTCAAGGCCGCATCAGATGACTGGATGGGCCAAGTGAACGATCTGGAGCGCATCGGGAGAGAGGTTGAGGTCACCGATATGGACACCACCGTCCGATCGAGGATCGAGCTGACCATAAGGAACCCGTCCCAGATGCCGGTGGTGGAGAAGAAGCCCCAGGTCCAGTTGGAGATGCCTCCGCACCTGTCGCTGGACGATCACGGGGACGTCCTTTCCCCTCCCACCGAGGAGGCCGTGGCAGAGGCGGAGCCCGAGCCGGCCCCCCAGGTTGTCGAGGAGGCCGTTCCCGCCATTGAACCTGAGGTCGTGGTGACCGAACCAGCAGCTCCCGAGGTCCCCGCGGAGCCGGTGACCGTGGAGGAACCGGCACCGGTCGCGACCGTGAGCAGCGTGCCCCGGATGAAGGTGACCAGCATGCCGCAGTTCGTGCCCGGCGGTCTTCTCGCCATGGGCCTTGGAGTGTATGTTCTGGACATCTACGTCATATCGGCAGGCATACTGACCGGAGGCTTGGCTTGGGGAGTTTCGATCCTCGCCTCCCTCTTGATGGTCTATGCGGTCATACGCTACCTTCCGATGATAACCAGGGGAAAGAGGAAGGAAGAGGACGAGGCGGTCCTTTGTCCGGTATGCCACGAGATGGTGTCCGATAAAGATAGCAAGTGCCCTTCCTGCGGGGTCCGTTTCAGAGAGGCCCCCTCCAGGGAGTGAACTCATGAGGATCATCTGGCACGGACACTCCTGTTTTGAGATCAAGGACACGGTGACCGTGGTCACCGATCCTCATGACGGTAAGTCCATAGGGATCAAGACCCCGCTGGTGAGGGCCGATATCGTCCTGGTCACCCACGATCACTTCGATCACAACTGCGTCCGCATCGTCAAGGGCGACCCGTCGGTCGTGCGCGAGCCCGGGGAGCGCTCGCTCAAGGGGGTCAGGATCAACGGGCTGCCGACCTTCCACGACCTGGAGGGCGGTTCCCGACGAGGACGCAACATCGTCTACCGCTTCGACATGGACGGGATACGGTTCTGCCACTGCGGCGACCTCGGTCACGACCTCACCGATGAGCAGGTGCAGGCCATAGGCCCGGTCGACATCCTGTTCATACCTGTCGGGGGGGTCTTCACCATCGACGGCTCCCAGGCCAGGGCGCTCATCTCCAAGATCCGCCCCCGGGTCGCCGTCCCCATGCACTTCCGGTGGGGCGGGCTGTCGATCTCGGTCCACACCATCGAGCCGTTCCTGCAGGGCATCCCCGAGGATGCCGTGGTCAGGGTCGGCAACGAGGTGGATTTCAGCCGGGAGGACCTCCCTCCGTCGACCGAGTACTGGGTCTTCTCCCCGTGACCTCACCTGACGAGCTTGGAGATCGCCTTGAACTCGTCGGTGCCGGCCCTGCCGAGGACCTGGAACAGGACGGTCTCGGCCGTGGTGATCACCGCGCCTGCATCCCTCATCATCTCCAGCGCGTTCTCCTTATCCTCCGCCGAGCGGGAGCACACCGCGTCGCGGACGACGTGCACCGCATAACCCGAGGCGAGCAGGTCCAGGCAGGTCTGCAGGACGCACACGTGCGCCTCCATGCCCGCGACCACCACCTTCCGGCGGCCGGCGGCCAACATCCTCTCGGACACCTCGCGCCGGTCCGGGCAGCTGAACTCCAGCTTCTCGATGCGCTCAGCTTCCGGTATAGCCTCTGCGACCACCGGCACCGACGCTCCCAATCCCCGCGGGTACTGCTCGGTGACCACCACGGGGATGGCGAACAGCTTCGAGAGGGCAAGCAGACGGCCGACATTTCTCACGACCCTTTCCCGCTCTTCCATGGCCGCCACGAGGCGTTCCTGAACATCGACGATGAGGATCTGGACCTCATCCTTTCCTAGCTTGAACCTGTCAGTGTCGGGCTTTGCTGCCGGCGCGGTCACGAGGGTGGTATCGAGACCTTGCAGAAGTTTATTTCGCTTCCTGGAGCGGAGGAAAAAGAATGGTGGGCTTATGGGAACAGTACGTCCTCCACCCTGCCCATCTCGATTGGCGTGGAGCGGAAGCCGATCGCGGCCCCCTTGGAGTTCGCGATCATGCACGCCCCCACCATGGGAGCGCCGTAGTTCAGAGTACCGATCCCCGTGGGGACCTTGAACAGCGACCGGAGCATCTCCAGCTCCGCCCTGCTGGTGGAGGGGTGGCACAGGACACCCTTGTTGGTCGCGGTGCACACCGAGCCGACGGTCTTATGTCCGGCCACCATGCCCTGCACGACCTCGACCTGGAGCGTATCCTCGATCTGCTTGACCGCCGTGCGCTCGAGGTCAGGGTTGACCAGGGCGGCATTATCGTTGACCAGGATATTGTTGCCGCAGGCGTTCAAGCGGTCCTTGATGCGCTTGACCTGCAGGTGCTTCCTCAAAGGCCGCACCTCCGCCAGGGTCGCCATGCCGGTGGTGATCGCTCCATAGGAGTTCATCGCCGTCAGGGTGCCGAGGATGCTCGAGGAGGCGAGAGCGGTGGGTATGACCGTCGCGCCCATTCCCTCCTCGATGTCGGTAATGAGGCTGGTGGGTGCGTCCAAGGGTACCAGGGAAAGGCTCTCGTTCGCTACGCAGTAGACACCGATGAAGGGGTTGCCGTTGTAGCTGGAGAGCTTCATCATGCCGGCACCGCGCTTACTCTTCGACGGTGGCGTCTTCCGGCAGGGAGACCTCTACCAGGCCATCCTCGAACTTGACCGCCTTCACGGTGATGTGCGTGGGGGGGCGGTGGATGCCGTTGGCCCAGATGGCCTCGTTAAGGCGGTGATCGATCCAGATCTTGTCCTCATCGGCCTTCATGTGGCGGATGACGTGCTCCCGGATCTCGTTGATGGCCCTCTTTGCCTTCTTGGAGCGGGGGGCCGCCTTGGTCTTCTTGAGGTTGATGTTCATTACCTTCTCGTCCATGGAGATCACTCCTTAAGCTTGCTCATCCTCCAGCTCCTCCTCTTGGGATGCCGGAGAACGGTCCTGTTGGTCCTAATCATTACCCAAGCAGGCACCCTGCGGTTGGACTTTTCCGCCCTCATCAGGCGGGACTTCATAGCTAGCGGCTTGTTCCTGGTCATTGGATTACACCCTTTCTATCTTAATGTCTCTTTTCTGAGGCGACACCTTTCTGAGGATGGCCTTCAGAGTATTGTCATCGATCTGGTCTTGGATCCTGCCCATCTGGAGCAGCTGTATGAGCTGGTCCTCCACCGCGGCGGCGACGTCCGGATATGCCATCCTGACCTTGGCCAGCCTCTCCCTTGCTTCAGGGGTGAGGATCCTTCTCATGACCTCCAGGCGGGCCTGCTCCATCTGCTTCTGCCGCTCGGCCATCATGGCCTGCTGCTGGAGCTGGGCTTCCTGGGACTGCTGCATCTGCGCCATCTTGCGGCGGCGTAGTTCCTCGAGTTCAGCATCCTGCATTTGATCACTCTTATTACGTATCAGTGAGTCTCGTCATATACCGCTTTCGCGGCATTGTCGAGCATTGCCTGACCCTTAGGAGTGATGACCCTTCCGTCCCTCTTCTGCTTGGCGATGAGGCCGGACTGCTCAAGCTGTATCAAGCAGCGGCGGGCGATGGCCCTGCTGCCCTTCACGGCCTTGTTGGGCTTGGAGCCCCGGTCGGCGAAGCCGCCGTACTCCGCGGCGAGCCTGGAGGTCCCGATGGGGCCCTTCAGGTATACCTTTCTGAGAACGGACGCGGACCGGGTGTACCACCAGTCATCCTGGACGGGGGCCTTCTCGGTGTGCCTTCCGGTCTTTGCGAACTCCGCCCAGTCCGGGACCTTTATGGTTTCCATCTGCTTGAGCTGGGACGCTGCCTTGGCGATAAGTTTCTCCGGCGGAACATCATAGACTGTGACCATCTGATCTACCTCGAAATGACATCAAATTCTATCCAAGTGTGGATAATGCCTACGGCATTAATATGGAGGTCGTATAAAAGCGTTTCCGGGATTCGGCACCGCTGGAGAGAGCAGACGACCACAATGAGAGAGAATGCTGGCCGCCGGTCCTGATCACGGGGCTTGGTCGCACGGCGCAGATAGGCCTCCCCTATATAATATATCTATTCTGATACTAGGCGCTTCGGCCCGGTAGATAATTAATAGCTCCTGGCCGTTCCCACAGTCATGCGCTATGTCGTGGCCATCACCGGGTGTTCGGGCATCAGGTACGGCATCAGGCTCCTCCAGGAGCTTGAGGGGGAGAAGGAGCTCATCGTATCGGACATGGGGAGAAGGGTGCTCGAGCACGAGACCGACATCAGCTTCAAGGAGCTGTGCGCGATGGCCGATGACGCTTACGATGACCACGATCTGTTCGCTCCTCCCGCCTCCGGGACCCACGTCATCGATGCGATGATCGTCTGCCCGTGCTCGCAGTCGACCATCGCCAAGCTCGCCTCGGGGGTGTCCGACAGCCTCCTGACCCGAGCGGCCTCGGTGACCCTAAAGGAGCGCCGCAGGCTGATCCTGGTGCCGCGGGAGACGCCCCTCAGCACGATCATGCTGGAGAACGAGCTCCGGCTGGCCCGAGCCGGCGCCACCATCCTGCCCGCTTCCCCGGCCTTCTACCATGAACCGAGGAACGTCGACATGATGATCGACTTCGTGGTCGGGAAGATCCTTGACCAGCTCGGGCAGGAGCATGAGCTGTTCAAGCGATGGGACGAGGAGTGCCTTCTGCACTGAGGCCTCAGCGGGACGAAGGATCGTCCGCCGTCCTCCCGTCCATCAAGCCGGCCCCTGCCTTCTCGAGCGCCGCCAGCCGCTTCGCGTCCCGCTCCCCGTTCATGCGCTTTAAGGGACCGAGGGCCCACCAGTTCCACCTTCCCAGCAGGGACATGACGGCCGGGACGAGGTAGATGCGGACAATTGTGGCGTCGAGCAGTATGGCGAACATGAGGACGAAACCGAACTCCTTCAGCAGGAAGCCGCTCGACAGCATCATCGAGCCGAACGCCGCGGCCATGATCACCCCGCAGGCGGTGATGATGCCCCCGGTCTGCTCCACCGCGTAGACGATGGCCTCGTTGCAGCTCCTCCCCCTGGTCACCTCCTCCCTCACCCTGGTGGTGAGCAGGATGTCATAATCCATGCCCAGTCCGAGGCACACCAGCAGCAATATCATAGGGGCCATGTACAGGATCGGCTGACCCAGCAGGTCCTGGAAAAGTATGAGGGCCACCGCCATGGTCCAGGAGATGCTCAGCAGGATGGTGAGTATCGACCGCAGGGGGCTTATCAGCGAGCCCATCACCAGCATGAGGACGATGTAGATGGCGACGATGGCCAGGACGGCCATCTTGGCGAAATCGTCCTGGGTCATGAGCGAGATGTCGTACATCGAGGCGGTCGCGCCTCCCACCGCCATCATGGCGACGCTGCCCGCGCTCCGCTCGGCCGCCAGGTCCCTGAGGCTTTGGATGGTGTGCATCGATCGCATGTCGAACGGTTCGGCCTCGAACGTCACGGTCAGGAGGACCGCCCTTCGGTCCTCGCTGATCATTCTGGACACCATTCCGGAATAGCTGTCCATCAGCGTCGCGTTGGTGTAGTCGACGGGGACGCCGAACGGCCTCGTCGGACCGGTCACCTGCTTCACGTTGTCCATCGCGGCGATCGCGCCCGTGAGCTCATCTATGGATGACAACATGGCGATATCGTACGCACCGTCGACCATGACCGCCGAGGTCATCTCGACCGCCACCTGGGTCGGGGTCACCTTGCCTCCGCCGAACCCGTCCTGTATGACGCTCAGGCCCCTCTTGCTCTCGGTGTCGGCCATGGAGCCGAAGTAATCGTAGGAGGTGTCCACGGTCAAGGCCAAGCAGGTCGCCGGCACCGAGACCAGGACAGCGGCGACGACCACCGCCTTGGCGTGCTTGATGGAGAACCTGGCGCTCCGGGTGAAGTAGCCGGGCCTGGTACGCGTCCTGGTCGGCCGGTCCATCCTCGCAGGCCAGAAGATGCGGTCGCCCAGGAGGACGAGCACCGACGGCAGCAGGGTCAGCGCGACCAGCAGGGCGATGGTGATCCCCAGCGACAGGACCACGCCGAGCGACTTGAACAGCGAGAACTCGCCGATGGCCAGCACCCCGAACCCGATGATCACCGTGGCCCCCGAGGTGAGAATGCTCTCGCCGGCCCAGATCACTGCCTGGCGGACGCTGTCCTCCTTGCTTCGCCCCCTCCTCCGCTCCTCCCGGTACCGGGACAGGATGAAGATGCAATAGTCGCAGCCGGCACCCATCGTCGCCGTGAGCAGGAGGGTCAGGACAGCATAGTGGACCGTGAGCACGTACGAGCCGATGATGAACACCGCGGCATAGCTCAGGCCAAGGGCGACGCCGACCGACAGCGGAGGTATCGATGAAGCGACGAACGAGCGGAAGAACAGGCCGATGAGCACCAGCACCAGCACGATCGTGATGGGCTCTATGATCCGGAGGTCCTCGAAGGTGCTCGCTTCAATGTCGGTGTTCAGGGCGTCCGTGCCCGTGACATAGTATCCGACCGATGAACCGGCCACGACGCCGGCCACTATGTCCCGGACGGCGCCGACGCTCTCCCGCCCGGGATGGAGGTCGCCCTCGACGTCGGCGTAGGTAAGGCAGATGAGCATGGTGGTGTTGTCCGCCGATACCAGCTGGGCGACGACGTCGCCAGGCATCTTCAGAGGAAAGTTGGCGATGGTGGAGTTCGATACGATGGCGTGGCTAATCGCTTTGGCCGCGGCCAGGTCGAAGGGGCCCATCCCGCCGGCCATGGCCACGACCCACGGCTCGGGCGCCAGCTGCTCGACGACGGCGGGCATGGCGGTGACGAACGCGGTCAGGATGGAGGAGCGGACGGCGGCATCATTGTAGTTCTCCAGGCTCCCGAGGGCGGAGCGTGCACCGAGGAAGACCTGCCGGGTCGCCTCATCGCTTATGCTCTGCCCGAACTCCAGCGACAGCTCGAGCAGTCCAGACTCGAAGCCCTCGTCCGACGGCTCGGCCCCCTGGGAGCCCCACCATTCGTATACGGAGGCCATGTACTCCTGGACCATCCCCATCTGGCCCGAGGTGACGTTACCGTACGAGGCCTGGCCCGAGGACGCCGTGGCGATCGCCTCCCCGATGTTGCGGTCGATGATCTGCCGGGCCAGCGCGCTGACGTTGGCGAAGTCCACGGACATGGTGGCGAAGGAGCTGTTGACCTGTGCCAGGAAGGCCTTCTCCTCTTCGGCCAGGTCGATCTCGCTGAGCAGTGACGGGAAGGCCGCCGAGTGGGCCGCCGATGCGCGCTGTTCGGGATCGAGGCCAAGGCCCGCGGTGCCGTTCCATGCATCGGTGAACGCCCGGTACCATGCTATGAGCAGGGCCTGCTCCTCCTGGCCTATATCCTGGGACCATTCGCCGATCTGAACCAGGAAGGCCTGGTAGGTGGCGCCGTCGACCTGCTGGACCGTGAGGTCGGGATCCTCCGCGGCCACGGCCGACCAGGTCCGCGCGTACCCGCCCGATACCCCGTACAGTGCGGTGGCCGAATCGTTGACCTGGCCCCACAGCAGCCTATATTCTTGAGGTATGCCGAAGGCGAGGTACGCGGAGAGGTCCGCGCTGCGATACGCAATGTTGAGCGCCTTTATGGCGTTCAGGGTGTAGGTCTCGGCGAGAGTGTAGATGGATACGACCTCGACATTGCCGATCTCCTCGAATAGGGAAGCGTCGCTCAGCGCCCTCCTGATCTCCATGGCGACGCGCCTCATTTCGGCGTCCGTCACATCCGAAGAGGTCAGAACGATGATGGTCGTCGGCTGATCGGCCGTGCTGCCGAAGTTGCCGGAGATATAATCGTTGGCGATCGACGACGGGAGGGAGGCCGGGGCCATCTCCGTTTCCTCGTACTGGACCACGCCGCTCGCCATCGGGACCATGGGGAGAGCCACCAGGAGCGCCGTGATCCACGCCAGGATCACGAGCTTGTACCGCCTGGTGATGAGATCTGCCAGTCCTGCGAACATCGCCCATCAGTCCTCCAGCGCCCCCGCCCGATCGTGCGGCGCTCCCCAGCTAGACCGGTTCGTCCCTATTAAAGAACTGGCATCTGGATCGTATCGGCGGGAGCGAGCCGACGCTCGCCCCATGCTCCGAGCGTGGCCGGAGGAGCGCGCGGAGCGGACCTACTCGACGTATATGGCGGGCCGATGGGGCTGGGCCGCCCGGGCCTTCTTCTGGGGGTCCGGCGCCTGCGGGTCGTCCGCACGGTAGACCGCGAC
The DNA here is from genome assembly GCA_002508545.1 of Methanomassiliicoccus sp. UBA6. Classification (GTDB taxonomy): domain Archaea; phylum Thermoplasmatota; class Thermoplasmata; order Methanomassiliicoccales; family Methanomassiliicoccaceae; genus UBA6. The sequence goes on from DAVH01000061.1 coordinate 15,745, forward strand.
CTCGCACCCCAGCTCCTTCGCGAGGAACGGGGAGGCGTCGGTCAGGTAGGCGAGCTCGTCGATCTCCATCCCTAGCTGCCGCATCTCCGTCTCGGAACGCTTCATCAGGTCCTCGGCGGTCTTGCGGGCGAAGTCCGCGGACTCCTTGCCCCTGCGCTTCAGGTCGTCGCGGGCCATGACCGCCTTGGTGAGGGCGGGGATGGACAGCTGCTTCTCTCTCACCAGCTCCAGGCCGAGGGCGAGGACGTCCTGCTTCCATTGCGGGGTGGTGTAGATGAGGATCCGCTTGGGGGCGATGCCCGTGACCTTCAGGATCTCGTTGATGTCGGTCATCACCTCTCCCAGGTAGCTCTCGGCCGCCTCGGCCAGGGGATCGGAGGGGAGCTCCTCCGCTTCCGGGTACGGGGCGATGGAGACGAAGCCAGTCTCTCCCAGGCCGGCCCACATCTCCTCGGCGATGTGGGGAGTGATCGGCGACATCATGCGCACCCAGGCCCTGACCGCCTTGGCCACCGTTCCGGCGTTGTTGCCGCCACGCCGGAGGTACCACCGCATGTCCGCCAGGGTCTCGAAGTAGGCCTCATTGGCCATCCGGCGCAGGTCGAACTCCTCCATGGATGAGCGGATGACCTGGGCCCGGTTGGCGAGGCGGGACAGGAGCCAGCTGTCGACCTTCTGCACGTCGGAGCCGTTCAGGGCCTTCATCTCATCGAGGGTCCTCAGGACCCGCTCGATCCTTGAGGAGTAGTTGACGATGGCGTCCTCGTCCCATGCCACGTCGGCGAAGGGCGCGGCGATGTGCGCGTAGTACAGGCGCATGGCGTCCACGCCGAAGCGCTCCGCGGCGTCGGGGATCGGTTCCGCCCCGCCCTTGGACTTGGAGATCTTCCCCAGCTTCCCGGTCACGTACCAGTTGACGAAGATGCCGCGGGGCCACAGCTCCTCGGGGAGCACCGCGACGTGGTTCATCAGGAACGCCGGGAAGTGCACGGTCATGTGCTCCTTGCCCCCGAGGTTGATGTCCAGGGGGTACCAGTAGAACACGTCCGCCCTGATCTTGTCCAGCAGCTCCACGGACACCCCGGTGGAGGCGGAGACCTCGGCGGCGTCGCCCCTGCCCAGGAAGACGTAGTCGAAGAACGCCTCGTTCAGCGAGTCGATCTTCAGCTCCCCGGAGTTGAAGTAGGGAGCGACGATGTAGTAGATCGGATACAGGGTGGAATCGGAGATCGCCTCGATGATCCACTTGGGGTCGAACGGGAACCGGGTACCCAGCCAGTTGCCCTGGCGCACGCAGGCCCGCTCGCGGAACCAGTCCAGGACGCCCTGGATGTTGACATAGTAATCCTGCGGAAGGATGTGCATGCTCTTGGCGTGGCGCTTGCTGCTGTCGGTGAGGGGGGCATTGGCATAGTCGATGAACCACTGGTCGTCGACCTTCTTGATGACCACCGGCCGGCCGCACCGGCATACCACTTCCTCGGACAGGTCGTAGAACAGCTCGGCCTCCCCGTTCTTGATCATCATCTGCTTGATGAGCTCCTTCGCTTCCTCCACCTTCATCCCGGCGAACTCGCCGCAGGCGGCGTTCATACGTCCGGTGTGGAACCCGTCCTTGTAGATGGCCTTCTTCGCCTCGTCCAGGCGGGGATCGCCGGCCTTGGTGATGCCCAGCTTGTCGATCATCTCCACCGCCGGCAGGGGGCCGTAGCCCTTGGTCTCGATGATGGCGATGGGCTTGATCGCCCGCACCATCTCGGGGTCGAGGCCGTACCTTGCCATGGCCTCGCTGTCCTCCTGCAGCAGCTTGAGGGACATCCAGTCGTCCGGGGCGTCCGAAGGAACGCTCGTCACCAGGCCGGTCCCTACCTCGGGCTTGGCAAAGGTCGCCGGCAGCACCGGCACCTCACGGTGGATCACCGGCGCCACGGCCATCTTGCCGATCAGCTCCGCCCCGGGGATGGTGCCGACCAGCTCGATGTCGTCCTTCTGGTAGCGCATCTTGTCATACGATGGGCGGCTGATCACCCATATCTCGCCGTCCCTCCGTACCTTGACGTACTCGACCTCCGGGTTGACCCAGAAGTTGGTCTGCCCGTAGACCGTCTCCGGCCTGAGGGTCGCCGCTACCAGGAACAGGTCCCCGCAGCGGAACTTCAGGAGGGTGTATTCGGTCGTCTCGGCGGTCCCGCCCTTGGACAGGTCGGTCTCCGACGCGTCCACGGCTACCGGCCCGCATTCCACGCAAGCGGGAGCGTAGTACGGTTTCTGGATGAGCAGCCCGGCGTCGTTAAGCTTGCGGAACTGCCACTGGATGAACTTGCCGTAGTCAGGGTTGGTCGTCGACGTGAAGCGGCGCCAATCGGCCAGGAAGCCGAAACGCTTCCAGTACTGGTTCACGTAGACCTGGTTGAAGAAGCTGACCACCTGCTGGGGCTCGACGAGTTCGGGCAGCATATCTTCCGGGCAGCCGTTGGCCAGGAGGTACTCGATGGTCTTCTTGTCCTTCTCCCTGATCCTCTTGGCCAGCGAGATGGCCCCGTTGCCCGTGGCATGGGTGCCCACCGGGAACAGCACATTGAACCCTGTCATCCGCTTGTAGCGGGCGATCGCATCAACGTAGGTGTATCCGCGCATGTGGCCGACGTGGAGATAGCCAGTCAAACCGGGGTAAGCGAAGATTATCATGAACTTGGGCCTCGAGTCCCTGTTTGCCTCGAATAGCCTGGCATCTAACCAGCGCGCCTGCCATTTGGCTTCTATCTCCGCGGTCCAGCTTGACATCGCTACACCTTTGTGGCCAGGAATACTCTATTGTTATAAACATTGTCGCCTTCAAGCCTACCGTTTTAAAGGAGGGACGAACGTATGTCAGCCGTTCCTTCGCGCCATGACCTCGTACATGCCGCCGAGATGACCTCCCTCTCGGTTCACGCTCCTGACTGCGCTACCGCGTTACCTCGTAGACACCGCGCCTGCCCTGCCAGCTTGCCTATCGCCTGATTGTACAATATGCTTCCTTATCGTACTATGATAATCTAAGACAATGATTATGTCCTACTGGGTCATACCGGGGCGGTCCGATGGCTTTTAAGAAAAAATATTATAAAATAAAAAAACAATGACTGGATAGAGCGTCGTCTTGTTATCAAATCTGAGTATGACAATATATGACGACTGACATATTTTTATATACTTAGTAGGACATTTCCCAATTGTCTCTAACGAAGGTGAGCTGATTTGGACGGAGAAAGGATCTCACTGCGGTTGGAACCCGAGGATCTCACGCTCCTTGATGCGTTCATCGAGAAGCACCCTGAGTACTCGAACCGTTCCAACTTCGCCAGGGTGGCCATTCGTTCGTTCATCGAACAGTTCGAGGGGAGCAGGACGACCGGGATCGCGAGCAAGAAGAGCAATGTGATCACGATCGAGGTTCCCCGGTTCGCGCACGAGACCATCATGACCTCGGTACGGGCAGGGATATACAATTCCCCCGAGGAAGCGGTGGTGGAGTGCATTAGGAAGAGATACATCAACACCGAAGAGGCCATTGAAGCGATAAAACGCGAAAGGATGGAAGCTCTCAAGGGCACGGTGCAGGTGTTATCTGACTAGGGCAAATCGACAGATCAGTAGGGATGTGGTCTGCAGAGGGATGGGATGCACGGGGCCCTGGCAACAGGGCCCCTCAGTCCACCTTTGGTTAGGGCGGAGAGGGAGTGGGGATGATGCACACCAAGAGCGAACAACTAGTGGCCACGCTGAGCAAGGGCCTCCTGGAACCGAGGATATCCANNATCCATCGTGGGATGCGGTGGCGCGGGAAACAACGTCGTCAACAGCATCTACTGGAGCAACAAGAAAGTTGAGACCGTCGCGGTCAACACCGACGAGAGCAAGCTGGAGAAGATCAACGCCAGCAAGAAGATCCTCATCGGCAAGGACGTGACCCACGGACAGGGTGCCAGGGGATTCCCCGAGGTCGGGGAGCATTGCGCAGTCCAGGCCAGGTCCGCTCTTGAGAGCGTCCTGAAGGGAAGCGACATTGTCATCGTCGTCGCCGGAATGGGCGGCGGCACCGGCACCGGAGCGGCGCCGATCGTGGCCGATGTCGCCAAGGGACTGAACGCGGTCACGTTCGCCATCGCCATCAACCCGTTCTCCTATGAGAGGGGAAGGCAGGCTGCCGCCAAGGAGGGCATCAAGAAGCTCCGCGGGGTGGCCCAGAACACCATCGTCCTGGAGAACGACAGGCTCCTGGACCTGGCCGGCGACATACCGGTCAACGAGAGCTTCGCCATCATGGAGCGGTCGATCAACAACCTGATCGACTCCATGACCCAGAGGATCACCGAGGACGTAATCTCCCCCATCCGCGAGGAGGTCGAGGCGTACTTCCAGGAGACCCCCGAGATCACCATCGTCAACCAGCCGGTGATCGCTCCGGTGGCCGAGCTGGTCACTGCCGTCGCAGAGCCCAAGGCCGTGGAGATNNGGAGATGTCGTTCACGGCCGCGGTAAATCCTGAACTCTTATCCAGATGAGAGGAAGAGCGAGGAGGTACGTCCCCCCGGCCTCCCCGCCCCTCTCGATTTTTACTACCGCTTTTATCAGAGCGTGTGCGATATTGATGCGTGCGCGTAGGTCTTGTCATCAACCCGATCGCCGGCATGGGAGGGGCGGTCGGCCTGAAGGGCACGGACACCCTGGAGGTCCTCAGGGAAGCGGTTAGAAGGGGAGCGAGACCCCTGGCCCAGGAGAGGACCGAAGAGGCGCTGCGGGCCGCCAGCGATCTTCATGGCTATGACTTCTTCACCGCCGGCGGGACGATGGGCGAGGATGTCCTCCGCCGTCATACCTCCCGGGTGACGGTGACCTACAGGCCCGCGGCGACCACCTCCGACGACGACACCAGGGCGGCATGCTCGGCGATACTGGACGCCGGCGTGGATCTCCTGATGTTCACCGGCGGCGACGGCACCGCGCGGGACGTCATGGACGTCGTCGACGAGTCCGTCCCGGTCATCGGCATACCCTCGGGGGTGAAGATGCAGTCGGCGGTCTTCGCCAACACCCCGCGCGACGCGGGAGCGCTGCTGCGGCGCACCCGGATCGAGAACCTGCCCGCCCACCGGGCTGAGGTCATGGACATCGACGAGGAAGAAGCTCGAATGGGAAGGATCAGCGGCTCCCTCCACGGATACATGCTGACCCCTGAGGAGCCGAGCCTCATGCAGCCGTACAAGCTAGTCCTCGGCGGGGCGACGGAGGAGCAGCACAAGGAGGCCATCGCCAAGTACTTCGTGGACACCATGCTTCCTGGTACGCTATACATCCTCGGGCCGGGGACCACGGTGGAGGCCGTGGGCAGGCGGCTGGGGATCAGCAAAACCTTGCTGGGCGTGGACCTGGTGGTCGACCGCAAGCTCCTGGCGAAGGATGTCGACGAGAACACGATCCTCGAAGCCTTGGAAGCATATCCGGAGGCGCGCATCGTCGTAACGCCCATCGGGGCCCAGGGGTTCATTTTCGGCCGGGGGAACCAGCAGATATCGCACCGGGTCATCGAGAAGGTCGGCATCCGGAACGTGATGGTGATCGCGACCCCTATCAAGCTGAGGGAGACCAGGACGCTGCGCGTCGATACGGGGGACCCGGAGCTGGACGATGAGATGCGGGGCTACAGCAAGGTCCTCATCGGCTACGCCATGAACCAAGTGGCGCCGGTCAACTAGTCCCTCTTTCCGCATCGGGTGCAATGGGTGCTTCCTGGAGGCATGACCTCACCGCACCGCGGGCAGCGCAGACCGTACGCGGGGGCAGGTCCGCTCTTCTTGCTGAAGTACAGCACCGCCAGCACCACCACGACCACGATGATGGCCACGGGCACGATGAGGAGCAGTACCCCGGCGAGAACGAATCCCCCTACGTTCGGGTTCAGGAAGATCGATGAGGTGAAAAGACCGATGGAGGCGTTCTCATCGCCGTCTAAGATCCCGGCGATGGTGACCGTGACCGAGCACATGCCGAGGTAGTCGGGAGCGTTTCCCGGAACGGCGAACTCCCGGGAGCCGTTGGCCGGCACCAGGCCGTTCTCCGGATTGATGTGGTACATCTTGTTCTCGCTGCTAGAGCTGAACATCATGTTGCCATTGTAGATCTGCACGGTCAGCGAGGTGATGGTCAATGAGCGGTCGTTGTGGTTGTGCAGAGTGACATTCAGGCCCATTTTCCCGCCGCTGTCGGCCTCGGCCGGGACCATGGTCATGGTCACGCCGGCCATCTGGTCGATCGCCGATGCCGGCGGGGTGGCAGCGATGGCCAGCGCAGCGATGAGCGCCAGCGACATCAACGGGGCGGAACACCTCATGCCCCGGATATCGTCATTTCGCTATTTTTATATTGATGACCGCCGGGTCAGACCGACCGGGCCTTCTCGAACCCCAGCTCGAACGCGCGGACATTGATGTCCCTGGCCTTCGCCGGAACGACCTCCAGCAGCGAGCTGAGCATGCGCTCCCTCGACAGCGGGAAGCCCTTCANNGAGTTGGCGGTGATCGCCCTCCCGGCCTGCACCGCCAGGGCCGTGGCATCGAGGGCGATGAGGTTCCGGTTCACCGACCGGATGGCGTCGAGCAGCTCCTCCACCTTCGGGTAGGTGTCCTTCCCGGCGGACACGCTGATGGGCACCACCGGGGTGATGTTGGTGACGATGCAGCTGTCCCGGTTGACGGTGTTCAGCGCCCGGCAGGTCTCCACCGGCTCGAAGCCCAGGAGAAGGTCCGCGGATCCCAGGGGAATGAGAGGGCTCAGGATATCCTGGCCTATCCGCACCGAGCACAGCACGCTTCCGCCCCTCTGGGCCATTCCATGGACCTCGGACATCGCGACCTCCAGGCCCTCGGCCACCGCCGCGTTGCCCAGGACCGTGGAGGCGAGGAGCACTCCCTGCCCTCCAACACCGACCAGCTGTATGTTGTACTTCACTGAATCACCCCGATGGCCTGCTTGGGACATACCTGCGCGCAGCACCCGCACCCGATGCACAGCGACGGGTCCACGCTTACCACCCCTTCCTCCTTGCTCAGCGCGGGGCAGGAGAACCGGGACACGCAGGTGTAGCATCTTATGCACTTCTCCTGGTCGATGGCATACCTCGAGGTCGCCAGCTTGCCCCCCTTCTTCACCGCCAGCGGGCAGGGGTGCTCGGATATGAGCACCGAGAGGCCGTCGAACTCGATCGCCTCCTTCGCCGCCTTGATGGTGGCATCGACGTCGTAAGGATCGACGGTGCGGACGTGCTCCACGCCGCACGCCTTCACCAGGGGCTCGATGGGTAGGCCCACCGATTCGACGCCGCAGTAGTCACGCCCCACGCCCGGGTTGGGCTGGTGGCCGGTCATGGCAGTGGTCCGGTTGTCCAGGATGACCAGGGTGAAGTTGTGGCGGTTGTAGGCCGCGTTGATCAGGCCGGGCAGGCCGGCGTGGAAGAAGGTGGAGTCGCCGATGAACGCGACGACCTTCTGGTCGGTCGTCTCCGCGAACCCGCCCGCGGCGCCCACCGAGGAGCCCATGCACAGCGTGTAATCGGCGCACTGCATCGGCGGCTGCACGCCGAGGGTGTAGCACCCGATGTCGGTCGAGTATATCGCCCCGTCCTTCCCTACGGCCTTCTTGACCGAGTAGTAGGTCGAGCGGTGGGGGCATCCAGCGCACAGCACCGGGGGCCGGGGAGGCAGCTTTATGGAGACCGGGGGCAGGGGCTCCTTCTCCGGCCTTACCTTGAGGATCGAGCCGAGCGTCAGGACCAGGTCGGGCGAGTACTCGAAGGCCCGGGGCAGATGCCCGGTCCTCTTCCCCAGGACCTCGATGTCGACGCCGCCCTGCTGGGCGATGCGCCTCACTTCGTCCTCGACATACGGCTCCAGCTCCTCCAGGACCACCACGCGCTGCTTTCCCTTGAGGAACTTGAGCACCTTTTCCTCGGGGACCGGGTTGGTGAACCCGAGCTTTAGGATCTCGACGTCCTCGAGCCATTCCCGGGCGTAGGTGTAGGTGACCCCGCTGGTGATGACCCCTATCCTGGAGCTCCCGACGGCGAAGTTGAGCTGGGAGGCCTCGGACAGCTTCAGCGCCTTTTCCATCCTCTTCAGCTGCTCCAGCCGGTCGAAGCGGGCGTTGGCGGGAACGGTGACGAACCTCTGGGGGTCCTTCTCGAACCTGCCCTTGCGCGCCGGCCGCTGGACGGGCCTCAGGTCCACCGCGCCCCTGGCGTGGTTTACCCGAGTGGTGGTGCGGAAGAGAACGGGCGCGCCCAGGATCTCGGAGATGCGGTACGCCTCCACCAGCATGTCCCTCGCCTCGGCGGGGGTGGACGGCTCCACCATCGGGTAGAGGCCGAGCTTGGCGTAGTAGCGGTTGTCCTGCTCGTTCTGCGAGGAGTGGCAGGAGGGGTCGTCGGCGGTCATGATAACCATTCCCGCCCTCACCCCGGTGTACGACAGGGTCATGAACGCGTCACTTGCGACGTTCAGCCCGACGTGCTTCATGAACGCGAAGGAGCGGACGCCGGACGCCGCGGCGGCGCCGGCGACCTCCACCGCCACCTTCTCGTTGACGGAGTACTCGAAGTACATCCCGGCTTCGGAGGCGATGTCCTCGAGGATGCCCCCGACCTCGGAGGATGGCGTACCGGGGTAGGTGCTCGCGAACCCTACCCCGGCCTCAATCAGTCCTCTTACGATCGCTTCGTTACCGAGCAGGAGGAGCCTGCCCTCGTTCCCCAACAGCTTGTCCAACCGGTCACCGTCCGCTCGCCCCCACCTTGGCCACCAGCTCCTCGTACTCTCTGTCCACGATAGCCTGGACCTCAGCCACGTCAGCGGGGGTCAGGTGCCTGAACCTCCCCTGGAGGCGAAGATATTCTTCAACCGGCTTCCTCTTCTTAATCTCTTTGGTGAACGAGTACCGGCCATTGTGGTATTCGTAGAGGGGGAAGACCCCGGTACGCACCGCCAGCCTCGATACCTCGATCGCCTTCCGGGGGTCCATGCGCCATCCCGAAGGGCAGGGGGAATAGGCGTGGATGAACTTCGGTCCCTTGATCCCCTTGGCCTTGCGGATGGTCCTGATGAAATCATCAGGGTAGGCGACCGAGACCGTTGCGCCGTACACGATGCCGTTGGCGATCATCATCTCCAGGATCTTCTTCTTGCCCTGGCGTTGCTGGACCCGCCTTCCGCCCGGTGTGGTGGTGGTCCACGCTCCGCAGGGGGTCGACCCGGAGCACTGGATGCCGGTGTTCATGTACNNCCGCTCCCGAGAGCGCCTGCAGGCCGATGTCCACCGTGCCGCCGTCGCCGGCCCAGCCGACCACGGTGATGTCGTTCATTCCCTTCTTCTCCAGCGCCGCCTTGATGCCCGAGGAGACCGCCGCGGTGCATTCGAAGGCGTGGTCCACGAAGGGGACCTTGATCGCGTTCCTGGGCCAAACGCCGGGTACGACGGCCGCGCACCCCGCGGGCACGTTGATGATCGTGTTCGGACCAAGGGCCTTCAGCAGGTAGCGAAGCGCCAGCGGCTCACCGCATCCGGGGCAGGCGCTGTGGCCGGGGGCGATGTATTCCTCATGAGGTATGGTGAACTTGTATCTCTTGGTCTGTTCCGTGCCTTCCATGCTACCACCTCCCCGTTCCGTCCTTGAGGCCGATCCACTCGACCGTGCGGTCGGCCTTGCCGGCAGCGGATATCCTCAGCAGGTCATCGAAGATCCACTCCATGTTCTTGACCGTCACGTCCCGGCCGCCCAGTCCGCCGACATAGTCCTTGAGGACCGAGTCTCCGGGCTGCAGGGCGGAGCGCACCTCGTTGAACATGGCGCCCCCGTCCCCGAAGGTGTAGGAGCGGTCGAACACGCCGATGGTCGAGCTCATGTCGCCCAGCCTGCGGACCTCCGCGGCGGGGAACGGACGGAAGACGCGCAGCTTGGCCACGCCCACCTTCTTGCCCTCCTCGCGGAAGCGGTCGGCGACCTCCTTGGCGGTCCCGGCGGCCGATCCCGCGACGACCAGGATGGCGTCAGCGTCGTCGCACCGGTAGTACTCCATCATCCCGCCGTAGCTGCGACCGAAGATCTCCTCGAAGGCCTTCTCCGCCTCCAAGAGCTTGGCCCGGGCGACCTCCTGGCTCTGGTAGATCCGATGGCGGAACTCGGTCCACCAGTCCGGCATAACCAGGCCGCCGTGCCTCATGGGCCGGTTGACGTCGACGGGGTATTCCGGCGTGAACGGCGGCAGGAAGCGATCTACCTTCTCCTGCTCCGGCACGTCGACGATGTCAACGGTGTGGGAGAGAATGAAACCGTCCTCGATGACCATGATCGGCAGCATTACCTCGGGGTCCTCCGCGACGCGGTAGGCCATGAGCACGGTGTCCAGGACCTCCTGGTTGTTCTCGCAGAATATCTGCAGCCAGCCGGTGTCCCGCTCGGTGATGACGTCCTGATGCTCGCCCCAGATGTTCCACGGCCCGCCGATGGTGCGGGCCGCCACGGGCATGACGATCGGCCGGCGAGCGCCCACCGCCCACATCAGCATCTCGTGCATCAGCGCGAGGCCGTGGGAGGAGGTGGCGGTGAACGTACGCGCTCCAACGTACGACGCGCCGATGAGGGCTGACATGGCGGAGTGCTCGGACTCCATCATCATGAACTTGGCGTCCATCTCGCCCTTCTGGACCATCTCGGCCAGCTTCTCGGATATGGAGGTCTGCGGGGTGATCGGGTACACCGCCGCCACATCGACCCGCGCCAGCCTGGCCGCGTGGGCCGCGGCGTAGTTGGCGTTCATCATGTCGATCATAGTATCTCCCTCTCCATCCTGATGGCCCCGCGCGGGCATTCGTTGGAGCATATCCCGCAGCCCTTGCAGTGGTCCAGGTCGATGCGAGGGTAATCGCCCTCCTTCTCGACGACCATGCTCATGTCCGGACAGAACTTCCAGCACATGTAGCAGCGAATGCACTTGTTCTCGTCGAGCACCGGGCGGATGGACCTCCAGTTCCCGGTCATGACGTCCTCGGTGCTCTGGAACGCCACCGGCTCGGCCGGGAGATCCTTGTAGGTCTTGTACATCACATTCCCTCCAGCGCGCGGTAGGCGTCCTGGGCGGCCGCCACGTTCTGCTCCCTCTTCGCCGGCACCGACTCCTTGATGCTCTCCAGGATGGAATCGATGGAGACGACGTCAGAGGCCCGGGCGAAGGCGCCCAGGATGGCGGTGTTCACGATCGGCGCGGTCGCGCTGCCGAGGCCGCGGCGCAGGGCGATGGTGGTCGCATCGATTAGCAGCGTTCGGCGGTCGGCCGGGAGGCCGAGCTCGTCCATGGACATGGAGGTGTTCACCACCAGCGAGCCCCCCTCCTTCTGGCCCTCGAGGACGTTGACCATTTTCATCAGGCCGTGGTCCAGGACCACGACGTGGTCGGGTTCATAAATTCCGGCGTGAATGCGGATTGGACGGTCGTCGATACGACAGAACGCCATCACTGGGGCGCCTCTTCTCTCGACGCCAAAGAACGGAAAGGCCGAAGCATGCTTGCCCTCTTTCATGGCTGCTCTGGCCAGGATCTCGGAGGCGACGACAGCTCCCTGGCCGCCGCGCCCGTGAAAACGTACCTCTAACATGGCTATTGACCTCTTAACTACCCTGGGGAACGATTGGGGGGATGGCCATTTTAAGCTTGCGGAGCAATTGTTCCGTTTGATATAGGGTTCTCCGGGCAGAAATCAATAATATCCAGGGCATACATGGGCATGCATGGACATCGCCAACCTGTCCTTCCGTACGTTCGTCCATGCCACCGAGGACCCCGAGCGGGTCGAGAAGGCGCTGAGGTTCGTTTCAGGGGCCGAGAACGTCAGCAGGAGCTCCAGCACGGGATACTACGGCAATCCGATAATCATCCTCGAAGCGAAGATCACCGATTCCAAGCACATCAAGGCATTGCTGCGCTCCCTGGGGCCGGAGACCCTGAGAGTACTGCTGGAAACCCTGGACCGGAGGCTCGACGAGGAATCGTTCTTCTACTTCCGCCTGGACAAGCAGGAGGCGTTCCTGGAGCGCTTCGTGCTGGCCGACGGCGAGGACGTCATCGCCGTCCGAGGGAAGGTGAAATCCTATCCGCAGAGCCGGGACAACGCCATGATCTCGATGAGGAACATACTGCAGTCGGAGATCGACCGGGCCGCCCGCATGGAGCAGAGGGGCCGGGAAGCGTAGCGAGCGTGGAGATCGCCAGGTACGGTAATTAGAAAAATTCATCATCGGAAATAGGTGCTTCGTTCTTCGCGCCCTCCGCCACCCTGACAACCCGGGGACAAGGAGCTCGAGTAACATTACTGATAAGACGACAAGGGACGTCGTCATGAACATGGTAAAGGTCGGCCGAGGAACGGCTTGCTTGTCATGGAAGGAATCTGTTGTTCACAGACCAGATCTGCCGACCGTGTCTTGGTATACACCATAGCCTATAGATCCCAAGACGTGGAGCAGAGCAATCCGCCACGGGGATGGGGCGTGGAATGACCGCCTTGTTTTCGGATGGCAGCCCTCATCGCCAGAGATCTGAATCGAGTTCGTCAGGATAGATATGTTGTCGTGCGGACGCAAAACGACGTTAATATCTAAAATCAGACATTGTATTGCGGGACTTAGATTATATATCCTAAGAGAATATGTAATACTCGATAGAAGCCCGGACCTTCTCCAACTTCCCCAAGTAAGAATTTTGGGCTTCTATCACTTTTTACATCCATCTTAGGCTATCGCATAAAGGGTCCGAGCAACCTTCGCTCCTTGACCTGAACTAAGACATAAATACCTGCCATAGTATCGCATCCAGCACGCAGGGGTAGCCAAGCTTGGCCAACGGCGTAGGACTTAGGATCCTATCCTTAGTGGTCCGTGCGTTCAAATCGCACCCCCTGCACCAATTTTCCACAACTGGCTCACCGATCAACTCAGTTAATACTTAACAATCTGGACGGGGGAGGAAATATCGAGAGTTAGGGGCCCTGCACCATAGGTAGGGGCAAGAAGATATGCCTGCTTCGAGAGCGTCTGGATGAAGGGCTACTGGGGCTGCTGGGGTGCAAGGAGAACAAAAGTACAATATGCTCCCCTCAAGCGGTTCCACGGAAGAGGATCGGGCACGATCGTCAGATAATCCGCTGGTATAGCCTCGAGACTGGTCGGACAAGCGGGGCGTGCACTCCTCATGGCGGAAGTCCTGATTGTCAGACATCCCAGATAGGCCAAACATAACTGATATAAAGGCGCGGCTCGCCTTAGTCCGGCGTGGCCAGTAAAAAAGTAATGATTCTGGCGGCCGTTTTGGTCACCGCCATATTGTTGCTTGGAACGTACGCGTTGCTTTCTCCCCCATCTGAGAAAATGCCACAGGGTGGGAGCGTGGTCGATGGTAACGACCAGACCAGGAGCGGTACGTTCTCTCTGGCTGATAGTGCCGGGTTCTTGACCACGGCTGGGTCGGCCGACCGGGACTCATTGCTGCAGAGAGCCGAGGACCTGAATATGCTCGGGGCGTTCTCCCATTCCGGGAGCGCGGTGTCGGGCAAGTTCGTGTCGTTCAGCTATGATCAGGACGCCGGGTCGATCACCTCCTACAAGGTCTACAACAATCAGAGCCATGCTACTGTGTTCGAGAAGGTGCAGGTATCCAGTCTGGCTGGTGCGACCGGAGCACTTAACCTGTCCATGTTCTCAGCCATCTCCCCGTCGGTGCAGCTAATGGTGCACAACAACCCCTGGGGAACGATCAACCTGGCCGCTGCCAACGAGACCACCGTCACCATCGACCTGGCCCAGGGAGCTGAAGTAATGGCCATCGTCGACCACCCTGATACCTGGGGCACCGACCGGGCTGCGGTGAACATTACCCTTTCCGACATTGCCGGCACTCTGGCGGTGATCCACGGCTCGATCGAAATCTCCCCGGACCAAGGCGATCTGACGATCAACATCTCCAAGGGTGGCCAGCTGTTCTTCCGGGCCTACGCGGATTACACCCGCATCAGTCACGGCGGCCAGTGGCTGATCACGGACTACATGGTCCGCGGGGCCATCAGCTTCGAGCTCTGGGCCCTGGCATCCAACACCTCGACCGTGTACGATCTGGTCCAGTTCCAGCCCGGGTCACTGTCCTTGGCCTCGGACGAGGTGAACATCTCCGACCTGGAAGTAGAGGTCCCGCCCCACTCCATCATGGTGGTCCACTTGGATCAAGGCTCCATCGGCCACCTGGACTCGTTCATTCCGGTGGGCATGGCCGATGCCACGGTGGCAGGGACCAACATCAGGGACGACCTCAAGGCCTGGAGGGACAACAGCACCGAACCGGTGAGATATGTCATCCGCAACGGGGACGTGACCACCGCCGCCATGTACGTGCCCGCCGGCGCTTCGTCCCCCAAACTGGTCCTCGGGCTGGACCACAAGAGCAACAATTGATCTCTTGAATGACGATGGCCCTGTGGCCTTATGGATCCCGAGGCGCATCGCCCAAGCAGATTCATTGCAGCCAGTGGGAAGCATCTACTGGTCTTACTTGCTCGATAGCCAAATTATAAGTGTCAGTGCCTCGAAAGACAATAACGGTGATCGGATCGACCTCTATCAGAAGCTCTTGGCAGAGGGCGTCGGAACATTTGTTCTGGTTCTGACGGGTGTGGGGGCTGCGGTCCTAGCTGGAGATAACATAGGCAATCTTGGCATCAGCTTCGCGTTCGGGTTTGCACTCCTTATTATGGTCTTCGCGATCGGATACATCTCAGGCTGCCACATCAATCCTGCGGTCACCATCGGGATCGCAGTGGCCAGGAAGATGCCGCTAAAGGATCTCATTGGCTACATAGCTGCTCAATTGATAGGAGCCACCTTGGCCGCCGGGGTGGTCCTTCTGATCGCTCAAGGAGCCCCGGGAGGCTATGATGCGGCCTCACAAGGCCTGGCCGCGAACGGTTATGGTGCTAACTCTCCAGGAGGCTATGGGCTATTGGCAGCGGCAGTGACCGAACTTGTGGTCAGCATGGTGTTCATCTTTACCATCCTCGCGGTCACCGATCGCCTTGCTCCCAAGGACCTTGCCGGGGTCGCCATCGGGATCGCTCTTGTAGGGGCCCATCTTGTAGCCATCCCGGTGACCAACTGTTCGGTCAATCCGGCCCGCAGTTTTGGTCCCGCCATGTTCGTGGGAGGCTGGGCCATCGAACAGCTCTGGTTGTTCATAGTCATGCCGATAATCGGAGCGATTCTTGCGGCAGGAGTATATCGACTCATGGGAGGGTTGCCAGCAAAAAAAGAGATCACCTGATCCACTGCACATCCCTGAACGCATTGGCCTCCCAATGATCAATGCACAAGGGTCATGCCCCGCACCATTTTATTCCTAGAGATGGATATGGGCGCGGTGATCGCTCGACCAGGAAGCACTTGATCATTATCGCGTCGTTAGCGGTCATAGCGGTCGTCGTGGCTGCCCCCGTGATCTATGTGATGACCTTGAATTATATTGACTATTGGCCCCCGCACGATAACCTCGAAGTTGAACGGACCGATGAAAAAGTGCTCACGTTCACGGTGCCACATGTCTGGGGTGCTGATGGTGTCGTCTCCTTCGGCAACTGCGCATTTCTCCTAGAGGTCGATAACCAGACCGTTGGGCCGACAGATATGGTCCTGGGGACCAACGGTTATCATCATGGGCTCAAGGTACGCATGTTCGAGGGAGCTGGGATGTTAAACGCCTCGGTCGTCTCCCTCGGGAATGTCAGTTTCATCGTCACCATCATTGATGTGAACGATGACGGACATCTCTCCTACGGGGACAATATAGTCGTGCAATCGACCGAGCCGGTGGTCAAGGGCACAAGCTATTCGCTCACGGTGATCACTGAGGTCAGCAGCAGCTGGTCCTATGGCAAATTGAAAGGGACCTACATCGAACAGCCTTAGGTCCCTGTATCATGTGGCCTATGCCTTCTGATGGCTCACCTGACCGATCCTGAGCGATCTGGTTCAACGATAATGTTTACCAGAGAAAGGTGAAGATGAGGTGTCATGGGAAGCGAGAGCCATCGGACAGTTCGGACCGCGTCATCAATCCTTTTGACTTATTGCGATGGCGTCGATCTCCACCAGCCAATCCGGATTACCGAGCCCTGCGACGAACAACACTGTAACGATGGGGGGATCACCCTTCCACCTTTGTTGGAACGCGGCAAAGCCTTCCTGGGGGTTCTGTCCTTGAACCAAGTAGATGTTGAATTTTATTATGTCCTCTAATCTTGAGCCTACTGAGCTCAATATCCTGTCGATGTTGGTGAGGACCTGCTCGGTCTGCTCCTTCAAGCTTCCCTCACCGACGACCTGCCCCTTCTCATCGATGGCGTTCTGTCCTCCGATATAGATCGTCTGGTGGTCACCGCTTACGGAGACCGCATGCGAATATCCCTTGGGCTTCACTAGATTTTCCGGATTTATGTAGTTGATCGCCATCAAACCAGCTCTTACTGATTTTGCTGTTTGGTCACCGCCATGATTTAAGCTCGCCCCTCTCATGTAAGTACGCGGCAATAGCCATGGGCCAACGAAGGATGGAGAGGGAAAAGAGGACCATCACATCGATGGTCCGGATATATTGCGAAGCCAATCATGGAGGAGGCTCCGATACTTGCCCAGAGTGCCAAGAGCTGACAGCCTACGCCCTGGCTCGTTTGGACCGGTGCCCCTTCCAGGAGAAAAAACCGACCTGCTCGAAATGCTCGATCCACTGCTATCGGCCGGAGATGAGGGAGAAGATCAGAGAGGTGATGCGCTACTCGGGGCCCCGCATGCTCACTCGTCATCCCGTTCTTGCTGTCGGCCATCTGCTGGATTCGTTCAGACGGTCCGAGGAACGGTCCGGACCGAACTGATGCTGCTTGGAAAGCAATGGCTCGTATCACTATGATGAGCCTCCTCCCATAGGCTTGCGGTCGGCCATTGACCGGCATACGGGGAAAAGGAGAGAAATACCTCGATGCCGAATCAGGATGCGTGGCACATGGAACGGAATCCGTCATGAGCGAGTTCTTGATCTCATCGCAGAAGGTTCCTGCGTTGATCCCCCAGGAGCGATTGGGCAAGAAGGCGGGAATAGAGCTCCCTGGCCAAGAGGAGAAGTGGCAATGGCTGTACCGCTTCCCCAACGGTCTGGGGGCAAGCGTTGTCCGCTCTCATACGCGATCGCCGGGAGAGAACGAGCCGAAGCAGACTGAAGGGCTGAGCATGGTGGAGGTGGCGATCATCCAATGGAACGGTGACCGATGGAAGCCTCTCCCTGATACCAACCGGCGCGTTCTAGAGACGGACCTTGGACCATACCTGGGAATGATCAAGGACATACCGCCGGAGGACGTGTCCCGCTTGACGAGGAAGGGATGAGCGGGCGCTGTTCCCTGACCGGCATAGAATAAAAAAAGGGTCGTCGGGCGATATCCTATATACGGCCGAATTGCATCCTTCTCCCGTTATATATTCGTCGAGGTGAGAAGATGCCGAAGGTCGTTCATTTTGAGATCCCAGCGGATGATCCGGAACGGGCCGTGAAGTTTTACGAAAAGGTGTTTGGCTGGAAGATCGAGAAGTGGGCCGGGCCGATAGATTATTGGCTGGTGACGGCAGGCGAGAGCGATGAGCCCGGGATCAACGGCGCCATACACGAGAAGACCAATTTCAAGACCGTCGTCAACACCATCGCCGTGGAGTCCATCGATAAGCACCTCGAGATCATCAAGCAGGCCGGAGGAAAGGTGCTGATCCCGAAGGGGGCGGTGCCCGGCCTGGGGTACGTGGCCTTTGCCGAGGACACGGAGGGGAACGCGTTCGGGATGCTGCAGAGCGACCCATCGGTGAAATGACCCGGCATGATGGAGCTTAGGGATAATCCTCGTTCTGCTTGAGAGCTAGAGCCGATTTCCGCGTCTTTTGGCCAATCTTGCTTGTGCCATGTCCGACGGTCAGCGAGCCGCGCGATGCAAGAAAAACCAATAATCGCCCGCTCGCATCATTTCGACCATGTTCGCGGCCTCCATCCTGTGGCAAAGATCGGACCGACCAGGGTATGACTTCTGCCTGCTGAGGAAGGACGACGAGCGTTGGCGTCTCAGCGGAACGGCGATCTTCTCCNNGGCTGGGCTACGAGATCGTCTGCGATGAGGGGTGGAGGACGATGAAGGGCACAGTCATCGGATCGCTCGGAGACCGTTCGATCTCCGCAGAGATCGCTGCCGATCCATCGAGCGGATGGCGGTTGAACGGGGTCCTCGTTCCCGCTACCAAGGGCTGCCTGGACCTGGACCTTTCTTTCACTCCCGGCACCAACCTCATCCCGGTCCGCCGCCTTGACCTGCAGATCGGAAGCGCGGCCCCATCACCGGCGGCATGGCTTTCGTTCCCCGAGCTGGAGCTGGAGCCTCTCGAGCAGACATACTGCCGCAAAGACCGGTGGACCTATCATTATTCCGTCAACACGGGATACTCCGTCGATCTAAAAGTGAACGGATCCGGTTTCGTAACCCATTACCCGGGCCGGTGGAAGTCGGTTGCAGAGGCACCGCGGCGTGCGGCCGGCCCTTCCGTCGGGCATTGATCCTTGGTCAATCCTATCGCCTGGCCGAACGAGCGTTTCCCAGGACCTCCTGTATGCGCTTGATCTCGAGGCCCTGGATCTCATCCACCGACATCTTGCCGCCGCTCTTTATGATCTTGACCACCTCGCTGGACGGGTTGGTGAACACGAACAGGTTGATCGTCTTCGACGTGCCGTCCTTGAACCTGTGCTTGTAGGTGATGGGCAGCTTGGATGCCTGCATGAACTCGCTGATGCTCAGCTCCTGATCGATGTCCTGGCCGTCCAGGGCGTGAAGGCATAGCTCCAAGGCATACTTACCGAAGGCGAGAACGTTCAGCTCGGCTCTTCCCAGCAGCCTCAGCTCGTCGAGGAAGAACTCCTCGCACCGGGTCGCCGCCTTCCGCCACTCCTTGTTGATGTCCCGGTCGCTCGCCATGGGCACGCACTTCAGCGCGTGGGTCCAGTAGACCCTTCCCTCAGAGGGGTCGAACCCCGAGAATATCTGAACGACCTTGGAGAGTGGGTTGCACCGCTTCAGGTCGTCGGGAGGCCCGCCCTCCTTGGTCACCCTGGCCAGATTTCGCTCGATCACCTCACTGGTCGACAGTGAGCGAAGCCAGAAGCCAGGTTCCTGGGACACCACCACGAAGTCCACCGCACGCGGGTCATGGCGGCGGGGAAAGAGGACGGGGAGCTTATCCTTGCTCCTGGGGCACCCGCTGCAGGAGCCCGACGCTCTGGACCTGAGCTCTTTAAAATCACTTGCCGGCACATCAGCCACGGGGGCATATCCGAATCTCGGATAAATTGGTTTCACACCTGGCGTTCACGCGAACGTGAAGCGGAAAGGGTGATCCAAGGGACGCATGATGTGCGCATCCCTGACAAGGTGGGCCGCTCTCCCCTGGTGCCGAATGGTTCCGGATACCGGTATTATTCATCTTGATAGCTGGAGACCCGCACCCGTCCCCAGGGATAAGATTATTACCGAATTTTATACACACAGAGAATGATACCATGCCAAAACTGAAGCTGAGGGACGGGACAGGTCTTTACTATAAAGATTGGGGGAGCGGACAGCCAGTGGTCTTCAGCCATGGCTGGCCGCTGAGCGCCGATGCCTTCGAGGACCAGATGTTCTTCCTGGCGTCGAAAGGCTACAGATGCATAGCCCACGACCGCCGCGGTCACGGGCGCTCCGATCAGCCCTGGGAGGGGAACGACCTGGACACCTACGCCGACGACCTCTCTGAGCTGATCGAGTCGCTTGACCTCAGGGACGCCGTGCTCGTCGGTCACTCGACCGGAGGAGGCGAGGTGGTGAGGTACATCGGCCGTCATGGTACCGGGCGCATATCCAAGGCCGTGCTGATAGGTGCCATACCTCCGCTGATGCTAAAGACCCCCTCGAACCCGAGCGGGACCCCGATAGAGGCGTTCGATGCGATCCGCGCAGGGATCGTTACCGACCGGTCGCAATACTTTAAGGACCTCACGTTGCCGTTCTACGGCTACAATCGACCCGGCGCGAAGGTCTCAGAAGGGGTCCGTGATTCGTTCTGGCTCCAGAGCATGATGTGCGGTTTCCCCGGCGCCTACTACTGTGTGAAGGCGTTCTCCGAGACCGACCTTACCGAAGACCTCAAGAAGATCGACGTGCCCACCCTGATCCTTCATGGCGATGATGATCAGATCGTGCCTATCGGCGCATCGGCCATGCTCTCATCCAAGATCGTGAAGGATGCCGTTCTCAAGATCTACGAAGGTGCTCCGCATGGCATGTGCACGACCCATAAGCAACAAGTGAACGAGGACCTTCTAGCGTTCCTCAAGAGTGAGACCATCAAGGAAAGGGTGCCCGTCAGAGCGTGATAAAGGACCTTATGATAATATAAAAAAGAAGGGTTTGAAGGGTTTATGCCTAGATTCCAGGCAGCCACACAAGGTTCGTCTCCACTAGCTCGAAGACGAGGGAGGACTCTCCCTCAGCGGTTTCGTAGCTCGTGGATATCTTGAATATGACCGCGGTCGCCTCATCTATGTACAGGTCGTACACGAAGTGGTAGAGGCCCTCGTCATAGGTGTAGTTGTAGTGGGACAGGGTCTTGGTGCCCCATGCGGTCGCGACATCCACCTTGTCGATGAAGGTCAGGTTCTCCAGGTTGTCAGACCACTGCTCGGTGTAGGAGTGCTCGTAGGTCCCGTTGATGCCCGGGAAGCCGTCGTAGGTCTCCTTGATGGTGTACCTGGTGGCGTTAGCGGACATGACCTCGCTCGACCAGTAGGCATCGATATCCGTGTCGGTCTCGGCATCATACCCGGTGATGTGCCACTTCATGAAATCCCCGACAACGTACCTGTCGAGGCAGTCAAAGGTGGTATTGGTGTTATCGACCCTAACGACCGAGGTGCCCACGGCGCCACCAACGAAGCCGAGCTCGACGGTGGTCGTGCTGCCCGCAGCGAGACTGATAAGGGTGCGGTTGACCTGGACCCCATCGAGGAAGAGCCGGACCTCGTAGTCCCCGTCTGCCGTTCCATTGTTCTTCATGCCGATCGATGCGAACAAAGACTGGCCCGTCACCACCTTCTGATTGCTCAAGGTGAGGGACGTCACCTCAAAGTGCGCCTTCTTGACCTTATCTGCTTCCCCTTGGTTGCTCAGTAGCAAGGCTGCGCCTGCGATAGAGGCGACCAGTACTACTGCGACCACTCCAATGATTAGGTACTTGTTCGACATTATATCCCGCGCTATATTAAAGATTCAACAGATAAAACTGACGTCTTTTCGAAGTCCGCACCCTATAAGGTGGCTTGGCAATTTTACTCATTTATGGGGAACAATAAGCAATAAGCATCATTCGTATGCGCCAGCTTACTTGGCGATGGTCAGGCAGGACCCTTCATGAATGCATGCCCGTTTCGTCGATGGGTATGGAAAAATAGAACGTAGACCCGCATCCTAACTCTGATTGCACCCAAATGTGCCCTCCATGCCTCTCCACGATCTTCTTCGCGATGGCCAGCCCGATGCCCGTGCCGGGGTACTCGTCTTGGGTGTGCAGGCGCTGGAACATCTTGAAGATCCTTTCGTACTGGTCCTCGGGGATGCCTATTCCGTTGTCCTGGACCGAGAACACCCATTCAGGCCCCTTCAGTTCTGCCGAGACGTGGACCCTAGGGTTCTCCCCCCGTCTGTATTTAACGGCGTTGCTGATGAGGTTCTGTAGCAATTGGTGCATCTGGATGCTGTCAGCGGTGATCGTGGGGAGAGAGTCATGAGTGACCAGGGCGACAGCCCCGTCGAGTGAGACCCTCAAACTTCCCAGCACCTGCTCGAGCACCTGGCCCATGTCCACCGACTCGGTTGGCCGCCCCACTCTCTTGACGCGGGAGTACTCGAGAAGGTCGTCGATCAGCCGGGACATCCTGTTGGCACCGTCAACTGCGAAGTGGATGTATTCGTACGCCTTCTCGTCCAGGACCTTTCCCTTGTACCTCTTCTCCAGGAGCATCAGGTAATTCGTGACCATCCGCAGTGGCTCCCTCAGGTCATGGGATGCGATGTAGGCGAAATTCTCTAGCTCCTCGTTCCTTCTCTTGAGCTCTTCGGAATACTCGTTCAGAGCGGCCTCTGTCCTCTTCACCTCCGTGACATCCCTTCCCAGGCCGATGATCCCGATGGGTTCCCCGCTCTCGTCCCTCAGCAGCGTGCTGGTTATCGAGGCGGTAAAAATGGTGCCGTCGCGGCGCTGGAACGTTATCTCCCCTTTCCAATGGCCAGTATTGTTGAATTCCTCAACGATCTCCAGGCCCATTTCCGCCCCTACTCTCGGGACGACCGTGTCGAATATGCTCTTTCCCAGGGCCTCCTCCTTTGTTACCTGAGTAAGGATCTCGGTCTGCTTGTTCCAAAAGACGATGTCCCCGTCAAGATTCGTGATGATTATGGCGTCACTAACCTGATCGAAAATCGATGTCTGCAACTGGGCCAGGTCACTGAGATCGACGGAACTCTTCGTTCCTTTCCCGCTCATAGCCTCTTTTTCAGGCCTCTGGGCATTTGGCACGAGTTAGTTCTTTTGCACTATGATGTAAAAATATTATCGATTTTTCCACCTCAGGCTGTCAACATAGGAAGTATAGGATTGCGGCGACCGAGGCGATTTGGTCGCCGCCATGCGGCGATCGCTGAGTGCAACTCCGATGAGAGGAGCGCCTAAAGCGGCCGCTTGAACTTGACTCCAAGTCTCCCCATCGCCCGTCCGATTATCACCACGGCAATGACCGCGATTATCGTGATGACGATCGCGTAGATGAACTCGCCCATCAGTGAGTTGTCCGGGCCCAGTAGCTCCGTGACCGCATGCTGGATGGCCTGATTCCATGCCAGGCCAGCGACGAAAGCGAACGCTGCGGTCATCAAGGCTGCTACCGCGCGAAGAACCTCAGCTCGTAGTTCTGCCTTTTCATCAGCCATATGGATCAGATAAAAACCGGGGCGATGATTACTTCAAGCTTGCACGCAAAAAGATTAGTGGAGCGATGAGGGCCCACCCATCGGTATGCCATGGGCGAGCAGGCTGAGGATGAGCCTGCCTCGTCGCTGAGGGATGACCAATTTCCAAACAAAATGCCGCAGCCTTTTCTCCTGGAATATTCCTGATCCGCTCAAGTCGTTATCAGGAGCGCGGCGGGCAATAGTGACATGAAGAAGATGAGGAAGGTGTAGTTGGGCAGGTTCCTGAACACGCAGGACGTACCTGCGTTCTGCACGAAAAGTGCTATCGAGATCATTCCCATGCTGAACAGCTCTATGCCCACGGGCATGATGGATGCGGTCGTGCCCGAATTGACGTATCTCGACAGGTTTATTGATGCCAGGCCCAACACGATGAGCTCCGCGCCAGCGGCCAGCGGGAGCAGGCGGAACCTCGAAAGATAGGCACATGGGACCAGCCCTGGGCGAATCTCAAGCAAGCTTAGGGCCACGAGGCAGATGCTGAGTGTGATGATCAAAAGGATGATGGCGAGGACCGTTTCCTTCGATAGTATGCCGAGCCCCTCGAATCCGATCGGTCGAACGGAGCTTGAGGCGATGACAAGTTGGAAGGTGAGGACTACGCCCGTTATGACTATGAACAAATCGAGCGCGTTCCGCCACTTTGCTATCATTAGATCCGCCCTTATTCCTCATCCTCAGAATGCTTGTATGGAGCATGTTGTCTCTGGATGCATATGGAAAAGGAAGAAGGTTTGTCGGCCTAGTCAACCGACTGAGCCGAGATATCGAAAGACACCTTACCGAGGTCCATGGCATTCTCAGTGGGCATTATTCGTACGTTAATCACATCATTTTGGGTGCTGTCTTGAATTCTGATAGTTCCAGTCGACCAGGCCCCAGGGGAGGTTTCACTAAGAATCGCTCCCGTGGTTCCAGTTAATGTGACCACGAAATCCAGCGATTCGATAACTCCATGTTGCGCAGTAGCGACAACAAATATACTATATGATATCTCAGATTCTCCATGGAAATTGTATTCAACAGGAATAGTAATCTCATATGGAGTATCGGCCTTAAAGAAATCTGAATCATCCCATTCATTCTTAGTAGGCTCCCCAAGCGACACTTCCTGGGGATTCCTTTGTGCAGTGCTCTGGGTCGACCATGTTATCGCAGCAGCAATCATAAAAGTCGCCAGGCATATTACGCCAAGAACGGTCAGTAAGCTAGCTCCTCCTATCTTTGAACCTCTCATGCTCATGTTATCACTTTTTATTCAAAGACACATTGATTGATGGATTTGGCCGTCCAGGTCACTTAGAAAATAAAACCAATGCGTTTGATGAATTATTCTTGATAATAAAATTAGATAACAATAACAACTCAATTGGCCCTTTTCTTACCTTGTTTACTTAATGCGGGTAAAAGCCAGGAATGCGGACCGCTCGACCCGGCAACCGGATCGATGCATCCATCAAGGTGGTCAGGAAGCTGATAATAACAAAGAGATTATCAGAAAAAAAGAAAAGGCACAAGCCCTTGATTGGGTGATTGCAACCCTTCTTATGGGGGGTTACGCGAGGCGATCGTTACACATCTCTATGCAGCCCGAGAGATACCGATGCCGACCTAGATGATCATCAAGGGCATGATGCGACAGACCTGAGCTCCTTGAGGAAAAAGGTAAGACAGGGCTCGGGACGCTCAGGCCCTGTCACCGTTCTTGATGGCGTTAATGTTGGTTTCCGTGAGCAGGGTCGTGCTGACCGAATCGACGTCCGGGTTACTGGGGTCGGTTATGGTGACCACCCACTTGTAAACCATCTTGGTGTCCTTTCCCACATAGTAGTCGGTCACGGTGGTCATGGACCCCTCCGTCTCGGTCAGGCGCCAGTGCTCAACCTGCTTGTTACCGATGGGTGTGGACAGGGTTTCGGTGCCGATCAAGGTGCCCTTCGAATAATTGTCATCGACCGCGCCGGTGCCCAGGCCGTCATCAAGACTGGCCCGGACCGTGGTCGTGTAGTTAAAGATGTCAGAGGTGACCCGGATGGTCACATCGTAGCCCGTGGAGTCAAGGTTGGATATCTCCCACCTCATGGTAGTGTTCATCCACGCGATGCTGGACTCAGAGGTCGTCCTCAGCTCCATGTAGTCCCCGTTCGCCAGATTGTCCAGGCCCGAGCCCTTGTCATTCTGGTCATCGGTATCGGAATCGTCGTCCCTATCCGATCCCCCATTGTTCATTAACAGTACGGCTCCCGTCACCGACGCGATCGCTACCGCCGCGACGATGATCAAAGCGATGAGCATTTTCGGAATGCCCCTTCTGGGAATGTCAGGTTGATCAGGGATTGTCATCTTTATCGCCTTAGATAATGTCTTGAACCCCGCCCTTAATAATAATTTCCAATTGAATCAATTCCGTCCCATCGATCTCATTGTGTGCATCATTCCCTGAGCAGATTCCCCTGGAGATCGAACGGTTGGTCTTTCGCTTCGCTTCCGGCACTCCCTTTATCGAAGGGCAAATTATGCCCCTTTATTAACCGGGGAAGGTACTTAGCGGGCAAGATACGATAGAAAACACTATCGGAGGGTGCGCGTTAGGGCTTACCGAAATGGGACATCTTCGGCTTCATGGGGACCGGAAACGGTCTTGCGATCGAAGCGACGGACCGTCCTGACCTTCCAAGTACATATATCGGGTGATGGCAGTGGGAGAACTGATATTGGCGGCATCGGACGAGGCGCGGCAATTGAACATTGTGCTGCTGGATGAGCCGAGCGATAAGATGTTGAAGATGAACAAGAGCGTCAGGAAGGAGAAGGAGGTCTCCGAGAGGAGCATCAAGGACGAGGTCGTCATCAATGTGCCGCCCGGGAAGAGGGTGAGGATAGTGATGACCTCAGAGCCCAAGAACCCCCGCAAGGGGTGAGCAGGCCGACGACCCGCCGATCGTCGGCGGCGAGATTTTCGAGCACGGGACCGCCTGCCAATCGCGAGCAGGAACCCGTTTTCAAGAATTGACGAAATCAGAGAAATGCGCACGCATTATGGCGTGTGTGGTAAAAATGACGAAGGGGTTTTTCGCTTCAGACCGCCAAGCTTAAGCCGGTCTGATGAGCGAGGAAGAGCGGCGAGACGATCTCCGCATCCTCCAGGGACTCTAGGATGGTTGCCGCCTCGGTCTCAGCATGCTCTTCGTGCTCGGCCGCCTCCTTCTGCTCCAAGTACCTCTCGGAACCGGCCATTGCCAGAGCCCCTAAGATCACGATCGGGGTGAGAATGACGACAAAGACC
Source organism: Methanomassiliicoccus sp. UBA6 (assembly GCA_002508545.1). Taxonomy (GTDB): domain Archaea; phylum Thermoplasmatota; class Thermoplasmata; order Methanomassiliicoccales; family Methanomassiliicoccaceae; genus UBA6. Next base: position 42,245 of record DAVH01000061.1, read on the forward strand.
AACAGGACGTTCTTGTTCATCGAAGGACGGATGAGGAGTTCAACATATAAATCTTGTCAAAGCGTCGGATAACTACGAGTAGCGAACGAACAGCACCAGGAAGCGAGCTGTGACGTTCGAACGATGTTAGTTTCATTTATCGATGGGTGCGATAGGTGTTATTTTATACCCGATTATGAATTGGAGAAGCATACACATGCTTAGCGGTGTGTGGAAAGTAGCAAAACAGGTAATCGTATGAACGACAGAAGAGGCGGATATAGGCGCGACGAGCCCCGTGAGATGCATCCAGCGAAGTGCTCCGACTGTGGAGCCGAGACCCAGGTCCCATTCAAGCCGACTGAGGGAAGGCCGGTCTACTGCAGGGAATGCTACCAGAAGCACAAGCCGGCACGCAGCGAGAGAAGGTTCTAAGCAGAACCTCTAACTCCCAAACGACTTCCCTCTTTTTCCCATCGATTTCTTGGAAACGCCGAAGCTTTCCGGTGTATTGTAACGCCCCGCGCAAGTGTATTATATGCACAATCCGGTGCCAACTGCACTGAGACATAGAGGGTTTTCATGTCCAAACTTGAAGAGGCGGCCTTGGTGGCCATGCGGGACGTTCTCGGGCTTCGACCCGGCGAGGAAGTGGTGATCGCGACCAATTTCGAAGGGGACGCATTCGACATCTCTCGGGCCCTTTTCGATCAGACCAAGGCGCTCGGCGGGAAGCCGGTCATGATCGTGCAGGAGCCTAAGACCATCCTGCAGTTCGCCGAGCACACCGTTCTGGCGGCGATCCGGGAGAACCCGGACATCTTCATCTCCGTACCGTTCTACAAGACGGGCAAGGACCCCTACGGGCAGAAGATCGGCTACATAGGCCATAACGGCAAGAAGTACGATCACATCCAGTATTACATGATGGGCGAGCGCAGGCTCCGCTCGTTCTGGTCCCCCTCCCTCACCCGGGACACCTTCGAGCGCTGCGTCGTGGTGGACTATGACGAGATGAGGGCCAATGCCGCCAAGCTCAAGAAGATCATCGACGGCGGCAAGAAGGTGCATGTCACCGCTCCCGCCGGAACGGACGTCACGCTCTCCATCGAGGGGCGCCTGGGATATGCGGACGACGGGGACTTCCGGACCCCGGGAAGCGGGGGGAATGTTCCCTGCGGCGAGGTGTACGTATCCCCGGTGGTCGGATCGGTCAAAGGGACCATCGTCTACGACGGCACCCTGGACCTGATCCCCAACTGCGTGCAGCCGAGGGAGCCCGTGCGCCTCGACTTCGAGAACGGGTTCATAAAGGAGGTAAGCGGGGGGCCGGACGCCGAGGCGCTGCTCGAGGTCATCAAGAGCGGGGAGCGGAGGGCCAGGGAGAACGGCCTGGTGGCCGAGGAGCGCAACGCCCGCAATATCGGGGAGCTGGGCATCGGCCTGAACTACAAGGCCAAGATGGTCAACAACATGCTCGAGGACGAGAAGGTGGGCAAGACCTGCCACTTCGCCATAGGGTTCAACTATGACAACGACGGGCCGGCGCTGATCCACCAGGACTGCCTGGTCAAGAACCCCTCCATTTGGGTCGATGACATACAGATCCTGAAGGATGGGGACATTATCATCTGAAACCCTTTCCAGACCATTTTTATTCATTCATTTTTCGGCCTCCAGGAATCAACAGCCATATTGAACGAATGATTCACTATCTTTATATAGTAGTGCAGACAGATACCTAGTAGAGGAGAAGGGATGAGCAACATCAGAACTTTGATAACGTACGAGACTTTGGCCAGAGCGATCAAGAACAAGATGGAGGTCACCGATGATGTCGCCGATGACATCTCCATCAGAGTACTGAACTATTTCGGATTCCACGATGAGATAATCGACAATGCCCTTGATCAGGATGACCGCAGGATGTTCTACTTCCTGCAGGACGTCCAGCTCCTCACCACCCGCTGGGAGGAAGTCGTTCTTCCCACCGGCAGGACCTGGAGAGTGTTCTACTGGGGCCTCAACGTCGAGAAGATCGAGAAGTTCGCAGCCCAGACCCTCGAGACCGAGGAGATGGAACTGGGGCTGTATGACTCCCTGCCGGAAGGGGTCTGGTCCAGGTCCGCGGCCTGAACGACGGACCAAACGCCTTTTTTATATTCTCTACCCATAATGCGGCGATCAGATGGACACCGGAAGGAAGATCATCATCGTGGTCATGGATGGGCTGGGAGACCGCGCGGTCAAGGAGCTGGGCTATCGGACGCCTCTCCAGGCGGCCACAAAGCCTAACTTGGACTGGTTCGCCAGGAACGGGACCTCGGGATGCATGGACGTTATCGGCCCAGGCATCCGACCAGGCTCGGACACCTCACACCTGGCCATACTGGGCTACGACCCGTTCACCGTGTACACCGGCCGGGGCCCGTTCGAGGCCGCCGGGGTCGGGCTGATGGGTAAGAACGGCGATATCGCCTTCCGATGCAACTTTGCCACCGTCGATCACAAGATGGACGTACTTGACCGCAGGGCCGGCCGGATCAAGGAGCCGGACACGGGCGAGCTGGTGAAGGCGCTCGATGGATTGGAGGTCAACGGCTTCGAAGCCGTGGTCAAGGAGGCCACCGAGCATCGGGCGGTGCTGCTGCTGAGCGGGAGCGGCCTGGACCCCCGCGTCACCGATGCTGACCCCCACGCCGTCGCCAAGGTGCAGACCTCACGGCCGCTGGTCCCCGAGGCCAAGAGGACGGCGGACGCGGTCAACGAGTTCGTCAGGCGGTCCTACGAGATCCTGGACGCCCATCCGGTGAACGTCCGGAGAAGAATGGAAGGTCTGCTGCCGGCGAACGTCCTGCTGCCCCGCGGGGCCGGGACCTTCCCGGACCTGGAGCCTTTCAGAAAGAAGCACGGCCTCGCCGGCTCCTGCGTGGCCGGAGTATCGCTGATAAAGGGCATCTGCAGGGTGTGCGGCCTTGACATCGTCGAGGCGCCGGGAGCGACCGGGGGGCTGGACACCGACATGGCGTCCAAGGCCAACACCGCGCTTCGGGAGCTGGAGCGCAAGGACTTCGTCCTGATGAACGTGAAGGCGGCGGACATCGTCTCGCACGACGGCAACGCCCGGCGGAAGATCGAGGTCATCGAGCGGCTGGACTCCATGGCGGGGATCCTGAAGGATGGTCTTCCAGAGGGAGCGGCCATAGCCTTCTGCGCGGACCACTGCACCCCGGTGACCAGGATGGACCACTCAGGTGACCCGGTGCCGCTGACCATTTACTCCGAGACCTCGATCAAGGACGGCGTGAAGAGCTATGACGAGGTCTCCTGTGCCTCCGGCGCGCTCGGCCGGACCAGGGGAAAGGACCTGCTGCCGATCATGGTCGACAAGGTCGACCGCTCGAAGAAGTTCGGGGCGTGACGATGAAGTACAAATACTGCCCGAAATGCGATATCCTGCGGCCGAGGACCTTCATGATGGACGACAGGTGCGAGGGGTGCCGCGATGATGCAGTGACCATCGAGGTCCCCCGGTCGATCTACGGCAAACTGATGTATGTGACCAGCGGGGTCGCCATTGCCCTCATCGTCCTCTTCCTGGCATATCGCGACTACGGTCTAGGATTCGCCTCGTTCCTCTCCGGAGTGGACGAGACGCTCTTCATTGCCTTGGTGTTCGCAACGATATTGCTGGCATTCGTGTTCTCTTTCCTGGACATGGGCCGGACCGGCCGGGAGGCCCGCCGGATCGTTGAGGAAAGGAAGGGAAGATATCACGACTGAGCTGCCCAGCATTCGAGCCTATAGATCACCTCGAAGCCGTTGAAGGGGGCACGGACGATCGAGCAGTACACCGGCCCGGGCGGGATCTCCGTCCTCCCGAAGCTCCAGTTCTTCGAACCAATCTGCACGGACCATCGCCACTCGGTCCCCGGCAATAATAGGTCGAGGATGCTGGTGATGTTCCCTTCTATATCGACACGATCGGCCAGCTGAAGCATGAACAGCTCCTCGATGGTCACTTGGTTCCCTTTCTCATCGGGAACGGTGGACCTCAGCAGAGCGGTGTGGGAGGCGTCGACCCTCTCGCCCTGGTGGCCGCCGGCCGGGGAAGGGCCGCCCAGCACGGAGAGCAGGGAGACGGACACCAGGGAGGCGATGGCCAAGAATATGAGAGCGTCGAAAAGGCCTGCCAGGGCACGGCGGTCCTGCCTCATGGCCACACCCATACTGTCAGCAGGGCGGCGGAGATCCTGCCCCCTTGCTCGACTATGTTCACCGGCTCGCTGGCGGCTCCCCTCTCAACGCCGCGAGGCATGTCGTCCTGGTGCAGCATCCACGTGGTGCCGTCGGGGAGGGTAAGGAACACGGCCATCCCGCCCGTCCAGTCCCCTCTGATCGACCCCCAGTCCGCGCATCCAAGCTCCCGCTTGTCAAGCATCCGATGTGCCGGCGAGATCGTCCGGTCTTCCAGTATCGAGGACATGATGTCATCGCAGACCGAGCGGAGATCGGTCCCGTCCTCGTTCCCGATCGCGAGGAAGGTGAACGAGCAGGTGAGGAGGAGCAGGCCGACGGTCACGATCATCATGGCCATGATGGCCTCGTAGAATCCTCCGATCCCCCGGCGGTCGCCGATCGGGCGAGCCTTGGACCGCAGGGGTCCTCGGTCCTCCAAGTTCATGAGGGGGCAGCCGCCCTGGGGGTCATCACGGCTGCGGCTACAAGTAGCACTACTGCACGCCGCGGAGGTAGTGCCCGGCGGTGATGGAGCCCACCCTGCGCTTGATCTTGTCCTTGGACCGGATGTCGCGGCGGGCGAACGCCTTGGCCACGACCGAGCAGAGGTCCGGAGGACGGTTGCGCAGGTCGATCCCGTAGGAGTCGATCCCCATGCGGTCCATCTCGCCCATGAAGTCCATGAGAAAGAGGTCCGAGGAGTTGAGTATGTGCGCGTACCCGCAGCGGTCGCGATACACCGGGAACCTCGCCCCCCGCTCGTCGATGAGCGTTCCCTCGGGAAGGGTCGGATCGCGGGTGACCATGAGCTCGACGCGGCCGAAGACCAGGACCTCGAGCCTTCCCTTGTAATGATGCGTGATGTCCGTGAGGTCGTCCCTCGACAGCTCGACCGACAGCGTGCTCTGGTACAGCTCTGGGACGTTGAGGGAATTGAACATGTTCATGAAGTATGAACCGTAGAGGCGGCGGTCGGGGAATGCTATCCCCTGTCCGGGGGAGCTGATCATCAGCGGGACATCGGGCACCTTGGGCATGGTGGGGGTCACCCTCGGCAGCTTTGCCACGATCTCTACCCCTGAGGAGCGGCAGCTCTCCACCGCTTCTTGCAGATGCGGGCCGATGTCGAAGTACACGCGCTTCGCGTGAGGGAGGACGGCCTCGAGCGAAGGGATCGAGGAGACATAGAAGGAGAGCTCGCCCCGGCGGGATGCCCGCTCCACCTCCGGCAGCTCGAGATGGGTCCGGCGGCGTCTCACCTGGCTCACGGGGAACGCGATCGCGCCGATCTCCTTCTCGATGGCCGGGAACTCCCGGTCCTTGGTCTTGTAGGCCGTGTACTCGCCCATCTCCAGGCGGAAGGGGGAGCTCACGACGGTCATGCCGTCCTCGCGCTGGGGGGAGCGGACCTCGAACCCGCCCACCTTCTCGTCACCACGGTAGAAGGTGATGCCGTCGCCCTCCTCCAGGTCCCCGGGGACCCTGACCGTCCGGCCTTCCGCCCTGGCGGTGCCGAGGGGCAGCCCCCGGGACTCCGGGTAGGCGCGCTGCATGACCTTGTCCGTCAGAAGATAGCCGGGACTGAACCCCCGGTTGAACGCCACCGACAGCATCTCGCGCTCCCTGGGAGTGATCAGCTCGCTCTCCCCGCGGGACGCTCTCTCCACCGCTGCCTTGTAGACCTTGGAAGCCAGATAGACATATGCGGGCGAGCGCAGCCGCCCCTCGATCTTGACCGAGTCCACGCCCATCTCCATCAATCGGGGCAGCGCGTCGACCGAGAACAGGTCGGCGGTGGACAGCATGTACGCGGCCTCTCTTCCAAGCGTGTATCGCTTCCGGCATGGCTGGGCGCACATGCCCCGGTTGCCGGAGCGGCCGCCCAGGACCGAGGAGAAGAGGCACTGGCCGGAGAAGCAGTAGCACAGCGCCCCGTGTATGAACACCTCGATCCCGATGCCGGTGGCCCTCCTTATCCTGTCCACATCATCCAGGCTAAGCTCCCGGGCCAGGATCACCCGCTCCATGCCCATGTCCTCGGCCCAGCGGGCGTCCTCCGGAGAGTGTATCCCCATCTGGGTGGAGGCGTGGACCGGCAGGCCGTAGCGGTCGAGGATGAGGCGGGCAAGACCCCGGTCCTGCACGATAACCGCGTCCACGCCGATGCGGTCAAGAAGGTCGAGGTAGTCGAACGCCAGGGGAAGCTCCCGCTCCTTGATCAGCACGTTGACGGTCACGTACACCTTGACCCCCCGGGAGTGGGCCAGATCGACCGCGCTCTTCAGCTCCTGGTCGGAGAAGTTCTGGGCGAAGCGCCTCGCGCCGAAGAGCTTGCCCCCGAGATAGATGGCGTCGGCGCCCCCGGCGAGCGCGGCCTTGAACGATTCCTTGGAGCCGGCCGGTGCAAGAACCTCCATGGTCGTGCAATATGGCGGCCCCGATATAACCTCTTGCGGTCGCCTGGAGGCGGATGCGGGTCAAGCCCGGCCTGCGGAATGGGGGCCAGCATCCCGATGTAGCATCATTGTAGCGTCAATAAGGATGACCTCCCCTGCGGTTGGAGGGCGGGACCATGAGGATCAACTTCTTACCGTTCAAGAGGACCGAGCGCCCCTCGGAGAGAAGGGCGGCCCGCCCGGCCTGCACCGGCCGCAGGGAGAGAGGATGTCTCACGATCGATTGCCACGGCTGCCGCCAGAAGCAGGACCTGACCGATCCCCGCTGCTTCAAGGGAGTGGTCAGGCTATTGTCCGCCGAGGCGCCGGGCATCCGGGAGGTCATGCTCTCCCGGGACTGGGAGATCGTCTACGATGAGGAGTGCGTCGATGTCCTGGCCGCCATGGGGGACATCGTCCGGTTCGCCAACGGCATCAACTTCCAGCAGCCCTTCGAGGACTGCTCGTCGTGCCCGTCCAACCCCCGCACGGTGATCGCCAAGGTGGTCGATCACCTTCCCCGCGCCGCGCCCGAGCTGGATGCCAGGTATCCCCGGCCCTCCGGAGGGCACGGACGGGCCTGCGAGCAATGCATCCGGACCCTGCGCACCAACCTCGATCACGCCCAGCACATGCTGGAGCAGGCCGAGGTCCGGATCAACCGGGTGGCTTATCGGGTGGTGAGGTCCGATGACCACTAGGGTCCTTGTCCGGGCCTCCCGCGCATGCCCCGAGGACGAGGGCATCGGCCGGGCCTTGAACAAGCTGTTCCGTGAACGGGCGGTACGGCGGCCCGGGTTCTCAGGATGCTGGGCCGGCACCACCCTGCCGGGCGGGCACAAGGTCGTGGAGAGCTATTCGGTCGCGGGAGCCAAGATCACCATCGCCTCCACCGCCGACGGCGGCGGGATGCTCTATCACGCCATGCCCTGGGAGTACGGCCTGCCGGACAGCTGGATATCAGCCCTCTCCAAGGTGATCCAGCGGATCTCCTTCCTGCCGCCTCCGTCCCTCAGCATCTCGATGGACGAGCTGCGGTCCCACGTCACCTCATCGTCCGCCCGTCTGTTCCGCAACCTGTGCTCGGGCGGCGGCCTTGACCTTGGCAGCGGGATCGAGGAGCGGGAGAGCACGATCAAGAAGCTCTCCGAGGTCGTGGCCCGCTACACCGTGGGCCTCGGTCTGTTCGAGGTGCTCCTTGCCGATGACCGCATCGAGGACGTCTACGTCGACGCGCCCTCCGAGGAGAACCCCGTGCACGTGACCGTCAACGGCATATCGGGCACCAATGCCCTGTGCCGCTGCCTGACCAATATTACGGTCTCCGAGGATGAGGTCGCCAAGCTGGCCTCCCGCCTCCGGCAGTCCAGCGGCCGGCCGTTCTCCGAGGCGTTCCCGGTGATGGAGACCGACATAGAGGGGCAGGAATCGAGGGCCACGATCATCGGCCCTCCACTCTCCCCCGGCGGCACGGCGGTCGCCCTCCGGCGGCACTCCCGCACGCCATGGACGCTTCTGAAGCTGGCCTCCAATGGCTCGATGGACGCCAGGACCGCCGGCCTGCTCTCCTTCCTCATGGACGGGCGGAGCACCATGCTCATCTGCGGGGCAAGGGGGGCCGGGAAGTCCTCGCTGCTCTCCGCCATGATGTTCGAGTTCCCCCTGTCCCAGCGCATCCTGGCCATCGAGGACACCCTGGAGCTGCCGACCCGGAGGATGCAGTCCTTGGGATACAAGGTGCAGTCGCTCTTCGTCGAGACGAGGATGGACCAGAGCAACGAGGAGGCGGCGGACCAGGCCCTGCGCGTGTCCCTCCGCCTGGGGGAATCGGCCATCGTCCTGGGGGAGGTCCGTGGAAAGGAGGCACAGACTCTCTATCAGAGCATGCGGGCGGGGAGGGCCGGCTCATCGGTCCTGGGCACCATCCACGGAGACTCTGCCGCCTCGGTGTACGAGAGGGTGGTGCATGATATGGGCATACCGAAGGAGGCCTTCCTGGCCACCGACCTCGTGCTCACCATGGGCCTGTCCCGTCCGGGAGGAGGCTCCCGCCCCGTCCGCCGGCTGATCGAGGTGGCGGAGTGCAGGGAAGAGAACGGCCGGGTCCTTTTCCATCAACTTATGAGCCCGGGTACCGGGACGCTCGACGACGGCATCGGCAGCTCTAGGATCGTGTCCCGCATCGCCAGCTCCTGGAACCTGACCGTGAGGGAAGCGATGGCGAACATCCAGGCGAGGGCGGATATGAGGCAGGTGCTCCTTGACGCCGCAGCCTCGCGGGGGCCCCAGTACCTTGAGCCGGAGTGGGTCTACCGGTGCAACGAGTACCTGTGGAACCGGCTGGACGCGGGGGACCGGGACTACGCCCGGATAGCCTCGGACTTCCGCTCCTTCGTCCTCGGGAGGTGAGGTCGTGTCCTGGCCGGAAGCCCTGTTCGTTCGTTTTCCCGCTCTCTTCCCCTGGGCCAAGGTTCCCGATGGGTTCGACCGCCTGATGCGCCCCCGCCGCACCAAGGCGGGCGAGGATTGGATGCTCCGCAACGAGGTTGAGGAGTCGACCGTCAGGAAGGGGGCGTGGAACATGATGCTGCTCACCTCCGCCCTGTCGCTAGCCTCCTTGGCGGCGTTGGGCCTCCTCTTCGGACCTGGCGCCCTGGCCTACGGCGTCCTCCCGGCCTTCCTGGCGCCGGTCATCGCCTCCTCGATCTTAATGAACGCCCCGGACACCATGGGGCAGGCCGAGGAGAGGAAGATGCTGGGCGAGGCTCCCTCGGTCATCGGCTGCATGACCATGAGCATGCAGGTGAGGCCGTCGCTGGAACAGGCGGTCACCTTCGCTTCCGAGCGGGGGGACGGGATCCTTCCAGTGCGCCTGAGGGAGGCGATGTGGTCGAGCCTCACGCGCAAGAGCGGCTCGCTGTCCGAGGCCCTCGACGACCTTTCCTCCTCGCTCTCCGAGCCCAGCTCCGCCCTCAAGCAATCCCTCCACCTGGTCATATCGGCGACCTGCGAGCGCACCAAGCAGGGGATGGAGCGGTTGCTGGACAAGGCCAATTCGGTCGCCCTCAATGGCGTGCGCGACGCCGTGGACTCGTACGCCGCCTCGCTGTCCATGCCTACGATGGTGCTGTTCTCCCTGGGGACCCTGCTGCCCATCATGCTGTTCTCCATCCTTCCCCTCCTGTCCTTGGGGACCTCGATGGGGTCCGGGACCGGGGAGCCGGCGATACCGCTGTCCTACCTGGCATTCCTGCTGCTCCTCATCATACCCGCTTCGGCTATGGTCTACGCCTGGACCATCCTGTCGAAGAACCCTTTGGGCCTGGTCCGGAGCGGCGCGGACGAGGTCCGGTCGCTGTTCTCCCCTGGCCCGGTCCTCGTCTGGGTCGCCCTATCGCTCGCGGCGTACCTGGCGGATCTGGGAGAGATGCGGCCGTATGCTCTGGCGGCGGCGATCGTCCTCATTCCCTGCGCCTTCCTCGGGTGGAAGCTGCGCGGACACTCCGTGTCCCGCCGAAGGAGGAGGCAGCTGGAGAAGGAGGCGACCTCGGCCCTCTTCCAGATCGGGAACCGGATGGTCTCCGGGGCGACGTTCGAGAAGGCTCTGGAGGAGGCCGCCGAGGGCATGCGGGGCGCCCCGTTCCAGGAGTTCGCCCGGTCCCTGCTGTACCGTTCCCGCCTGTACGGCCGGCCGGTGGACGAGATCATCGTCGAGGAGGGCAGCCTCCGCACCGCCTCCCGGGTCGTCGAGAACGCCTATGTGACGGTGGTGCAGTGCGCCGCCCGGGACCCCCGGTACGCCGGGCAGATAGCGCTGAACCTGGCGCACATGCTGTCCGACCTCAGCTCCTGTCAGGGCAAGATCGAGGAGAAGCTCCGGGGAGTGGTGGAGATGATGCGCTCCACCAGCACCGTCTTCGCACCCATCGTCCTGGGGGTGACCGGGGGCCTGTTCGCGCTGATAGGATCGCAGGCCTCGATGGCCGAGGAGATGGCCGGCGACATCGCCCTCATCACCGGGCTCTATATCGGCGAGCTTACCGCCCTGGTGTCCTTCTTCACCGTGCTGGTCATGGGCGACCGGAGCTGGAGGGGGGTCATCCACTCCTACGCGGTCAGGGCCCCGGTGGCCTTCGCCGTGTTCGCGATGGTGTCCCTCATCTGCCGAACGGGGCTGAGCTCCCTGATCTGACCGTCCACAGCTCGTCGTCGCTCATGGCGTACAGGCGCATGGCCATCTCCTCCTCGTTGTGGTGGCTGCAGCGGGTGTTGATGTCGTTCACCACCTCGGGCCGGGCGGTCATCTCCAAGTGACCAAGGCCGTCGGAGAACTCGACCCTGGCCTCGGCGTCCTCGAGCACCCAGATGTTGTTCTTGCCCAGCGTGCAGCAGGAGGACATCTGGACACCGTCGGCGAGGCAGGACAGCGGCCTCTTGGTGCCGCTGTGCACCCGCGCGTAGATGCGCTCGGGGAACGCACGGCGGGCGGTCAGGCCCATCCGGTATCCGAGGACAGCGTAGGGCCCGAGGTGCCCGTGGAACTTCTTGAGGGCGGCCATTTCATCAGGAAGGGATGTCATCGCTCCACGAGAACAGCCGTGGGTATTTTTCCTTTCCCTCGGGCGGAAAGGCCGTGGGAAACGATTATCTCGGCGTGGACGATGGAGTGCCGTGAACAAGGACCCGATGCGCAGGGCCAAGCGGGCCGTACTGGTGTTCTTCATCGCATGGCTGGCCCTGGTCCTCGCCGCCCCGCTGACGCTGCCGGCGGGAAGCGTGGCCGACCTGAGCGGCAGGGCGAACGCCATCGACAATTCCGAAGCGATCGACGGGATGAACCCCCTGGCCTGGGTGGTGTACACCCTCGGGGACATCAACTGCCATCAGCTGTCGGAACGGTCGTTCACCATTAACGACAATCAGATGCCCTTCTGCGCCCGGGACGTAGGCATCTTCATCGGGCTGGTGGCAGGCATGGCGATAGTGGTCCTGCTCGCACCTCGCTTCTCATGGCTGGTCCTGGCTGCCCTGGTGCTGCCGATACTGGTCGATGGGGGCGTTCAGCTCACCGGAATGTACGAGTCCAACAACCTGCTGAGACTGCTGACCGGAACACTGGGAGGCGTGGGCGCGTCGTACCTTCTCGGCCATTTCGCTGATTGGACCCGGAGCGCCTACGGGCGTTCAGGTGTAGAGGAAAAATAGTGAGACAGGCAGGCACGGGAAGTCCTGGCGCGAAGCCATCCATATTTCCGGTTTGGAGCACACGTTTCAAGGTGAGTGCGTGTACAGGAATGGTCTTATACGCTACCTGTCCCGTCTCTCTCACCTATCTTACCAGATTTAAAACTGTTGATAACATTTTCAAGAACGCCATATTGCTGGCCCCCCTGGACAATGCTTATCGCGGTGCGGCTGCGCTCCTCGCGGGCCGCTCTGCGCTCGTCGAAGGGGGAAAGGCTCGATGAGAACAAGGGCTTCGGGGGAGCTCTCACGTCATATCTCTCGTTGCTTGGACCTTCCGCCCTTATGGCCGGACGGCGGTCAACGGCCGGCGCGCAAGTCCCGCGCCTTGCCGAGCAGCAGCTCGTAATCCGGCTGCTCGTGAGGATAGGTCGATACCCAGCGGTACCTGACAACGCCTTGCTGGTCCACGAGGAACACCGCCCTTCTCGAGTGCCCCTTGAGCACGCTGTCCTGGGGGCTCATGACATTGTATCTCTTCACCGCCGAGGCCTCAGGGTCGCTGAGGAGGGGTATGTCCATGCCCATCTTCTCCTTCCAGGAGCGATGGCTCGTGGTGCTGTTGACGCTGATGCCGAACAGTCTGACCCCCGCCGCCTCGAAGTCACCGGCCATCGACATAAAGCGCTTGAACTCGAGGGTGCAGGTTATCCCGAAATCCGAGGGGTAGAACAGCAGCATTACCGGTCCCTTCTCCAGCTCCCGATGGAGGCACACCTCGGCCTCCGAGGCCTCTGGCAGGCAGAAATCAGGCGCTCCGTCCCCTTCTCCCGGTCCGACGTCGGTCATCCGCTTGCGATTCAGAACGGGAGAAGATAATGTTTTTCATCGCCTGGGGCTGTGAAGAGGTCCCAAGGCCGGATGAGAGCGGCCGGTCACGGCCTGAAGAACACCGCTTTCCGAGCGCGCGATCTCGCGCCTGAGCTCCGCTCGGAGATCCGCTAGCGAGGTCCAGGGAGTTCGCTCCAAGGCAGCCTAGACGGACGGGGGCGCTCATCCCTAAGCCGTTGTTTAATATGAAACCGAAGAACGATAAATGACCTACCCAGATTACCAAAATCAATAAGTTTTATATACGCCCGTCATCATAGGAGAGTTCAGAAAGTTTAAAATCCATCTTTTAACCGATTTTATGGGTTGATGGTCAATGGCTGATGATCAATTGAAGACGGGAACTACCACCATCGGAATCGTATTCAAAGATGGTGTCGTAATAGCTACTGAGCACCGGGCTACGATGGGGCACCTGATCGCCCACAAGGATGTCCGCAAACTGTTCAAGATCGATGACAACCTGGGGTTGACCGTAGCAGGTCTGGTCGGTGATGCTCAGCTCCTCGCGAGGTACATCAAGGCGGAGGTAGAGCTGTACAAGCTCAAGAAGGGCACTCCCATGTCCGTCAAGTCCGCAGCTACGCTCCTATCCAACATCATGAGGGGAGGGGGCGGTTCCTACGGCTTCTATTACGTCGGTCTCATCATGGGCGGCATCGACGGGACCGGAGGGCACGTGTACTCCCTCGATTCCGCCGGCGGGTCCATCAGGGACGAGTACGTCACCGTTGGTTCCGGCTCGGTCTTCGCCTACGGCGTGCTGGAGGACCAGTACAGGCCTGGCATGACCGAGGACGAGGCGGTCAATCTCGCCATCAGGGCGCTCAACGCTGCCATGAGGCGGGACTCCGCAAGCGGCGACGGCTACGCGGTCGCGGTCATCAACAAGGAGGGCTTCAAGGAGCTGACTCCGGAAGAGACCCTTGAGCGGGCAAAAGAGATGCAGCTCTTGGTCGGTTACGCCAAACACTACTAAACCCCTTTCCAATTTCCGTTTATATTTACTTAAAAACACCAAGCTGGAATTTGTATGAGCGCAGAGAGAGTTCTAGAGGATGCGAGGGAACAGATCCGGAAGATCGCTCCTTCCGACGTCAACATAACGGCCATCGAGTTCGAGGGCCCGGTCGTTGTCATATACACCAAGGACATGGAGAAGTTCGCCTCCAACAACGACATAGTGAGACAGCTGGCCCAGGGACTGCGACGGAGGGTCGCCATCCGGCCCGATCCCTCGACCCTTGCCGACCCGGCCATCGTGGAGAAGAAGATCCGAGAGATCATCCCGGCCGAGGCCCAGATAACTGACATTTACTTCGAGGATGACACCGGGGAGGTGACGATCGAGGCGATCGCGCCCGGGCTGGTCATCGGCAAGCACGGCAGCATCCTCAACGAGATCAAGAAGGAGGTGGGCTGGGCGCCGAAGGTCGTTCGGGCGCCTCCGCTCTCATCGAAGACGGTCTCTGACATCAGGAACTATCTCCNNAGACCGTCTCGGACATCAGGAACTACCTCCGGCAGATCTCCGACGAGAGGAAGAGCTTCCTGAAGAAGGTGGGCCGCCGTCTCGCCCGTCCCCGCATCGAGGGCGAGTCCTGGGTGCGGATGACCGCCCTGGGCGGATACCGCGAGGTCGGCCGCAGCGCCACCCTCCTGAGCACCAGGGAGAGCAAGATCCTCATCGACTGCGGCGTGGACCCCTCGGACAAGGAGGGCGCCACCCCGTACTTCAATGCCCCGGAGATACAGCCGCTGGAGAACCTTGACGCCGTGGTCATCACCCACGCCCACCTGGACCACTGCGCGCTGCTTCCCGCTCTGTACAAGTACGGATACGACGGTCCGATCTACTGCACCCCGCCGACCAGGGACCTGATGTCGCTCATGCAGCTGGATTACATCAAGGTGTCCTTCGGCGAAGGCAAGCGCGCTCCATACGAGTCCTCGCACGTCAGGGAGATGGTGGCCCACTGCATACCCCTGAAGTATGGCGAGACCACGGACATCGCGCCGGACATCAGGCTGACGTTCCAGAACGCCGGCCACATCCTCGGCTCGGCGGTCTGCCACTTCCATATCGGCGACGGCCTGTACAATGTCGCCTTCACCGGGGACATGAAGTTCGAGAGGACCTGGCTGTTCAATCCGACCGCCAACAAGTTCCCCCGGCTGGAGACGCTGGTCATCGAGTCCACTTACGGCGGATACCGCGACATGCAGCCCTCCCGGGCGGACGCCGGCAACGCGCTGAAGGCCGTGGTCGAGAGGACGCTGAGCCGCCAGGGCAAGGTCCTCATCCCGGTGTTCGCGGTCGGCCGTTCCCAGGAGGTGATGCTCGTTCTCGAGGAGCTGATGAGGACGGGCAAGCTGCCCAACGTCCCGGTCTACCTGGACGGGATGATCTGGGAGGCCACCGCGATCCACACTGCCTATCCCGAGTACCTCAACTCCCAGCTCCGCACCCAGATCTTCCAGATGGGGCAGAACCCCTTCCTGTCTCCAGTGTTCAAGCGCGTGGAGACCTCGGAGATGAGGGAGCGCATCTGCAATGACATCGAGCCGTGCATCGTGCTCGCGACCGGCGGCATGATGAACGGCGGCCCGGTGCTGGAGTACCTGAAGTCCTGGGCGGACGATCCCAAGAACTCCCTGGTGTTCGTCGGCTATCAGGCCGAGGGCACGCTAGGCAACAAGATCCAGAAGGGCTGGAACGAGCTGCAGCTGAGCGAGCGGGGAAAGCCGATCAGCGTGAAGATCAAGCTGAACGTGGAGAACGCCGAAGGGTTCTCGGGACACAGCGACCGCCGGCAGCTCATGGCGTACATCGCGTCCCTGGACCCCAAGCCGGAGAGGATCATCATCGGCCACGGCGACGAGCACAAGTGCTCCGATCTGGCCTCGTCCATCTACAAGAAGTTCAATGTGGAGACCAGGGCGCCGATGAACCTCGAGACCATCCGGATGAAGTAAGCGCCATGGTCGACGGCGTTCTTTATCGGGACTTCGAGGACGGAGACCTGGAATGGACGCTGCTGGCGATGGTCGCCAGCATGCGCGCGACCATGACCCCCGAGCGCTCGGCCGCCACCGGCGACCTGGCGATGCTGGGGGAGGCCCGCTCCGATCTCGACCGGTACCACTACCGGTCAGGAGGGGCGGACAAGCTCATCGTCGCCCTTCGTGACGGCGAGAGGATCGGCATGGTGTGGGTCACCATGGAGCGGCTCCACCAGGACCCCGGGGGCGCGTGGCTGCTGGAGGTGTTCGTTGAGCCGCGGTACCGGCGGCAGGGCCTGGCCCAGGAACTTATGCGCCGGGCCGAGCGATGGGCCCGGGAGCAGGGAGCCACGGAGATGTGGCTAAACGTCGGGGGCGGGAACACCAACGCGCTCGGACTATACCAATCTCAAGGCTACATCGTGGAGACCATGCACCTGAGCAAGCGACTATAACCGCCGCTTCGTCTTGAGGGGCGTGTCGCGAGCTCAATCGCCGATGCCTGGGATCGCTAATTCTTTCTCGTTCTCGCCCAGCACCAGCACCCGGCTGTCCTTCCTCTCCTTGAGGATGCTCATCCCCACCCTCTCGCCGAGCTTGGCCGAGAACTCCCTTATCTCGGCGAACGAGGGCATGTTGCTCATGCTCATCCTTCGTCGCGAATCGCCGACGAACACGTAGCCCTTTGGCTCGATGAAGGTGGGATCGGCGATCGAGTCCAGCTTCGCGTACTCGTCCTCCCACCCGACGTTCCAGTCCTTGACCAGCGTGTGGCGGATGACCGTCCTGGTGTTCAGCGACGGGAGCAGCTCCAGGGAGCGCATCAGCCGCTCCCAGCCGTCGGGGATGCG
Source organism: Methanomassiliicoccus sp. UBA6 (assembly GCA_002508545.1). Classification (GTDB taxonomy): domain Archaea; phylum Thermoplasmatota; class Thermoplasmata; order Methanomassiliicoccales; family Methanomassiliicoccaceae; genus UBA6. Next base: position 58,827 of record DAVH01000061.1, read on the forward strand.
GGGCACGCATAGCCGCCGGTACACTTCGGGGTTCGGGGCCGCGAGGGTGACGTACAGCTGCGTGGGCAGGGGATCGAGGTTCTCCAGCACCTCGGGCAGCGTCCCGTTGGTCACCAGGAAGGTGGTCATTCCCCTCCGGTGGCACAGGGCGATGAGGTCGCCGAGGTACGGGTACATCGTCGGCTCGCCGGACAGGGAGATGGCGACCTGCTTGGGCTCACGGGACTCGTTCCACATCTCCCTCTTGCACCTGGGGTCGCCCTTGAACCCGGAGACGAGCTTGCGTTGCTCGGCAATGCAGGCGTCGAGGACCTCCTCCGGCTCCCTCCACTGCTCTTCCTTCCTGTCGAACCCCTGCACCCGCCAGCAGAACAGGCAGTTGTGGGTGCATTGGTCGACCACCGGGGTCATCTGCAGGCACCGGTGGGAGCGGATGCCGTAGAACTCCTGCTTGTAGCACGGGCGGTCCTTGAGCAGCGACTGCTGCATCCAGTGGCACAGCTTTACCGCGGCGTGCCCGCCGTGCATCTTGTACTGCTGCTTCTCCCTTGTTCTGCTCAGATCGGTGGTCATGTTCCCTCAGAACAGCGTGCGCTGCAACGCCGAGGGCTGGGGCTTGGGGGCCGCCGGCGGCTCGTCCAGCATATCCAGGACCTTCTTGCGGTCGATGGCTTTCTCCATCTTCTGGTCCTTCGCGTCCAGTACCCTCTTTACGTCGGACATCACGTGCTTGACGGCGTTGGAGTCGATCTTCTCCTCCAGGATGAACGCGACCTCCTCCACCTCCAGGCCGAGGTCGATGGTCATCCTCAGCTGGAACTCCTTGTCCCTCTTGAACAACAGCCGGAAGTAGGGCAGGAGCTCCTGCCTGACCTCGGCCGAGGACATGTGGACCATCTCCCCGATCTTGGCGCATACCTGCGACTGCGTCGCCCGGACGCTCTTGCTGCGGGACATCTTCATGAGGTAGCTGGGGAACTGGTATCGCACATATCCCCGCACCTCCCGCCTCTTGGCGGCGCACACCCCGAACGAGAGCAGGTCGCCGGCGTAGCTCCAGAAGCCGTAGTACTGGCGGCGGTGCACCCAGCCCAGGTAGGAGGAGGCCTTGGCCACCTGGCGCATTCCGTTGTACAGGTCGAGGGACTCGCGGTAGGCGATCGGCAGGTTCTCCTCGATCCACAGCAGCTTGGTGTCCGGCGCCTCCTCGACCTCCGCCATCTTCGCCCTGGCGCTCATGGGGTCGGTGTACTTGAACACCGAGTCCATGGCCTGGTACATGGTCTTCTCCACCTCCCGGGCCGAGACGACCCTGGTGTCCAGGTCGGTGACCTCCTCCCTGCCGGTGGCCACCGCTTGAAGGTCCCTGATGGCCGAGCGAAGGTCCCCGCCGGAGTTCTCGGCCAGCAGCTCCAGCGCGCTGTCCGATATCTTCACCCCCTGGTCCTTGGCGATCTTTCTCAGCACCCCGCGCACCGTCACCGGCTTGATGCGGGAGAACTTGATCTGCTCGGTCTGCGTCTTCAGCACCGAGCTCTTCTTGGTGAGGGCATACCAGTCGTTGACGATGAGGATCACCGGCTGCTTCGCGGAGCGGACGACCTCGACGATCGCCGGCACCCCGCCGCGGTCCTCCCTGCCACTGATGTTGTCCGCCTCGTCCAGGATGATGAGCTTCAGCCTGCCTGCCTTGGTGGAGTGATATTCCCCTTCCGGGGTGAAGGTCTGGCCGAGGGCACCCCGCATCGCGATGCCCTTGATCGCGTCCGCGTTCCGCTGGTCCGAGGCGTTCATCTCCACCACGTCCCAACCGTAATCGGCCGCCAGGGCGAGCGCGGCGCTGGTCTTTCCCGTCCCCGGGGTGCCTATGAGCACCGCGGCCCGCTTGGCCGGCCTCCCGCTCGCCCATGAGTCGGCCCAGGCCTTCAGCTCCTCAACGGCCTTGGGGTTGCCAACCACCTCGCCGAGCCCATGGGGCCGGTAGATCTCGGTCCAATCGTCGCTCATGTCGCCGAAAAAACACCGAGGGGAGATAAAAAGATGGNNGTTAGGACAACAATGCTGGAGCTACCTTCGATGACGCCGTGAGAGGGCGCGCTCACCGCCACCCGGCCGTGGCGCTCTCGCCGTACGGCAGCACCCTGATCTTCCTTCCCGCCTCCTCCCGCAGCATGGCCTCCGCGTTCAGCCGCTCGTCGTCGGGCACGATGACCGTGACCGGGATGCCGTCCTCCAGGGTCTCGGCGTACTCCTCGACCGCGTCGGGGTCGGACCACAGCTCCTCCGGCTCGATGAACTCCAGGGCGACCACATCGCCCTTGGGGTCGATGACCCTGATCAGCCCCCTGGTTCCCTCCTCGGTGCCCATGTAATCGTCCTCGAACATCATCCCTCCGCCGCTCGCCCGGAGGTGCTCCAACCGCCCTGCTGTCACCTTGCAGACCTCGTCCATCGGTACCGGGACGGAGCCCAGGAGATAATATTTCTTCGACCGCCCTCCCCGGGGACGCCGGGGACCTCGAGCGCTCGCGTCAGTCCTCCAGGAGCGTCTTGCGGCCTTCCAGCTTCCGAATGTTTGTGACGTCCTGGACCATCTCCAGCACGCCCTTGTACTCGCCCGTGACGCTTCTCAGGGGGAAGTAGCGGATGTGCACGAACCGGCCCCCGGTCTCCAGCCAGAACTCCGCGACCTCCCGCTTTCCGGCCTTGAACTCGTCGAGGATCCTCTGGACGACGTGCACGCTCTTCTGGGGATGGCAGTTCTGCACCTTCCGCCCGATCACCGCCGGGGTCCTGACGAAGATCCTGTCCGGCGAGTTGGAGTAGAAGCGCACCCGGTCGTTCTCGTCGACGAAGGTGAAGTCCACCGGCAGGGCGCCGAGCACCATCTCCAGCTCGCTCACGGTGAACCTGCCCGTCGGCAGTACGATCTCCTCGGACGGGGATACCGTTCCGACCTCGACGGTCTTGAACTCCAGTGGCGCATGGCACTCCGCGAAGCTGCATGGGCCGATCTCCTGGAACTGGCGCCGGGCCTCGTTCCACTCATGCACGTCCAGCGTCCGGACGGCCATCGGGAAGAGCACGTGGTTCTCCTTGTGGAAGTGGGCGTTGAGCAAGGCCAATAGGGTGCTGGCCTCGCACTCCAGGCTTGCCTTGAACTCGTCCTGGTCCACGTACCTCTGCCGCCCGATCAGGGACACGAGCTCCCTCTCTTTGGCCCTCAGCACCTCGTGCTCCGACCACATGGCCTTGGGCGGGCCCTCGATGCCGTGGCGCTCCAGGTACGGGAACAACACGTTCTCCTCTCTCTGGAAGTGCTTCTTGGCCTCTTCGAGGAAGGGTTCCACCTCCTCGAGGGACACCGTCGATCCGCCCGTTTCCTCGCCCCCGGACCGCATCCTCCGGGCGGTGTCGCGCACCCTGGTCATGAAGAGCAGGATCTGCCTATGCTCCTCCATCAGGGTGTGTATCGGATGCCCGGGCCGCTCCAGGATCGTCTCGTCGACCTCCTCGGCGGCTATGAACAACTGGCTCCGGGCATCGCAGAGGAGCATGATGTCGTCGCGCGTCACTCCCTCCTCCAGGAGCTCCTCCTCCGCCCTCTCGATCAGGAAGGGGTCGGTGTCCTCCAGCGCATCCCTGATCTCCTCGGTCATCTCCCCGTTCCCCTCGCGGATCTTGCTGACGAGAGCGAGAACGCGGTCCTTGACCGATGGTCCCGTGAAAATCAACCGGTTGTCCATGGGTAATGATTGGGAGCCGGATGGTCATACCTTTTACTGTCGCTCCGGAGGGACCTTGGAGCTCACTATCCCCAGGGCCATCGACAGCTCGATCAGCTCATCGAAGATGGACCTCAGCCGGTTGTCCAGGGAGGGGTTCGAGATGTCGAGGCGCTCCAGGTCGTCCAGGCCGTCCCTCAGCTCCTCGTAGTCGGTGGTGATATACTCGTCATCGTTATCCTCGACCACCGGCTGCAGCATGTTCACCAGTAGGTGGCAGGCCGCGACCAACCGGACATGGGCCTCCCGCCCGTCCCCGGAATAGGTCACGAACTTCATGGCCTCCTCCACCAGGTGCGTCCTGAACTGCGCCGGGTCCCTCAGGACCTCAGGGGGACTGGAGGCGATCACGTGATCGAGCAGCAGGCGCGCCCTGCCCGCTGACCACTCCCCCGCCCGCTCGGCGATGCCGCTCATCAGCCGGTCGATAAGTTCCGCGACCGCCTCCGAGGTCTTGGCGGTCCTCGATAGTTCCAGCCCCCCTCCGGCCATCGGATCACCTTGGTAAAATAGCAAGGACTGCCCTCTTATACTATCCGTGCCACCGGCACCTGCCCCAAGTCGGTCCCGCGCTTCTCCGGAGAGGCGTCACCGCATGCTGCCGGCGGGCGTGTAGGTGGGAGCATCCTTGGGGGTCAGGCCCTTGAGCACCGTGCGGTAGTGGTCATAGGTCATTGACCGCTCCTGGCCCAGGCTGCCCATGTCGGTGACCTTGCCGAGGAAGACGGTGTGGGTGACGGCCTCGACCGAGCCAGTGACCTTGGCCTCGATGAACGCGTTGGTGCTCACGGTCACTATGGGCAGCCCGCCGGGGCTGCTCTGGTATGGCGTTCCGGCGAACTTGTCGATCTGCCCGCCGTGCCGGAAGCCGAACAGGCTGATGAGCGTGAACGGCGCAGTGATGTCAAGCACGGAGACAGAGAACCTGCCGCTGCGCTCGATCATCCCGTGGGTGACGTTCTTGCGGTTGATGCAGACCGAGACTATGGGCGGCTCCGAGGCGACCTGGAACACGGTGTTCGACAGCTGGCCGTTGATGCGGCCTCCTTCCCTGGCGCAGACGATGTACATCCCGTAGGTCAATCGCTGGAGGGGT
>DAVH01000061.1:63719-64256 GCA_002508545.1 Methanomassiliicoccus sp. UBA6
GAAAAGGGAAGGGGTTTGGCTCACTCGAACCTCAGGACCGAGGCCGGGGAGACCCTGCTGGCACCGCGCGCCGCGGGGTACACGCTGAGCAGGGTGGCCAGGAACGCCAGGCCGCCGACCAGGAAGATGGGCCACCAGGGGATGAGGAACCCTATGCCCATTTCCTGGAAGGCCGAGACCCACAGCTGGTAGCCGACCACGATGCCCAGTGCCGTTCCGATGAGGATGCCCAGGACGGACACGAAGGCGGACTCGAGCGCGAAGTTCATGACCACCATCCTCTTGGTGTAGCCGATGGCGCGCATCATGCCGATCTCGATGCGCCTCTCCCTGATCGACCGGATGGTGATGATGCCCAGCCCGGTGATCCCGATGATGAGCCCCAGCGCCAGGAACGCCTTGATCAGGTTGAACATCCCGTCGATCTGGCTGACCGCCTGCAGGGCCATTGTCTTCATCGATATGGTGTACATCCCGTTCTCCCAGAACTGGTTCTGGATCAGGGTCGCCTGCCGATCGGCGTCGGCGTCCTCGGCC
>DAVH01000025.1:0-57292 GCA_002508545.1 Methanomassiliicoccus sp. UBA6
GCTGCCCTCTGATGATCAAGTTCTACTCCCGCTCGAGGACCAAGACGCTCATCGATACCCTTGACCTCGCGGGCATGTCTCCGCCCGGCATCTTCGTCGGCCGGTACGGGTACCCCAAGGTGGACGTCGGTCCCCTGGTGCCGCCGGTCATGGGCGACACCTCGATCATGGACACCCCGGAGCGGTGGGTGGGTAAGTCCATAGACGAGATCGTCGACTTCCGGTTCAACCTGGTGAGGGGAAAGCACCGCATCGACGCCACCGACTTCCGCAAGTACGGCCGCATCGTCGACCACACCAGGGACCTGGCGCTGGCGGTGAACCCCCTGGAGGTGGAGGCCCGCTTCCAGAAGAAGCCCTCCGGCCGCCTGGTCCTCGATGACGAGGTCCAGCCGTTCGGACCGTCGGCGAGGCTGAGGGACCTTTCGATAGGCAACCCGCGCTACGACCATCACGTGGAGAAAGCGTTCTACGACACCGACCTGAAGGCCACCGAGGCGGTGAAGGCGCTCTACCGCGAGGGGGTGCTGATATCGAAGATCCAGAAGGCCTTCTCCGTCGGCGCCTTCGGGGTGGACAAGCGGAGGAGGTTCGTTCCCACCAGGTGGTCCATCACCGCGGTCGATGACATACTGGGGAAGGACCTGCTGAGGACGACGAAGCACAACCCGCCGATCGAGGACTGGAGGGTATACGACTGGGAGATGCTGGACAACCGGTGGAGCATCCTGCTGATGCCGACCACCTGGAAGTACGAGCTCATCGAGGCCTGGTACCCCAACACGACCTGGAACCCCATGGGAAATCAGATCGAGATAATCAGCTCCCACGAGTTCTACGAGGGCCGGAGGGACTACGCCGAGATCGGTGGATGCTACTACGCGGCCAGGCTCGCCGTGAACGAGCTGCTGACCTCCGAGCGCCGTCAGGCCGGTGCGGTCATATTCAGGGAGGCCCATCCCGGCTACGTGATGCCGGTCGGCGTGTGGAACGTGAGGGAGAACGTCCGGGCGGCGCTGAAGACCAAGCCCCACAGCTTCGAGACCCTGGCCACCGCGCTCCAGCACGTCACCTCGAGGATGGACATCCCGCTCGAGAGATGGATCAGGGCCTCGGCCGTCCTGACCGATATGATGACCCAGCGGAGGCTGGATGACTATGTCTGATCTTGACGCTTTCATGGATGAGGGCGGGACCGCCCCGCGCATTGTCAGGAAGGAGTGCTCGACCGCGCTGTCCCCCTCCCGCCTGCCCGGTCTCGATCTCGCGCTCAACCCCTACACGCGCTGCGCCCATGCCTGCACCTACTGCTACGCTCCGTACATCATGCGCGTGCCCCCGCATCAATGGGGCGCGGACATCCAGGCCAAGGTGAACATCGCCAGGCTGCTGTCCAGGGAGCTGGGCCGGAAGAGAGGCGTGGTCGGCCTGGGGACGGTCACCGATCCCTACCAGCCGGCGGAGGCGAGGCTGCACCTGACCCGCAGGTGCCTGGAGGAGATGGTCCACGCCGGGTCCAGCGTGTCCCTCCTGACCAAGTCCGATCTCGTGGTCCGCGACATCGACCTCCTGAAGAGGATGGCCTCGGCCGAGGTCGGCATAACCATCAACACCTCGATCGATTCCAGGGCGGCCGTGTTCGAGCCCGGGGCTCCCCCGCCCTCCAAGAGGCTGAAGGCCGTCCGCGCCCTGGTGGACGCCGGGATCGGCACCTACGTGTTCCTCGGTCCGGTGATCCCGACGATCACCGACGCCGACCTGGACGGTCTCATCAGCTCGCTCATCGAGACCAGGGTCCGCTCGGTCATGATCGACCGCCTGAACCTCAGGCCGGGGATGGAGGAGCGGATGAGGGCCGCCATGAGCGAGCGCTCGCCGTCCACGCTGGAGGAGTTCCTCTCCATGGTCGACGATGACCGGTTCTACGAGGACATCATCGCCTACCTGAAGCGCGCGCTGGCCGACGGCGGCATCGTGGTGAGCGACGCGTTCTGATCCCTCCTCGGAAGAGGGCCTCGAGCCCATGCCCCCGCGAACTAGCCGGCGGATGAAGCCTGCCGCGGGGTGCCACAGCGGAACCGAAGGGGCTTAGAATCCATAAGAATTATATAGAAGCGATAAACTATCGGGCCCAACGAAAGGAGGATAATTAATGGCATATTCTCTAGGACAGAGCCAGCCTATTATAGTGCTAAGAGAGGGCACTGAGCGGACCAAGAACAAGGAAGCTCAGGCCAACAACATCGCCGCTGCCCGCGCCATCGCTGACGCGGTCCGCACCACCTTGGGCCCGAAGGGCATGGACAAGATGCTCGTCGATTCCATCGGTGACGTCGTCATCACCAACGACGGTGTGACGATCCTCAAGGAGATCGATGTACAGCACCCCGCGGCCAAGATGGTCGTGGAGGTCGCCAAGACCCAGGACTCCGAGTGCGGGGACGGGACGACCACCTCCGTGGTCATCGCCGGCGAGCTCCTGAAGCAGTCCGAGAAGCTGATCGACCACAACGTCCACCCGACCATCATCGCCAACGGGTACAAGCTCGCGGCCGCCGAGGCCGTCAGGATCCTCGAGAAGATCGCCGTGGACGCCAAGGGCAACGAGGTTCTGAAGAGGGTCGCCAAGACCGCCATGACCGGCAAGTCCGTCGGCGGCCAGATCGACTACCTGTCCGAGCTCGCGGTGAAGGCCGTCAAGGCCGTGGCCGAGGAGGTCGAAGGCAAGGTGAAGATCGACGTGGAGAACATCAAGGTGGAGAAGAAGACCGGCCTGACCGTCGCTGACACCGAGTTCATCAACGGGCTCGTGGTTGACAAGGAGAAGGTCCACCCCAGGATGCCCAAGGTCGTCAAGAAAGCCAAGATCGCCATCATATCCTCCGCCCTGGAGATCAAGAAGACCGAGGTCGAGGCCAAGATCCAGATCAGGGACCCCGCCGCCATGCAGCGCTTCCTTGACGAGGAAGAGGCCCAGCTGAAGGGAATGGTCGACAAGATCAAGGCCGTCGGCGCCAACGTCGTGTTCTGCCAGAAGGGCATGGACGACCTCGTGCAGCACTACCTGGCCAAGGCCGGCATCTACGCCTGCAGGAGGCTCAAGGAGTCCGACATGGAGAAGCTCGCCAAGGCCACCGGCGGCAACGTCGTGGGCAACCTGGACTCCATGACCAAGGCTGACCTGGGCTGCGCTGAGACGGTCGAGGAGAGGAAGATCGGCGAGGAGGAGATGACCTTCGTCACCGGCTGCAAGAACCCCAAGGCCATCAGCATCATCATCCGCGGCGGCACCGAGCACGTCATCGACGAGGTCGACCGCGCGCTGCACGACGCCCTCAGGGTCGTCGGAGTGGCTCTGGAGGACGGCAAGGTCGTGGCCGGAGGCGGCGCTCCCGAGATCGAGCTCGCCCTCAGGCTCGCCGACTACGCTTCCACCGTGGGAGGCCGCGAGCAGCTGGCCATCGAGGCCTTCGCCGAGGCGATGGAGATCGTCCCCTGGGCCCTCGCCGAGAACGCCGGTCTGGACCCCATCGACCTGGTCATCAAGCTGAAGACCGCCCACGAGGGCAAGAAGAACGCCGCCTACATGGGCATCGACCTGGAGACCGGTGAGCCGGCCAACATGATGGAGGCCAACGTCATCGAGCCCCTCAGGGTCAAGAAGCAGGCCATCGAGTCCGCGACCGAGGTCGCCGGAATGATCCTCAGGATCGACGACGTCATCGCGTCCAAGAAGATGCCCGCTGGCGCGGGCGGTCCCCCCGGTGGAATGCCCGGCGGAATGGGCGGAATGGGCGGCGGCATGCCCGGCATGATGTAAGGCCGGCGAACCGCCATAACCTCCTTCGTAAACCCCTTCCCTTTCACATTTTTCTAAAACTGCCCGGGGTATCGTGCTTCTTACCGATCATCGATTCTCGCCTCGTCACATACTAATATTCGGGCCCCATAATTCTTTCAGAAATATCGATCGGTAGGGATTCTATGAACAAGATCACATCAGCGGCCTCGGTGCTGGTCGCCGGTTTGTTCCTCGCGGGCATGTTGCTCATGCCCCTGGGGACGGCGTCGGCCTCGGACCTAGAGGTAGGTGATCGTTGGGCCATGGGCAAGGAGATCGACTATGGTTCCAACATCACCGCCAACGCAGACATGATCAACAGTCTGCTGCAGAGTCAGGCCAACATGACCATCGACGAGCTGGAGGTCAACTCCAAGCTCGCCTATTACGTGCTGTTCGAGGTCACCGGGGAGACGGCGACCACCTACACCATCATGGCCAAGATGGCGATCCGCTTCGCCACTTCGGCCGAAATCGAGGTGACCGGGAGCATGCCTGTCGCGGGCACCTACAGCACCTCGGACAACGCGTTCTCCCCATACTCCGCGGTCGCCAAGGAGTCCAAGACCATGAGCCTCAAGCTAGAGGAGAAGATGGGCATGGTCCTCACGGCTACGACGGTCGTCGAGAAGGCCTCCATGGCCATCACCAACATGACCTGGGAGTACAAGGGCGCGTTCAGCCTGGAGGCGGATGCCAAGAACATTCCGGACATCAACACGGCCGAGGACGTCCAGACCATCGCCTACAAGAATTATGACGTGGGCGTGGAGGTCGTCGCCGGCCTGAACCTGTACATGGATTTCGCTCCCGCGCTTGACCTCTACAAGCTGCCAGTGGAGGAGGGCGAGGTGTGGTACACCAACACCAGCATGATGACCGTCAGCGGCAGCGTCAACGGGCACGTGAACGCGCACGGCCTCACCGACGATCAGAAGGCCATGATATTCACCGAGGAGCTGAAGAACGCCACCGGGGCGACGGACTTCCCGATAGACTTCGCGAACCTCAACACCACCGACGGGAAGATCACCAACGGCCATTTCGGGCCCTACTATAGCAACGTGACCTCGATGAAGATGCGCTGCCTCTATGGCCATATCACGCACACCGTCGATGGCGAGGAGAGGAGCTACAATCTTATACAGGTGAACGACGGACCGAAGATCATATACTCTCCTGAGTTAGGGTTCCTGGCCGGCATGTACATGACCGTGGACGAGATCCCCGAGATGCCCGAGGGCGTCGGCTCCTTCGCCACCATCTTCGGGAACCAGATGGACATGGAGCCCATGGATGTGGCAGTGGCCAGCAAGAACATCAACTCCATCGAGTCGTACACCGACAAGCTGGCCTCCGAGGTGAACGACAAGGGCTTCAACATCGGCGACTTCTTCTTCAAGGCCCCATTCCTTGGAATATTCTTCCTATCCCTCGGGGTCGCCGCCGTCGCCATCCTGGCGTTCTTCATGACCCGGCCAAGGAAGCCGTGAGCGGAAAAACCCCTTCAAATCTTTCCTTTTTTTATTCATTCTCCACACGCCGTCACGTTAGGCCGCTGTGCTGTTCACTCGGATGAAGTGCTTGAAGACCGATTAGGAGATCAGCCTAAAGGCGCGAGCGATCATCCGGAACGGACCATCAGTCCTGCCCCGCCGCACTGAAGTATAACATCAGGTAACCGCCGACCTCGTCACCGTTATACTGAACGGTGTGGTCGGATCCCCAGTAGACCGCTATGAACCAGTATACGCCAGGTTCCACGGTCATGTTGGTCTCCCCGGGGTCCCCTGGTATCCTGCTAAGGGCGGCATTATGGTGAAACTCGCCGGTAGCGTCAATCGCCAGCAGGTCGGATCTGCTGAACACATGCATGGTCAGATTTCCACCGGTGATGTAATGGAACTGCTGCCCGGCACCGACCTCGACCCATCCTGAGCAGATGGCATTGCTGGTACCCGGAGATGATGCCCCGAATGTATAGGTCGTGCCAGGAACGGAGGAAGGGGATTGGAGAGGGCGAGCGCCAACTGGCCTCGCCACATTGTCCATGGATGGCACCGCGGTGCAGTTCGTCGCCTTCAGCACAGACACATAGTGATAGAGCCCCGCAGCGTTGGCCACGGTCCAGCGATATACTATGTGGGAATCAACCCCTATGGCGATTATCGCGGCCTCGTTCCGCGAAGCATCGAAGCTATAGAGCATGTAGGCGAATTTATCACCAAAGGGCGTGGAGATCTTCTCGCATCCCACCATCCCCGCTCCGCCCGGGACGCTGGCGATATGTGGGCGGAAGTCCCCACCGAACTCTGGAATATAGCCCGCTGAGAGGGGATGGCCGTCCCCCATGAGGTGGAAGCCGACGCTCTTATCGGTCGTTCCTCCGATAGTGATGTTCCATCCCGAGGTGAAGGCGGTGTTGTTGGAGAAGCCCGATATCTCATATTCGAGGCGATCCCCGGTGCGAAGGACCTGACGCTCATGCGAGACGGGTGAGCATTCTAGGACCAGGACGATCAGAGCGGCGGCAACCATGACCGCGATGATCGGCAACAGAGTTCGCTTTCTCCTTTCCTTGGAGCTCATCTCTTCCCATTGCGATCGGGTCTCATCGTCACTTTTCACCATGGTCCCCGGACTCATATATCCGGCATATAAGAATAAAAGTTGCCTCGATGGGCATCATCTCCTTCGTCCGTGACCTGGATCGCTGGAAGCTCATGATGGTTATCGTAGGGAGATTTGCTAACGGATACTTCTCATGACCTCCGGGAACCGTCTTTCCTCCGTTGGCGCCCCTCACCGGGCGGGTTAGTTGATGAATTGAATTTTGTTATAATGATTATTATTTGGATATATATTATGTGGGGCTCATCGTCAGCCAGTAATATATTCTCTTATGGAAATATAATAAAAAAGGGTTTATGCTAAATATAAAAAATAAGTAACGTTTGAAGCTTTACTAATATTGCTTCTCGATTTTTCCCTTCTTTCCCTTTGACACGTCGGTACCGAAGTCGGTCTTTTTGACGTAGCAGTCGGTAAGGGTCAGTTGGGTCCCGATCTGAATGTCCATCTGCTCGGGAAGCTCGACGTCCTCGTCCCAGAGCGTAAGGCGGCAGTTTCCCGACTCGTCCTCGATCTCCAGGTTCCTTACCTTGCCCTGCCCTCCGGTCCTCTTGTTGAACGTCTTGACGTCGTTTATCTTGGTGACCCTTACGACCGCGGAGACTTCCTCCCGGTCCTTGATATCAGCGATCTTGGTTGCAGCCATTTTGATCCCTCTGTCATCCAGAACCAGGCGGCGTATGGTGGCATCGTCCACCAGGCCTCCGAACTCTTCCCGAAGCCTAGCCATCTTCGATTCTGGACTTTCACTCATCAATGTAGCGATTGATGAAGGCCTTTAAATCATTGTGTACGAACGCAGCTAATAATGTATTGCTAGTAAAGATACTAGCTAATATAATTAATAATATGATAATGTTAAGCATTTTTGTACATCGTCATGACAGGAAATCTTAATCCTACATAACCGATTCAAGGCCGGGATGCACCGGGTACCGTTCCCGGTACAGAGGGAGTGCCGTTCTAGTGCGCGCAGCGATCTATGCCAGGGTGTCGACGGACGATCAGGCCAGGGAAGGATACAGCATACCTGCGCAGCTCAAGCGCCTCAACGCCTTCTGCAAGGCCAAGGGCTGGGAGGTGTGTTCCGAGTACGTCGATGATGGCTTCTCCGGCCGGGACATCAACCGCCCGCAGTACCAGCGGATGATGGCCGAGAGGGACCTCTGGGACGTCCTCCTCGTGCTAAAGATGGACCGTATCCACCGTAACTCGAGGAACTTCACCCAGATGATGGACGACCTGAACATGTGGAAGAAGCAGTTCAGCTCGATGCAGGAGAAGTTCGACACCACCTCGGCGATGGGCCGGTTCGTCATGGACATCATCCAGAGGATCGCCCAGCTGGAGTCGGAGCAGATCGGGGAGCGGGTCAAGGTCGGCATGGTCCAGAAGGCCAAGCAGTGCACCGGCCACCTCGGCAGTCCCGATCCCTACGGATACGAGATCGTGAAAGGCGAGCTGAAGCCGCTGGACCGCGAGGCCGGGGTCGTGCCCTTCATCTACCACAGCTATGCGAACGGGATGTCTCTCGAGGACATCGCAAGGAGGCTCAATGACCGCGGCATACCGGCCAAGAAGGGAGGACGGTGGAGCAAGCAGGCGGTTAGCGGGGTGCTGCGCAACCCGGTATACTGCGGGTACATCCGTTGGGACGGCCGCCTTGTGCCCTTAAACCACCAGCAGCTTGTTTCAACCGGTTCATTCAACCTCGTACAGGGATTGATGGAAGAACGTCGCAGGAACGGCCTTGGGGCCCCTCATCGGCAGGTGGTCACCGGTGACTAGGGCCGCCATCTACATCCGTGTGTCCACGGAGGAGCAGGCCGAGGAAGGTTATTCCCTCGAGGCGCAGAGGGACCGCCTGATCGCGTACTGCGAGGCCCAGGGATGGGAGGTCGCCGACATCTACGCGGACAAGGGGCACACCGGGCGCAAGATCAGCAACCGTGACGAGTACAAGCGGATGATGGCCGAGAAGGACAAGTGGGACAATATCCTCGTGCTAAAGATGGACCGTATCCACCGTAACTCGAAGAACTTCATGATCATGATGGAGGACCTGGAGCGGTGGGACAAGAAGTTCACCTCCATGCAGGAGGAGCTAGACACCTCGACCTCCATCGGACGCTTCGTCGTCGACATGATCCAGAGGATCGCCCAGCTGGAGTCGGAGCAGATCGGGGAGAGGACCTACATGGGCATGGCCCAGAAGGCCGAGAGCGGCGGCCTGCTGGGCTTCAATCCACCTTTCGGCTACGGCATCGAGAACAAGGACCTGGTGGTGAAGGACGGGGAGGCCGAGGTGGTCAGGGAGATGTTCTCCTCATACCTCTCAGGAATGTCGATGAACGACATCGCCCGGTCCCTGAACGAGCGAGGGATATTCACCCGCCGGGGGGCTCGGTGGACCCTGTACTCCGTTCGCCAGATCCTGCACAACCCCGCTTATGCGGGGTACCGCAGATGGGACGGCTACCTGGTGAGGAGCGGCCACGCCTATATCATCGACATCGACTCATACAACGCCGTACAGCAGCTGGCGGCCTCGAAGACCAGGGACCCTCGTAAGCGCAGGAAGAGGGTCCTCACGCCGGACCATGCCTAACCTTTTTGGTGGAGATGGCCAATATCGATATTCATGCCGGACCGATGGACCCTTCAGGACAGGGAAGCGGCGCTCAAGTGGTGTGCCAAGAGGAACGATCAGGGCATCCATTGCATCATCGACATCCTTGGCCGTTATAACCAGGATGAGGAAAAGGCCCGCCGATCCTATGACGCTTACATTGAGCTGGCCGAGCAGATCGTCGACCGCAGCTTGAAGGCATCCATCACCGTCAAACCGTCCACGCTGGGCGGCACCGTCGGGCGCCAGTTCACCAAGCCTCTGGCCCGCGGGATATGCGAAAGGGCGGCCGATCTGGGGGTCGGGTTCGAGCTGGACATGGAGGGGCAACGGATGGTCGACCTGACGCTGGAGCTGGCCGAGGACTGCTCCCGGTCCGGGATGAAGCCGACGATCGCGTTGCAGGCGTACTTGAACCGTACCCCGCAGGACATCGAGAGGATGCTCGATGCCGGCGCAAGGGTTCGACTGGTCAAGGGCGCGTACTCCGGCGACATCCAAGATTTCAACATGATCAGCGAGGTCTACAAGGACCTGGTGGAATTGATCATATCTAGGGATGTCCCGTTCTGCGTGGCCACCCACGACCCGGACATCCTGGAATGGGTCCAGCAGAGGTTCCACGACCGTGAGATGCTGGAGTTTAGCTTCCTCAAGGGGCTGTCCGACGAGACCAAGGAGCGTCTCGTCTCCGATGGCTGGAGGGTATCTGAGTACGTTCCATACGGCTCCAACAAAGAGGGCTATGAGGCTCGCAGGAAGGCCTATCTGAGAGCATTGGACGAGCTCGGACGGGTCCCCGCCCCCTAGTTACATCCGTAGCATACCTTTTTCTAATCGGCAGGGGAGATACCTAATCCAGCGTAGGAAGCGCTTAGAGAAAGCTTCGCTAGGATCTGCCGAGGAGGACGGCATGATTCCTAACATAATAATTGCATAAATACAGCCCATGGGATATATTCCAAATCGTTTAGAAACCGGTATTAACGGACTTATGGATAATAATAACTTTAATATTTCAAGCTCATACAGGAAGCGGGATTTCCTTGGTGACAAGGGGACCTGACATCAGAGGAGGAGAAGCCGCGGAAGTGTCCGTGACCGGGAAGCGAGGGAAACCAACGCTTTTCGATCGCGCGTCCGATGGCTTAAACCATATTTGAGGGAAAAAGGAGGAACAAAAAATGGCAGAAGAATCGAATGTGCACGTAAAAGTGGCTATGGCCGACGTAATGGGAATATTGGTAGTAGCAATGTTCACATTTGCGGTCGCGGTCTTCGGTCTGGAGATAGATAACACTGCAACCTTGATTGCAGCCATAGGTCCTTTTGTTGGAATTCTGTGCATCGTTGTGACCGTATTCATGTACCTTAACGAGAACCTGCTCGGGACCGCAATCTTTGGGCCGCTAGCTGTGTTTTTCCTAACCATAACTGCGCCCGCGATCCTCGGCGTGGAGCTGAGCGCGGAATCCACCGCCATGCTGCTGGTGGTCATCGGCATCATTGCCCTGATCGACACCCTGCTCTCGCTGGCCCAGCCGGTTAAGTTGCTCCCCATCCTGCTCGGGGTCGCCACTATCGCGTTCTTCGTGACTGCGGCGTTCTACTGGGGAAGCGCCGACATGAAGCTCGCTGTTGGTGCGCTGTGGATGATCTACTCGCTGATCTCGTTCTACATGGCCGCTGCGATCGTCATGCTCGTCCTGAAGGGCAAGCAGGTGCTCCCGCTGCTCATCAAGGCCTAAGATCGCCAAGAGCGCATAGAGAACTCCAAACACCTTCCATAGTTTTCTTTCATCTATCCTGCTAGCTAGGGCTTTGAACTGCGGGTGTTTAGGCACCATTTTTCACATGCTTAATCGGAACCTTCTGCTCGTCCTCTAGTTAGAATTTCGTCATGATCCGTTCTCTTCTACCGGCCGTCCGAAGCAATCTTAAGGCTCGCTCCCAAGGCTCGTTCTGCTCATTTCTACTCCCCGTTTTTCAATAAAAAACCCGGGGTTTTTAACATATTTTTACCCCTTTTTCGACCCCATTTCATCACTTATTTTGTACATTATTGGTCAATATTTTGGGTGGGACAAAGGGGATGAGATCGGCGGGATGGTTATCGATAGTTTACCTATTCCACCATCCTGTATTGTGATAATGCAGAATAATCTCATATTACGCATAAATGTGCAATCAGGTACCCCTTTCAATTTGATATTCGGGAGACCGTTGTTGACTATAATGGATAATTAGGTTCAACGTTCTATTGTTTGTATAGAATATATGGAGAATATAGAATTACATAGGAACAATTAAATCTATAATTTCTATAGCATACATAGTCGAGCGGGCTTTGAGCCCAAATCGGAGGAAGAGTTGAGATGGAAGAGAGCAAGGCGACCGAGGCGCGGACGAGCATACAAATCTCTCCCGAAACAAGGGATCGGCTGTACCGTTTGAAGTTCAGGCGGACGTACGATCAGTTCTTGAACGAGCTCTGCGACGCGTACGAACGGGCTCAAGGGAACACTCAAAAATCATCCGAAACTCCCTGACTTTTTATCATATTCTCAGGGGGAATGGGAGTTGCTGATAAATATAATGCAAATTACGTAATAACGATATCTAATAAAGGTGAGACAATTACTGAATTTTCAAGCGGCGCCGGGCATGATCTGAGGTCGATCGGACCGCGCGAGGCGAGTAAAGCATCAAGAAAAAATAGGGAACGATTCTTTTTCTTGCCCTTCCTAGGGGCGCGAGAAATCAATATTTAGTATAATTAATTTTTATAATAATATAGGATTTCATCTTATAATATTAGCAGTTCTCTTCGGTTTTTTAGGAGAGACCCGAGTTCGCGGAGGGGGCTTAGAGAACCTCGATAACCTCGTCTAAAGTGATCGGACCGTCCTTGATCATGGCCCGAATTTTGGGCACTACGGCCATGATCTTCTCTTCCGAATCGATGGCCTCGATGAGCATCGGGAGGTCGGTAGAGAGGCGCAAGGGCGACGTGGAATGCAGCAGGCTGCGCTTCCCGTAACCATACACGCCGCGGGTAACGGTAGCGCCCCTGATGCCTTCCTCCCGCAGGAGATGGACGACCGCCTTGTAGGTCGGCATGCCCTTGTACTGGTCAGATTCGCCAACGTAGGCCTTCAGACGCATCATCTTTTCCATCGCTTCCACTCAGCTCCCCCCTATCAGCAATCCCACCGCCCGCCCCAGGAAGGCCCCCAGGACGCAGATCCCGCCATTAAGGAGAATGTTCCCCATTGCCCATAGCCATTGCCCTCCGACGGCCAGATTGACCGTTTCCAGCGAGAACGACGACAGGGTGGTGAAGCCGCCGAACAGGCCGATGAACACGAACGCCCTGGTCGTGGAGCTGATGCCCTCTCCCTGGACCCAGAAGAAGAACAGCAGGGCGATGAGGAAGCTACCGATCAGATTGACGGCGAAGGTGCCCCAGGGAAAGTCTCCCCTGGTCAGGTAGCCTTGCAGCAGGTAGCGGAACACGCTGCCGATCGCCCCTCCCAATGCGACGAGGGCGATGAGCTTCAATTCCTCGGATTCCACGCTTGCGTCATTTCCTAACAGTACTTAGATTTGACCAAAGAGGGCGTTTCCTGCTATGTAAAGCTTAGAGATTTACTATAATATCATGTTGCATAATTGCATAAAATATAAAATCTGCATCCTTATATGTCGGATTTTGGACATTGATGACTCTCGAACATATCAATATCTGGAGAGATAATGGAGCCTATCTCCAAACCGGGCAGGAACGCGTGAGATGATCTCTCTCCACTTTAGTTATTCAGAATTCCAGAGCCCGGTCCTTCGGCTGATGATCCTTCGATGTACAACAGACGACGTTGTATCGGTGGAAATCTTTTAAGTTGCCTAGCCCGGTACAAGGGTTCGTGAGCACGTTCTCGTTCATCGCCCGGATGCCAGATGATCCCGGCGCCCTGCACAAGGCCGCGGAGATCATCAAGAGCCACGGTGGGAACATCCATCGCGTCGACTACGATCGACGGATCGATCCGCACATCGTCTTCTGGCAGGTAGATGCGGACGAGGACGCGCCGGAGAGGATCACCAAGGACCTGCAGGCCATCGGATACCTGCAGACCTCCCTGGCCACGCTGAGGTACCTGAAGTTCTCGGTCTACCTGCCGGACGAGCCGGGCATGCTGTTCGAGTTCCTCGGCTACACCACCGGGGCGGGCGCGAACATCGCGTTCCTTGACTTCGACGACCGCGGGAAGCATCCCGGAAGGCTCACCGTCGCCCTAACGCTGGACAACGATACTGTTGCCTACCGCCTCCTGGAGGAGCTGAAGCTCCGGTGGCGCCTGGAGATCCTGGAGTACGATTCCACGGGGAAGAAGCTGGACGACACCGTGTTCTACATCCGCTTCGCCCAGGAACTGCGGGAGATCATCGGGACGGAGGACGAGGAGTTCCTGTTCCGCCTGCTGCACGATTCCAACCACATCGCCCAGGAGCTGACGTCGCAGGGGCGCGATCCCCACATGGTGTTCCGTTCGATCCTGCAGACCGGGCGGACGCTGAGGCAGACCACCGGCCTCGGCTTCTACTCCTTGTATCAGGAGGTCCCCTTGAGCACGGGGGGAACGCTGTACTGCTTCCAGCTCCCCTGCGGCGGCTCGGTGTACGTGCTGCGCAACGCCGGGCGCATCGCCATGTTCGATACCGGGTTCGGCATCTATCACCGCGAGATCGTGGAGATGCTCGCCCACTTCGGTCTGGACCCCCGCGACCTCGAGGGCATATACATCACTCACGCGGACGCTGACCACTCCGGAGGCGGCGCGCTGTTCGAAGCCCCGTCGACGATGCACCCCGGCTCCATGGACATCATCCACGCCGCGAACCGCGCCTACGGCTCGCAAATGGAGGGCTCGATCCTCGGGCAGGTGTACACTAAGTTCATCAACCTGTTCTCGCAGTTCAACCCCCCGGTCAACGTGAGGCTGCTCCCTCCCGCTTCGGAGAAGAAGCGCAACGGCCTGCCGGTCATCGAGGAGATCGATATATGCGGGCTGAGGTTCGAGGTCCTGGAGTCGCTGGGCGGGCACCTCCACGGGCACGTCTTCTACCTCTGCCCCGAGGCCGGCCTGCTGTTCACCGGGGACTGCCTCATCAACTTCGATTCCCTGACCCCGGAGATGGAGGAGTTCGCCAGCCTGGCCAAGAACCTCATGACGACCGTGAACGTCGACTCGGAGCGGGCGCGCCGGGAGCGGAAGGCCCTGCTCGAGATCGGTGCCGACCTCGACGCTCAGGCCAAGGCCCGCGACGGCAGGCTGCTGGTGTGCTGCGGACACGGTGCGGTGTCGACCATCGAGAAGGACGGCCTGCGGGTGTTCGGGGAGATCAAGAGATATGATGTCGCCGACCATTACGCGGTAAAATGAACATTCCTATCATGTTCGTATGTCGACGCCTTCCCATCCTGGCATGATGTCAGCGAATGATTACAGTAATAATAATATTATATAATTAGCAATTTTATTCATAGCCGACTCCGGTTCTCCAATAGTCGGCGTTAGAGTTGTTACGATGAAACTGCGTCGCAAGACCATGCTTTCCATGGTCGCGGTCATGGCCATAATGACATTGGCGATCGTGCTGCTGTCTTACATGATCATCATGGACACCGTCCTCCATAGGGAGCGGTTCGAGGCGGAGACGGACCTTGACAGGGCGGCGGCGTCAGTGGGGGTCATCGGGTCGGAGATGGAGAGGACGGCCTCGGACTGGGCCGTCTGGAACGACACCTACGTGTTCATGCAGGACGGGAACCAGGATTACATCGATTCGAATCTGAACTATAGTANNCTGCAGCGGCCTGAGGCTCAACTATTTCCTGTTCTTCAACAGCTCCCGGGAGCTCGTTCATGCCATTGGCTATGATTGCGAGAACAAGGTCCCCAAGGAGGTGACCAACGCCGTCGTGGACACCGTGCTCCATAGCCTGCAAGACGTTCGGATGGACCGGCCCGAGGACGCCGTGCATGGCCTGGTCGACACCGAGGAGGGCCTCATGGTCATCTCCGCTCACTCCATCTGCGATAATGATCTCAGGGACGCCGAGGGCTTCCTGGTCGTGGGCAGGCTCATGAACGATGGCGCCGCCAGGGAGATCAGCGACACTATTCGGTCCGAGACCGTGATCTATCCGGTCAGCTGTTGCTCGACCCCGGGGCTGGACCAGGCCTCGTGGAGGGCGGTCGTGGACAATGGGACGACATTGTTCCTCATCGAGAGCGACACGACCATGTCCAGCTACCGGGCGGTCCGGGGCATCGACGGTTCCGTGGCGGGGGTCATCAAGGTCCAGGCCGACAGGGACCTCTACGCGCAGGCCGTGTCGTTCCTCAAGGTGATCATCGGAGAGCTGGTGGTGGTATCCATGGTCTTCTGCGCGGCCCTTCTCGTGCTCACCGACCGCTTCACCACCCGGAGGCTCGACCGGCTCTCCCGCCAGGTAAAGGACATAAGCAGCAACGGCGGCCTGACGGAGAAGATCGAGATGGACGGAGCGGACGAGCTCACCCACCTCGCCGATGAGCTGAACCGCTCGATGGAGACCATCATGGCCATGAGCAAGGCCCTGGCCGAGAGCGAGAAAAGGTATCACGCGGTGGTCAACGACCAGACCGAGTTCATCTTCCGCATGGACGAGAACGGTGGGATGAGGTTCGCCAACAAAGCGCTCCTGAGCTTCCTCAGCATGGACGAGGGGACGATCGTCCACAAGGACCTGCGAGAGCTCTGCACGAACGCCCAGTACGAGGACCTCATGGTGAACTGCAGGAAGGCGTCGGCCACCGGCGAGGCCGTGGTCACCGACCAGATGTACACCAGGCCGGGCGACCCGAGCGAGCGGTGGATGTCCTGGACCATCAGGTGCATACCGGACGAGGCCGGGAACCTCGAGTACCAGTGCGTGGGAAGGGACCTGACCGGGCAGAAGGAGGCGGAGAACGCCCTGGCCATGGCCAACAAGAAGCTGAACCTGCTGGCATCGATCACCCGGCACGACATCATCAACAAGCTCACCGTGGCCCACGGGTTCGTCACGATCGCGAGGGCCGGGGTGGCCGACGTTCGTTCCGCCTCCCATCTCTCCAAGGCCGAGGCCGCCCTGCGGTCCATCGAGGGGTGCCTGGAGTTCACCCGGGATTACCAGAGGATGGGTTTGGACGCGCCGATGTGGATCGACGTGAGGGGTTCGATCGACCAGGCCGCCGCCGCTCACCGCCTCGAGGGCATCCGCATCGCCACGGACATCGAGGACCTCGAGATACTGGCCGATCCCCTGGTGGAGAAGGTGTTCTATAACCTGATCGACAACGCCCAGCAGCACGGGAAGGTCGTGACCGACATAACCATCTCCGGAAATGTCAAGGACGAAGGGCTGCTCCTCACCTTCGAGGACAATGGGGTGGGGATCCCTGCGGAGGAGAAGGACCTGATCTTCCAGGCAGGCTACGGGAAGAACACCGGCTACGGCCTCTTCCTGGCCAAGGAGATAGTCACCTCGTCGGGCATGACAATCGCCGAGACCGGCGAGGATGGAAAAGGTGCCAGGTTCGAGATTTTCGTCCCCCTCGGTAAGTTCCGCCGCCCCTCCGAGGTCATCCCGAGCGGGTCCACAGCGTGAAGTCCCCCCGGGCCCCGCTCCTCACCGCCCGGTTGTAGGCGGCCTCGATGCCCAGCCTCCTCCGGTTGGTCCAATAATAGAAGGTGAGGAAGAACAGGGTGGCGTCGATGAGGTACACCGAGCGGCGCGGGCCTATGACGTACCGCGCGGACGTCCGCTCCATGAACGGCCTGACGAAGGACGTCTTCCCGAGGGTGCACGCGGACAGGCACACCGTCCGGTTGCGGAAGCAGCCCTCGGGGAACTCCGAGGCGTTGACCGAGCCCCTGGGCAGAAGGAAGTTGGCGCCGTCCTCGTCCCCGTGGCCGGAGAGGTGGACGATGCGGAAGCGCCGCATGAACTGGCGGTCCTCCAGCATCTCCAGCAGGTCGCTCTTGTTGGAGACGCCGTGCAGCTCGAAGTAATCGTAGCTGGCCATCTCTAGGACCTTGCTCAGCATGTCCCCCTCCACCGGGTCCTCCTTGAGGGGGATGGCCTCGATGATCAGCACGCTGCGCTTGCTCACGCTTCGATATCCTCCACGATGACCATATAAGATGGCCCCCGGGGCGCCGTCCGGCGGGAAGAATGAAATATCTAGCGTGCTATGGCTTAGCAAGTCGGTCACCCCGGCCACCAGCTGCGGCGTTGCCATCCGGGCGGACCGACGAGGTGATGACTTGAGGTATTGGGATCCCCGCACGGAAGAGATGTCCAAGGCCGATATCGAAGCGCTGCAGTTCAAGCTGTTGAAGACCCTGGTCTATCGACTGTACTCCTTCTCCGATTTCTACCGGGCTCGAATGAAGGAGTCGGGCGTCCACCCCGATGACGTTCGGTCCCTCGACGACATCGTCAAGCTCCCGTTCATGTACAAGAAGGACCTGCGGGATAACTACCCGGACAAGATGTTCATCGGCGGCCAGGAGGAACTGGTGCGCTATCACGTGTCCTCGGGGACGACCGGCAAGCCGACCGTGGTCGGCTACACGCAGAAGGACCTCGACAACTGGTCCGAATCGGTGGCCCGGGCGCTGACGTCCTGCGGCCTCGGGAGGAGGGACGTGATGCAGGTCTCCTACGGCTACGGCCTCTTCACCGGAGGGCTCGGCCTCCATTACGGGGCGGAGAGGATCGGCGCGACGGTGGTGCCCGCCTCGGTCGGGAACACCGAGCGGCAGATCGAGCTGATCCAGGACCTCAGGGTCACCGCCATCGCCTGCACCCCGTCGTACATGCTGCACATGGCCGAGGTGGCGGAGAAGATGGGAGTGGACATCAACCGGGACACCAAGCTCCGCACCGCGATCCTGGGAGCGGAGCCATGGTCGGAGAGGATGAGGTCGAGGATCGAGGAGAGCACCGGCATCAAGGCATACGACATCTACGGGACGTCGGAGCTCTCCGGGCCGCTGTTCACCGAGTGCACCGAGCAGAACGGCATCCACATCTGGGGCGACNNCATCGATCCCGAGACCGGCGAGCGCCTGGGTCCCGGGGAGAAAGGAGAGCTGGTCATCACCATGCTGCAGAAGGAGGCGCTGCCGATGATACGGTACCGCATCGGGGACATCACCTCGTACGACGACTCGGAGTGCGCCTGCGGCCGCTCCCATGTCCGCATCTCGCGCATCCAGGGCCGGGTGGACGATATGTTAATCATCCGCGGAATCAATGTATTCCCGTCCCAGGTGGAGTACACCCTGATGTCCGTGCCGGAGCTGGGGGAGCACTTCCAGATCGTGGTCGATCGGCAGGGAGCGCTGGACAACATGCTGGTAAGNNGAGCTGAAGAACGCCCAGCTCTTCTCGGACAAGCTCGACGACCTCATCAGGCTGAAGAACAAGGTCGCCCACCTGCTCAGGAACAACCTGAACGTTGCGGTAGACGTGGAGCTGGTATCGCCTGGAACATTAACGCGCTTCGAGGGCAAGGCCAAGAGGGTAGTGGACAGGAGGGTACTGTGATGAGCTACACCATCAAGCAGATCTCGATATTCGCGGAGAACAAGCCGGGGAGGCTCGCGGCCATCGCCGAGGTCCTGGAGTCGGAGAGCATCAACATCCTGGCGTTCTCGATCGCCGAGGCCAGCGGGTTCGGGGTGATCCGCGCGCTGGTCGATGCGCCGGAGAAGGCCTTCAAGAAGCTGTCCGAGCTCGGGTACGTCGTCTCCACCACTGACGTCATAGGGGTCAAGATGCACGATCGCCCGGGCGGGCTGAAGGAGATATCCCGGATGCTGGGCGACGCCGGCATCAACATCGAGTACGCCTACGCCTACTCCGGCCGGCCCCACGCCGTCCTGATCCTCCGGGTGGACCATGTCGATGACGCCATCAAGGCGATACTGTCCAAGGGCGGGCAGCTGCTGGAACGGAAGGAGCTGGCCTGATCGCCCATGATCAAGCCGCGCCGCCTGAGGGAAGGGAGCAAGGTCGCGCTCATCTCTCCGTCCTGGGGAGGCCCCCACGCCTTCCCCAAGGTGTACGAGCGGGGGGTCGAGGTCCTCCGGGAGGAGTTCGGGCTCGAGCCGGTGGCCATGGAGCACACCCTGACCCGTCAATCGTACCTCCGCCGCAACCCCAAGGTCCGCGCCGATGACGTCAACAAGGCGTTCCTGGACCCCGAGATCGATGGGATCATCGCCACCATCGGAGGGGACGATTCGGTGCGCACCCTTCCCCTGCTCAAGACCGACGAGATCCTGGACAACCCCAAGGTGCTGATGGGCTTCTCGGACACCACCACCCTCCTGACCCATCTCACCCTCCACGGCATGGTCACCTTCTACGGCCCGTCGGTCATGGCCGGCATCTCCCAGATGCGCGGCCGGCCCCGGGAGGTGCAGCACCTGAAGGACATCCTGTTCCATCCCCGGCCGGCGTACGATTACGTCCCGTCGCCGTCCTACAGCGAAGGGTACCCCGACTGGTCCGACGACCGCTCGGTGGGCAGGGTGAACCGCAGGAAGAAGAGCATGCGGTGGAAGGCGGTGCAGGGCGAGGGCCGGGTCGAGGGGACCTTGTTCGGCGGCTGCATCGAGGTCCTGGAGATGATGAGAGGTACCCGCTACTGGCCTCCCCAGGACTTCTGGGACGGCAAGGTCCTGTTCCTGGAGACCTCGGAGCTGATGCCGTCCCCGTCCTCGGTCAAGCTGATGCTCCGCAGCTTCGGCATCATGGGCGTCCTGGACGGCCTGAGCGCCCTGCTGATCGGCCGGCCCCGGGGCTATCGGCCGGAGCAGAGGCTCGAGCTGGAGAGGGCGGTCCGCTCGGTGGCGGCCGAGGAGTTCGGACGGCCGGACCTGCCGCTGGTGGTCAATATGGACTTCGGGCACACCGATCCCCAGATGGTCCTTCCCCTGGGCGCGAGGGTCGAGGTGGACGCTGACCGGCCGGGGCTTAGGCTCCTGGAGCCGGCGGTGGAATGACCGTTCGGCACAGCATCCCGTAACAGCTCCCGCCCGCCCGGAAATCCATTTATACCGCGGGTTGGAAAAGAACGATGTTCTTAGGAGGTACTTGGTTGAAGCTGATCGAGGAACAGGTAGCCCACAAGCCAAGGCAGAGAGGACTGGATGTATGGGTGGAGGGAGGCGATCTCACCGACGACGAGGTGTGCGAGGGGACCCAGTACTCGCCCCAGCTGACGATCGGGAACCTCAGGGCGCCCTTCGTCGCCGTGATCATGGAGGAGATGGGCCGCGAGGGGCCCGTCAACGTCCATTGGCTCCTGTGGAACGTGGAGAGGGCGGAGGCGATACCCCGGAACCTGCCCAAGCAGCCGGAGATCACCCGCCCCATCCGGGGCCGCCAGGGCCGCAACTCCTTCGGGAACATCGGCTACACGGCCCCCTGTCCGCCCCAGGGCGCGAAGCGCGGCTACCGCTTCAGGGTCTTCGGCCTCTCGGAGGAGCTGGAGCTGGAAGGCGGCGCCACCGGGAGGGACCTCGAGAAGGCCATGGAGGGCAGGATTCTGCAGTTCGGGGAGGCGACGGTGGAGTACGAGCGCCCGTTGTCCGGCAACTTCCTGGGAACGCCCCCATGAGGTGATGACGATGAACAAGGAGGACCTGAATATCGAGCTGGGGTTCAAGACCTATCCCGTCCAGCACACCTGCGACGGGGAGGGCATAACCCCGGCGATCAAGATAACCGGCTTGACCGCGCCGTACCTCGCGTTGATCCTGGACGATCCCGACGCGACCACCGGGACCTTCGTCCACTGGACGATATGGAACATCCCGGCCAGGGATACCATACCGGAGAATGTGTCCCCGGTGGAGCATCCGCCCGAGCTGCCCGGGGCGGTCCAGGGCATGAACTCCGGGCAGGAGATAGGCTATGCCCCGCCCTGCCCTCCCCGGGGATCGCACCGATACTTCCTCAAAGTGTATGGGCTGGGGTCCCCGCTCGACCTCCCGGCCGGCGCCTCCCGGAAGAGGCTGGAGGAGGCCATGAAGGGAAAGGTCCTCCAGTACGGCGAGGTCATGGCCACCTACGGGCGCTCCTGACCACGGATAGCAATAAAATAGTCAGTGGCCCAATATGAGAGGCCATGTTGCCAGCAGGGCCTTTGATGATTGAGCACCGTCTGATAGAGCGCATGGTCGCGGTGCTGGACAAGCAGAGAGCTACGATCGAGGGGGGCAGCCCGCCGGACAACGATCTGCTGGACCAGGCGGCGGATTTCATGAGGGTCTACGCCGACCGATGCCATCATGGAAAGGAGGAGGAGCTGCTCTTCGCCAAGCTGCAGACGAAGCCGATGAGCCCGGAGATGGTGTCGGCGATGGACCGCCTCATGGCCGATCACGTCAGGTCGCGCGAGCTCGTCTCCCGGATGAGGGACCTGAACGCGAGGAGCAGGGGCGGCGACGCGGCCTCCGTCAGCGAGCTCGTGGCGGTCCTGGGCGAGATCGCGAAGCTGTACCCCGACCACATCGCGAGGGAGGACAAGCAGTTCTTCCCCGAGGCGATGCGGTACCTGAGCAAGGAGGAGAGCGACGCCATGCTCCAACAGTTCAACGATTTCGACCGAAAGCTGATACATCAGAAATACCGTGCGGTGGTCGAAGGAGCTGAGAAGAGATGAGAATATGGAGATGCACGGTGTGCGGCTACGAGTACGATCCCGCGGTGGGCGACCCCTTGAGCAACATTCCTCCTGGGACGCCGTTCGAATCACTGCCCGATGACTGGGTGTGCCCGATGTGCGGGGCGCCCAAGTCCGAGTTCGAGCTGGTCGAGGAGTGAGCGCACCTAGACGAAGCGGTAGGCGCCCCTCGGCACCAGTATCTCGAACCTGGCCCCCTTGGGGGGCTGGGTCTCCTTGATGGTCATCCCGGTGATGGCGAGTATCTCCTTGACCAGGTACAGCCCGTGGCCGAAGCGGTCGTCGAACAGTTCCCCGCGCTTCTCCGGAAGCACCCCGGCACCATCGTCCTGGCACACGATCACCAGGTCGTCCCCCCGGCACTCGTAGAAGAACTTGACCTCCTGGGCGCTGCCGTGGCGGACCGCGTTGAAGCCGAGGTTGTGGAACACCTTGCGGACCAGCGGGTCGGCGTAGATCTCCAGGCCCTTGAGGTCGATGACGATCGCCGCGTCGCCTATGGGAGCTTCAGCTATTCCCCGCGAGGCGACCTCCTGGGCGGAGAACCACTCCGGGCTCTGCTCCCCCATGCGGATGTAGTCCTGGGAGAACACCATCGCCCTGCGCATCTTCTCGCTCGCCAGGAGGGCCTTGTTGACATACTCCTTCGCCCGGGCGGGGTCGCCCTTGCTCCGGGCAATGTCCAGGTAGCCGTAAAGGGTGGTGAGCTGGTTCATCAGGTCGTGGAGGGTGATCGATCCGGTGAGCGACAGCTTCCTCCTGGAGAGCTCCAGCTGCTCTTCCATCCGCTTCTGGGTCGTGAGGTCCGTCAGGATGGTGACGAAGTAGCCTGGCTCGGGGGCGTAGATGGCCACGGAGAACCAGCGGTCAAGGGGGCGGGAGCGCGCGGTGAAGCGGACCTCCTTTCCGTTCTTGATGATGTCGTCGAACGCCTTGAGCATCTCGCGCTCGAAGCCCTCGGTGTCGGTGATGAGCTGGCGGACATCGCGGCCCAGCACCGACTCGCCCCGCCGGGAGAACACCTGCTCGAAGGCGTCGTTGACGTCTATGATCATCGAGCTCACCGGGCGCTCCATCTCGTCGTAGATGATCCGGTGGTAGGCGAACCCCTCCTGCATCCGCATGAGGAGCGAGTGGTAGGCGGCCTCGTCCCTCCTCTCTTTCTCGGCCAGCAGCCGCTTCTGCCTCGTCTCCAGGAACGAGCGCACCATGGAGATGTCGTGAGCGACATCCCCCGTCCTGGGCAAGTACTGGTCTACGCCGTTGAGGATGGCGTCGAGGACCACCTCCTCGTCGATCCGCTTGGAGACCAGGAGGAAGGTGTTGACGTAGCCCATCGCACGGGCGTTGCGAAGCAGGTCCACGCCGTTCATCGTGAGCGCGGTCATGTAGTCGCTGACCACCGCGTCGTAGTTGCCCGTCGCGATCATGTCGAGGGCGCTCTCGCCCGAGGAGGCGGTGTCCACCTTGAAGCCCCCGTCAGCGGCCAGCAGGTCTGCGCAAGTCTCCAGATCGACGGGGTCATCGTCTACGAACAGCACCTGCACCGGCGTTCCCTCCCAAGCTTTCCTGCATCGGGCGATTATAATATAATAGATGCCTCCAGATTAGCAATTATCTGAATAGATAACGATAAAAAGGAAGGAGCCAGATGGGCGGCGCCGGTCCGCGCGCCCTCCGGCCTTATCGCTCCTCACCCTCACTGCTGTCGGAGGTGATGAGCTCGCAGAACCGGGTGTAGCCCTGCCTCACGGTGTTCCAAGAGAGGTACACGATCACCACTGCCGCGGCCCCCACCGCGATCGTCCACACCGTGCCGAACAGCAGCTGCGGCAGGAAGGGCACGATGATCACCAGGATGAGCAGGATCATGGCCACGGTCCCGAGGTTGGCGAACATCAGGTACACCGTCCTCTCGCTCGCCCTGGTCTCCTTAGGCGAGTCCATCACCAGGGCGGTCAGGCTCTTGGCGATGTGCTTCACGTGGGAGTACATGTTGTATACGATCGGCGCCAGGATCACCAGCAGCAACAGCAGCACCAGCTCCTGCGGGAGCAGGTTCAGCCCGGAGGCGGTGTTGGCGAAGGTCTCGGTGAGGTCGAACACCACCGTGAAGGTGATCATGACGGCCACGATCACCATGACGTCGACGAAGATGAGCCCGAGGCGCCTCCTGATCTCCCCCCGGGCGGGGTGGCTGGCCCTCGAGCCGTTGGACGCCGCGGCATGCAC
This sequence comes from Methanomassiliicoccus sp. UBA6, assembly GCA_002508545.1. Taxonomy (GTDB): domain Archaea; phylum Thermoplasmatota; class Thermoplasmata; order Methanomassiliicoccales; family Methanomassiliicoccaceae; genus UBA6. The sequence continues at coordinate 24,125 of DAVH01000025.1, forward strand.
GTCGTCGATGCGGCCGAGGGCGCAGCGCACCCTCTCCGGCACCAGGCGGACGAGCGAGTCGAACAGCCGGGGCTGGTTCTTCGCTATCACCGGCATGATGATCATGGTCATCAGCGCGCCGCCGATGACCGCCGAGTAGTAGTCCTGCCCGACCGCCCCGGCGTCGAACGCGGTCTTGGCGATGATGAACGCGAACTCGCCCATGGCCACCAGGCTGGTCGCCACCAGGAAGCTGTCCCGGGCGGTCATGTTGGCGATGTAGCAGCCAAGCCACACGGTCGAGACCTTGCTGAGCGCGAACACGATGGCTATGATCGACGCCAGCACGATGTTCTGCACGATGAGCTGGGGGGATATCTGCATCCCGATGGAGATGAAGAACACCGCCATGAACAGGTCCTTGACCGGCTCCACGTTGAGGACCATCTTGTGGCTGAACTTCGAGATGGAGATCATCATCCCCATGATGAACGCCCCGATGGCGATCGAGAGCCCCATCTCCTGGGATATCGCGGCCATGGTGAAGCACAGCCCGACGCCGACGATGAGGAGGATCTCCCCGGAGTACCGGCGGCCGATGTGGTCCATGATCCGGGGCACCAGGGCCATCCCGAACACCACGGAGAGGCCGATGAACAGGATGAGCCCGATGATCATGGCGATGGTGGAGCCTAGGGCCGGGGAGTCCCCGGCGAGCAGCGGAGCGGCCATGGTCAGGATGAGCACCTGGCCTACATCCTCGAAGATGGTGATTGTGATGATCGACTTGGCCATCTCCCTGTCGATGTGCTTGGTCTCCTTCAGCACGCCGACGACCACCGCGGTGGAGGTGCCGGAGATGATCGCCCCGAGGAATATCGCCTGCAGGGTGTTCATGCCCAGCAATATGCCCGTGAGGTAGCCGGCCGCCACCACGATGGGCATCTGCAGGCAGACCACGAACAGGAGCTTGGAGCCGGTGGCCCTCAGCTTCCGGATGTCTGTCTCCAGGCCGATGTAGAACATCAGGAGCACGATCCCGATGTCCGACAGCAAGGCAACGGTGTTGCCCTCCACCCATAACATCGGAAGCATGGTCGGGCCGAGCACGATGCCCGCAGCGAGGTAGCCGATTATGGGGGGCATCTTGATCTTGGTAAAAATGATCGAAAGGCCCCCCGCCAGCATCAGCAGGAGGGCGAGATCTATGACTACTCTTGTCACTTCAGCCATTTCGGTGATCTCCTGCGTAACCCATTCTCGTGCTCATTGCCCTCATCGTCATCGGCGACGAACCAGCGCAGGACCGGTCACGCGCGAACTCTCTTGATATGCTCCAGGCCCCTTAGGCACAGGTCTTTGAGCGAAGAACGACCGGTGCGGTGAAGTCCCGGACCCCTGTCGCGATGGCCGCCGGTAAAACGGTCCAGATGCTAATTTGCACAACAACACCATCCTATAAAAAAATATTCGAAACGCTCAATGCCTCCCTGGCCAAGTGGTCCGCGGCGGGCCGTGTGCGCCGTTGTCCGGACCGCCTCCGGGCACCCCGGCGACAGAAAGGATAATGGCGGAGGTAAGCGTTCGAATAAGGGAGACAATGATGAACCCGTCAGGCTTGACCGAGCTCGTCGAGAGCAAGAAGTTCCTTTTCTTCGGGGGCAAGGGAGGGGTGGGGAAGACCACCATGGCGTCGGCCACCGCCACCTGGCTCGCCGACCACGGCTACAAGACGCTCATCGTGGCCACCGATCCCACGGTGTCGCTGTCGGCGATATATGAGCAGGATATCGGTGAAACGGACCTAACGGTCATCGAGGGACAGCAGAACCTGTGCGGGCTGAACATCAACCCCAAGAAGGCGATGGGGGTCTTCCAGAGCCGCATGAACGACATGATGGAAGGATTCTCCACCCTGTTCGGCTCCGAGCTCCTGTCCACCCCGTGCACCGAGGAGATTGCCGCCTTCGACCAGTTCGTCAGCCACATGGCCGATACCGAGCACGACAAGGTGGTCTTCGACACCGCGCCCACCGGGCACACCCTCAGGGAGCTGAGCATGCCCTTCGACTGGTCGGGGTACATCGCCAACCAGATCGAGAGCCGCAAGGAGCTCTCGGAGCTGATGGGCTTCGTGTACGACGAGAACATGATCAACGACCTGAGGAAGGAGAAGGAGCGGTACGACGCGGCGGTGCGCGCGCTGTCGGACCGGTCGATATCGGCCTTCAACCTCGTCCTGCTGCCGGAGAAGCTGCCGGTCGACGAGACGGAGAGGGCGGTCGAGGACCTGGGGACCTTCGGGATCAAGGTGCCCGGCCTCATCATCAATGAGGTCATCCCCCGCGAGGTGCTCCAGGGGAACTGGTTCCTCGAGCGTCGCCGGGCCACCCAGGACAAGTACCTGGCGATCATCGAGGAGAAGTTCAAGGACATGATCCGCCAGGAGGTCCCGCTGTTCGAGACCGACATCTACGGCGTGGAGAACCTCCGCAAGGTCGGCAAGGTTCTGTACGGATGAGCGACCGGGGTCCCGGGCCAGGCGATGCGGCGAAGCTATCTATACCGCCACCCCNNAGGGGCTATCGTTCAATGCCCGGGACGGCCGCTCAGGCCGCCCGCGGGCGAGGGATACCATGGACAAGATGCGTCTCACCATACTGTCGTTCGCCTGCTGCAATCCCAAGCTCGCGCCCTATGACCAGCAGTACGTAGAGAGGCTTAGGGAAGCGCTCTCCCGGACCGGCATCGAGGCGGACATCGACCTGGTGCACGCCACCGAGGCCCGGATGTCCCCCCAGTACGCGTTCTGCGGGGCGATCCAGCCGCTGGTCCAGAAGTACGGTCAGGGGGTCACCCCGGCCCTGTTCATCAACTCCTCCCTGACCCTCTTCGGCGGCGTGCCGACGGTGGAAAAGCTGGTGGAGACGCTGGAGAAGGCCAGGATCGCGGTGGAGCAGGGCCGCCTCTAGCCAGTACGCTCGGGCGCCTTCCGGCATCCCACCGCCGGCAGGAGGACGATGAAGCGGGCCCCCATCCCCGGCTGCCCGGGAACGCGGTCCTCCACCCAGACCTGGCCCTCGAGGCTCTCTACGAGCCTCCGCACCAGGAACAGCCCCAGGCCTTTCCCTACCCCCTTCGCACGGCCGCGCCATGTCCTCGAGAATATGTTCTCCTTGATCCGGTCAGGGATCCCAGGTCCGTCGTCCTCGACGTCCACCCGGTGGTACTCCCTGCCGGTCTCGAACACCGAGCTGACGCTGATCTTCACGTTCAGCGCCCCCTCGGAGTGGGCGATCGCGTTGTCCAGGAGGTTGGAGAAGACCTCCTTCACCAGGGGGCTGGCGAGGATGCAGTGGTCGCCCCTCGAGGAATAGTGGATGTCGACCTCCCGGCTGGGGTGGGGGGTGTGGTCGGCGATCACCCCGCGGAGGACCTGGTCCAGGTCGATGATCGCCAGCGCCTCCTTCCCGGTCTCCAGGGCCTGCAGGCCGCGGATGCTCTCGATCAGGCGGGAGCTCTCCTCCAGGGCCTGGTAGGACCCCATTACCCATCCCCTCTCCTTGTCGTTGAGCGAGGACCCCGCCTGCAGCAGCTGCAGGTATCCCATGGACGCGGCGTTGAGGTTGTTGATGTCATGGGTCAGGAGGTCGATCGACAGCTCGGCGCGCTCCTTCGACTCGATCAGCTCCTTCTGCACCTGCAATTGATTGGTCAGGTCCTGCCCGACCACCACCGCCCCGATGACCCCTGCCGACGAGTCGTAGATCGGGGCGGAGGACATCATCATCACCATCTCCCGGCCGTCGTACCGCTTCAGGGTGACCATCTCGTTGTTGGTCGCGATCCCTCCGAAGGTCGCCTTCACCATGCCCCAGTCCTCCATCCTCAGGGGCTCGCCGCTCTCGAACGACCAGGCCTGGACCTCGTTCAGGTCCTTCAGGTCGGTGAACGACGGCAGGATGGACGCCCACAGTCTTGCGCCGACGGTGTTGATCTGCGTGATCCTCCCCGACCGGTCGATCAGCGCCACTCCCACTGGTAGGGTGGCTAGTATGGTCTGCAGCCTCTCCCGCTCCTCGGTGGCGCGCACGGAGCACATCTCGGCCTCCTTGCGGGCCTTGACCTGCTCGGTGACGTCCACGGCCATGATCAGCAGGTCGGGGACCTCCTTATCCTCGCTCCGCAGGGGCACCACCGCCCCGTTCCAGTAGATAACCTCTGGACCCAGCCCGGTGACCATGAACTCGCTGGCGTAGAACGGCCTCCCGGTGACCGCGACCCTCCTGAACATCTTGGATATCTCCGAGTCCGTGGAGCCGGGAAGGATGGTGTCCAGGCTGACCCCCGTGGCGGGGAAGTGCTTGTACGCCTCGGGCCGGTAGCGCTCCGAGTACCGGTTGGCCCACTTGATCTTGAGGTCCCGCCCCTCCACCGCCATGATCACCGCCGGCACGTCGTCGAGCAGCGCCTGCATCAGGTAGCGCTGCTCCTGCTCCTGCTGGTAGAGGCCGGAGTTCTCCAGCGCCAGCGACACCGCGTTGCCCAGCTTGACCGAGAAGTCGACCTCCTCGGCGGAGAACCTCCGGGGCCGGGGGAACAGGAACGCCAGGACCCCCGTCACCCGGGAGCGGACCCTGAACGGCACGCTGATGAACGACCGCACCCGGAACCGGTCCATCACCCCCTGGTCCAGCCAGGCCACCTGGCTGACCTCCCTCGCGCTGATGGGGCCCTCGTCCGGAGAGAGGAAGCTGCGGTGCATCTCCTCATCGGTCAGGGTGGCGCCCAGGATCCTGTGGGGAGCGGCCTCGTGGGAATAGCGCACCGTCCAACCTTCTCCCTCCCGCACGATGATGACCAGGGCCTCGCTGTCCATCGCCGGGGCGGAGATGTCGACCACCCGTTTCATGATCTCCGACGCGCTCATCGTCGAGCTGATGACCGCGTAGACCCGGTTCAGGACCTCCCCGAGTACCTCTGCGGTCTTCTGGGCGGTGATGTCCTTGGCCGTTACGACCGCCACGACTTCTCCCCTATGGTCCCGCACCGGGACCGCGTCGTACAGGAAGTACACCCGGCCATCGGGCAGGAAGTAAGAAGCCTCGGCCTCCTGGGGGGAATCGTTCTCGAACGCCCGGAGGATGATCGTCTCGTAACCCTCCGCGACGCCTGAGGGCAGCGGCAGGTCCTGGAACCTCCGGCCCTCGATCGCGTCCCTGGTCAGCCCGAGGGCCCGCGTGACGCTGGGACTGGCGAAGCGGATGCGGAGCTTGCTGTCCACCAGGAAGATGTAGCTTGTGGTCCCCGACAGAACGGTCATGAGATCAAGATGGTCGATTCTCTCGTCCCTCAACCGGTTCGTCTGCTCCATTGGCCGCCCTCGGATATATAGCGGGGCCAAAGGTAGATTTACTTGTTCATTGTCCGATCGGGATCTACGGACCCCGGGGCCCGCTGCTTCTCCGGTGCGGGACCGGCCGATATAGGGTGTTTCTCACGTATTTCACGGCCGTTCCGGCACTGGCCCGGAAAAAGGCCCACCTCCTGCGGCCTCTGATGAGGGAGAGCCAGATGTTCTCCCCTCGGCCGGCGGACGGAAAAATTACGTTTTAATGTTATCAGAAATAATTATAAGCAAGTCGATGCAATTGAATTGCAGAGGCACAGGAGAACTTCCCCTTGGTCTAGGTTCAATGACCGCCGACAACTCCTGCCCTCGGCCTCCGGGGATTCGGGGCAATTCGCGCAGAGAGGTCACAACCTCGTCTCCCCGGGGCCATAAACTTCTATCAGTCCGTGGCGCTTCGACGGCGTCATGATCGCCCCCTGAACCGTTTTCCGGGGCCCGCCATTGTCACGAGGCGTTCACCGACCGTAAAATAGCTATATCTGGCGCTGCCAAAATCGAACGGTATCGTTTTGGTGAAGGGCAGCGAAAGGGAACTTTACAGCCTGGACGGGGCGTGCAAGACCACCAGACTGATGAGCGAGAGGCTGGCATCGGACATCATCGAGTGCGACGGCCTGCTGGTCATCAAGCTGTACTCCAGAACCGTTCCCCGGGAGGTCGTGGAGGAGGAGATCCGCCTCACCAACCTCGCCCGCGACTGCGGCATCCGCGTCCCCCGGGTCCGGGACCTGGTCGGGGATGGCGGGCGATGGGGCTTCTCCTATGAGAAGCTGGACGGGCCCACCTACCTCGATCTGATGGTCGAGGAGAGGTGCGACCTCGAATCCCTGGGCCGCTCCATGGCCCTGCTGCACCGCGACATCTACGAGCGCACCGGGAAGGGCATGCCACCGCTGAAGGACCGCCTCCGGGCCATCATCGAGGGCGCGGCCGGCCGCGACGAGATGAGGAAGAGGGCGCTGGATGCCCTGTCCAAGCTGCCTGACGGCGACCGGGTCTGCCACGGGGACCTCCACCCCGGCAACGTCATCGTGGCCGAGGACGGGGAGTACGTCCTGGACTGGCTCGACGCGTGCTCGGGCCACTGGCTGGCGGACGTGGCCAGGACGCTCCTGCTCATCCAGGTATGGCTGCCGAACCAGCTTAGGCAGATGGGGATCGAGCGCTCTCCCGAGGACATCGAGCGGTTCCGCCGCAGCTACCGCGCGCACTGTCTCGACCTCACTCCCGAGGACGAGAAGCTGCTCGACCGCTGGAAGCTTCCGGTGGCGGTGGTCCGTTTCTGCCAGTCCATCCCCGGAGAGGAGGATGCCCTCCTGGAGCAGATAGAAGGCATCCTCGAAGACTAGATGCGGGATGGGCGCCGTTGCTCCCCAAGCTTAAAGACTCCTATCATCATCTCAGCCATAGCAGTGGGTCGGACCATGATGAGCAACAGGCTGATGGGTATTCTGGCTATCTTGATGTGCGCGCTATTCCTCGTCCCCGCCCTCGCCGGGGCCGCTCCGGGGGCCAGGTTCGGCGAGTGGCAGGGAGCAGGGTCCCTGGAGGCCCTCACCCCGGGCACCAACTCGACCTCGCCGGCGATCGCCTTCGATCAGTTCGGCAGGGGGGTCGCCGCGTGGATCTGGGAGTACAGGGGCGATATGCACGTCCGCGCGTCGTACCACGATCCTCTGAAAGGTTGGTCCGAACCGGTGGTGATCGACAGCGCCGGGACGGTCTCCCCGCCGGTGGTGGCCATCGACGAGAAAGGCAATGCGGTGGTGACATGGACCGGGTCGGCCGACGGGCGCCTCGCGGTATATGGCGCTGCGATGGAGGTCTACGAGTCCTGGACCGCGCCGCAGCGTCTGACCGCAGATACCTATGACGAGATAACCGGCCTCTCGGCCGTGGCCAACAACGCCAGCCAGCTAATGATCATCTTCGCCGGGCGGACGGGCAGCGACACCAGCATCATGGCGTCGAACTACCGCACCGAGTCCGGCTTCGACGCCCGGGCCTCGGTCCTGGTGAGCACGGGCGACCCGATCGGCAACCTGTCCGCCGCTTCGAACGGGAAGAGCGACATTTGGGTCGTGTGGAGCCGGTCCAGCGGAGGCCAGGGCCTGATCGAGGGCATCCACTTCGATATCGTCAGCTGGTCCCCCTCCCCGATCCCCCTCGCCGGTCCGGGGTCCATCGACCCCCACGTGTCCGTGGACTCGAAGGGCCGGGCGATGCTGGTCTATCAGGTGGAGGACGGGGAGCGGGCGGTGGTGGAAGCAAGGACCTACAGCAACTACCTGTGGAACGATGCCACGAGGCTCTTCGATCAGGCCGGGAACATCTCCCAGCTCAAGATGGTCATGTCCGCGCCCGGCAACGTCACTGTCGCCATGCTGACGAACACGACTTTCAGCAGGCTCATGGTGGCCGATTTCAACGGCACGGTATGGAAAGGCTTCGCGCCGATCTCCGGCACCTCCGGTCCGGTCGACAGCTTGGATCTGGCCATAACCTCAGGCGGCGATTCCTTGCTTGTATGCCAGGCGGTCCCGTCCGGCGACGATGACGGGTTCCGCATGTTCTATGCCACCCGGGAGGCGGAGGGCAACTGGACCCACGCCCGGGATACCGCTCTCCAGGGAAGCGGCGGCATCCAGCCCGGGTACGGCCTTGCGGCGACCAGGGCCGATTACTGGTTGATATACGGCCGCGCCGAGGTAGGCATCTCCGGGGAATCGAGGATGTGGGCCAACCAGTTCCTTGGCCAGCGGGGCGCCGGGGCGCTGTTAACCCCTTACTTCTCCGGCCTGAACAGCACGGTCTCGACCCCCATCGTGGAGGTCGCCGGATGGATCGAGCCGTACTCCACGATAACCATCAACGACCAGACCGTCGTGGCCGATAGATACGGGCACTTCTCCGCCTACCTTCCCCTGGAGCGCGGGAAGAACTACATCGATCTCGCGACCGTTGATTCGAACGGGCGCACGGCCCACGTGGTCGTGCATGTGTCGTACGATCCCAACCCTATCACTGCCTCTGGCCTTCTGATTTTTGGCATTGGGGCGGCGGTCCTGGCGGCCATCATCGCGGGACTATACCTGTACCTCCGCCGCCGGTGAGCCGAGGCCCACAGGGCCGGGACCGGCGGCCCGGCCCCCGATGACCGGCCGGGGCTCGTTATCGGGGGAGATATTTATTGAACTTAATCAAATATAAATAATGCGTGCGCCGATAGAAATTACGGCGTTTGATGTGAGCGGAGAGGGGCGGGGCGAGAGCGTCGATCGAAACAAGGCGATCGGTTACCTAATAGCGAGAGCGATGGCCGCCGAGGTCTTGGGGAACAAGGAGAGGTGCAAGGCGTTCACCGAAGCGGCCCAGCTCCTGAGATCGATGCCCTCCATCGATGGCCCGGGAACGCCGCCGGAGGAGAGAACGCCGTGCTCAGCGCGACCGCCTGGCACAGAGCGCTCCCGATTGTGATCGTCGGATGCGGCGATGGCATGATCTTGGACCATGAGGGCGCCGAAAGTATAATGGAGGGCCCGGTTCAAGCTCAATAGCGGTGTTGACAATGCGCGAAGCTGACGTCGTGAGGGTCAACGAGCTCCATCTGGTCTACTGGGCGCAGATCGAATCGAAACAGGCGATCACCACCGACGGGGTGATGGTCGGCCTCGTTCGGGGGATGCTTATCGATCAAGATGATTGGACGATACCCTACATCGTGGTGGAGGTGAGCACGGACATGATGGAGCGGTTGAACATGAAGCGTCCATTCCGGTCTGCCCTCGTGACCATGTCCACCTCCCTGGTGAAGGACATCGCCTACATGGTGGAGCTGAAAGCGGACCTGGAGTCGCTCAAGGGCGAAGTGGAAGTGTTCGACCCGGCATCCATCAAGCATTAGGGACCGGGCCGTCGACCGCCGCCATGAGATGGCCGGCTGACCTAACAACTTGGTCCGCGCGCCAGTGCGGGTCCCGCTGGCGCCGTGGAGGTCGAGTCCACGGCCTGAAGTGCGTTACGAGGAAAGGTCTCGGAAGGGATTGCGCATCGGGGGCATGCTCACTCCTTCTTCGGCCGCGTCGCCTTGAAAGTGTCTTCGAGCGCCCCGCAGGACGCCAGCTGAAAGAGGAGCGCGGGCGCCAGCTCCTCGGCCACCGTCTTGCGGTCCTCCGAGGTCATGCCCTCCATCATTATCTTGAACATCTCCGGAACCAGGCGGACCATGAGATCGCGCCTCTCTTTCGAGGACATCGATGACAGGAGCTCCATGACGGACATCTCCATGAAGTCGTACCGCTCCTGCGAGCTCATGCTCCCGATCATCTTCTTGGTGAACCCTTCCATCATTCCCATGGTTCTGCTCCTATCGCGCGTCCGCGGAGGACGCGGGCACGCAGCCGCGCTGCTTCCCGACTAGCTTGAGCGTCCCTTCACCGCTTCCGTCATCTGTTACTATGCTCCCGGCGCATATGTACATGTTGCAGACCATGTTTCGAGCGGGCCGAGCGATGGTTAGGAACAAGGAAAGAAGGCGTAGATTCGAAAAATTTTATTAAATCATGCTGGCTAAAACAAAATCACCGAGACTTGAAGATCGCGCAAGATGAAAAGTTAATAACGCAGGCCGCGAGGCCGCCATTGCATATCTTAATGCCTGGTGCAAGCGAACAAAACCTAAGTTCAGGGTCGGATGGCCGACGACGATGGCCGTTCGGCCCGATGGGAGGCGGAAGGACGAAGATGGCGTTCCCGAGGTAATGGGAAACCTTCGGCAACAGGTCTATCTCTGCGATATCCGCCGTCTCCACGCGGCCGTTCACCGAGGCTCATCCTCGCTGATACCAGCAACCTCACCGTCCAAGCGTCCATTCGGGAAAAATCCCGCTCGAACGACGCGTCGATGACTTATAACCGGGGTTACCGGTCAAACGTCGCCGTCAGCGTCCGGCACAGAGGAATGAAAGATGGAACCGGAAAAGAAAATTGAGAAGAGGGTCGAGGTGAAGGAAAGACCGCTAGGTGGGACCAAGATGGTGGAGGAGACCGAGGTGCAGGCTGAGCGACCCTCGACCGCCTCACAACCGTCCCGCACCGAGAGCGTGGCAAGGAAGGGCGGCGAGGCCGTCGGCTCAGGGCTGAAGAAGGTCTCGAGAGTGCTCGGGGAGTTCGCGTCCGGGGTCTCGAAGGAGCTAAAGCCTCGCAAGACGCCAGAAGAGGAGCAGGCACAGCGAACCGAGTACCGGGCCGAGCAAGGCGAGCGAATGGAAGAAGCACCCCGGACCGAGGTAACGGAAAAGGAAAAGATAGAGAGGAAGGTGACGACAGAGAGGAAATGAGGGCGGCGAACGCGGTGCCGTCCAACGGGACCAGGACGTCCGATGAATCAGGCACCCAGTGGGACTCGCTCCAAAACCTCTTCCCCGGTTACGATAGAAACCGGTGAACGCGGCCGTGGTAGCTAGCGGGCCCGAGCATCGATCCATCGACGAGAGCGAGCGGACCGGCGGGATCTGACAAATACGCTCATGTCGGGGACGGTCCGTCAAGAGTAATTGATAAAAAAGAAAAAAAGGAGAAGGGTGTTTCCTCAGAGAGGCTGGCCGTACTGCTTGGTGACGTCCACGACCTTCTTGATGTTCTCCAGCTTCGTGTTGATCGAGGGCGGGACCTCGCAGCCGGAAGCGATGCAGTACCGACCGCCCAGGTTGCGCTCCTTCAGCGCCTGGTTGACCTCCTTGATGAGGTTGACGGTGGTCTTCTCGATCTTCTCGGTGGTAGCCCTCACGAACTGCTGGGGGTCGATGTTGCCGGCCATCAGGGTGTTGTCCGCGTAGCCCTTGCCGATGACCTCCTTTGCCGTCGGGCTTCCGGGGATCAGGGGGTAATAGGCCATGGAGTAGATAGCGGGCTTCCAGGCCTTCACCTGGGTGTCCAGGTGGGGCAGGTCGGCGCAGTTGTGGATGCAATTGGCCATGCCTTCCTTGATCGTCAGCTCGTTCAGGCAGCCGGCGTACTTGTGCTGGCCCTCGAACTCGTTGTACTCGGTGTCGCCAAGGCAGGAGTAGGAGCCCCACAGATGGTCCCAGACCAGACCGGCGCACTTGGTGGTGGTGAAAGCCTTCACCAGCTCCTTGTCGAACTCGGTGATGGTCTCCAGGGCCTTGTGGACGGCGGCGCGCGAGGACTCGTTGTCGTACATGTCCTTGAACACGAACTCCGCTCCCCTGCTCTGGGTGAGAGCGAGCAGCGGTCCCTCGAGGAAGCCGGCGGTAACGACCTCCTTCCCCAGCGTCTCGACCGCCAGCCTCGTGCCCTCGATGAGGGCGTAGCTGCGGGTCTTGGGGTCCTTGATGTTGGGGACCTCGAGCTTCTCGTAGTCCTCGATGCTGTTGATGCACGCCTCGTCGACGAACGGGGTGTTCTGCTCGTCCATGCGGACGTGCGCACCCAGGTCGCCGGCCATGACCGACAGGTCCATGAGGAAGATGCCGAAGTCGAAGTCGAAGTGGCGCTGCCCGGCCACGAAGGCGTCGGCGAACTTCTTGGGGTCGGTGGCCCACTCATGGTAGGTGACGTTCCCGGGGAGAAGCCGGCGGCACACCCCGCTGGCGATGGGGTAGGCGGTCAGCCGGTCGACCGGCTGGTTCTGTATGGCCGCCATCGCTCTCTCGATGTGGTTCATCGTGTCTGCCATTGTAGCGTCACCTCAGATCGCGGCCTTGACCTTGGCCACCGCATCCTGGGCGTTCACGGCGTGCATGTCCGCACCGATCTCGTCGGCGAACTCCTGGGAGGTCGGCGCGCCGCCGATGATGATCTTGACCTGCTTCCGGAGGCCCTCCTCGACGGTGGCATCGACCGCGGCCTTCATCGAGTCCATGGTCGGGGTCATGAGGGTGCTCATGGCGAGGACCTGGGCCTCGCTCTCCCTGATGGCCTTGGCGAAGGCATCAGCGGGCTGGTCCTTACCGATGTCGTGAACGTTGAAGCCGGCGGCGGTGAACATGGTCTTCACGATGTTCTTGCCGATGTCGTGCACGTCGCCCTCGACCACGCCGATGACGAGGTTCACCCTCTTCGCCGCGGCCTCCTTGGGGATGTGGGGCAGCAGAACATCCAGGGCGCCGTACATGGCGTCGGCGGCCAGCAATACCTGGGGGAGGAAGATCGTGTGGGCGGCGTACTTCTCGCCGACGACCATCATCCCCTTGATGAGGCCAGAGTCGATGGCTTCCAGGGGCTTTATCCCATTCTGGAGGGCTTCCATCGCGAGCTTCTTCGAGTCTTCCTTCTTTCCCGAGACGATAGCGGTCTCAAGGGACGACAACATTTGTTCCTTGTTCATTACTCAGCCTTCCTTGTCGATAACGAACCGGTACCAATGGTTTCAGAAAAGTTTGCTAGGAGTTGACGATTCATAGCTCTAGGCATCGGTTCGCCTGGGGATGTAACAATTGATATATATTAATGAGGTAAGGCTTACCAGAACGTACTTTGGTCATGAAAAATTCCATGGCCAGTGAATACATGAACGGATAATATCTATAATAATAGTGAATAATTATAATATTTTATTATTAATATATGTCGTTGAAGATAACTATCACCTTGCGGAGCCGAGGCGCCGCTATAGAGCCGTTGAACTACCGCCGGACCGACGCGATCCCGGGTCTCCGGCCCGAGGGGGACGGATCGATCGTTGCTCAAGACTTCTAGGGATGTACGCATGAGGGCAGAGATCTCGGTCGTCCAAGAGGGCGGAGGGAGCCTCAGGGTATGACCGAGCTCATATAATCCCTCTGGTACACAACCGAAGAGCGGAACCGCCTGAATGCCTCTATTCTCGGCTTTTCCGGCGGCCATCGGTTTTTCGAGCGGATACTTTCTGATAGTCGTCGCTTTCAAGCAGGTACGGTCATGAACGCCGGACCCGTGATCACCATAGCCAATTGGGCGGGGGTCAACCTGGGCGACGACGCCGTGTTCATCGCCCTGCTGGACAGCCTCCATCGTCACCTGCCGCCTTCCAAGGTCTACGTGCTGGCGGACAACGAACGCGAGATTTCCCGCCGGTACCGCGTGGATGGTGCAGCCAGCATCTTCGAGTTCTACAGGCCGGCATACCTGCCCCGGGTCATCAGGTTCCTCAGTGAATCGGACCTCGTCGTATACGGCGGAGGGGACCTCATCAACGGGAACGTGGCCAGCATGACCTTCGTCGCCCTGGCCAAGCGCCTCGGGGTGCCGGTGATGTGCTGCGGGGTCGGGGTGCTTCCCATCGCCTCTCCCGGGCGCAGGAGGCTGACGGTCTCCTCCCTAAACGCGGTCGACCTCATCACCGTCAGGGATCACGAGTCGAAGGAGCGGCTCGAGGCCATGGGGGTGACCCGGCCCCAGGTGCACGTGACCGCCGACCCCGCGTTCATGCTCTCCGCCCGCTCCCCCATGAGGCCGTTCGCCGAGCCCGCCCACGGCGGGTCGTCGATGACCGTGGGGATCAACATCCGCACCCAGGACAAGATGTACTCCGACTATGCCAACTGGGACCACGATTCCTGCGTCCGTGTCTTCCGAGAGGTATGCGAGCAACTGATACGCGAGCGGGACGCCCGCATCCTGTTCATCCCCATGGAAGCTTACGATCGAAGGAAGAGGTACCACCGCCATGTGTTCGACGATGCCCTTGGCCGGGAGATCCGGGACGGGCTGGAACGGCCGGAGCGGTTCGTCATCATCGACGGCATGCTCTCACCCGAGGAGCTGAAGGCTCTCCTGGGAACGGTCGACCTGCTCATCTCCATGCGCCTCCACACCCTCCTCTTGGCGTCGGAGTTCGGCACGCCCATGGTGGCGTTCGACTACGCCCCTAAGGTCCGCTCGTTCATGTCCATGATCGGCCGCCAGGAGCACATCGTGAGCATGGAGCGATTAGATTCCGAAGAAGTAATGGGAACAATCGACCGGGCCTTGGCCGCGACGGCCGATGCCAGCCATGCGCGCGAGCTCCGCGAGCGGTCGATGGAGAACCTCACTCTCATGAAGCACGTGCTGGACGCCGGGAAGAAGGAGAGGGTCGGAGCGCTAAGGAGCATGCCCGCGGTTGCCTCGGCAGTGCTGACCAACCTCGCGGCGGACGGCTTGCAGGTGGTGAGGAAGGCGGCCGGCAGGCCGTGAGCGATGATCGGCCCCGCGCTCAGGCCATGACCTATTGATCGGTGGAGTCCCGGACCGGCTCCGGCCACATTTTCAACTCATCGTCCCCTGGTCATCCGGTAACGCTCTGGAACGTGGAGATGGCCTCCTCCTCGGTCAGGTCATACCAGTTGAGGTAGGCATCGGCGACGGCGAAGGGACCCGTCCTGATGTTCAGGCAGATGGTCAGGTCGGCCTCGCGCCCCACCATCTTCACCGCCCTCTCCGAGCCGGTGGGCACCGCCACCACGACCCGTTCAGCGCCAAGCCCCTTCACCTGCTTGATCGCGGCGAGCATGGTGTACCCGGATGCCAGGCCGTCATCGACCACGACCGCCGTCTTTCCTTCAAGCTGCTGGGGTCTCCGTCCCCTGAGGAGCGCTTCTGCCCGCCCCCTTGCTCCGGCCAGGGCCTTCTCTTTGGCCGCCTCGATGTCCTCCGCGGTCAGACCGAGCCCTTCCACCAGCTCTCGGTTCAGGATAACATGGCCGCTCAGCGACACCGCTCCAAAGCCTGCCTCCGGCTCGTACGGTATCTGGAGCTTGCGGACGATCACCAGGTCCATAGCCCAGCCGAGCTCCTTGGAGATCTCTGAGGCCACGGGGATGCCGCCGGAGGGTATGGCCAGGGCGACGGCCTTGCCCGTTACCCTGGCCCTCAGCTCCCTGGCGAGGGCTCGTCCCGCGTCGGCNNTGAAGACGTGTCTCCTCTCCCTCAGCTGAGGGTTATCGATGATCTCGTCGATGATGTCCCCCCGATATGCTCTTGACGCGTGGGCAGAAATAACTTGTCCGTTCAGGTCAGGACACCTGGGCAGATGGGCCGCCATATCGGGGCCGCGCAACCCTTTTTCTCCCGGCGCATCGGTTCATACCATGGGGACATCATGTCATCGAGGCATCGACTTCCATTGAACGCTCTGATATCGAGAATCACCAGGGAGTTACTCCATTATTCTATGGGAGAAGCACCTGCCGTCCGGAGAAAGGCGGTGTGACAATGAGGAAGATCATCCTGTTCATGTCATTGAGCCTGGACGGCTTCTTCGAAGGTCCAGACCACGACATATCCTGGCACAATGTCGACGACGAGTTCAACAAGTACGCCATCGAGCAGCTGAAGGAGGTCGACACTCTTGTGTACGGTAGAAGGACGTATCAGCTCATGGAGGCGTCGTGGCCAAAGATCGCCGAGGACCCCACAGCCTCGGAGGAGGACCTGGAGATCGCCCGCCTGATCAACCACACCAGCAAGATCGTCTTCTCAAGAACGCTCCGGGAGGTGAAAGAAACGGAGAACTGGAGGAACGTCAAGCTTGTTCACAGCTTCGACCCTGACGAGTTCGCCCGGCTGAAAGGCATGCCTGGAGGAGATATTGGGATCGGCGGCTCGGACCTCGCGGTATCGTTCATAAGGGCCGGCCTCATAGACGAGTTCAGGTTCATGATGACCCCTGTGGTCCTGGGCGAGGGCACCCCGATCTTCAAGGGGCTGGGCGGAACGCTCGATCTTGAACTCGTTAGCTCGAGGCTTTTCGCGTCGGGTAACGTGTTGCTGCGGTACAGGCCCGCCCGCAAGCGATGAGCGCTCGGGAGGGAAAAATGCGAACAGATCGGGTGGAATGGTGTTTGATGAATTAGAGAAAAGTGAAAGTGGTGGGCCCGAAGAGATTTGGACTCTTGACCTCCCGGTTATCAGCCGGGCGCTCCAGCCAGGCTAAGCTACGGGCCCTTGTGCTTCTGGGAATAGTGCGGTCTATTTTAAATCTTTCCCTGCCCGGCCTCCCGAAACCCCCATTTTCCGGCCGATTTCTAATCGTATGGAACACCCACCAATAATATTTGACTACTTCCTCCGCGTTGTGGGGGCGAGGACAGCGATGATCATCGAGAGCGGGACGTTGAAGAGGGGGCAAATGGCAGGAGAGGTATGCATCGTGACCGGAGCGGGCCGGGGCATCGGTCTGGAAACGGCACGGCCCCTCGCCTGGCTGGGAGCGAAGGTGGTCATCGCGGAGATCGACCGCGATACCGGTAGGGAGGCGGAGGCCGCGCTCCGCCGGGAGTTCGGCGACGATGCCGCATTCTTCGTCCCCACCGACGTCTCGAGCGAGGAGAGCGTGCGCGCCCTCAAGGCCGAGGTCGAGAAGCGGTACGGACGCGTGGACCACGTGGTCAACAACGCCACCGCGTTCAGGATGGGGGCGGTCACCGACGTGAGCATCGATGGATGGGACCTCGCGTACCGCGTCAACGTCCGCGGGCCGGTGCTGCTGGCGCAAGCGTTCCTGCCCGGAATGGTGGAGAGGGACCACGGGTGCTTCCTGTGCGTGTCGTCGTCCGGCGCCGCCCCGTACATGGGCGCCTACGAGGTGTTCAAGACCGCCCAGGTCGAGCTGGCGCGCGTCCTCGACGCCGAGATGGAAGGAAAGAACGTCCACGTGCTCACCATCGGCCCGGGGATGGTCCGCACCCCCGGCTCAGAGGAAGGCATCGCCGTCCTCGCGCCCCTCTACCGCAAGAGCGTCGACGAGTTCTACGCGATGAGCAAGGATGTCTCCTTGACCGCGGAGGAGGCCGGCGCGGGGTTCGCGGCGGCGGTCGCCCTCGCCGAGCGGTTCCGGGGGCAGGAGATAAGCTCGTTCGCCGCCCTGAGCGCCNNGGGAGCTTACCGCGGCCCAATGGTCAAGCGCCGAGGAGATCGCCGGCCGGGCGCTCTCCGACCTGGAGGCGCAGTACAAGAGCTGGACGGACATGGTGGTGTTCAAGCGCCAGTGGATCCTGAGGGACTTCAAGAAGGGCGCGGGGATGCCGGTCGAGCAGTGGCTGGAGGCGCTCCGCACGCTGCGCACGGCCATCTCCGCCCGGGACGCCTCGAGGATAAACTCGCTCTACCTGCCCTTCGACAACCTCATCGCCCAGTACATTCACATGATGGAGATGCTGAGCGATTACGAGAAGGACCCGGCAAAGCTGAGCACGGGGAAGAAGGCCATCGAGAAGTGGATCGACGACGCCGAAGCGCTGCGCGACGTCCTTTCGCCGCTCCGGTCAGGCTGACCGATAACATTTATCGGCCTTCGGTCATGCGGTCGCGATGACATCCGAGACCGTTACCATTCGCCAGAAGCTCATGCTGCCCGCCCCCCCGGAGGTGATCTTCGACCTCCTGACGGACCCGGCGCTCTATTCGGAACTGACCGGAGCGCCCGCGGTCGGCGGCCGGGAGGTCGGAGGGACCATGACCGCGAGGGGCGGCCGCGTCATCATGCGTCACCTGGAGCTGGAGCGCGGCAAGTGGATCGCGCAGGAGTGGTCGACCGACGACTGGCCGGCTGGGCTGCCACCCTCCCGCCTGGAGATCGGGATGATGGCCATCGGGCAGGGCACCGACGTGAGGATGATGCAGAGCGGTGTCCCCAAGGAAATGGAAAGCAGGCTCGAGCAGGAATGGTACGAGTTCTGCTGGGACCCCATGTTCGAGCGCCTCCGCAGCCGGGCATTGTACTGACGCCTCGGCCACGCTCGTCATTATTTTGATAAAAACAGAAAGGATTTTCGGCCCCTTTTGGCAAAGGGGAAAGGTGTTTGGTCCGCTCAGGTCCTGAAGACCACGGAGTATTCCATGTTCTTCGCCCCGAAGTACTTCTTGCAGAACTCCGCGGTCTCCTTCGGGGGGTATTCCTTGCAGGAGAAGACATCGATGAACGCCCGGTCGGTATCCTCGGCAAAGTGGCCGGAGATCAGCGAGGTCTCTATCAGCTGCGCCAGGGAGTATCCCTGTACGCGGGGGTCAGCGCCGAACCTGACTACGATGGGCTCCCCGAATCTCTTCATGTCTATGTACTCGCAGAGGTCGATCGAGAACTGCGTGATTACCTCCTTGCTGGCGATCTTCTGCGGATCGCAATCATGGAGGTCGATGGAGGTCAGGAGGCCCCATTCGTTCCCCTGCTTGAACTTCGCTATGCATTCCTCGTCGCTCAAACACTTGCCCGTGCGCGGACTCATGCTATACATGTCCTTTACCACCTTACCGAGAATCCTTTTGGGATTGAGGTGGTGTGAAACAATCCTGATATTTGAAATTAAGTCCTCACATCCGCAAAAAACCGACAAATGTCGCCCGTCGATACGGGAGAAGGCCAGCTTGCTAAGTTATAGCAAGGTCGAGGACGCGTTCCGGAGGGCCAAACGGACATCAGAAACCTTATTACGGCAAGACCATACCGAAGGGCGATATGACTGGCGAAGGGCTCAAGAACCGCGGCCGGACCCGCGCGGATGTCGACGAACGCCGAAGGGCGGTGGAAGAGAGCGCAGGCGTTAGCTTGCCCAACATCGGTTCGCTGTCCTTCGACCCCATGGTCGCGTCCAAGAACATCGAGAACATGATCGGCGCGGTGCAGGTGCCGCTGGGCTTCGTCGGCCCGCTGAGGGTCAACGGCGACCACGCCTCCGGGGAGTTCCTGGTGCCGATGGCGACCACCGAGGGCGCTCTCCTGGCGTCGGTGAACCGCGGCTGCTCGGCCATCACCGCGTCCGGAGGAGCGGCGTCGGTCATCGTCCGGGACGCCATGACCAGGGCGCCGGTGTTCCGGGTCAGGGACACCAGGCACGCCGTCGAGGTGGCGGCCTGGGCGGAGAGCAATTTCGAGCGGCTCAGGGAGGTGGCGGAATCGACCACCTCGCACGGCCGCCTCCTGAGCGCCCAGCCGTTCGCGGTCGGCCGCTCCTTCTTCCTCCGGCTATCGTTCAGCACCGGGGACGCCATGGGCATGAACATGGCCACCATCGCTTCGGAGGCGGTGGCCAGGCTGCTGGAGCGGGAGACCGGCGCGGTGCTGATCTCGGTGTCCGGGAACCTCTGCGTGGACAAGAAGCCGGCGGCCATCAACTCCATCCTGGGGCGGGGGAAGATCGTGCTCGCCGACGTCACCATCCCCAGGCAGGTGCTGGAGGATAAGATGCACGCCACGCCTGAGGCGGTGGCCGAGACCTGCTACCGCAAGTGCGGCATCGGCTCCTCGCTCGCCGCGTCGCTCGGCTCGAACGCTCACGCGGCCAACATGCTGGCCGCGGTGTACATCGCTACCGGACAAGACCCCGCGCAGGTCGTGGAGGGCTCCATGGTCACCACCACCTGCGAGGTCGTGGACGGGGACCTGTACATCTCGGTGCGCCTGCCGTGTGTGGAGGTGGGCACCGTCGGCGGCGGGACGAGGCTGCCCTGCCAGGCGGAGGCGCTGAGCATGATCGGCTGCCTGGGAGAGGGAAAGGCGTCCAAGCTGGCCGAGATCATCGGCGCGGTGGTCCTGGCCGGGGAGCTGTCGACGCTGAGCGCGCAGGCCGCCGGACACCTGGGCAGCGCGCACAAGGCCCTGGGCCGCTGAGCGCCCCTTCGCCCCTGTACGGGGCTGCGGACGACAGCCTTATTCCCACGGCCGCTCTCGCCTCTACCATGGGCTATCACGAGGCGAGGTGGTGGCATGACGAGGGCGAGTGGATCAGGTGCGACCTCTGCCCCCACCGGTGCGCCATCGAGGACGGCGGCACCGGGCGGTGCGGCGCCAGGCAGAACGTCCGCGGCACGCTGATCTCCAGGGCCTACGGCCGGGTCTGCGTCCGCAACCTGGACATGATCGAGAAGAAGCCGATATTCCACTACCGCCCAGGGTCACGGCTGCTGTCGCTGGGGACCTTCGGCTGCAACCTCTCCTGCGCGAGCTGCCAGAACGCCGTGCTCGCCACCTCTTCGGGCGGGGACCTGAGGCAGGAGACCATGGAGCCGGGGGAGGTCGTCGAGCTCGCGCTGAGGGAGGGCGTCGACGGCATCGCGTGGACGTTCAACGAGCCGACGGTGTGGGCCGAGTTCATCATCGACACCTCGAGGATCGCGCGCGCCCGGGGGCTGTACACCATGGTCAACACCAATGGGTTCGTTCTTCCCGAGGCGGCGGGGGAGATGCTCGATCACGCCGACGCGGTGAACGTCGATGTCAAGGCGTTCTCCGACGCCTTCTACCGGAAGATGTGCGGCGGAAGCCTCCAAGATGTGCTGGACACCTGCCTGCTGGCCCGCGGCAAGGGGGTGCACGCCGAGCTCACGTACCTGCTGATGCCGGGGCTCAACGACTCAGAGGACGAGGTCGGTGAGTTCACCAGGTGGGTCGCGGAGCGCATGGGGCCGGACACCCCGGTGTTCTTCTTCCGCTTCCAGCCGTCCCACCTGCTGTCCGACCTGCCGGAGCAGAGCATGGAGGTCATGCATCGATCGGTCCGCATCGCCCATGAGAACGGTCTTCAGTATGTCTACCTCGGAGGGGTCGCCGGAGAAGGGGGCCAGGACACCGCGTGC
The DNA here is from genome assembly GCA_002508545.1 of Methanomassiliicoccus sp. UBA6. Lineage (GTDB taxonomy): Archaea > Thermoplasmatota > Thermoplasmata > Methanomassiliicoccales > Methanomassiliicoccaceae > UBA6. Next base: position 45,069 of record DAVH01000025.1, read on the forward strand.
CCGTCCTGCGGGTACCTCGCCATCGAGCGCAGGAGCCTGAAGGCGCCGGGCAAGCTGTGCCTCAAGGGATGCGAGGTCAGCCGGTTCTGCCCCACCTTCGAGGTCAAGGCGAACATCCACGAACCGCGGTGCCCCGAGTGCGGGAACGGCATCCCCATCATATTGACCGCGCCCTAAAAACTTAAAATAGTCTCTTCCCCATCGCTTCGGCGATGCCAGTAGTTACCTTCGTCTATGATGACCTCATATCCCTGCTGGGACGGGAGGTGAGCGTGGACACCCTCCTCGACCGGGTGCCTCAGGTGGGAGCGGACGTGCACTCCTATGATGAGAGCACCAAGGAGATGTCCATAGAGTTCTTCCCCGACCGGCCGGACCTCTACAGCGTGGAAGGGGCGGCCAGAGCGCTTCGGACCTTCCTCGGCTTCGAGAGCGGGCTCACCAGCTATGAGGTCTCGGACTCGGACGTGGTCCTCGAGCTCGACGAGAGCATCAAGGCCGTCCGCCCGTACATGGTAGCCGGCATCATTGAGGACATCACCATCACCGACGAGCTCATCCGCTCGCTCATGGAGCTGCAGGAGAAGCTGCACCTCACCATGGGAAGGAAGCGGTCGAAGGTCTCCATCGGCATCCACGACCTCGACAAGGTGACCCCGCCGTTCACGTACAAGGCGGTCGATCCCGAATCCGTGACCTTCGTGCCGCTGGCCAAGACCGAGCGCATGAACCTGCGGGAGATACTGGAGCGCCACGAGAAGGGCGTCGATTACGCGTATATCCTCGAGGGCAAGGACAGCTATCCCCTCCTGGTCGACAGCCGGGGCGAGGTGCTGTCGTTCCCGCCGATCATCAACGGCGTCCTGACCACCGTGACCACCGAGACCAGGAACGTGTTCCTGGACGTCACCGGCACGGACCTCAACGCCATCAACTACGCGCTGAACATCGTGGCCACCGCCATGGCCGAGCGCGGCGGGAAGATCAAGACCGTCAAGATCCGGGGCACGCAGAACGAGGTCACGCCGAACCTCGAGCCCAGGAAGTGGACGGTCCGCATTGCCGACGCGAACTCCCTGCTGGGCACCCGGTTCGACGGCGCCCAGATGGCCGCGGCCCTGGCCAAGATGGGGTACGACGCTGAACCACGCGGAGAGGAGCTCGAGGTCCTTGCGCCGGCATGGAGAATGGACCTGATCCACCCGGTGGACATCATGGAGGATGTGGCAAAAGGCCACGGGTACGAGAACTTCGGGAAGGAGCTGCCGGCCCAGCAGACCTTCGGGTCGGAGCTGCTGAGCAGCAAGGCCTCGGACGTCGCCCGGCAGCTGATGGTCGGCTACGGGTACCTGGAGGCGACCACCCTTACCCTTAGCTCGGAGGAGGACCAGTTCGATCGCCTGCGCCTGCCGCGCGGCGAGGTCATCGAGGTGCTGAACCCCATCAGTGAGGACCACACCTGCCTCCGCGTCTCGCTGCTCCCCAGCCTGATGTCGGTGCTGCGCAGGAACAAGCACCGCGATCTGCCGCAGCGGCTATTCGAGGTCGGGGACGTCATGCAGGGCATCAAGCGCAAGAAGCACCTGGCGGCGGTGAGTATCTCGGCGCGCGCCTCGTTCACCGAGGTCAAGTCCCTGGTGGAGAGCATCATGCGCGACCTCTCGGTGAAGAGCGTCATACGCCCGACGGCCGTCGGCACCTACCTCGATGGCCGGGGCGCCGAGATAGTCGTCGACGACAAGGTCATCGGCGCCTTCGGCGAGGTGCACCCCCAGGTCATAACCGACTTCGAGCTCGGCTACCCGGTGGTGGCGTTCGAGTTCGACCTCGAGACCGTCACCGAGGGCAAACTGGAGAAGGTCGCCTGACCGAAAAGAATAATAGAACCTAGGGGCCTGGTCCGCCCCAGGCCGAGGTAGCCAAGCCCGGATCACGGCGCCAGCCTTGAGAGCTGGTGGTGCTCTGCACTTCGGGAGTTCGAATCTCCCCCTCGGCGCTCTTACTCCTCAAGACCCATGACCTTTCCCGAGGCTGCGCCAACGAACGGTACCAGCTCCTTCCAACCATGGCTCCTTACGGGTCCGGCATGGCCATGTTCGCACGGAGGACAATGAGATCATGGTCGTGCGGAGCCATCGATGAGGGCCATCTCGTCGTATACACCCTGGGTCGATCGTGTTACGAGGAGTAAGATCTTCATTTGTGGTCCCACACAAGGGCGACGGAGGCAATGGAGGTGACGACAGGGTGGATCCTACCGCGAGCACCACCTGGCTCAACGGATCAACACAACAGTTCTCGCCCGCGATGAACGTATAAATATTGAATCTGACAAACTCGAAGTGGGTGTTTAGGTGCGTGCCACAAAAAGCGAGTTGACCAAAACGACGGACACCGAGGAAATGACCATATATGAAGGGACGTGGGGCGACATGCTTGTGCGGTACCTTGTTTTCAACAAGCGATTCGATGTCACCCCGTACCTTAAGGGTCTACCCGACGATCTAGATCCCTGCCCCCACTGGGGCACTGTGGTCAATGGACAAATTACCCTGAGATACGATGGACGAGAGGAGACCGTCACATCGGGAGACGCATACTATGCTGAGCCGGGGCACACGGCGATAGTTGAAGCGGGCACGGAGTACTGGGAGTTCAGCCCCGCGGACATGATGAGGAAGACCGAGAAAGTGGTCACGAACAACATGAAGGCAATGGTGCCGAAGCAGCGTTGACCTGGTTTTTCTTCAGCATCTTGATGGCGGTTTAGTTGGGAGGAGGTAAAGTTACCTGATCGCCAAGGAAAGAGCTAGCTGACAGCTCGCTCCCCGGCCGCGGGGAACCTCGTACATCGCAGTGAAACGTGAGGGACGCGTACACGGTTTGACCGGTCGATGATCTGGTCTTGAGGGATGGACCATCTCGGCCTTCTGCATGTAATCGTCACGGCAGGATGGACGACATCGGCCTGGCCGGGGCGATGACCTTGACCGCCCCGGGGCGCACCCGGAGGGTCAGCGGGGTCCGGCCGATGAACTCCCCGTCGGCCTTGATGACCGTCGGGGGCTCGGTCTCCAGGACGACCTCGCGGCGGGCATCGAAATACTTCAGCCCCGGTCCGAGGTAATTGCCGAACACCATGTCCATGCCCGAGCCGATGTAGTCCAGCCGCCCCTTTCCCTGCATGGCCACGACCTCCACCTTCCCGTCGTCCGGCCGGATCCCCGGGCCGAGGCGGAGGGGCGAGATTCCCAGGATGCCGGCGTTGGCGACGATCAGCTGGTTCACCCACATCTCCGTCTCCCGGCCGTCGATGCGGCATCGGACCCTCAGGGGGCGCAGGTCGTTCAGCGCCCGGACCATCGCCATGAGATAGGAGGAGCGGCCCAGCAGTTTCTTCTCCGCCCTGGAGACGTGCCGGTTGACGTCGGCGCCCATGCCCACCGCCACCTGGTAGATGAAGCACCGGTCGCCCGAGGCCATGGCGTCCATCCTCATGATCCGCGCCCTCTCTCTTATCACCCTGGTCGACGAGGCGATGGACAGCGGCAGACCGAGCTCCCTGGCGACCATGTTAGCGGTGCCGGTGGGGATGATGCCCATTACTGCGTCAGTACCTGCCACCGCCTGCGCAACGCCGGAGACAGTGCCGTCGCCGCCGGCAGCTATGATCTCGTTCGCCCCGGCCTCCAGGGCGCTCCTGACCGTGGCGCGGAGCCCGTTCTCCTTGCTCAGGAAGCTATAATGGACATCCAGACCGCTCAGCCCGGCCATGATGTCCTCCTTCAGGTAGAGGGCCGAGCCTATGCCCGAGCAAGGGTTCAGGACAACATGGATGCGGCGGTCGCGGTCTGCGGTCAGCATCATCCGAGAATGGCAGCGGTCGGTATATCGCCTTGCCGGAAAGATACTAATCCGCGAAGCGGATGACGGCGGCGTGAGGCTCAGGGACTTCCTCGGGAACAACGCCATGATGATGATCGTGGCCTTTATCATCGCCATGCTCTTCGGCGGCTTTCCCGAGGCGTACCCGAAGATGAACAAGGACATCGCGATGTTCTCCCTGATGGTCATGATGTCGTTCTCCCTCTGCAGCATGCAGATGCGCGGCCTGAAGCTCGGCGCCCACCGGAGGGCGGTGCGCACCGGCTTCCTGATGTCCTTCGTCCTCGCCACCGGCGTGACCATCGCCCTGGCCTTCCTCTTCACCGGCGATCTGCGGAGCGGCTGGATCCTCGCTGCGGCCGTTCCCTCGGCGGTGTCGGTGATACCGTTCACCCTGATCCTCGGAGGGGACCTCGAGGGCACCCTGGTGTCCTCGGCGGCGCTGTACGTGATCGCGCTGCTCCTCACCCCCCTGCTGACCCTGGTGTTCATCGGCCAGGCGGTAAGCGTGGAGACGCTGCTGTGGTACGTGGGCATGCTCATCGCCGTGCCCGTGGCGGTCTCCCGCGGCCTCCGCCGGGTGAAGATCGATCCGTACAACCGGAGCATCGCCATCAACATCTCGTTCGCGGTCCTGGTCATCGCGGTGGCCGGCGCCAACCGCGCGGTCTTCTTCGGCGAGCCGGGGCTGCTGCTGGCGCTCATCGCCGTGGCGGTGGTCAAGACCTTCGGGGTGGGGGCGGCGGTGGAGCTGTACTCCAGGAAGAAGGGCATCGCTTGGGAGCGGCGCGTTCCCGGGGTACTGTTCGCCACCCACAAGAACACTGGCATGGCCGCGGCCCTGGCCATCGCCCTCCTGGGCCCAACGGCCGCAGTACCGGCGACGGTGTGCATGACCGTGGACATCGCCTGGCTGATCTATGTGAGCCGCTTCATGTTCCCCCGCGGAAAGCATCCGGACGCCCCTTCCCCGGGGTAGTCCATTTTATTAATCCGTGGCTATATTCGAATATGCGAGATCATGGTCCAGGAACTTACGCATCAGGAGGCCAGGCGGGTTTGCGACGACATGAAGTTCGACTGCGAGAACACCTCTCAGCTCACCCCCCTGGAGGCCATCGTCGGGCAGGATAGAGCGGTAAAAGCGCTACAGTTCGGCCTGAGGATCCAGAGCAAAGGCTTCAACATATTCGTCTCCGGCATCCCTGGCACCGGGCGCAAGACGGCCATACAGGACTTCGTGAAGGTCCAGGCGGCAGGGATGCCCGTTCCCCAGGACTGGTGCTACGTCAACAACTTCAACGACTCGTCGAAGCCCCGGGCGATCTCCCTGCCCGCTGGGAGGGGCAACGAGTTCAGGGAGGCCATGGACCGCCTGGTGGCGCAGATCGTCCCCGCCCTGCGGGAGGCGTTCGAGAGCGCCGATTACGCCAAGAAGCGGGAGGCCACCATGGCCGCCATCAACAAGGAGCGGAACGAGATCGTGGCCAAGATCAACGCCATGGCCCAGGAGGCCGGCTTCATCGTTCAGCCGTCGCCCATCGGCCTCACTCTCACCCCCGTGACCAAGGACGGCCGGCCGCTCACCGACCAGGAGTTCGCCCAGCTGCCCGCGGCGCTGCAGCGCGAGATCCAGGCGGAGCGGGAGAAGCTCAACGCCCGCATCGGGGACACCTTCCGGCCGCTGCAGGACATCGTCCGCAGGGTGGACAAGGAGCTGATGGACCTCAACCGCAAGGTCGCCCACTTCGCGATGGGGCCGTTCATCGGCGGGGTGAGGGAGCAGTTCAAGGACAACGAGGAGGTCATCGAGTACCTCCAGGAGGTGGAGAAGGACATCGTGGACAACGTCCCGCTGTTCCTCAACCCCCAGCCCGGCGGGCAGAACACCCCGGTGATCGACCCGACCCGCAACTACCACGTGAACCTCGTGGTGGACAACAAGGAGACCAAGGGCGCTCCGGTGGAGATCGAGCAGAACCCCAACTACCAGAGGCTGTTCGGCTACACCGAGCGCGAGGCGAGGTTCGGCACGCTGATCACCGACTACACCATGATCCGGGGCGGGAGCGCCCACCGCGCCAACGGCGGTTTCCTCGTGATACCCGTGGAGAGGATGTTCCAGGACCCCCTGGTGTGGGACGCTCTCAAGCAGACCATCGCCAACGCCAAGCTGGAGCTGGAGGACCCGGTGGCGCGCATGGGGTACATCATCACCAAGACCCTGCGCCCGGAGCCCATACCCTTCACCGGCAAGGTGGTGCTGATCGGCAACCCGCGGACGTACAGCATCCTGTACTCCCTGGACCCCGACTTCAAGAAGCTGTTCAAGGTGAAGGCCGACTTCGACACCTCGATGGACCGCACGCAGGAAAACGTGGAGAAGTACACGAAGTTCGTCTGCGGCCTGGTGCAGAAGGAGAACCTCCTGCACCTGGACCCGTCTGCGCTGGCGGCGGTGATCGAGGAGTCGTCGCGCATCGCGGAGGACCAGGGCAAGCTGTCCACCGAGTTCGCGGTGATCGCGGACATGATCCGGGAGGCGTCGTTCTACGCCCAGGAGGAGGGCGCCACGCACGTCACCCGGGACCACATCCGCAAGCAGGTGGAGGAGAAGGACTACCGCTCCAACCTCATCCAGAAGAAGACCGAGGAGATGATCGAGAAGGGGACCATCCTCATCGACATCGAGGGCAAGCGTACCGGGCAGCTCAACGGCCTGGCGGTCCTCGGCGTGGGGGACTTCGTCTTCGGCCGGCCATCGCGCATCACCGCCTCGGTGGGGGCCGGGCGCGAGGGGGTCATCGACATCGAGCGGCAGGCCCAGATGGGAGGCTCCACCCACACCAAGGGCGTCCTGATCATCAGCGGCTTCCTCCACGACCGTTACGCCACCGACGCGCCGCTGTCCCTCTCCGCCCGGGTGGTGTTCGAGCAGTCGTACTCCGGGGTGGACGGGGACAGCGCCTCCAGCACCGAGCTGTACGCGCTCCTCTCCGAGCTGTCCGGGGTGCCCATAAGGCAGAACATCGCGGTGACCGGCTCGGTGAACCAGAAGGGCGAGGTGCAGGCCATCGGCGGGGTGAACCAGAAGATCGAAGGTTACTACGAGACGTGCAAGGCCGTCGGGCTCACCGGCGAGCAAGGTGTCATGATACCCCGGGCCAACGTCCGCAACCTCATGCTGAAGGAGGAGGTGGTGGAAGCGATCAAGGAAGGCAAGTTCCACATCTGGCCGGTCCGCACCATCGACGAGGGCATCGAGGTGCTCACCGGAGTGCCCGCGGGCAAGCGCGGCAAGGACGGCAGGTATCCCGATGGCACCATCAACGGACTCGTCCAGCAGAAGCTCTTCGACCTGGCCCGGGTGGTCAAGGAGTACCACCCCTAGCCAGGCCACCGGCCAACATTTATATTCCTAGAAATTCATAATGTGGAAGGGATGGGAATTTGTGCCGGTATAGCTATGGGTCCAATCGATGCGCTCACCGGATGGTAGACGCCGGCGTCTGCACCGGGGAACGCAACTGCCTGGAGCGGGTCGCGCCCTCTTATCACAGCCGCGCCTCCGCTTCAAGGACGGCCATGGAGGTTCCGGAGCATCCCGCCCGCTGGACGGGGATCGACCTGAGGCTCATAGACCTGGGGTCCCCCCTGACCTCCGGGAGGCAGTAGATGAAGTGCTACTACCTGCAGATCGACGGACGATGCGAGGGGCGGTACAAGGGGTTCGCCTGCATCGGCGACAAGTGCCGGGCGGAGAAGGACCCTCCCTGCGAGCACTACGTCCAGGGCTTCTACTGCTCCAAGTACCGGCGGTTCGGCTGCGCGGGCATCTCCAACTGCACCGGCAGCGTGGAGGACCACGCGCGGACGAGGCAGCAGGAGAAGGCGCGCGCGTGATCACAGATCCGTGTACAACTCTTTCCTGATGCGGGGCACCATCGCTGCCGTCACCGCCTGCTCGGCCAGCTCGGTCCGGTCCATCACTCCCTGGGTCAGGTAGCCGATGGCGCCGTCCTTCCGGCCGTCCCTTTCCTTGCCATAGAGCTCGCGGACCGCCGCCCCTACCGTCATGCCGCCGCGGACTCGCTCGGCGACCGCCGTGGGGTACCGGAAGCCCATGCCGTGGCCGATGCTGTAGCGGCCCCGGCGGTCGAGGACGGCGCAGTACTGCACGTCGTACAATCCGTCAGGGGTCTCGAACACCCCCGCCTCCAGACCGATGCCCAGGTCGGCGCCGCCGATGGCCTGGGCGGCGCGGTTCATCGCCCCCCTGCGCGTCTCCTCGCCCCGCGGCTGCTCAGGGACCCTGGAGCGCACCTCCGTCCCATGGACCTCCAGGCTGTCGTACAGCTCCGACAGCACGTTCCTCACCGCCCTCACCTTCACCGGGTTCAGCGAGCCCACGTTGACCACGAGGGGGCGCAGCAGGCGGCCCTCGGCGTCGATCTCGCCGGCGAGGACGCGGTGGGCGGCGATGGGCAGGAAGTCATCGGCGAGCACGTGGGGCACCTCCACCAGCCGGACGGGCTCCAGTCCCCTGGCCGCCCTGGCTTTATTGATGTCCTCCGCCGTACTTCTGGTCTCGGGGGAGACGATCAGCGCCCCGAGGTCGGTCATCGAGTCTAGGTACGCGTCCGGCCGGTCGATGACGACCACCGCCCACTTCCCGGGCTTGGTCCCCAGGTAGCCCTCCAGGGCCGCCCTCCTCTCGTCGAGGGGGCGCGCATGCCCCCTGCTCCGCGAGGCCATGGCGTCGGAGGTGATGCCCACGAGCACCTCGTCTCCGATCTCGAACGCCCGGTCCAGCAGGGCCCGGTGGCCCCGGTGGAGAACATTGAACGTACCTCCCAGACCGACCTTCATGGCATCATCTGATGAAAAGCAGCGCAAGGATGAGAACTACCATGGTGGCGCCGTACAGGTACATCAGCTGACGCTTCTTCTTCCTCAGGGTGTCGGACGATACGCTCTCGCACTCCTCGGAGCAGAAGCGCCCTTCCCCTAGGTGCGCCTTGCCGCACTTCGAGCAGTGGCGGTGCTGGGGGATCTTCTCGCTCATACCCGCCCCATCAGCACCGCCTGTAAAAAGGTTTGCTAATGAGCTTGCGGCATCACGTGATACCGGCGGCCTAATATCCCGACTTCTTGCCGGTGACCGACTCCAGCTCGATCTTGATGATCGCCATGTCCCGGATGCCCTCCGGCGAGTACTGGAACGCCTGGTCGCCGAACATTTGCCTCATGATGACGTCCATGCCCTTCTTCTTCTCGCCCTCGTCCTCGACGAACTTGGCCCGGCCGGTGGCGATGACGCTCTTGAACCTTATGGTCGATTTGCACGACGTGTCCAACGGTCCCTGGACCAGATCATGCCCGGTGTCGATGGCCACGCACACCCGGTTATTCTCCCTCAGCACGTCGATCTTGCGCCCGAGCTTGGAGGAATGCATGTAGATGACCCCGTTGGCATAGCCGTAGGTCGTCGGCACCACGTACGGGGTGTCGCCGTCGCACATGGCCATGCGGCAGACCTTCTCTCCCTTGAGCAGTTCCTCGATCTCGTTGCGGTCGGTGATCTCCTTTTCCCTTAGCCTCATGAATACCCCGAGGTGGAAAGGGATACGCCAGCTAGAAAAAATTTACGAACCGTCGTATATTAGAGGGAGCGGTTTTCCTCGAGGATATCCAGCTCTTCCGGGAGCTCATCGCTGTTGTGAATGCTCAGGACATGGTAGCGCAGGTCCTTCCTCAGCTCCCTCTCATCATCGCCGTAGGCGATGTACTCGCAACCATCACGGGGACATACGGCCCTCATCTTCACGACCTCGAGTGTCATCTGCTTCCATCTGATATCAAGGTTCGTTCCATCTCCGGCGGTCCAGCTCGTTGAGCATTATGGTGATGCAGTGGTCCGCGTGGTAGGAGTGCGGGCCAAGGGTGACCGTGAGCGGGGAGTGGGCGAGCAGCTCGGCCTCCTCGTCCTCCCGCAGGTCCTGGTGGTCCGACACGATGAAGGTCAGGTCCCCCTCGAGCTCCTGCTGCCTCACGTCCTGCCCGTCCTCCTTCAGGTAGACGAGGCGGCTGATGGACGCGAGCTCATCGATCACCTGCTTGAACGACCGCCGGGAGATGTATATGCCCGGCGAGGAGCGGACCTCGTCGCCGTCCAGCTTCTTCACCAATGCGTTGCGGACCAGCGCCCCGGTGGACCTCTCGTCTGGATTGAGGTAGCGGACCTCGGAGCCGTTGATGCGGATCGTCCGCGGCGGGTCCGGCTCGCCCTGCAGGATGAGGAATATCTCGACGTCCCTGCGGATGCCGTGGGAGAGGAACAGCGCGGAGTTGATGCACCTCAGCAGGATGTCCAGACGGCCCGCGCCCCCGGCCATGTCATCGAGCTTGAAGTCCCCGGAGGTAACGGCCTTGTGGCCGACCACGATGAAGCGGTTCATTGCGTCTGCCCCATGTCGCCGGACTGGAACTGCTTCATCAGCTGCTTGCGGAACTTGCGGTTGCCCATGAACCCCTTGACCGCCTTCTTGGACATGTTGTACTGCTTCAGCAGCTCGCGGACGTCCTTGCCCTCCACGCCGGCCCCGCGGGCGATGCGGTTGATGCGGGTGGACTTGATGAGCTTGGGGTCCTCCATCTCCTCGTCGGTCATGGAGTCCATGATGAACCGGAACTTGCGGAGCTTCTCCTGGCTCTGCTCCATGTCGATCTTGTCGCTCATGCCCGGCATCCCGGGGAGCATGGAGACGAGCTTCTTCAGCGGCCCCATGTTTGTGAGCATCTCCATCTGCTCGTACATCTCCTTGAGGGTGAAGCGTCCGGCCATCATCTTCTTGACCGTTTCCTCCGCCTCCGCTTCCGAGATGTTGTCCTTGGCCGCCTCCAGCAGGCTCTGGATGTCCCCCATCCCCAGCAGGCGGGAGATGAACCGGGTGGGCTCGAACGGCTCCAGGTCGGTTAGGTGCTCGCCCACCCCGATGAACACGATGGACGCCTTGGTCTGGGCGACCGCGCTGAGCGCGCCCCCGCCCTTGGCGGTTCCGTCCATCTTGGTGATGATGACGCTGGTGACCCCGACCGCGTCGTGGAACGCCTTGGCCTGCGGCCCTGCCTGCTGGCCCACCGCGGCGTCGAGGACGAGGATGCGCTCCGTCGGCTTCACCACGTCGGCCACGCGCTTGAGCTCGGATATGAGGTCGTCCTCCAGCGCATGGCGTCCGGAGGTATCGACGAGCACGACGTCCATGTGGGAGAAGTGCTCCATGCCCTCCCGCGCGATCTTAGCGGCGTCCTTCTCCCCCGGCTTCCCGTAGATCTGCACGCCCACCTTCTCGGCGATCTGCTGCAGCTGATCGTACGCGGCCGGCCGGTGAACATCAGCGGCGACGACCCCGACCTTCAGCCCCTTCTTGTGGAAGTACCGTGCCAGCTTGCCGGTGGTCGTGGTCTTGCCTTGACCGTACAGGCCGACCATCATTATGGTCTGCTTGGCGATGGGCAGCGGCCTCGGGGTCCCGAGGATCTTGGTCAGCTCATCGTAGATGATGCGGATGACATGCTCCTTGGGGCTGGTGCCCGCCGGCGGTTGCTCGTTGAGCGCCCTCCGCTCGACCTCCTTGGTCATCTCCAGCACCAGCTTCACGTTCACGTCGGCCTGCAGGAGCGCCCTCTGGATGTCCCGGGTGATCTCCTTGACCAGGGCTTCGTCGATGTGAGATGCTCCGGTGATCTTCTTGAGCACGTTGCGGAGCGATTGACCGAGATTTTCCAGGACCATCTAAGTACCTGGGTAGCTGAGAGCGAACGAGCGTTTTAAAGCTTGTTGTCCCCGTCCCCGCGCTTCGGCCTCACTTCCGCCGAGGCCGCAGGTGTTGATGCCTGCCGGTGAGCAGCGGCGTGCCCTAAAGATACAATCGAAACCTCCCTGGCTGCGCATCTCGTTGCAGGACCGCGAGGATCCGTGGGCGACCGTGGCCATGGCGGCGATAAACGCAAAGAACAAGATGGATCTCACTGGGACAAAGAACCAGACCAAAAAGGAAGTGGGAAGGGCTAGCTCTGTCAGAAGGGATGGGATGCACTCTGTAAACTAGCCCAACGCTTCCCACTCCTAATATTATCTCAAGCCTATATATAGCTTATGTCTACAGTTTCGAATAATATAGAGAATCAAAAATATGGTTATTGAAGGGGTTTGAGGAATTGGTTTAAAGATAGCCGGACTTCTGGAGGGCCATCAGGTCCTCGGTGCTCAGCTTCTCGCCGGCCTTGAACTTCTCGAAGATCTTCTCCGCCTCTTCCTTGGCCGAGGCCTCGTCGTC
>DAVH01000025.1:57342-66432 GCA_002508545.1 Methanomassiliicoccus sp. UBA6
TCGGCGTTGATCTTGTTGGCGATGAAGGACTCCTGAGCCGCGTCAGCCTCCTTTCTCAGGGCATCGGCCTGCTCGTACAGGGCGATCATCGCGTCATGCTCGGCCTGGGCCTTCTCAGCTGACTCGGAAACGGAGCGGTGATAGGTTTCAGCTTGCTCCTTGGCCTCGCGAAGCTCCTTGATCGCGTTCTTGACCTCCTCGTTCTGGTCGTAGGCCTTCTCGCGCTCCTTGATCTGGGCCTGCAGCTGGCCCATCTGTTCGATGATCTCCTGCTCCTTCTCCTTCGAGAGCACGGAGGTCATCTGCTTGAACTCAAGGCTCTTAAGCTCCTTCTTAAGCTTGGAGACCGGGGGTCCGTTCTTCGGAAGGTTGTCCTTCTTGATCTTCGTGACCTTTTCGTTCAGCTCATTGACGAGTTTGTTCCACTTGTCCCGCTGCTCCTTCGACTCCCGGACCTTCACGTTAAGCTGGTCCCGAGCCTCGCGGTGTTTGGCGGCCTGGTCAACAAGCTCCCTGACCTTAGCGTTCAGGGCATCCCTCTTCTCAACCCATTCCCTGGTCTTCTCATTCAGTTCGTCGCGGGCCTTCCTGTGCCTCTCAGCCTCGACGTTATGGAGTTGGCGCTTTTGTTCGAGCTCCTCCAAGAGTTCAGTCATAACGTTCACACTCAATAGCAAGCGAATAAAATTGCTTGGCGATAATGGGCATACTGACGCTTGTTTATAATATTTACTATCTTCTGGAGTTTACACTAGGTCGAGGCCAGCTACGACCTTTTTTCCTCGTCCTCGGCCTCATCCCCTTGCTCCCCCTTCTTTTCCTTGCCCTCCGGCTTCCCCGGCTCGAGCTTCACCTCGTGCCAATCCTCGCCGAAGCGGTCGGCCCCGCCGGTCTTGAGCTGGAACTTCACCCTCAGGCTGCCGTCCTCGAAGAAGACGTAGGCGTTCTTCAGCATCGAGAGGTAGAAGGAGACCCGCTTGCCCTGCTGGGACAGGCGTCGCTCCTGGCAAACGAGCAGGCCTGCGCTCTCCAGGTCCTTGATNNATCTCCTGCGCCGACTTAGGCTGGCGCACCGTGGCCACGAGGATCTTGATAGAATACTCGTCGGTCAGCAGTTGCGATACTCGGAGGATGTCTATGCCAATCCCCTCGTCATCCACCATCATTGGGGATATGGACTTTATATTAAATTGTCGTTGGCTTGTTCTACCCAGAATACCCATCCCCATTCTTTGGGGGGAGAAAGTCTTGTTTACCTTTAATATTTATGGACGCCGCCCGGCCTTAAGAACGCTCGACCGATGGCGTTGATCACGTCGTTCAGACGTCCTCGCCCTCGTCGATGATCGAAGGACCGATGCGGGAGAGCTCGGACTCGGGCAGGAAGTCGATCTCGATGTCGAACTTGCCCGCGGCGAAGGTGACCTTGGCCATGTTGACCGCGCACTCGTAGTAGGACACCTTCTTTCCCCGGTAGACCTCCTCGTAGCCTACGCACTTGACCAAGCCGTGCTCCTCCATCTTGGCCACGCGCCGGTAGGCGACGGCGATGGGGATGGCACAGCCCCGGCTGATCTGCTGGACCGACATGGGATGCTTGTATGTGGCACTTAGGATCTTTCCGGCGTACTCGTCGGAGATGAGCCGCGACAGTTCTTCATCGCGGAACTCGATTCCTTCCATCGGATTCAAGAAAATATCGGGGTTATTAAAGATATTCGCATAAAAATATCAAGCTTGATATTTTTTATTTCTCGTTATCAATATCAATCCAGATTTCGTGTCTTATTGCTTCATATGGGCCCCCGAATGCCGCATTTTCCTAATGTCGGTTCCAGATTCCTGAATCCGATAACGAGAAAAGCATGTATCTTAATAGATAATGATAATGGATAATGGCCGCGGCTGTACCGTTGAGGCGATGAACGAATAAGAAAATGGGGAGAAAAAAAGGTCCCCCGGCTCAGATCATCGGGATCAGGCGCGGGGCCGGCAGCGCGTCGACGTTGCCGGAGAAATCGAGATAGTAGTACGGCGAGTGGGGCTTCATCCCCGCGAGCATGACGCACCCCGCCATGTTCTCGAACCGGAGATGGATCTTGGCCTGCTCCCGCAGCATCGGCAGCGACTGCGACATCGCCGAGGCGATCGCCACCACCACGTGCCCGGCCCGGCGCATGGCGTCGATGTGGGCCAGGGTCTGCTTGAACACGTTGGTCCCGTACACCCCTTCCATGGCGTCGTAGCCCAGCACGCTGAGGTACGGGGAGGACGAGTCACCAAGCATGTACTTGATCTGGGACATCCGCAGGTCCTGCCCGGCGTCCTCGCCCTCGATGGCGGTGATGAACGGGTAGCTCTGCTCCTGCCCGGCATCGGTGTCCAGAATGCGGAAGCTCCTGGTCAACGGTTCAGGACCGACCAGCATGCGCATCTGCTCGTCGACGATCGAGTAGTCCGTCGCGTAGGTCGGAAGCCACACCACTCCCCGCCCCTTCTCCAGGAAGTCGCTCATGATCCCCAGCTCGAGGCAGCGGACCACGTCGAGGTGGACGTCCAGGTCGAACTCCCACAGGATGAGGGAGCCCTTGGGGAAGCCGCCGAAGTACTGGTCGATGTAGAAGTTGCCGGACGACACCGTCCGCGGGGTGGGGTCCTTGACCGCCACGTGCTTGGACATGTGCTCCGGTATCTTCACCCAGGTGGGCTCGAAGACGGACATGCGCCCGCCGGTAAGAGTGAGGTAGTACTTCCACTGGTCGACCGAGACACCCCTCAGCTTCTCGATCACCATCTGCCTTATCCTGCGGCCGTCGCAGTCACCGGACTGCATCTGGATGACGCCGTCGCCCAGGTAGTCGAGGGAGGTCTTCCCCGATTCCTCGAGGGTGTAGATGATGTTGGTGCCCGAGTTCTCCACCAGGTCCTTCTGCAGCGTGTTGATGATCCTCTCCGCGCTGATCCCGTACCGCTCGGAGAGCGCGTTTATCGAGTCGACCACCACCAGCGTCTTCCTCGGCAGGTTCGACTCCGCGAGGTCGTAGGCGACCTCCATCTCCGGTAGGATGACCCCGAGGTCAAGGGTGATCTCGTCCTGGGTGATCTCGCCGGTGAAGCCTTCCTCTCCCTCGCCTCCGACCTCGCCCGCCTCCACCTGGCCCTCCAGCCTCTGGAGCTCGGAGCGCACGACCGTCGGCGATTGCTCCTGCTTGTTCAGCACCTTGAGGAGGTCTTTCGCCGCGAGGAGCGTCAGGTGCTCGGCCGCCGGGGACTCCCCGATAGCCGGGCCGGTCTCCCGGTTCCTCCTAAGGAAGGTCTTCCCCGCCTTCAGGATGTTGTCCCTCCGCGCCCGGTCGCGGGCCCACGGGAACTGGCGGAAGAGCGCCTCGTCGGAGACGCGGGTGGAGAGGTAGTAATCGGGCTGCTCGTCGGCAAGCTCCTCGATGACCTGCAGTGCCAGCGTGGTCTTCCCAGTACCGGCGTCGCCCTTGAGCATGAGCGAGTGCCCTCCCGGTGCTCGCAAGAAGTCTAGCAACACTTGGGGAACCTTTCCCCTTTGTTTATCGGCGCTTAGGGAGAACGGCATCATCCTCAGCTTCCATTATACGCTGGCGTCAATATTAACCATATCACTATAAAGGATTTCCGCTCCCGCTTCGCACCGCGAGCAGGAGGCCGCCGCGGGAACATGGCCAGCAAGGTCCCTTTATCGCAGCCCGGCGACCTTTCACCGCACCGCGGGCCTGCGCGCATGGAATAATTTTAAATCGCCCCCCTTTTATCCTTGGGCCTATCATGCTCATCTGTCCCCTAGATTACCGCTATGGAAGAAAGGAGATGAAGGCGGTGTTCTCCGAGGAGAACCGCCTCCGCACCCAGCTGCTGGTCGAGGCTGCCCTGGCGAGAGCGCACGCCAAGCTGGGCGACATCCCCGAGGATGCGGCCGAGATCATCTCGGCGAAGTGCACGCCGGAGCACGTGAAGCTGGAGAGGGTCAAGGCCATCGAGGCCGAGACCAAGCACGACGTCATGTCCATGGTCACCGCCATCGCGGAGCAGTGCGGCGAGGCCGGCCGGTACGTGCACCTCGGCGCGACGTCCAACGACATCGTGGACACCGCCGCGGCCCTCGAGTTCAAGGATGCCCTGAGCATCATCGAGCGCGACCTGGACACGCTGATCATCACCATGTCCGCGCTGGCGTTCAAGCACCGCCGCACGGTCATGATGGGCCGTACCCACGGCCAGTTCGCCATACCGACCACCTTCGGCTTCAAGGTCGCCGGGTACATCTCCGAGCTGCTCCGCCACCGCGAGCGGCTCCGCGAGATCCGCCCCCGGGTGTGCGTGGGGAAGATGTCCGGGGCCATCGGCACCGGTGCCGGGTTCGGGGAGAAGTTCTTCCAGGTCCAGGAGCTGGTCATGAGGGACCTCGGGCTCGGCTACGAGGAGGCGGCCACCCAGCTGGTGAACCGCGACCGCTACGCCGAGCTGGTGTTCGTGCTCGGTCTCATCGCCACTTCTTGCGAGCGCTACGCCACGGAGGTCCGCAACCTCCAGCGCTCGGAGATCGGCGAGGTCGCCGAGGCCTTCGACGCTAAGAAGCAGGTCGGCTCGTCGACCATGGCCCAGAAGAAGAACCCCATGCTCTCGGAGAACATCTCCGGCCTCGCCCGCGTGGTCCGCTCGTACCTCGCTCCGCAGATGGAGTGCATGGTGCTGTGGCATGAACGCGATCTGTCGAACTCCTCGGCCGAGAGGTTCATCCTCCCGCACGTGGCGGTGCTCACCGACGACATCCTGGCGAAGATGAACGACGTGTTCGCCCACCTGTCGGTGAACGAGAGGAACATGCGCCGCAACATCGAGTCGGCCAAAGGCTTCATGATGGCCGAGTCGGTGCTTCTCGCTCTCGCGAGCAAGGGCCTGGGGAGACAGCAGGCTCACGAGCTGGTCCGCAAGGCCAGCATGAAGGCCGAGGAGGAGGGCAAGGGCCTCAAGGAGGCCCTGAAGGCCAACAGCACGGTGAGGAAATACCTCTCCGCCAAGGAGCTGGACTCGGTCATGGACCCTGACAACTACGTCGGCAAGGCCCCGGAGATGGTCGACCGCACCATCGCGCGCGCGGAGGCGACGCTGGGGCGGAAGATCATCTGATCACCGGGACACGTTGTACTTGTACCGGAGGTGCGACTGCACCGTCCGGGCGAGCATCGGGTTGACCGCCTGAGGGGGCAGCCCGATGTCCCGCGCCACCTTCTGCAGCAGCTCCGGGGTCACTTCCATCCCGGTCGAGTTGCGGACGACCGAGCGGTGCACCGTCTGCACCAGCTGCGATGCGTCGTCCAGCCGCTTGTTGATGGCATGGCCCTCCAGCGGATCGGCCCACGCCGAGAGCATGACCTCCATTCCCAGCGAGCGCAGGCGGCGCAGCGAGCCGAGGGTCTCGAACGCGTCGTCGTAGATCGGCAGGTCGCCGGGCGCGGGGACGGCGTCGCCGGTGATGGCCACGCGCTCCGACGGCGACCACAGGGTGATCGAGCCGGCCGAGTGGCCGGGAGTGTGGACGACCTTTAGGCCGAAGGAGGCGACATCGACCTCGTCGCCGTCGGTGACGGCCCGGTCGACGCGCACCGGCCCGGAGACCAGGGTGTCGAACCCGGGAACGGGACGCTCGGCCTTCTGGACGGCCGGGTCCTCGATCCACGCCCGCTCGGCGCGGTGGGCGATGACCTCGCACCCGGTCGCGGCAACGATCTCCGCGGCGGCGCCGATGTGGTCCGGGTGCGAGTGCGTTAGAATGAGCTTGTCGATCTCGTTCGGCCGCCGCCCCATGGCCCTGACCTTCTGGAAAATCGCCTTCTCCGAGCCCTTGACCCCCGCGTCGACGAGCGCGAGCTTCTCGCTCTCGATGACGAAGATGTTGACAAATCGGTCCACCGCCACGGTGGGCGACACTGGGACCTTGAACGGCAGAGTGATGGAGCGAATGGCAGGCATGATGTGAGGACAATGGCTCTATCCTGTTTATCTTTTTTCCAGGGAGGAAGCCTCATCGGGCGCAATCGTCACGTTCTTAGCGAAGTTCGATGATTGAGCGGCATCTGCGCTGAGCGATGTGCATCGATCGGGCGCACGAGGGATGATGATGAAGGGTATCGTCGCGTTCGACAGCGTGTTCGGGAACACAATGAGGGTGGGCGAGGCCATCGCCGAAGAGCTGAGGGACCAGGGTCACGAGGTCGAGGTGATCGATCTTGGGAAGTGGGTGCCGTTGCGGGCGGAGGCGGACTTCGCGTTCATCGGCTCCCCGACGCGCAACGGGCGCATGACCTCTCGGTCGAAGAGGTTCGTGAAGAGGCTGAGGAAGTCCAACTGGGCTGCGAGGACGGTCGTGATGTTCGACACCGTCCTGCGCCTGCCGGAGAAGGAGAGGTACCGGGAGCGCATGATCAGGTGGACGGAGAACGGGGCCGCCCCCCGGCTGAAGGCGCTGGCCGAGAAGAGGGGGCTGAAGGTGCATCCCGAGGTCCTTCGCCTCGAGGTCACCGGCATCCGAGGCCCGCTGGCGCCGGGAAGTCTGGACCGCGCGAGGGAGTTCGCGCGCGAGACGATGAAGGTTATCGAGGGCGCGTCCTCAAGCCATTAGAGAGCGTGTGCTCTTCCTGCGTGCGGCCTCATGACGTTGAGGCTCAGACTTCCAGGATCGTCCGCCCGTCCCGGTCGTAAAGGAACCCGCGGATCGAGGCTCTCTCCTGGATATCGCTGTCCGCGAGCTTTACCCAGAGCTCGGCTATACGCCGGATGACGTAATCCTTGTCCACGAACATCCTCGGGTAGTGGATGGCCACGCGGCTGTACCGCCTGGCGGCGTCGATGTACTCGTCATCTCTCCCTGCCTGGTCGGCGGAGAAGGCGGTCTCCAGGAACTCCTTCGCCAATACCGTCCCGTCCGCGCCGACCAGCCACAGGATGGCCCTCGGCTCGCTGTCCTGGAGCTCGTGCTCCACTCTCGCTTCCGGATGGTCTCTCCTCAGTTCCTCCTCTCGATGGTAGAGGGCATGATGGACCACCTCGGTGTGCGAGGGCTTGAACTTCGAAACGGTCTCCTCCCCTTCGCCCCGGTCTTCGCTCCCTTCCCTGAAGAGCATGACCGGGACGTGGGAACGCCTGTGATAAAAAACCTGCCAGTGCCGTGCCGGATACATCCGATAGTGGACCTCGGCATCCTACTGCGGACGATCGGTCAGCCTTTTCCTTTTCAGTCGATCGTCACGGCGTAGGTCCGTGTCTCGACGGCCTCCGGCTCCCAGGGCCTCCGGTATCTAAGCTCGATAGTTCCACTTCCCCGCTTCAGCGGCCGGAAGACGAAGACCGCGGTGCCGCCGCTGCCGATCAGCTCCGAGCTTCGGCGATATTCCTGCTTCAAGAGTGCGAGCATCTCCTGATCGAACGACGCCTCCCAGGAGTATCCGGTCGTCGGGTTGGCGTCGAGGGCGATCACGAGCTCGTCTCCCAGCTTGACCTGGAGCTCTTCCGTCATGGTGCTCGGGTATGAGATCCTCCCGGATATAGCTGAGGTGCCCGCCTAGCCCTTGGTGTCGGTCCTGACGATGGCGCGGTCGAGCGCTCTTCCGAAAAAGTTCTTGCGCAGCTCGATCGCCTTGTTCGTGCACATCTCGTGGCAGCAGTAGCATTCGATGCACTTGCTGCGGTCGATGAGCGCCCTCTTGCTGACGATGTTTATCGCCTCCGCGGGGCAGCTTTTAGCGCATGCTCCGCAGCCCTTGCACGACGGCGAGACCTCCGGGCGGGCGCGGTCCAGGCCGAGGCAGGATATCGCCGATGCCGTTGCCTTCCTGAGGATGGAGCCGGAGGCGGCGTGGACGAAGGTGTACGGGAGCGCGAAGTCACGCACTGCCATCGACTCGACGCTCTCGCCGACGACCTCGATGCCGTTGATGTCGAGAAGCTTCCTGCGCGCGGCGGCCTGCAGGGTCGTCACCCTCATGGGATCGAGGCGCATGAGCCGGGCGGCGACGGCGTCGACCGCGTATGGACTCGTCCCGGCGAGCACTGCGTTCATCGCCTTCGGCCTCCCGGAGGTCGGACCGTCGCCCTCCATGGCCATCACCGCGTCCATGATCTGCAGCTTGGGCTTCAGGCGCTCGTTGAGGTCGACGAGCGCGTCGGCGAATCTGACCGGGGTCCGCAAACGGGCGTGGATCGCTTTCTTCTCCAGGCCGGGGACGACGCCGAAGATGTTCTTGGTCGCGCCGGTGAGGCCTGTCGCTAAGTGAGTCTTCAGCTTGGAGATGACGATGACCGCGTCGGCGTCCAGCACCGGGTCGATCACCTTGATGCTCTTCAGCGCCCGCCCCTGGCGGTAGGGGATCTCCCTCGATCCGACACCGAGGTTCACCGGTATGCCCAGTTCTCTCGCTGCGGCGAGCATGCCGCTCTTGCTGTACACCCGGGTCAGCGTCTCCGCGGTGTACGGGAGGAAGGAACCGGGAGAGTCGGCGATGGTCACGCTGCAGCCGATGGACCTTAAGAGCCTGCCGACCGCGAGCACCATCGCCGGGTCGGTGGTCACGCACTCCTCCGGCGAGGCGTCGATGAGCAGGTTCGGCTTCAGCACCACCCGGGCGCCCGGCCTGACGAGCTTCTCGATGCCGCCCAGCAGGTCCACCGACCTCCGGACGGCCGCGTCGACGGTGCTCTTGTCATAATTCTCGCAGCGGACCAGCGAGACCTTGTCAGGCGCCACGCCACTCAGGTAACGGCCTATCGTATTTAGGAGTGTAAGATGGAATGTTACGATTGTATAGTGGCCGAAGGTGTTTCGTCAGCAGGTCGAGGTTTTTGATCGATGGCGGACGGGTGATATCGCGTCATTCGTAAGTGGTGATTTTGTCGGGGAGCGAAGGGGATAGTTGCTGACCAAAGGCCGGTCCCACATCTCTCGCCAGCCTCGCCCGGACCGGAAAGGATTATATGCAGGATTCCATTACCTCGACCTACAAGGGCAGATAGATCAGCTGGAAGATCGCGACATTCGCAATGTCGAGGCCGCGGGTTCAAATCCCG
>DAVH01000056.1:0-18988 GCA_002508545.1 Methanomassiliicoccus sp. UBA6
TCCGTGAGCCCCGTATCCCTGGCGATCTCGTACTCGTGCTCCGGGCCCGGCGATTCGAAGTGAAGGACGTAGAGGCGGAAGGTGCCCCTCGCCCCGGCGTCGGCCTTCGGGGCGGAAACCACCGACGCGCCGTAATCATTGGGGAACCGGTAGATCTTGTGGATCCGGTCGCCTTCCATGCACCCGCACACACACTTCGCGTTCAGATCGACGGTGTACTTCTCGAAGTCCATCTCTCTCCCGCCAGTATATTCCCGCCCCGGTTTATCGTCCTGTCGCTCAAGGGAGCAGGAGCGAGCCGGCGACCCTCAGCTTTCCGCCCTCGAGGTACATCAGCACCGCTCGGGAGCCGGGCGGGTGCACCACCGGCTTGTCCAGCGCCAGGGTAACTGTCGGCCGGCGGAAGTCGCCGCTGTCCTTCACCGCCTCCACGCGGGCGCCGAGGAACTGCATCCAGTGGCCGAGGTGGAGGACCATGCCCTCCTTGAGGGGCGTCTTCCAGTAGTTGACCAGCTCCGCCTCCGCGGTCACCTTGGCGTCGCTCTTCACGCGGTCGTCCGCGGTGAGCACGTACCCCCGGTCCAGCTGCTCAACGTCGATGTTCTTCAGGGCCAGGCCGACACGGTCGCCGCGGACCGCGTCGTCGAAGTCATCGTCGTGCTTCTGGATCGAGCGGACCAGGGCCTTCCGGTCGGTCGGCAGGACCTTCAGCTCATCGTGCTTCTCGATCCGTCCATGGGTGACGTAGCCGAGGATGACCGTGCCTACCCCCTTGACGTTGAAGAAGTGGTCGATGGGCACCGCGCCCCTGGTCTGGTCGTCAGGCACCGGCAGTCCTCTCGCTTCCTCCAGGAGCATCTGCCGCAGCGCGGTCTTGTCGTCCTCCACCAGCTGGTAGGCCTCCAGCACCGTGCCCTTTATCACGGGTGCCAGCTGGTCCGCGGTGAGGTAGTTGCGCAGGATGATGTATCCCCGCTTGACCCCGGCGCACTGCAGCATGACGATGCACTCTCCAAGCTGGGCATTGATCGCCTCCACCACCACCAGCGCCCGGTCGGCCATGGAGACCGCGTAGAACAGCGGGGCCAGACGGTCAGGGTACTTGGTCGGCTCGATGAGCGTCACGGTGTCGGTGCCCTGCTTCAGGTCGTAGAGCGTGATGTCCGAGGCGGTCCCCTTCTTTCCCAGGTCCTTGGCATAATCGTTCGGACCGATGACCGCAACGTTCAGGTTGGCCATGGGGGACGATAAAAATGGCTCGGGATAAAGGCTTTTGGATGCCTAGGATCGACAACGAAGCCCGGCATGCCGATCGGTCCCGCTTCAGGGTGCCGGACCCTCGCCCTCGATGTCGCACCTGATCACCTTGCCCCGGGCCAGGGAGGTGACGGCGCCGGCGAACGCGATCCCCGCGGACACGGTGAACGCCAGGCTCATCCCGCTGACGAAGCCTTCCGTGCCGGCCGGGGTCGGCCCGCCGCCGGAGAACAGCTCCGACACCACCGCGGTGGAGGCCACCGTGGCCACCAGCGCCCCCATGACCACCAGGCTCAGGGACTGCCCCACGGTGCGCATGGTGGACAGCGTTCCCGACGCCACGCCCAGCTGCTCCTTCGAGACGCAGCCCATGATGGCGCTGGTGTTGGGCGATGAGAACATCCCCATTCCTATGCCCAGGATGGCCAGGTATGCCACCAGCTCAAGGGTCGAGGTGGCCTCTCCCACGGTGCCCAGGAGCAGTAGGCCGATCCCGATCAGCACCATCCCGCCGGAGGCCAGGACCCTCGAGCCGATCCGGTCGGACGCCGCTCCCATCACCGGGGACAGGATGCTCATCACCAGGGGCATGGACAGCAGCACGAGGCCGGTGAGGGAAAGGGGATACCCGAGCACCCGCTGCATGTAGAACGACAGCAGGAACGATATCCCGAAGTATGAGGTGTAGTTCAGCAGGGCGGAGATGTTGGCCATGGCGAACAGGCGGTTGCCGGTGAGCAGCCTGAGGTCCAGCATAGCGTCCCGTCCCTTGCGGTGCTCGATGAGGACGAAGGCCGCGAAGGCGGCAACGGAGAGAGCGATGAGGGCCACCGAGGCCGGCGAGGTCCACCCCAGCCCCTCGCCCAGGGTGAGGATCGTCAGCAACGCGGAAAGCCCCACGGCGAAGGCGACCGCCCCGCTCAGGTCGAAGGGCCGGGGGCGGGCGGTGCGCGCCGGCTCCTTGAGCTTCCAAAGGGCCAGCGCGATGACCGTCAGCCCTATGGGTACGTTGACCAGGAAGATCGACGGCCAGCCGAAGGCCGCCGTCAGGAAGCCTCCCAGGGGCGGCCCCAGGCTCAGGCCGATGTAGACCGACATGGCGTTGATGCCCAGCGCCTTCCCCCGCTCCTGGGGCGGGAAGGCCGCGGTGATGATGGCGGGCGAGGTGGACATGATCATGGCCGCCCCGATCCCCTGCAGGAAGCGGAAGGTGATCATCTGCCCTCCGTTCACGGACACGCTGCACAGCAGCGAGCCGATGACGAAGATGCCGAAGCCCAGGACGAAGAGGGGCTTGCGTCCCCTGAGGTCCGATAGCCGGCCGACGGTGAGCAGCAGGCTCGCCACCGCCAGGAGGTACGCGGTGGGGATCCACACCGAGGTCGCGTAATCCATCCCCAGCTCGCTGGAGATGATCGGCAGGGAGACGCTGACGATGGTCGAGT
The DNA here is from genome assembly GCA_002508545.1 of Methanomassiliicoccus sp. UBA6. GTDB lineage: Archaea > Thermoplasmatota > Thermoplasmata > Methanomassiliicoccales > Methanomassiliicoccaceae > UBA6. Next base: position 2,703 of record DAVH01000056.1, read on the forward strand.
CGAGCGGGCCCATCAGTGCGCCCACGCAGGTGATCAGCAGAACGATCCAGCGCTCCCTGACATCGATCTTCGACATGGTCATCCACAACCTGCCGCGCGGGCGACCGAATAGAGGCTCGTCTCTAGATAAGTCTGACGGGGCACGCTCCGCCCGCGACCTCTCGAAGATGCTGCCGCAGACCGCTATCGCCGTCCGAATTTTAACAAAAATAAATTATACGGGACGCTCCGACAAGTAGTCCGATCATGACCGATGGCAAGGGAACCTACTCGCTCCCAGCCCTTCCATATGGGTACGGGGAGCTGGCGCCGTACATATCCGAACAGTTGTTGAAGGTTCATCATGATGGACATCACCAGAAGTACGTCAACCAGGCCAATGCTCTCCTCGAGAAGCTGGACAAGGCCCGGGCCGACGGCACGATGCTCAACATGAAGTGCGAGGCTCAAGCCCTGGCCTTCAACGTGGGAGGTCATTTCCTTCACAAGCTGTATTGGGAGAACATGAGGCCCGCGTCCTCCGGAGGCGGCGGAAAGCCGGGCGGCAGGATCGCCGATGCCCTGAACAAGGAGTTCGGCAGCTTCGAGCGGTTCCAGAAGGAGTTCACCGAGCTCGCCAACTCCGTGGAGTCGTCGGGGTGGGCAACGCTGGTGTGGTGCACCCAGACCATGCGCCCGCTCCTGGTCCAGGTGAAGGACCACGACCTCTACGTCATACCCGGGTTCAAGGTCCTGATGGTGATGGACGTCTGGGAACACGCCTATTATCTGGATTATAAAAACGAAAAGACCAAGTATACTTCCAACTTCTGGAACATCGTCAACTGGGACATGGTGGACAAGCGGCTGGAAAAGGTGCTTGGCGGAAAAGGAACGGTGGCCCAGGCTGGCGGATCACCATGATGCCGCCGGGCGGGTGCCATCGCTCGTTCCGGGCAACCATCGCCCGGGGGTGATCGAGATGAAGCGATGGTACGAGGGCCTGAGGAGGGGGGACCGTGCAGCACACATCTACCGCAGCGATGCCGAGCAGGTACGTGTGGTCACTGACACGCTTTCCTGGATGGACGACGATCAGCGTCTCATCCTCCTGAGCGACCGCTGGGAGGCCGAGGAACGGACGCCTCGGTCCAGGGTGTTGGAGGCGGCCGTGGAGGACGGCCATCTGGCGGTCATTCCGGCGAGGTCGACCCTTTGCCCATCCGGGCACTTCAGCGCCAAGGCGTTCGAGGAGCTCCTGCGCTCGGAGACGGAGAGCATGATCGATGACGGCTCCGAACCCGTCCTGATGTGGGACCTGGACTGGCTGGGGAAGGATGCCTTAGCGTTCGAGGCTCACATCGTTCAGCAGTCGAGCATGGCGCTGTCGACATCGGCCCACAAGGCCACGATGATCGGGCAGTACGGCACCGCGTTCTACTCTTCGGAGCAGCTCGAGCGGGTGCTCCGCATAAGCCCGCTGGTGCTCGAGAGCGGCCTGCTGACGCGCAAGTTCTGGGTGGTATCGAAGAACTCCGTGGGCAAAGCATCCAAGGAAGGCCGCATGCTGAGGGCGAGCGCCTCGGAGGACGGTCCGAAGGTCGACCAGAGATCATAGTCCGGGATAGCGGACCACGGGCTCCAGGACCACGGTCACCTCGATGTTATGGAAGCCGAGGGGCCGGATCTTGCGGTCGATGATGTCCACCATCTCCGCGTTGTCGGCGGCGCGGACGCGGAACATGATCCTTCGCTCTCCGGTGACCCGGAGGATCTCGGAAACGTTCTCCATCGAGAACAGCGAGGCGATGGCCGTCTGGGCCTTGTCCGGGGGGATATCCGCGGCGATGTAAGCGTCAGAGCTGATGCCCATCCGCTCGTGGTTGACGATGGCGGAGTAGCCCATTATCGTCTTGTTCTCCTCCAGCTTCTTGATGCGGTCGCGGATGGTCGACGGTGAGCGGTCCACCATCGCACCTATCTCCTCGTAGGTGAGCTTGCCGTTGCGCTGCAATAACCTTAGTATCCTGGCGTCGAGATCGTCCTGCAGCATCCTCACTTTGTACGCCTGCCTCCGGTATAAAAGCTTTCCAGATAGCGGGAGGAAAGCGGAATGACCGTGGATTCAGCGCCATCGGCCGGAGGCCCGGAGGTGATCGGCGATGATCCGGGCATGGTCGAAGGCGAGCTCCGGCAGGGCGCTCAGGTCGAACAGCGCTGCGCTGTCAGCATCGTCGCCCCCGCGCAGCTCCCCGCCCATCGCCCGGAGGTGGAAGACCGCGCTGACGATGTGCCCCCGGGGGTCCCGCGCCGGATCGGAGTAGATGCCGACCAGCCCCAGGGGCTCGGTCCGCAGGCCCGTTTCTTCCAGCACCTCGCGCACCGCGCACTCCTCGGCCCTCTCGCCATACTCGACGAAGCCTCCCGGCAGCGCGTACTTGCCCTTCCCCGGCTCCCGTCCCCGGCGGACGAGGACGATGCGGCCGTCAATGATGACGATGCCGTCGGCGGTGAGCGTTGGGTTCCTGAACGCGTGGGCCAGCTGCTCATCGGCCCGCCGCTTCTTGTTGCGGTACTCCTCCAGCACCTTGATGCCCTCGGAGGTGAGCCCATCCGGCCCGGCGACTCTGGCGCCGAGGGCCTCCTCCAACGCCGCGATCGACCTCATGGCGTCCTCGGCGAGCATCCCGCACGCCTCCGCCGCGGCCGGTAGGGAGCGCAGCTCGGCGATCGCGGACAGCAGCGCCGCCTCCTCCCTGCCGACGAGGGAGCGGTCCCCCTCGGTCAACCACACCTCGCACCTGACCCCGCGGCCCATGGTGCGGACCATCGGCGAATGATAGCTTAATAACTTGCTCTTTCCTACGGCAGGACATGCAGGACTGGAAGCGGCAGATACCGACCATCATGACAGCCCAGGAGCTCCTGGACCGGGCCTTCGCCCGAGCTTCCCGGGTGGAGGTCAGCGGGGCGGCCGCGTTCGATACGGTCAAGAAGACCAACATCGGCAAGATAACCGCCATCGGCGACATGACCACCACCACGCTGCTCAAGTACGTCCGCTCCTTCCCCCGGATGGAGAAGGAGGACGAGTTCTACTCCCAGCTGATCGACGTGCTCATCGGCCACGAGAAGCTCAAGAAGGCGCTGGCGAACCTGTCGTGGTGCGCCGAGAAGTGCTCCGACCTCCAGCGCAAGTACCTGCTCAAGGTGCGCCGGGCCCCCAACATCGACGAGGTGGCCAAGGCGACCAAGGAGTTCTACGGAAGGTTCTCGTCGGTCATCAACCGGATCGATCCGGACCTCATGTTCTGCCAGAAGGCGAGGGACCAGCTTAGGCACTTGCCTGCCGTCGATACCGCCGTGCAGACGGTGGTTATCGCCGGCTACCCCAACGTGGGAAAGAGCCAGCTGGTGGAGCGCATCTCCTCGGCGAAGCCGGCCGTCGCCCCCTACCCCTTCACCACCAAGGGCGTGATCATCGGCCATCTCAAGAGCGGCTGGCGGACCTACCAGGTGATCGACACCCCCGGGCTCCTCGACCGGGAGCTGGAGAAGAGGAACGCCATCGAGCTGCAGGCCATCCTGGCGCTGAGGTACCTCGCGGACGTGATCGTCTTCCTCATCGATCCCTCGGAGACCTGCGGGTACACGCTCGAGAGGCAGCTCGCCCTGCTGGAGTCGGTCAAGAGCAACTTCCCCGACATCCCGATGATCGAGGTGGACAGCAAGGCCGACCTGGAGGGCAGGTTCACCGGACGGCCCCGGATCTCGGCGCTGACCGGCGAGGGGGTGGACGACCTGGTGGCCAGGATCGAGGAGGTCCTCAAGGCGCAGCGGGTCAACGACCTGGACAAGCTGCCGACGTAGGGTGAAGATTCGCCGCTCCCGCCACTTCAAGCGAACCATTTATCTTCACGTCCTCGCTATGGCCGATGGCCGGCGTAGCGTGCCGGCGGAAGGCGGGTGAGAAGGACGGCTGGAGTGGCGTGCAGCAAGGCCATGGAGGACTACTTCAAGAGCCTGTTCGCCGAAACGGACAAGTGCTACGGCATCGCCCGGAGGGCGCGCTCCAGGGGCCTGGACCCGGAGGTCTTCGTCGAGATACCGAGGGCCGAGGACCTGGCCTCGAGGTGCGAGAAGCTGCTGGAGGACTGGCACGTAGAGGGGGTCGCGGAGCGCATCCGCGAACTGTCCAAGAACCACAACCGTGAGGAGGTCTCTCTGCTCGTGGCCAAGGAGATGGCGACGCAACCGGCCAAGAGCCGGGAGGAGTCGATAGACCGCGCGGTGCGGGTCGGCCTCGCCGTGCTCACCGAAGGCATCCTGGTCGCCCCCCTGGAAGGGATCGCCGGATGCAAGATCGGCCGCAACGCCGACGGGAGCGAGTACCTGTCGATCTCCTTCGCCGGGCCCATCCGAGCCGCGGGAGGAACGGGCCAGGCGCTCAGCGTGCTCATCGGGGACGTCGTCCGCCGGGAGCTGGGGATCGGGAAGTACATCCCCACCGAGGGCGAGGTCCAGCGGTTCATGGAGGAGATCCCGCTGTACAAGCAGTGCCAGCACCTGCAGTACGCCCCGGGGAACGAGGAGATAGAGATCATCACCAGGAGCTGCCCGGTGTGTGTTGACGGCGAGGGCACCGAGGAGATGGAGATCTCCGGCTTCAGGGACCTGCCGCGCATCGAGACCAACCGCGTCCGGGGCGGCGCATGCCTGGTCATATCGGAGGGCATGTGCCTCAAGGCCCCCAAGATCCAGAAGCACGTCAAGAAGCTGGGGATCGACGGCTGGGAGTTCATCGACGAGTACCTGGAGTGGAAGAAGCGCCACGACAAGGGCGACGACAAGTCGGCCAAGAAGATCGTGCCGGACTCGAAATTCCTCAAGGACATGGTCGCAGGCCGGCCAGTCATCTGCCATCCCTCTAGGGTGGGCGGCTTCCGGCTGCGGTACGGGCGGGGGCGCACGACCGGCCTTGCGGCGCTGGCGATCAACCCGGCCACCATGTTCGCCCTCGACGATTTCCTGGCGGTCGGCACCCAGATCAAGATCGAGCGCCCCGGTAAGGCGGGAGCGGTCACTCCCTGCGACACCATCGAAGGCCCCATCCTGCTGCTGAAGAACGGGGACCTGGTGCAGGCGAACACGGTCAAGGACGCCAAGAGGTACCGCCCGGAGATAGCCGAGATCGTCGATCTGGGCGAGGTCCTGCTGCCCTACGGGGAGTTCATGGAGAACAACCACATCCTCGCGCCGGCCGGGTACGTTCTGGAGTGGTACAAGGCCGAGCTCAGGTCCAAGACGGCGGAGCTGCCCGCCGACTGGCAGGAGCCGAGCTACGAGCGGGCCAAGGAGATCGCGCGCCAGTTCGGGATGCCCCTCCACCCGAGGTTCAACCTGTTCTGGTACGATCTGCCGCTGGACGAGCTGGCAGCGCTGCGGGCGCACGTGCTCTCCACCGGCTCATGGAAGGAGAATGCCCTCCACGTCAAGAGGGAACCGGCGACCAAGCGGACCCTGGAGACGCTGGGCGCGCTCCACCAGGTGGAGGGGCAGGAAGTGATCATCGAGTTCTACGCGCTTCCCCTGCTGGAGGGCCTCGGGCTCGGGCTCGAGGGCGGCCGCATCATCGAGCGTGCGCCGCTGGCGGACCCCGGGGAGCAGCCGGACGAGGTGTTCTCCTCTCCCACCCTGAGGGCGGTGTCCAGGGCCATGGGCATCGAGGTGCGGCCCCGCGCGGTCACCCGCATCGGGTCCCGGATGGCAAGGCCGGAGAAGGCCAAGGAGCGGAAGATGAAGCCCCCGCCCCACGCGCTGTTCCCCTTGGGCCAGAGCGGCGGCATGCAGCGGCTGTTCTCCACCGCCGCGAACGAGTCGCGGGTGGAGGCGGAGATGGGCCTGCGCCAGTGCCCAGAGTGCGGCAAGAACACCTTCCTCTGCTCCTGCGCGGAGTGCGGCGCCCACACCTTCACCGTGAACCGCCCGACGACGCAGCGCATAGACCTGAACAAGCTCATGGAGAGCGCCATGGCCCGGATGGGCGTGGCCGTGGCCCCGGAGATCAAGGGCGTGCAGGGAATGATCTCCAAGAACAAGACGCCCGAGGCGTTGGAGAAGGGGTTGCTCCGCGCGGTGCATGACATCTACGTGTTCAAGGACGGCACCATCCGGTTCGACATGACCGACGTGCCGGTGACCCACTTCCGGCCGCGGGAGATCGGGCTCAGCGTGGAGAAGGCCCGCGAGCTCGGGTACGTCCGGGACGCCCACGGCGCCGAGCTGACCTCGCCGGAGCAGGTCTGCGAGCTCCGGGTGCAGGACATCATACCCTCGGAGTCGTGCGGCGACTACCTGATCAAGGTCGCGGACTTCGTCGACGACCTGCTGGAGAAGCACTACGGGCTGTCAAGGTTCTACAACGCCCGGAACCGCAGCGACCTCATCGGCCACCTGACCATCGGGCTGGCGCCGCACACGTCGGGCGGAATATTGTGCCGCATCATCGGGTACACCAAGACCAACGTCGGCTACGGTCACCCGTTCTTCCACGCGGCCAAGCGCNNAGGAACGCCGACGGCGACGAGGATTCCGTCATCCTGCTGCTGGACGGCCTGCTGAACTTCTCCAAGGAGTTCCTGCCGAAGAGCCGGGGCGGGCTGATGGACGCCCCCCTGGTCCTGACCACGAGGCTCGACCCGAACGAGATCGACAAGGAGGCGCACAACATCGATGTGCTGTGGGAGTACCCCCTCGAGTTCTACCTCGCGACCCTGGAGTACAAGCACCCCAAGGAGATCGACTCGATCATGGACCAGGTCGCCGGGCGCATCGGCTCGGCGCTGCAGTACGAGAGCTTCGGCTACACCCACGACACCAGGGACATCTCCGAGGGGCCGGGCGAATCGGCGTACAAGACCTTGGAGACGATGATCGACAAGATGAACGCCCAGCTCGAGCTGGCGCGCATCATCCGGGCGGTCGACGCCAAGGACGTGGTCTACCGCGTCATCACCAAGCACTTCCTGCCGGACATGATCGGGAACCTGAAGTCCTTCTCTTCGCAATCGCTGCGGTGCACCAAGTGCGGCGCCAAGTACCGCCGCATCCCGCTCAAGGGCCGCTGCTACTGCGGCAACAATCTGACCTTGACCGTCCACGAGAAGAGCGTCAAGAAGTACCTCGAGATCACCAAGGAGATCAGCGAGAAGTTCGACCTCGACGCCTACACCCAGCAGCGCATCGGCATCGTCGAGGAGTCGATGAAGTCGCTGTTCCAATCGGACAAGGTGAAGAAGTGCAAGCTCACCGATTTCATGTGAGCATTAAGAAAAAATGAGGAAAGGCCGGTGACCTTCCTTTATGGACTTTAGACGCTGCCCATCACCGAAGAGAAGCTCTGGCAGCTTCTCTTGGGGGCGTTGCAGTAAGGGCAGGTCCAATCGTCGGGCAGGTCCTCGAACGCCGTCCCGGGCGGTATCCCATGGTCCGGATCTCCCACTTCAGGGTCGTAGATATAGCCGCAGTAGGGGCAGACGTACTTCTCCATTTCCTTTTCTTCCATATCCGTTGGCTCCTGTTGGTTGGTGGGGATACCATTTAGTGCAGGATATTTGATGGTTCCCCCTGAACGAATATGCTTCCCGAAAGTTTGCGGGAGCGTGGACGCATATGCTCGTCGAGACGTGCTGAAAAATGCGGTGAAAAGTAAAAGAGATGATGCCGCGAGGGCAGAAGGCGTTTTTCGCCGGGCTTATCCTTCGATCAGCTGGCCGACCTCTTCGCGGAAGTCGTCGAACCTCTGCTCGAGGATCTCCAGCGCCTTCCTCAGGGTGTCCTTGGCGCTGAGCGAGCCATCGGTCTCGAACTCGAAGATGAACTTGCTGTTGTCGCCGTGGGTGGTGATGGCGGCCCTGGGGCAGGCGTTGATGCAAGCGCTGCACAGGATGCAGTTCTCCAGGTCGGCGACGACGATCTTTTCATCCTTCGAGGCCAGGACATCGCGGGGGCAGGCCTTGACGCACTCCTCGCACAGGTCGCACTTCGACAGGTCGATGGTGACCGTGGGATAGTAGCGGTACCCGGTGGCCGAGGTCACCTGCCACTTGGCGTGCCTCTTGGCGGTCCCGAGCTCGGCGGAAGCATAGACCAGCAGGGCCTGCTTGGGGCCGAGCTTCACGATCGGGATGAGCTCGTCCTTCACCCTAAGCTCCTTGCCTCCCAGGGGCTCCAGGTCCCCGGAGTATACCTCCGCGGGGCCCTTCTTGTTGAGGGAGTACATGATGGTGCAGCTCGGGCAGCCCTCGCCATCGCAGGCGCACTTGTCCTTGAACACGTAGAGATCTGGATCGGTAGGGATGGGAACGAGGCCCAAGCGGTGGGCGATGATCTCGTCGAACAGCGGGCTGACGCTCTCGCACTCCTTGCCGTCCTCGTCCCTGATCGGACCCAGGTGGAACTCGACGGTCTCGATGGCCATCTTGGGGACCTCGGTCATGAGCGTGCGCCTCAGCGCGTTGGCCATGTCCGGGCGTATTCCCGAGACTACGAACCTAGCATGGGTTTCGGTCAGGTCGATGATCTTCAGGTCCATGTATGCAACCTCTATACTCTCCGGCCCCTTCTGCCGCCCTTCTTCTTCGTCCCATCATGGGGGATGGGAGTGACGTCCTCGATCCGGCCGATCTTCATGCCGGCACGGGCGAGCGCCCGAATGGCAGCCTGTGCACCGGGCCCGGGGGAGGTAGCCTTATTGCCGCCCGGAGCGCGGACCTTCACGTGGATGCCTTCGATGCCTTTCTCCCTGGCGATGTCAGCGACCCTCTCGGCGGCCCTCATGGCCGCGTAGGGCGAGGACTCGTCCTTGGCCGCCTTGACGACCATGCCACCAGTGGCCTTGGTGATCGTCTCGGCACCGGTGATGTCGGTCAGGGTGATGATGATGTTGTTGTAGCTGGCGTAGATGTGCGCGATACCCCACTTTCCCATGTTCACTCCTCCTTGGCTTCCGGGGTCAGGTCAGGCAGATCGGCAGGCTCGTCCTCGATATCGGCGGCGACCTTCTTCAGAACCTTCTCCACCCTTTCCGGCTGGGAGTTCACGTGCTCTTCGACCTTCACGACCGGGGCCGCGGGAGCCTGGGCCGGCTGGCCCGAGGTCCTCAGGGGGTGGAGCTCGTTGGATATGGGAGACAGAGGGTTGAAGGTGATCTTCTCTTCTTCGCTCCTCTTCACTACATAGCCGGGTATGGTCACCTTGCGGCCGTCGATGGACACGTGGCCATGCACGATGAACTGGCGGGCCTGCTTGACGGTGGCGGCGAGTCCCTTGCGGTGGACCAGGGTCTGCAGCCTGCGGTTCAGGATGGTTTCCTGGGTAAGGCCAAGGACATCGTCCAGGGTGCTGCCCTCCATGGGCAGGAGGCCCATGCGGGCGCACTTCTTCAGCAGAAGCGACGCCTCCAGCTTGGCCTGTTCGTCGTTAAGGCGGACGCGGGCCTGCAGCTGCTTGGACTGGTTCCTCAGGTTCCTGAGGACCGCCTGAGCCTTCCACAGCTCGCGCTTGTTCTTCAAACCGTAGGCATTGCATATCTCGGTCTCGGCCTTTATTCTCTCTCCTCTCCAGGGGTGAGAGGGAGCGTCATAGGACCGGCGAGGGAACTTCGGATCTCCCATTTTAACACCTGCTCAATGTTCTCTTACTTCTTCTCGGCCGGGGAAGAGGCACCAGGCTGAGCCTTCTGCCTGCTTACACCCATGGTAAGGCCAGTCCGTCCGTTGGACCGGGTCTTCTGACCACGAACCTTCTGTCCCTGCTCGTGCCTTACGCCCTTGTAACAGCGAATCATCTTCATGCGGTTGATGTCGTCCTTCTTCATGACATCGAGGTCCACGCCGAATATGTGCATGTCCTCGCCGGACTCGACATCGTTCTGGCGGTTCACGGCCCAGTGGGGGGCGAACTCCGGGTAGCTGGCGATAACCTTGGTGATCTCATCGGTCTGCGCTTCGGACAGGTTCCCCATCTTCTCCGAGGGCTTGATGCCGGTTCTCTTGGCGACAACAGCGGCGACACGGGGGCCGACGCCCTTGACGTTCTGGATACCCATCAGCACGGACTTGTTGCCGTCGATATCGAAGTTCATGATGCGGACGATGTAGCGGAAGTTCTCATCGACCTTCTTCTCTGCCGGCTTCTCCGCCTTCTCCTTCTTTCCCTTCTTCTCGGCCTTTTGTGGTTTTTCCTGTCCTTCAGGTTGCGCCAAACTGCTACCTCCAATGAAATTGTATGAACTTTATCCATTCTATGTATATAGTTTATGGAGCGTCTCCCCTACACGCAAGTCCCTATTTAACGATTTCTCCATTCCCCGATCATCTCTCCAGAGATGCTGGTGGTGTCAATAGGGGCGTGTTGGGGAAGGAGGTCGGGGACCTCACTTCTTGGCCATGGCGGCCCTGATTATGTCCAGGGCCCGCTCCATCGCTCCGGACAGCTTCGACGGATCCCCGCCGCCGCCCTGGGCGAAGTCCGGCTTTCCTCCTCCGCCCCCGCCGACCAGCTTCATGATCTCCTTGAGCACCGGCCGGCAATCGAGCTTGACGTCCGCCGAGCGAGACACGAAGAGCTTGGGGCTCTTGTCCGCGAGGCCGAGGACGGCGATGACGCCCGGACGCGAGGTGAGGGCGAGCGAGAGCGCCTGGGGGTCCTCGTCCTCCGCGGCCAGGTGGACCACGACCTTGATGCCGTCGACCTGCGCAGCCTTGTCCAGCAGGTTGTCGGCCACGATCCGGTTGAGCTTCGCGGCCATCGCCTCCATGCGCTTGCGGTCCTCCTTGACGTCGTTGAGCAGCTTCACCGCCGCCGGCAGGAGCGCCTCCCGGCCGACGTTCATCCTGTCCGCCAGCTGGTCCACGCATGCCTTGTCCGACTGCATGCCGCAGACCGCTGCGAGGCCGGCGGAGTACTCGATCCTCACGACACCGTCCTGTATTCTCTTGGTGCGGAGGATGCGTATCGGCCCGACCCTCGAGGTCCTGTCGCAATGCAGTCCGCCGCACGCCTCCACGTCCACGCCGGTGGTGTTCACAACCCGAATGATCTTCCCGGGGACCACGCCCCCCTGGTACAGGCGGAAGCCGAACTTGGCCTCGGCCTCGTCGCGGGGCATGAACTTGATCTCAACGGGATGATCTTCGAGCACCACCTCGTTGCACCGCTTCTCGAGGGCGGTTCGCTGCTCCTCGGACAGGTTCTCGAAGTGGGTGATGTCCAGGCGGGCCTCGTCCACGCTCTTGTGGGCGCCCGACTGCCACACATGGTTGCCGAGCATCTCGCGGGCGGAGCCGTTGATGATGTGCGCCGCGGTGTGGTGGCGCATCAGCTGCCGGCGGCGGGGCTCGTTGATCGCGCAGGTGACGCGGTCGCCGACCTTGATGCCGTGCTTGCCGTCCAGGAAGTGCAGGATGGTGTTGCGCACCTTCTGCACGTTGATGACATTGAACTCGTCCATGGTGCCGTAGTCCGCTTCCTGCCCCCCGCCCTCGGGGTAGAAGTAGGTGTGGTCGAGCACCACCGCGCCGTTGATGACGGCGACGACATCGGCCTCGAAGGCCATGACCTCAGGGTCCTCGTAGTACGAGCGGACGGTCTCCGGCATGTCCAGGGGATACTCATCTGCCTTGGGACCCTCCTCCTCGGCCACCGCGGTGGACTCGTGCCGCTTGGCCACCTGCATGTAGAAGTTGTCCGGGATCTCCACCGGCACGTCGGAGAACTCCTTGACGATCTCGGGGTTGAGGCCGTGGGAGTCGTACAGCTCGATGAGCTTGTCCACGGTGATGGGGGCGCCCTTGAGGTCCTTGGTCATGCGCTGCACGATCGACCGGCCGCGCTCCAGCGTCTCGTAGTACCGCTGCTCCTCGACCTTGACCAGGGACATGATGTCCTCGCGGTTCTCCACCAGCTCGGGGAAGTACGGCGAGAAGTAGTCGATCTGCCGGCCCACGATGTCGGCCAGAGTGAACTTGACGTTAAGTGAGCGCATCGACCTAAGGGCTCTCCGCACCAGCATGCGGGCGAAGTAGCCCTCGCGGACGTTCGACGGAACGACACCATCGTTGAGCATGAACGCCAGCGCGCGAGAGTGATCGCAGATGATGTAGATGTCCTCCATCGGGCCGATGGTCTGGATCAGCTCTTCGTAGCTGATGCCGAGCCGGTCAGCGGTGCGCTGCCTCAGGTTGCGGATGTCCGCCGCGGTCTTCATGTTCATCGCGCCGGCGACCTTGCTGTACTCCTCGAGCACACGCTGGTCCGGCTTGATGCCCAGCTCGTCCTGGATATGCTTGACGACCGGGCCGAACACCGCCTCGTAGGCGGACGGTGTTCCCTGGGAGATCCAGGTCGCGCGCTCCAGCCCGTAGCCGGTGTCGACGACGGTCATGTCCATGGGTTTCCGGCCCTCGGGGGTCTCGCGGTACTGCATGAACACCAGGGTGGCGAGCTCGACGCCCTCGAGGATGACCTCGACGCACGGTCCTGAGTTACCGCCGCCCTCCCACCACTCCTCGATGTAGCGCATCTTCTCCTTCTGCACGCCAAGGCGCTCGGTGTAGAACTTGTGGCAGAGCTCGACAGTCCGGTCCTTGAAGTAGATCTCCTTGCCCGGCCGGTTGAACGCGTGGTGGGCGAGCATCTCGAAGAAGGTGTAGTGCCGGCCGGTCCTTCCCACGTTATCGATGTCGTTGAACCTTACGCAGGTCTGGGATATGGTCAGGGGATTGAACGGGGGGTCGACCACGCCGTTGAGCACCCACGGCTGGAAATCATAGATACTGGCCTGGGTGAAGAACACGTCATCACGCCATCGCGCGACGATCGGATATCTTCGGACGCGGCCGTGCCCATGCTCCTCGAAGAAGCTGAGGTACTCCTCGCGCATCTCATGATTGGAGTATGGCCTCTTGATCGGCGAGTTGTTGATGAAACTGTACTCCTCGCAGGGCGACTCACCGCAGCTGGGATGGTCGCCCTGTGACCAAAACGCTCGGCCGCACTTCGGGCAGACCTTGCGGATGAAGAGGTTATCCTTGAAGAATGAAAGATCGAACTCGGACATGCTGGGCGAGTAGCGTGAGGGCCGATTTAATCCTTTTCATATGCATCTGTTTTTTATTGTCCAGATTGCTATGGTACTTACCTGCATTTGTATAGTTCATCTAGATTTTCAATAATTTATATGTTCGGATTTGATAGATGCCAACTCCCTAGTCCATGGCATTTTCCTAGCCAACCTTCAATTCGTCCACGTCTTTTAAACATGGTAACTCTTTGGAATGTCAGCACCTATCATTATGATAAAAAGGTCTGACCAGGATTAATAGGCTATAGGGGAGGTGATTGAAAATCAAGCTCTGCGAGATGGTGGAACAGAAAATGCCCATATTCGCCTAGAATACGTCCCACCAGTACACAACTAACCTATTGGGCACATTGTCGCCTCTCTATCATTTATGCATGAAGGCCGAAAAGGAGTGCTTGATAGACTTCAAGTAGGGTCCCACCCCCAATAGGTGCGCAGATTGAAACTAGTCCTGGATACAGCATCAAGCCGAGTTTTCGGGCCGCACTCTTCAGGAGCGTATGGATTGATAATCGCCTACTCATGAACCCCATCAGGTCCAATAATTGGAAAAGGCCCTTGATCATCTATGCAATATTATCGTAGTACGATCTAATGAACAACCAAGGCCGATGATTATCAATGGCACGTGGGTAAAGACGACATGGTCCCACCGATCAACGAGAATTGACGGTGCACATGACCATGTGCCTCGAAGATGTCGCGGCCCTCCACGTTCCACGCCCACCGGCTGAGTGGCCGAGGTCCCCGCCTTCTCCGCGGTTCCTGTTGGGAAAGCTTATTACTCTCAAGCATGGACGTGGAGCACCGGACCGCGCCGTGCTGGCGTTGCAGGTCCTAATACATTGGTGAAGGGGAGATTATCATGACCGGGACCACCATCATCGCGCTGAACCGAAGCATGCAAGTGACCATGGAGTGGCTGCACGCGATCAGGGACGAACTGAAATGGGACGACGACGAGCGCGTCTACGACGCCACCAAGGCTGTCCTCCACGCGGTGAGGGACCGCCTGCCGCTGGAGGACATGACCAAGTTCTCGGCCCAGCTGCCGCTGATCATGAAGGGCTTGTACTTCGACCAGTACGACCCCACCGACAAACCGCTGAAGCTTCGCACCCGTGCTGCGTTCCTGAACCACGTCCGGGAGAACTTCCCCGGCGCCAATGTCGATCCAGAGGTCGCCGTGCGCGGGGTCATGCGCGCGATCGCAAAGAAATCCACTCCTCATGCGGTGGAGAAGATCGCCCTGAGCATGCCCGAGGACATCCGGGACCTCATCGTCGGGGTAAAGGTCACGCAGTGATGGCCGGCTGAGAGCAAGCCCTTCCTGTCCAGCTCCAGGGCTTGAAGGTCCCTTGATGGCAACCGCTCAGCGGCCCTCGGCCTACGCGAACCTCAGGGACTCCGATCTGTCGATGACCACATCGACGAGGACGACCTCCTCGTCCTTCAGCCCCTGAGCGATGGCGTCGTCCAGCTGCGCGGCGGTCTCGGCGCGGTACCCCTTGATGCCCATCGACCTGGCGAACTGAACGTAATCGGGGTTCGAGAACTCGACCCCGAATCTCTTGTCGAACCCTGCTTCCTGCTTCGCCCTGATGAGCCGGTACTCGCCGTCGTTCCACACCACGACCACCATCGGCGTTCCCAGCTCCTTCGCGGTCATCAGCTCCATCCCGGTCATGGCGAAGCTCCCGTCCCCCACCGAAGCGATGACCTTACGGTCCGGGTGGACCAGCTTGGCGGCGATGGCCCATGGTACGCCCACGCCCATCGGTATCAGGCCGTTGCTCATCAGCAGCGTGTTCTCGCGGTACACCGGGTACCGTTGCGCCATCCAGATGAGATGCGCGCCGACGTCCGAGACCGCGATGTCCTCTCGACCGAGCGCGTTCCTTATCGCCCGTACGATGGCCTGCGGCTTCACTCCATCACCCTCATCCGGCACCGAGATCAGCCTCTTTGACAGCTCGGCCTTCAGTCCGGCGGTCCAGTTCGTCCCGCCCCGCGCGGGGTCGGAGAGCGAGCGCAGTGATCCTCTCAGGTCGCCGATGACCTGCTGGTCCGGCGTGAAGCTCGGGACAACATCGCAGGCCGTGGCCGCGATGTACACGATCCTCTTCGCCGTCCCGACGTTCCAGTACTGTGCCTCGAACTCCATGGGGTCAAAGCCCACGAGGACCACGAGGTCCGCGGCCTCGAACGCCGCCCGCATCATGTCCGCCCTCCTCAGGCCCACCGTGCCAAGGCTCAGGGGATGATCGAACGGCACGCTGCCCGCGCCCAGCCAGGTCATCGCGACCGGCACGTTCCACCGCTCGACGAACCGAACGAGATCGGCGCCCGCATGGCCGCGCACCACGCCCGCGCCGGCCAATACTACGGGATGCTCCGCTCCGAGCAGGAGGTCCCTCACGGCGCCCAGGTCCGGGGCGCCCGGACGACCACATATCGCCTCGCACCATGGACAGTCCTCCTCGGACCTTTCCTTCATCACGTCCTCAGGAAGCTCTAAGTACACCGGGCCGGGGCGCTCCTTGGCGGCCAGGCCGAAGGCCCTCTGGGCAGCCCCGGCGACCTCATCGGCGGAGGCCGGCGAGATCACGCCCTTGGTGATCGGCCGGAACATCGACATGAGGTTCAGGTACTGCTTCCTGGGCTCCCGCTGGCAAGCGCGGCTCAGCTGGCCGCTCATCGCCACCATCGGCTGGNNGACCCCGATGACCATGTTCGCCGCCCCCGGGCCGAGGGTGGTGAGGCACACGCCCGGGTGTCCGGTCAGCCGTCCGACCATCCCGGCCATGAACGCCGCGCTGCTCTCGTGCCGCGTCAGCACGAACTCGACGCTAGAGCCCCTCAGCGAATCCATGAGGTCGAGGTTCTCCTCTCCCGGGATGCCGAACACGCGCTGCACTCCCTCGCTCTCGAGCTGCCTCACAAGGATGTCCGAGCCTTTCATGCCATGACCTCACTGGAAGGTCGCTGCCCTCTCCTTGTAGATGGAGTCGACCGCCCGGCGCAGCGCCTCGTGCACGTCGCCGCCGTCCTCGATTGGTATGATCCCGTTCTCTCTGATTATCTCCACCGCCGGCCCCCCGTACTTGGTCGAGATGACCGCGTCCATGCCCCTGAGCTTCGAGGCGGTGTTGTCGATCTTCGT
>DAVH01000056.1:19002-24261 GCA_002508545.1 Methanomassiliicoccus sp. UBA6
TCTCCCTCCGAGATCTTCCCCGCTTCCACGGTATAGGTGCGGAAGACCTCGGCGTGGCCGAAGTGCTGATCGACGTTCCTGCCGTCGCTGGTGGCCACGGCGATGCGGTACTTCGTGGCGCCCTCCAGCTCCAGGCCGACCGCCTCCTTGTCCGCCTTCCCGGCCTGGCAGGTGAAGTGCGCGAACTCCGCCGAGCGGTCCTCCCCCAGCAGGCCGATGGCGTCCGCCCGGCACTGCCTGCAGTGTCGCATCTGGCGGATATCCACCTCGCACAGGTCCTGCAGCTCCTTGCGCTGCTTCGCGGTCGGTGCCGGTATGTTCTCGAACCTAGTGCCCGGGACCGGGATGAGCGGCAGGATGTTAACGATGTATGCCCCCAGCTCCTTCGCCTTCTTCGCCACCGCCGGCAGGTGATCGGCATTGATGCCCGGTATGAGGACCGAGTTCACCTTGACAAGCATGCCCGCGTCCGCCGCCCTCTTGATGCCCTCCTGCTGGTTCTTTAGCAGTATGGCGGCGCCCTCGACGCCCCGGTAGTTCTTTCCCTCGTAGTTAACGAAGTCGTAGACCTTCGCCCCCACCTCGGGATCGATGGCGTTCATGGTGACGGTGATGAACCTCACGTTCAGCGACTTCAGCCGGTCCACGCTCTTCGGCAGGTTGAGGCCGTTGGTGCTGAGGCACAGGGTCATCTCCGGGAACTCCTTGCCCACGAGCTCCAGCGTGCGGAAGGTCTCCTCGTTTGCCAACGGGTCGCCGGGGCCGGCGATACCGATGACGCTGAGGTACGGCACCTTGCTCTTGACGAACCTCACCTTCTCCACCGCCTGCTCCGGCGTGAGCACCTCGGAGGTCACGCCGGGACGGGACTCGTTGGTGCAATCGTACTTGCGGTTGCAGAAGTTGCACTGGATGTTGCACTTCGGCGCGATCGGCAGATGCATGCGGGCGAACTTCCTGTGGGCGCACTCGTTGTAGCAGGGGTGCGTCTCCAGCATCGCCTTCAGGTCCGGTCTGTCCTCCAGCGTCATCTCTATCGGCATCACCATGCACCTTGTCGATAATAATTAATGCCCCTGTCAGGCGCGGCCATGAGGAGATCGGGTCTCCCCAGCCAAAAGTTCATGATGTCCGTCAGCCTAGACCGGGATGATGCAGGACGAGACCCAGATACGAAAGCTCCTGGAGATGATGAACCGCCACGTGCCGTCCAAGCGCGCCTCCCTGGCCGACCTCCTGAAGGCCAAGGACGCGGGGTACCAGGGCAAGGACGGGGTGCACTATCACATCAAGAGGAACGAGCTGGAGTATCTGGCGAGCATCGTCGATCCCTGGGACCAGGGGAAGCTCAAGCTGCCGATCATCATCATGACCGATACCGGGGACGAGGCCGGCGCCTGGAAGGTCATGGGCCGGGCCGAGGTCAACGTGGTCTCGAAGATCGTCGGCCGGGAGCCGGAGTTCCCGGACCAGATGCGGCTGTTCCACCCGCACATGGTCAAGCTGCGCAGCGTGCTGCCGACCGCTACCACGACCATGTTCTCCCCGTGATCCATCGGCGCTTTCGGCGCGCCCCCGGAAACGCTTATGCTTTGACGCGCTGTGCGTTCACGCATGTCCCGCACCGGAATGACCGACCTCCCGCTCCACAACGGCAGCGCCCCGCGCTGGCTGTTCAACCGGATGGTCAAGCTCGCCGGCGCGATCTCCGACGTCGTGCTGCTGGAGTGCGGCAGCGAGGAGTACCTCCGGCGGCTGGCGGACCCGTTCTGGTTCCAGGCGTTCTCGTGCGTGCTGGGCTTTGACTGGCACTCCTCCGGCACCACCACGGTCACCTGCGGGGCGTTGAAGAAGGCGATGGAAGGCCGCAAGGACCTGGTGGTGGTCGGCGGCAAAGGCAAGGTATCGCTGCGTACTCCCGAGGAGATAGCGTTCCACGCGGACCTATGCGACCTCTCCGAGGAGGAGCAGGAGCGCCTGGTGTACGTGTCCAGGATGTGCGCGAAGATCGACAGCGCGGCGATCCAGGACGGCCACCGCCTGTACCATCACGCCCTGGTGTTCGACGCCAAGGGCAACTGGACGGTGGTGCAGCAGGGCATGTCCGATGCCATAGGGTACGCCCGACGGTACCAGTGGAACAGCGGTGAGGTCCGCGAGTTCGTGGAGGAGCCGCACACCGCCATCCTGGGGAACCAGGTGGATGGGGCGCTGGACATGACCGCGGAGCGGTCCGAGGAGTCCCGGCAGGTCGCGGTGGACCTGGTGTGCGACGGTGTACAGCACGTGGAGAAGGACATCCTGCTGGTCGCCAAGGGCCAGAGCACCCTGGACGAGTGGTGCGGGGAGCGGCCGCTAAAGCTGCACATGCCCCGGACGGTGAACTGGCGGGCGCTTCGGACCGCGTACGAGTTCCAGCCCTCGAACTACGAGGAGCTGCTGGCCATCAGGGGCGTAGGGCCGTCGGCGGTGCGCGCGCTGGCGCTCACCGGCGAGCTTATCTACGGAGCGGAGCCGAGCTGGAAGGATCCCGTGAAGTTCTCGTTCGCGGTCGGCGGCAAGGACGGGGTGCCGTACCCCGTCGACAGGAGGGCCATGGACCAGGCCATCGATTACCTGGTCCAGGGGGTCAACGAAGCGAAGATCAAGAAGAGGGAGAAGCTGGAGGCGCTGCAGCGGCTGCGGGTGCTCGTTCCTCCCGACCTTGAGCGGTGACCTAGGCAAAGATACTTGATTTTCCTCTCCTTCACCATCACAATGGCCAAGGGAACCAGGGTGCGTGACGAGACCAAGGGCGAGCTGCTGTACACCGAGATCATACCGAAGAAGCTGCAGCCGAGAAAGCTATTGTCGGGGAGGAGGTGGTCGTACCTCGAGAACCTCGGCAGGGTGGCCGCGGTCGGCCTGGCCGCCTACCTGCTGTATCTGGCCACTTCAAGGAACCTCTCCGAGGCGTCCAACGTCGCCACCATCCTGATGGGCGCGGTCGCCCTGGCCCTCATGGTCTACGCCACCGAGGTGGTCAGCCCCCGCAGCCGCCGGATGAGCTACCCGATCAAGGTGTGGTCCAAGGGCGTGGAGGTCCACACCTCCTTCCTCGAGAAGGTCAGGGGCTTCCCCGGCTTCGTTCCCAAGGAGAGCATCTCCCGCCTCATCGTGCGCAGGATCAACGTCAGCATCGAGGGCACCACGCAGGAGATGCCGACGAATCTGAAGCTCGCCCTGGCCAACGGCAAGGTCCTGGACCTCGGCCGGCGGAACTATCACGAGCTGGACAAGATGATCCGGCTCATGAAAGAGAAGTACGGCGTCGGCGAGCAGTGATTTTTTTCGGGACCGTCCGCGGAGGGGATGATCGTCCTCCCGCGGAGGATGGCCGCCGGGCGATCACATCGCCGCGTGATCATCTCATGACGTCAACGGCGGTGATGCGCCCCCCGGCATCTATGGTCGCGGGATGCGAGCTCGCGCTGAGCTAGGAAGACGTCAAAATCATGAGAACCCGGTGTCCGGAATCTTAGGCCATGCTCATCAGGGCAGATGAGTCCCGGGCGAGGCAGTGCTGCAATAATGTTTTCAGCTTCTGCTTTGTGTCGGCCCGGGATCGGGCCGAGCATGCAGGCTGATTCATTGTTAATGTGTGGATACGACGCAATGATGAAAAAGAGCTCATGCTGGATCTCAGCAAGATATGCAATCGCTTCCACCTTGTTACAAATGATCAATGCCAGATGAATGATAGAAAATCAAGAATTTGGAAGAGTGAAATCATACGCAATTCGATTGACTGTTAAGCCGACACATTCGCGGCGCGAACATTAGTAACTGCGGGCTGAACACCTCGGCGAACCTTGATGCTTACACCCCAGTCCTATCAAGCTCATCATTTATGAGCGTTCTAAAGATGCCTCTTTTCCGGGGGAGTTTCGAGCTTAGATGCGTTCAGCTCTTATCCCTTATCGCGTGGCTGCTCAGCAGTGCCTTGCCAGACAACTGATGAACTAGAGGCGACGAATCCCCGTTCCTCTCGTACTAAAGGATCCTTCCCGTCAGGCATCAATACACTTCCACCAAAAAGCAACAAACCTGTCTCACGACGGTCTAAACCCAGCTCACGATCCCTTTTAATGGGCGAACAACCCCACCCTTGGCAGCTGCTGCACCGCCAGGATAGGGAGAGCCGACAGCGAAGTAGCAAACCGCTAGGTCGATATGAACTCTTGCTAGCGACGACTCAGTTATCCCCAGGGTAACTTTTCTGTTATCACTCGCCCCCATTCAGAAGGCTGAGTGGTTCGCTAAGCCCTACTTTCGTATCGCGGATTGTTATTGTCCCAACCCGCGTCAAGCCAGCTTATACCTTTGCATTCAACGGCAGATTTCTGACCTGCCTGAGCTGACCATTGGGCGCGCTTGTTATCTTTTTGAGCGCGTGGCGCCCCACCCAAACTGCCTACCTATAGCTGTCCTCCCGAAGGAGTAAGTGATACGAGTCCCGAAGGGCAGTGTTTCATTGGTGTCTCGGAATTTGCCTAGCGGCAAACCCTGGTAACGACTCCTGCCTACGCTACACATCGGGGCTCGTACCACAACAACAGGTTGCAGTAAAGCTCCATGGGGTCTTCGCTTTCAGGTGGAAGATACCGGATTGTGCGCCGGTACTATCAGTTTCACCGGCTTCGAAGCGGGGACAGTAGAGCTCTCGTTGGGCCTTCATGCAAGTCGCCAATTAAGCGACAAGGTACTACGCTACCTTAAGAGGGTCATAGTTACCCCCGCCGTTTAACGGTCCTTCGCTCAGTTGAACCCGAGGTTCAGATACCGTCACTGGGCAGGCTTCAGCCACAATACAAATCCTTTCGGACTAGCTGTGACCTGTGTTTTTATTAAACAGTCGGAGCTCCCTTGTTACTGAGACCAGCAATCTTCATTGCTGGCACCCCTTATACCTAAGGTACGGGGCTAATTTGCCGAATTCCCTCGCTACGATTACGCCGACACGCCTTAGGCTTCTCACCTAGGGGCACCAGTGTCGGATCTCGGTACGAACATAATAGCCTAAACTAACACGATTTTCATTGACACCTGGAATCAGCCGAAGCGGGCCTTCGCCCGCCTACTCGCGCATTCACCAACTTCTCACCATTACGGTTCTCCGAAGGTTTCAACGCTTGAACAGGTTGACACCCCTGCTCGGCCTATCCGGATGTGTCTCGTGTTAGGCGATGACTATTATGGCACAGGAATATTAACCTGTTT